>JBJXFF010000154.1:0-5150 GCA_046153945.1 Pirellulaceae bacterium
CGGGAGTGGTGGGATCAGGAAGGAAAACAGCCATGAGCCGCGAGTCGTGCCTCAGCCGCGTTCGCCAAGCCGCTCAAGCTGGCCGAGCCTTCCGTGTGCATTTGAATCCCGTAGCGCCGAATGTCGGCTATGTCGGGGCAACCGGCGATTTGTGCGACAAAATGGCAGCAGAGGTCGAGGCCGTCGGCGGCAAAGCGTTCCGAGTCCCGGACTTGCTGGCCGCAAGAGAACTGCTCGCCACACTATTGGAAGAAGCAGCGGCCAAGTCGGCACTTTGCTGGGAACATGATGTGCTCGCGCGACTGGGACTGGTTGAGTTTCTGCAATCCCGGAGCATCGTGCGTCACAGCTACAAAAGCCTGTCCCAACTCGATTTTCCAGCCCAGCGAGCCGCGATGCTCGTCTGCGACATCGGCATCTCCAGCGTGGACTGCGCCATTGCGGAAACGGGAACGCTGATGGTCTGTTCGCGTCCAGGGCAGGAGCGAGTAGCCTCGCTGCTTCCCTTCATGCACGTCGCCATCGTCGAGCGCCAGCAGATCGTGCCCGATTTGATCGATGCCTTCGGCATTCTGCATGAACGGGGACTGCAAAACCTCCCCAGCAACACCACATTCATCACCGGCCCCAGCAAGACGGGGGACATTGAACTGCAACTCACGACTGGCGTTCACGGTCCCAAGAATTGGCGAGTGATTCTCGTCGGTTGACTCATCACTTCTCCAGCGAGTTCAAATACCCGCTCAGCAGCCGCACGTTGTTGATAAACGTCTGGGACCGAATGATGTCTCCCTCGGGATGCTTCGCATAAGTCCGCAGCTTTCCCCGTTCGACCCAGGCACCTCTGCCGTCGAGCAAGCCCATGACTTTGCGAACCCTGGCAGCCGTTTCGTCGCTCACTTTGCCGCTCCGCTCCGCGCCAATCTGGCCATTGTCCTTCTTGGGATACGACCCTCGCAGCACCTTCTGATACTCTTTCTCGATCCGGTTCGCGCGGGAACTCACAATGAAACCGTAGTGGGTCGGCAAATCGTCGCTGCTGTACGTCAGCACTTCCCGTCCGTCGGCTTGCTTCACGAAGTAGAGCGGCTTGTTGGTCTTTAGCTCGTAGAAGCGGGCGAGCCGATCATCGGGTAATGCGGACTTCTTCATCCAAGCAAGTGCGGGAGGAATCGGCTCCAGATACTTCCTTTTCCCGGTCGCTCGGTAGAGCCGCAGAAGGGCCTCCAAAATGGCTTGCGACTCTCCCCCGCTGATGGCCGGCGGTTCAAAGGCCCGGCTCCAACAGGGCTGCATTTTGGCGTCATATTGCTGAGCCCAGGCTCGCTGCGGTTCCGGCATCTGGGCAAGGATGAGGAAGTCGCCGGCCTTCTCGGCACAGGCGATGTATTTCTTGTCGCCATAGACTTCCGCCGCCAGCAGCATGGTGTCAATCATGTCCGACATCAGATTGTCGTTCGTCACATAGCAACCCGTGAAATCTTTTGTCCAGGTCCAAGACCATGTTTCCTGATACGAAGCCTTGATGATCGGATATTCCTGCTCATTCGGCGGATTGGTGGGATAACGATCGTGATTCGCCGACCAGCCGCCGTTGGCGTACTGAGCGTTCAAGAGCGAAGACAACGCATACAAAGCGGCCTCGTGTATCGGCTGGTCTTTGAACTTCAGCGCCTTATCCGTCCGGATGAGAAATCGCGTCGCCGCCTGCGTGGTATCGTCATCCAGCGTCGTGATGTTTCCCTTCCCCTTTCGCTGCTTCCAAACATCCCAGCCGGCACCGGGCTTCCCAGGCTTCTGGGAATTCGGGTCTGCATCGCCGGGGTGATCCGCTCGATAGGCAGAGGTCCTTCTCCCGTCCCCTTCCACAATTACATGATAGTTCCAGCCTCCCGACTGAAGCTGTCCGCGCACCAGCGCGTTAGCGGCCGCATAAGCACCTTGGAGATGCAACTCGTCTCTCGTCGCCTCATAGGCATCCAAAAATGCCTCTCCCACAGCTGGCGTCCCCGGCGGCTGGACCCAGATTACATTCTTCTCTGCTTTGCCTTCTCCTTCGCGAAGCGTCAAGTCGCCGCTATAGGCATAAACATACCCTCCGCCACTCGCTACTTCCTGCTGAAAGAAGCCGGAGGCCCTGGCAAGAGCCGCCTGGACCTGTTCCTGGCTCGGCGCGTCCGCCGCGGATACTTGCGATTCCAGGAGAAGTCCCATCATCAGAAGTAACCATTTCGTTCGAGGGAACATGGCAAGTTATCCTGGGTCACAAGGCTCATCTGTTCCAATCACCCACATTCTACTATCCTGGCAGCACTATGAAGGGCCCTTTTGAACGCTTGAAATATGATCTCCGCCGGCTGTGGGAGTGTCCCCTCTGCAAACGGCGCGAGCGGAGCGACGGCACCGTCACCAGCCGATTCTGCAATTGCCCCGGCAAGGGAGCACCCGAAGGCCAGCGAACCGCGATGCAGCTGCTCGAAGAGGCGGGACACCGGACCGTGCCTGAGTTCCAGTACCAACCGCAGATTGAAACGGAGCCTGCCGACGTTACTCCGGTGCAGGAACCCAGTCCCGCCATCCCGGAGCCCAGCGTTATCATTCCGGAGCCGCTAAACCCAATGAACGAAGCATCGGCAGATGACTAAGCCCTCTGCTGGCCGTACTGCACGTACCAGCTTTGAAATTTAAGCAGGGCGACGGCATAGGCGACAATGATGCTCACGCGGATTATCACCGAGATGCTTCCGCCAATGATCATGCCGATGAGTTGGGCGTTTTCCATGCCCGGTGGTGGTGGCTCCGCTCCTCCGATATTACCACCTGATAAAAAGATCGACGCGATTCCGGTCAGAATCGAACCGACCGTGAAAGCAATGAGCCCCCAGCCCAAATAGAACCCAATCTGATTCTTGAAGAGCAGAAGTGCGTTTGCCGGTACGCCGCACAGCACCATCCCCAGACCAGTCCCGACTTCGAGAACTGCGGTCTTCATGGCGGGGTGGTCCGCCGGCAGCAACCCCATACCGATGAACCCGAACGCTACGATTGCCGCTCGCAGCAAACAGAAAACCAGGCTGACGATAAACACCACCTTGCAGTAGCCCGGCACATCCGGAGTGTAACCGGCCGGAGGTCCCCACTGTCCGGGCTGTTGTCCCCATTGTCCTTGCGGCGGCATATAGGGGTTTTGGTTGCCGAAGGGATTTGGCTGCGAACCGTAGGGGGAACCCTGAGACATGGGGGGCGCTCCGAAGATGGGCTGATTTCCTGCGACGATGCTCCTGCTCAAGATACGCTGGCTGTGGGGTGGAAAGCAACGGGCATTCTTGGGGCTATGTCCAGTCGAACTATCCTTTCCGGTTTTCCTTCCGCCGGTCGTTCTCCTTGAGCAGCATTTTGCGGATGCGGATGCAGGAGGGTGTGACCTCGACCAGTTCATCGTCCTCGATATATTCCAGTGCCGCTTCCAGGTCCATCTTGCGGGGGGGCTTGAGGAGAATGTTCTCGTCGCTGCCACTGGCCCGCATGTTGGTGAGCTTCTTTTCCTTAGTCGGGTTCACCGCCAAATCATTCTCACGGGCGTTCTCTCCCACGACCTGGCCTTCATAGACCTCGTCGTTATGGGTCACGAACATGTCGGCCCGATCTTGCAGCGTGTTCAAGCTGTAGGCGTTGGCTTTGCCCGTCACCATGGAAATGTAAACGCCGTTGGCCCGATGGGGGACTTCTCCGGTCACCGGCTTATAACCGTTGAACCGATGATGCACCACCGCCGTCCCCTGCGTCGCGTTGAGTAGCCGAGTCCGCAGTCCAATCAGCCCGCGAGCCGGAATGTTGAATTTGGCGTGCGTGAAATCGCCGCGAACGTGCATTTCCTCAAGGTCACCGCGGCGAGCCCCGACTAGTTCCATTACGGGGCCGAGTTTATCTGATGGAACTTCGACCACCAGAGATTCAAATGGTTCCTCCTTCAAGCCGTTGGTCGTGCGCAGAATCACCTGCGGCTTGCCGACGGAAAGTTCATACCCTTCGCGGCGCATGTTTTCGATGAGCACGGAAAGATGCAGCACGCCACGGCCAGAAACCGCGAACGCATCGCTATTCTCAATCTGTCGCACCCGCAAAGCCACGTTCTTTTCGAGTTCCTTGTACAGCCGCTCACGCAGTTGGCGATTCGTGACGTACTTTCCTTCGCGGCCGGCAAAGGGGGAGCTGTTAATCGTGAAAACCATCTCCAGCGTCGGCTCATCGACGGTCAGTCGCGGCATGGCGCGGGGATGTTCGCGGTGGCAGATGGTATCGCCGATCTCCACGTCGCTGATTCCAACCAGCGCGACCACGTCACCGGCTTCCGCGGAGTCAACCTCCGTCCGCCCCAGCTTGTCGAAAACGTAGAGCGACTGGATGCGCGATTCCGTAATCCGATCTCCGGACTTCATCAGGGCGATTGTCTGCCCCTTCTTCACACTGCCGGCCTGCAAGCGGCCGATGGCAATTCGCCCTACGAACTCCGACCAGTCGAGCGTGGTGACAAGCATTTGCAATGGTGCATCGACCTCTACCTCCGGCCCCGGAATCTCCGCCAGGACCATATCGAGAAGAGGCTGCATGGAATCGGTCCGAACCTCCGGATCGGCCGTGGCATAGCCTTCCCGACCGCTGGCGAAGAGGTACTTGAAGTCCTCCAAGTGCTCTTCGGCGCCAAGTTCCATGAGCAGAGCGAAAGCCTCTTCTAGTGTATGGTTTGGCTGGGCGTCGGGCCGGTCGATCTTATTGACGACGACAATTGGCTTGAGGCCGGCCTCCAAAGCTTTGGAGAGCACAAACCGCGTCTGGGGCATTGGCCCTTCGGCGGCGTCGATAAGCACTACGGCTCCATCGGCCATCCGGACGACTCGCTCCACCTCACCGCCGAAGTCGGCGTGGCCGGGTGTGTCGATGATGTTGATCTTCACCCCCTTGTATTGCAGGGCGATGTTTTTGGCCAGGATTGTGATGCCCCGCTCGCGCTCCAGATCGTTGGAATCGAGAATGCAGTCTCCTTGCAACTGGCTTTCGCGGAATTGACCGCTTTGGTGCAAAAGACAGTCGACCAGCGAGGTTTTCCCGTGGTCAACGTGGGCAATAATGACAATGTTGCGGATGTCGTT
>JBJXFF010000182.1:0-19129 GCA_046153945.1 Pirellulaceae bacterium
GCTGGCATTTACCACCTTTCCGATGGTCAGAAGAAGACGAGTGACAGCCTTTCAGCCGGGAAGTACCAAATCGTCTCCAACAACGTGCTCATGTACACGAGGAATGCAAACAAGAACCCGGAGCTGACGACTGGCATTATCGAGATTGAACTTGTGGACCCCGCGTCGAAAAAAGATGACGAAAAGCGACCGTTGACCGCGAAGGAACTCACGGGCAAGTGGTTCGGAGAGGCGGAGAACAAGGACGGCATCCGGAAGCTGGAGGCCACGTTGGACTTCGACATCCTGGTCCCGCGTGGGCCAGAAGTGCGCTGTTCACTCCGCTACTCAACGCCAGTGTCGACAAGCGCTGCAGCTCAAAAGGGAATGGATCTCGCAATGATCGACGATGGAACGACAGGACGCGTCAACCTGTGGCTCAGGTTCACAAAGTTGGGAAGCACTGCCGTCAACAAGGCGGAGCTGGGGCATCTCGCACGCGGCGAGAACGGGACGCTCCTGCTAACGGTACTGCCGGAAATCGAGAAGGGGAACATGAAGGACGAGTTGCTTTATCGCCGATTCCAGGGGCTCGTTTTGCGGCGAGTCGAAGACGAAAAGAAGCCGTTGACCGCGAAAGAACTCACAGGCAAGTGGTATGGAGAGGCCGAGAACAAGGACGGCATCCGGAAGCTCACTGCAACGTTCGACTTCGACATCAAATTCGGTGGCGATGTGAAATGGCGACTTCGGTACGAAACCGAGGAATCCAACGGGGCTGAGATCCCAATTACTGGCCATCGGGTCGAAAACTCCGCAACGGGCCGCGTCGATCTTCATTTCAAGAAGACCGTTTTGGGACATCTCGCACGCGGCGAGGGAGACACGATTCTGCTGACGATCTTGCCGGAATTCGAGACCAAGAACATGCCTGGTGAACGAAGATACCGGCGATTCGAAGGGCTCGTATTGCGGCGAGAGCAGGGCGAAAAGAAGCCGTTGACCGCTAAAGAACTCACCGGGAAGTGGTTTGGAGAGGCGGAGAACAAGGACGGCATCAAGAAGATCTCAGCCAACGTGAATTTCGACATCAAGTACGGAGGGGATGTGCATTGGGATCTCCGCTACGAATCGGAGAGTCGCGTGAGTACTCCTGGGATTGACGGCCATCGGGTCGAAAATGCCGCAACCGGCCGCGTCGATCTTCATTTCAGGAAGACCGTTTTCGGACATCTCGAACGTGGAGAGGGAGACACGATTCTGCTGACGATGCTGCCGGAATTTGAGAATCTGTACAGGAGGGACGGGGACGAGTTGTTCTATCGTCGATTCGAGGGGCTCGTTTTGCGGCGGCAGGAAGAACCCAAGGAACAAGCCAAACCTTCAGACAGGCCCGGCGATTCCGCACGCTAGAGGGGACGCAGGGCGGTTTCCCGGCGACGACGGCGACTCGCCGTGAATCGCTCTGAGTGTCGCGACGGCCTGGCGAAACTCATCGCCACGCAGCCGACCGCCAGCGGGCGGGCGATGTTCCTGAAATCCGTGAATCAGCGTCAGGAGGTTGCCGCGCGTGCCACAACTATGGCAATAGATGCGTTTCGCAACGTCGCTCAGGTTGATGGTCAGTGTGCCATAGGAACTGTCGGCGCAGGATTCATTGAAGACGCACGGCATCCGCAACTCACCGCTGGTACGCCCCGGCGGATTCTTGCCGAAATGGGCAAGTACCTGGTCGGCGGACGTGTGCTCGATAAGCGAATCGACATCCGATTGATAAGCGGGGTTTCGTGAACTCATGCAAGGTGAACTGAAGGGTGGAAATGGGAAGTGATGCTACGCTTGGTTCCGTCTTATGGCAAAGAATCTCACACGCATTCAGATTACGGATCGGGATCTCGATGTTCTCACGGCGATCGACGCTTTCCCCATGACGGCTGCTCAACTTCTTGAATACAGCCAAACATTCGCCGTCCCTTTCACGCAGGCTCGGCTGGTCCAACGCCGTTTGCACATCCTGGAGCAATCCGATTAGGGGAGCAGACCAGCAGCCTGATCGGCGCGTTTCTGGTCGGTGCCATTCAAACGGCGGCACTTAGTCGGGCCGACATCCCGGAGTCCCAGCGGATCGACGTTCACGTTTACATCGACGAGTTTCATTCGTTCCTCAGCGAAGGCAACGACACGTTCGCCACAATCCTGAGCGAGAGCCGCAAATACAGAGTGGCCTTTGCGGCACTGGCGACGCAGTTCCTGGAGCAGATCGACGAAGCCACGCTGTCCGCCGTGCTGGGCAACTGCGGATCGGCCGTCGTCTTCCGCTCCGGCGTTCGCGACGCCGAGGTGCTCGCTCATCCGGAATTGGGCCGATGTCGGCGAGCTGCTCGATGTCGCAACGGATGAGGAGAAAACCCAGCTTATTCGCCACTACGTCGAAGTGGTCGAACTGCATGCAGCCGATCCCAAAGGGGAAACCGGCACCTACGCTCTCCGACTCTTCCCGGAAATCCGCCCGGATCGGGGCTTTGACTGGGGCGAGAACGCCCCTGAAGGCCCGTCAGACGACGGAAACCCAAGTCTTGAAACGACAAACGGCGATGCCTTCAGTGAAGAAGGCACCGCCGCGTCGTTAACCGATTCCCGTCTGGTGTGTATAACTGACGGGAAAGCTCCCCCGCCAGGGCTCGAACCTGGGACACGCGGATTAACAGTCCGCTGCTCTACCAACTGAGCTACAGGGGAAGATAGACCTGAGAGTTTAGTTTACGCCAAAAAAACGGGCAAGGGCGGAAAACGACTGCCGCGAAGCGCAATTCCGCACTGTGGTTGATGATAGGAGCGGCACAGGCGGTCCAAGGTTCGTTCGGTGCAGCTAATCTCCCCCGGTTTCCAGTGCCTTGAGGAAAACGGCTTCTGCCCCTAGAATGAACTCAGCTTGGATGCTGCTCTTTTGTGCCGCCGTTTGTTTCGCGATTGGTCCTCCCTTCGCACCGAAAGGCTCTCTCTGCGCCCATGAGCGAACTCTTTCACGAATGCGGCATTGCCGCGGTTTATCACCTTCCTGGGGAATCGCACCCGCTGGCCCCCGATGGTGGGCCGGATGAGGTTTCGCGTCTGCTCCCCCGGATGCTGCTCGATATTCAGAACCGGGGGCAGCTCGCCGCGGGGATGACGTCGTTCAACCCTGGCCGGCAGCAACTGTTGGATACGCACAAAGATATCGGCTCGGTCACGGAGGTTTTTCGCCTCTCCCACAAGGGGAAAGCTGAAAGCCTGATGAAGCAGTATGCCGGGCGGGCCGCCATCGGCCACGTTCGCTATGCCACCTGCGGCGACGAAGATCGCAACTACGCCCAGCCCTTTGAGCGGCACCATCTGGAAAAACGGAAGTGGTTCGCCTTCGGCTTTAACGGGCAACTCGCCAACTACCAGGACTTGAAGGCCAATCTGCTGGCCGACTGCGATTATCACCTCGCCCGCGACAACGACACCGAAATGATCCTGCACGAGATCAGCCGTGAACTCTCGGGCGAGAAACGGCCGCGGCTTGCGGACATGATGCGGGCGGTGAATAAGCGGTTTGACGGAGCCTACAGCCTGGTGATGCTCAATGCCCAAGGGGATTTGCTAGTCGCCCGCGATCCGCTCGGCATCAAGCCACTTTGCTGGGCCAAAGAGGGTACTCTCTTCGCCGCGGCCAGCGAAAGCGTGCCGCTGCTCAACCTGGGCTTCAAGCCGGAAAACATCAAGTCCCTACAGCCGGGGTACGCCATCACCATTACGCAAGGCAAGATGGAAATCGAGTCCTTTGCGGAATCGACCCACAGCTCCCACTGCTTCTTCGAGTGGATTTACTTCGCCAACGTCGCCAGCACGCTCGACGGCCGCAGCGTCTATCTCTCTCGGACGGCTCTCGGCGAAGAACTCGCCCGGCTGGAAGTGGAAAGCGGCTTGGTACCTATCGATGAAGACACTATCGTCGTCCCCGTTCCGGACACCAGCAAAGCTGCCGCCGACGCGATGGCCCACAAGCTGCGAATTCCGTCGCGGGAAGGGCTGATCCGCAATCGCTACTCCGGCCGCACCTTCATCGAAGGAGGCTCCGGCCGCCGCAAGAAGGCGGAAACCAAATACACGCCGCTGCGGGAAGTGCTGGAAGGGAAGCGGGTCTTCCTCGTCGAAGATTCCATCGTCCGTTCCACTACCATGCGAGTGCTGCTCAATCGGATTCGCGAAGCGGGCGGAGCGAAGGAGATTCACGTTCGAGTCGCCTGCCCGCCGATCGTGGCCCCTTGCTTCTACGGCATCGACATGTCCACCGTGGACGAGCTTTTTGCCCCCCGCATCATGCGCGGCCGTGGCCTGACCGACGAAGTGCAGGCCGAAATGGCCGACATCCTCGGCGCCAATTCTCTCCGCTACCTCCCCGTCGAATCCATCGCCCGGGCCATCAAAAAAGAGCCGAGCCAACTCTGCCAGGCCTGCATCACCGGCAAATACCCGACCCCCTTCGGGCAGGACCTGTATCAAATCGCCCTCAACAACGTCGGCAAAGGGGAATGCCCCAACCGGACGTACGAAGTGCAGCACTCGCTGACTTTCGCGGAATGAGCCAATCATCGTCGGCGGAAAAGTGCTTCTTGGCCGTCGTGGTGAAGACTCCTTGAGCCGCTGTTGTAGCTGCTGCCGCCGCTGGACTCGGTTAACTTGGCACTCAAAGGTGGACGCCAGGAATTCTTGAAAAAAGTTCCATGGGGGGGCTTTTCAAGACAACGTGTCATTTGTATACTACTTTATTTGACGGCGGAGCTGCGCGCGGGGCACGATGGAGAGTTTTGTTTGCGAACTGGAAACGAGTAAGTGCTAATGGACGAGAAACTTCCATTAAGAACCTGCCGAGGTGTGTAAACCATTTTGAAAAACAGCTTATAAAACCGCTTTTAATACCCCCCCGGTTTACGTGGTTTTTTGTGAATAACAATTCAGCCAATCGGAACAGTGATCAAGAGTAAGTGAATAACGCAAATCAAGTCGGGACTATGCGTTGCGGAAAATGAAGCTCACGAAAAACATTTGAAAACGGACGTCCAAAATGTGAATAATCGCAAGCGATCAGCCGCTTATACCCGTGCGCACATAATAGATGCCCTCAAAATCACTAAGGGAGCAATTCCCGCCCTAGCCCGTCTAACCCCTCACCGGTCTAATTTGAACTGAAGTCCTTGTACCCTGTACATGTCCTGACCCCTGACCCCTGACCCCTGACCCCTGACCCCTGACCTCCAACCTCCCCGCCTCCCATGTCCGCCCCCGTCCGCACTCGTTTCGCTCCCAGCCCGACCGGTTTCCTGCATATCGGCGGCGTTCGCACGGCGCTGTTCAACTGGCTGTATGCCCGGCAGCATGGGGGGCAGTTCCTGCTCCGGATTGACGATACGGATGCCGGGCGGAACGTGCAGGAGGCGCTGCTGCCGATCTTGGAAGGGTTTCGCTGGCTGGGGATTGATTGGGACGAAGGGCCGGAGGTCGGCGGGCAGTATGGGCCGTATTACCAGTCGCAAAGGCTGCCGCAGTATCAGGCGGCAGTGAAAGTGCTGCTGGAGAAAGGGTTGGCTTATCGAGACTTCGCCACCCCCGAGGAGCTCAAGGCCGAGCGGGAGCAGGCGGAGCGAGACAAAAAGGCGTTTCTTTATAGCCGCAAATGGATGGCGGAGACCGACGAGCAGGCGGCCCAGTTCGCGGCCGAGGGGCGGCAAGGAGTGGTGCGGCTCAAGATTCCGCGGGAGGGGCAATGCAAGTTTTCGGACCACGTGCGCGGCGATTGCGTCTTTGAGTGGTCCCGCGAGCAGGACCACGTCATCCAGCGGGCGGATGGGACCTGCCTCTATCACCTGGCGAGCGTCGTGGACGATTATGATTTCAAAATCAGCCACGTCATCCGGGCGGAGGAGCATCTTTCCAACACGCCGCGGCAGATTTTTATCCTGCAGGGGCTCGGCTATCCGCAGCCGGAGTACGCCCACCTGCCGTTCGTCGCCGAGCCCGGCAGCCACAACAAATTGAGCAAACGCAAAATCGCCCAGTACCTGAAGAACCCGGAGTTCAAGCGGCTCTACGACAGTGGCGTGGAGATCATGACGCGGATGGGAAAGGGAAACCTCTCCGCCGATACCTTCAACCCAGTCATCGTCGATTTCTACCGCGAGGTGGGCTATCTGCCGAGCGCCATTCTGAATTACCTGATGCTGCTCGGCTGGTCGCTCGACGATAAGACCGAGGACCTGACCGTGGAAGAGATGATCCGCCACTTCACGCTCGCCCGCGTCACCAAGGCCCCCGCCAGCTTCGACCCCAAAAAACTCTGGTCCTTTCAGGACCGGCACATGCAGAAGCTGGACGTGAAAAAGAAGGTGGCGGCCATGATTCCCTTTCTTCAAGCCGCGAAGCTCCTCCCCCAGCCGGTGCAGTGCGAGGTCGGCCCCAAGCTCACCCGCATCGTGGAAGCCGCCGGCGACCGATTGAAGGTGATGGGGGACATTCTCAACTATTCGGACTTCTTCTTCGTGAAGGAAGAGGACTTTGCCTACGACGAGAAGGATTTCGCCAAGCGCGTTGCCCCGCCGGAGTCGAAGGAGCTGCTGCGGAAGTTCCGCGAGGTGCTTGCGGGCGTTACGGATTTCGAAGTCGGGCCGCTGGAAGAGGCGCTGAAGAAATTCATCGAGGCCGAGAACATCAAAATTGGCGATATCGTGCATACCCTCCGCGTGGCCGTCACCGGCAAGAGTGTGGGACCGGGAGTGTATGACTGTTTGGCCCTGCTGGGGAAAGAAGTGTGCCTCAAGAGAATTGACAAAGCACTGGCAAAATAGCGGATTCTGTAGGATGGGACTCCAGTCCCGTCCGTGTAGATGAGGGACGGGACTGGAGTCCCATCCTACAAGCCAAAGGGTACAACCATGAAAGAAATCAAGCCTTACAAAACTCTGCAAGGAGCAAAAGCCGCCTTAGACAATGGGGGCCGGTTCTTCAATCTCTGGGCCCGCGCCGGTGATGACCGGATCACCACCGATGAGTTGACCAAAGCCGCTGGCGCGTTCGGCCAGGAGTCGATTGCATTTTTATTTCTGGATATGGCGCTCGCCGACCTTCCGGAGGAGCAGCGGGAGCAGGTCACGAAATTGCTGACGCCTAAAATGGCGGCCCGTTATCGTCGGAATTGCCCCAACATCTTGAAGCCGTCACAGGCCGGCAAAGCCAAGCCGGGCACCTTGGTGATCGTCGAGGGTGTTCCGATTTATGCCGAGGAGGCCGTGCAAAAGCGGCGTTCGTTCATTTTTGTAGGTAAGGTCATGGTCCCCATCGTGATAGACGACCACTATCAGACCTATGATCTCAACGACGCCCTGGCGACCCGAAGCCCACCCCTGCCCATGATCATGGCACGCCAGGCAAAGCGGTTGGAGGAAGGTGTCACTCGATTCGGAGGCCTGCTGAAAGAGTTCACCTTGGAAGGAAACCCGAAGAAGAAGGGCGTTTACTTTGAGCCGGTCTATTTCACGCGACTTGAAACGAAGCCAGGAAAGTAGTCATGCAACGGCTGCTCACAGGAATACCGGGACTGGACGAGCTGCTCGGTGGCGGGCTGATTCCCGGTACGCTGACCGCAGTCGTGGGGGCAACGGGCATCGGCAAAACGCAACTCGGCGTCCAGTTCGCGCGAGCAGGACTGCACTCTTCCCCAGCCCCTAGCCCCCAGGCCCCAGCCCCCGGTCTGAAATATCAGGGGGCTGACGCCCCCCGCTCGCCTAGAAGCGGCATTTTCTTCGACATGAGCAGTCGCGGCGATTCGCAGAGCCATGCGGAATATGCCCGGCGAATCTTCGATTGGAATCTCACGGTCGCCGATGCCGACAAGCAGGTGCAGCTCGACAGCTTCTTTAACAGTGAGCCGGGAGAGTATCTGCATATCTTCGATTACGCTGGCCGCCGGGTGACGAAGCGGGACCTCGACTGGGACGACTGGCACACCTGGCAGGCCCAGCTCAACGCCCGGCTGCGGGCGGCGATTGCGTTTCTATACGGCAACTTCGTGCGCGGCTGCGAGCGGGTCGTCATCGACGGGATCGAGCCGACTGACCGGCCGGGAGAATCGATCCAGTTCAATCTGTTTGAATACCTCTATCATCAGATTCTGCGGAAAGACCCTGAATGGGTCGCGCGGGATTTGTTCCGAGAAGCCTATTTGCGGAATGCCGCCGAAATCTCCCGACACCTCTACGATCCCACTCGTATCGGCTGCCTGCTCCTCTACACCTCGCACGAAACCATGCTCGACGACCTCATCAGCAGGCGGCTCGATGAGGGAGATGTGCTGTCGAACGCCAACACGATCATCTACATGGGCAAAGTCCGCAACGGCGATCGGCTGACCCGCGCTCTTTACATTGCCAAGCACCGCGGCAGTGCCTGCGACGAGCGGATTGTGCCGTACACCATCGACAATAATGGAGTGCGAATCGCGTAGTGCCACAAGACTGACGCATGGGCAGCGAAATGCTACTAACCATGAACGAGCCCGATAACCACTATCAGCAGGCCCTGACCGCCGTCGAGCAGACGCTGGACAAGTACCGCCGCTGCACCGACGCGGAGAAAGAGAAGCTCCGGAGCGAGTTGGCCGGCCTTCGGGACATGCACGATAAGCTGCAAAGCGGCCGGGTGGAGATTGTGGTCTTTGGAGAGATCAGCACGGGGAAAAGTGCCCTGATCAATGCCCTGGTTGGCGAGGCGGTGGCCGCGGTCGACGTCCAAGGCGGCTGGACGAAAGAGGTCTGGCACGTCAATTGGCAAGGGACCGGCTATCGGCTGCCTGGGCTCGGAGATAGCCAAGTGGTGCTGGTGGATACGCCGGGGATTAATGAAGTCGGGGGGGCGGCTCGCGGTCAAATGGCAAGGGAGGCGGCTCAGAGGTCGGATTTGATTTTGTTCTGCACCGACTCCGATTTGAACGATACCGAGCATGCGAATCTGGTGGAACTGGCCGCGTTCCACAAACCAATCATCGTCATCCTCAACAAGATCGATCTCTACAGCCGCGAGCAGCGAGCGAGATTGCTCGAAGTGCTTTGCAACGAGCGGCTGCGGGACCTAGTGCCGAAGGAGCAAGTGGTGACTGCTGCCGCGGACCCTCGCGAGCGTGAGTACGTCATTCAGGCTGCCGACGGCAAAGAGCGGAGCGAGTGGAAGAAACCGCCGCCGGATGTTTCCGATCTCAAAGCCGCCATTCTGGAAATGCTCGATCAAGAAGGACTCGCCCTCATCGCTCTCAACGCCGCGCTCTATGCCGCCGACAAGAGCGACCGGATTGCGTCGCTGCGGATTGAGCTGCGCGAGCGGCGGGCGATGCAGGTGGTGTGGGGATATGCCTCGCTCAAAGCAGTCGCCGTCGGCCTCAATCCGCTGCCGTATATGGACATTGCCGGTGGACTCGCCGTCGATGCGGCCATGATTGTCACGCTGGCGGCGGTCTATGGGATGGAAATGAAGTGGGCCCATGCTCGTTCGCTGGCCCTTTCCATCGCCAAGGCCGCCGGATGGATGACCGCGAGCGTACTCGTCACGACTTGGGCGGTGAGCACCTTCAAGGCACTGACCGCCGGCAAATCAACCCTCGTCACCGCGATTCCTCAAGGAGCAGCAGCCGGCTACGGCTCCTACATAGTCGGCGAAGCAGCCCGCTATTATTTCGAGCATGGCGCATCGTGGGGGAACGAAAGCCCCAAAGCGGTCGTCCAGCGGATTTTGTCGCAGACCGACAAGCAGTCGGTGATGGAGCGGCTGAAGGGGGAACTGCTAAAGAAACTGCAAGTCAATCCGTATGCAGCGGGCGAGCGGGGGGCGTCAGCCCCCTGATATTTAAGTTGGGTCGGTAATGAAGTATCAGGGGGCTCACGCCCCCCGCTCGCCAAAGCAGTACAATGGCCGAATGCACATTTACTCCGTCGATCATCCCGAACTGCCGCCGCTCGAAATGCCCGCACGGTTCAAGATGGAGATCGTTTATTTCATGACCCCCGGCGGCGAACATGGCGCGCCGCAACTTGGCCCCAACGAATACTGGATCCGCCGCGACGAAGCGGTAAAGTGGCTGGACGAACTGGTCGTCTATGTCGTCTCGCCGCTCGATGCTCGCTCCAAGGCGGAGATCGAACTGACCGACGACCATGAAGCGTGGCTGAGCTGGATGGTTGAGAACAACGTCCAGCATGTACGGCTGGGATAGGCAGTTACAGCGTGACTACGTCACGCCGTTTTTCTTAAACCACTCGAGCGCCTTTTTCCAAGCCTCTTCGGACTGCGTTTTGCGGAAGGTCGGCCGATAATCCGCATGGAAGCCGTGAGGGGTGTCGGGATAGACGATGATCTCCGAAGGCTGCTTGGCTTCTTTCAGAGCCTTCCGCATCTCTTCAACGGTCGTGACCGGAATGCCATCGTCGGCTCCGCCGTAGAGACCGAGGACGGGAGCTTTAAGCGACGCGGCGATTTCCACCGGATGCTTGGGATGCAACTCATCGGCTTTGCCGACTAAACGACCATACCAGGCAACGCCGGCTTTCAAATTGGGATTATGTGCCGAGTACAACCAAACAATTCGCCCTCCCCAGCAGAAGCCTGTGACGCCAAGCTTGTCGGTATTTCCGCTGCCGGATTTTTTGGCCCAAGCCACAGTGGCGTCCAGGTCGGACATCACCTGCGAATCGGGAACAGTCGCCACGATTTTCAGGATTTCTGGAAACGCGGTGAGCTTTGAAACGTCTCCCTGACGAGCGTAGAGTTCGGGGGCGATGGCTAAGTATCCCAGCTTGGCAAAGCGTCGGCAAATGTCCTTAATGTGCTCGTGAACGCCGAAGATTTCCTGCACGACGAGGATGACCGGAAAATTCTCGCCTTTCTTGGGAGCCGCCCGATAAGCCACCATCTCACCATCCTTCACCGGGATTTTTACTTCGCCCGCCTCCAGTCCTTCGCTGTCGGTTTTGATGGTCTCCGCCGACACCGGCTGGACCGAGAGGGCAAAACCGGTTGCCAGCGAAGTGACGACAAAGCCGCGGCGGGAGAAGTCTGACTTGATGGCAAGGCCGAGAAGGTCCGTGTTCATGACGATATTCCTTGGGGTTGAGAGGTGATAATTGTTGGGATGGCTATTCAACTACAGCGAGGTTGTCTCGATGGATCACTTCCTGATAGGGACAGATTCCGAGCACTTGGGCAATCTTGGAGGACTTGAGTCCCATGATCCTGCTCACGTCCTCGGAGGTATAATTGGACAATCCGCGAGCGATGATGGATCCCTGCTCGTCGCAAAGTGATACGAGATCTCCTTTGCGGAATTCTCCCGTGCACTTTGTGATTCCAGCGGCGAGCAGGCTCTTTCCTTGCTCCACGATGGCTCGCCGCGCGCCGCTGTCCAATTGAAGCTGTCCTTTCGCGGGGGCGCTGTAACTGAGCCAGCGTTTGTAGTGGCTTACTCCTTTGCCACGGGCCTGGAAGAGGGTGCCGATCTCCTCGCCGGCCATGATGCGGGTCAACACATCCTCGCGCCGGCCGCTCGCCACAATCATGTTCTCACCAGCGGAGGTCACAATCCGGGCAGCGGCCAGTTTGCTGGCCATGCCCCCTTTGGAGAGGCCTGTTTTCTTGTCTCGCACATAGCCCAATATGGTGTCGTCGATTTTGGCGACCGTGGAGACGAGTTTGGAGGATTTCTGATCGGGGTCCCCGTCGTAAAGTCCTTCAATATCGGAAAGGATGATAAGCAGCGGTGCCTGCATCAGATTGGTCACCAGGGCGGCGAGGCGATCGTTGTCGCCGAAGGTAGTTTGCAGTTCCTCGACGCTCACCGTGTCGTTCTCGTTGATAACCGGGATCGCTCCGAACTCCAGGATGCTGGCGAGTGTGTTCCGCACGTTGAGGTATCGGGTCCGATCACTGACGTCGTCCGCCGTCAGCAAAACCTGGGCGGCGCGGCGGCCATGCTTGGCGAACGTCCGGTCGTAGGTCTGGATCAGATGAGCTTGTCCGACTGCCGCCACCGCTTGGAGTTTCGCCAGGTCCGCCGGTCGACTGGCCAACTTCAGCAAACTCATCCCCGCTCCGACCGCACCCGAACTGACCAGGACGACTTTCCGTCCCGCCGCAGCCACCCCGTGAATCTCCTCCGCCAACCGCTCGATGCGTGGGTAGTTGAGGGTCCCGTCGGCCAGCGTAAGCACCCTCGTCCCCACCTTTACCACAATGGTGTGAGCAGCAGCAGTCAGTGTAGGACGAGAGGCATTGGCCATAAGGGTCCTGATGTAAAGAAAATTCTTTCAGCAGTTATTGAAAGTGAAAATAGCAACGGCTAGATTCAACATGGATTTAACACGCAATTTGTGTGGGTTTGCCATCCGGCAATCTCTTTGAAAGCATTTTCTATCATTCCAAACGTATCGAGTCTGCCATGCCGCGCAAACCCCGTACTTCTTCAATCAGACTCCCAGTCCTCCAAAAGTCCGCCCATCATCGACGCCGACTTTTCTTTGAACCGCTCGAAGAGCGGCGGCTACTGGCCATCGATGCGGCACTTGTGGCGGACATCAATAACGGTGGCGATTCGTTTCCCGACCGCTTTGCACCCTATGGTAGTTACGTTTACTTTCGTGCCGACGATGGCGTGACCGGCCTGGAAACTTGGCGGACCGATGGAAGCACGGCCAATCTGTTTGCCGATTTGCACCCCGCCGGCAATTCTGATCCCAACTCGTTCACCACCGCCAATGGCAAACAGTTCTTTACCGCGACAACTCCGACTACGAACAGGGAAGTTTGGGTCACCGACGGCATCAGCGTCCCGCAAGTCTTCGACGTCCGGCCAGGCGCGGCCACATCGGCCCCCGCGAACCTCACGAGCTATAGCGGCGAACTCTATTTCGTGGAGAACGGCGGGACGGGCATTGGCATCTGGCATACCAATGGCGTTGCCTTCCCTACATTGGTTCCCGGCACTGCGGGGCTCAACCCCTCTGAGATGATCGTCTCCGGCGGCAAGCTCTTTTTTGCTGCCACACCGAGCGCGGCCCCATCCTATTCGCGGATCTATACCTACGACGGGAGTACGCTGCAAGCGCTCGACATTAGCGGCGGCGGCAGTTATGGACCAAAGTCGCTGATCGATTTGGGGGGGACCGTTTACTTTTCCGGATCTCGCAGTTCGCCTGCGTCGGGAGAAGAACTCTTCAAGGTTACTGGCACGACTTCCGTGGGCCTTGTTATGGATATCAATTCCGGAACGCCCGATTCCAGCCCCAGCAAATTCACCGTCGCTGGATCGAACCTGTTCTTCAAAGCGAATAACGGCACCGCCACGAACTTGTGGAAGACGTCTGCCGGAGGAACCCAAAAAGTCACCGACCCCATTGGTGTGACCGTTCCCACCACCTCCACGTTCGCCGCCATCGGCAACCTGCTTTATTTCGTGGGGACTTCCGGCAGCGGAACGGGCATCTTCACCAGCGACGGCACGACCATCACTTCGCTGCCGCTTACGATTGGGATGTCGCCGGATCAACTCACTAACGTCGGCGGGCAACTCTACTTCATCGGCACCAAAACCGGAATCGGCCGCGAAGTCTGGTACTTGAACGGCTCCACACCGACGCTGGTCAAAGACATCGTGCCCGGCAGCGGCTCTTCGTTTCCCGATGGACTGACGGCCATTGGCTCCGCCGTCTATTTCCTGGCGGATGACGGCGTGAACGGCAGCGAATTGTGGATTGCCAAAGACTTTGTCTCCTCCGCGCCGCAAACAATCAGTCAGGACGCGGGAGGGAATCTCGTCATCACTGATAACGTCAATGGCAACGACGACATCACGATTCAGTCCGATGGCGTAGGGGGCTGGACCATCATTGGCGTCGGGGCAAACTTCGCCATCTCTGGTACCGTTCCAGCCGGCATCACCGCCAGCGGCAATACCATTTCCATCCCTGCCTCGGCCGGTCCCTCCTTCGGCAAGTTCATCTTCAATACCGGCGGCGGCTCGGACAAGGTCACGGTCAAACTCGACAACCTTGCCAAACGGGTGGATTACGACGGAGGCGAGAGTACCAGTGACAATGATCGCCTCGTGGTGCAGTCCGTCGCCTCCTACAGTTCCCAGACGACAAGCCTCACCTCCACCGGCGGTGGCGATCTAGACTTCGGCAGCGACGGCTCGATTGAAATTCACTTCGCGAATCTCGAGCCGGTCGATACCACCGGCGTCACCATTGCCAATAAGATCATTAACCTCCCTGCCGGCTCCGCCGCCACGCTCAAGGACTACTTGAGTCCGAACGACGGCTTCATGCAACTCACGTTCAACGGCACCGGCCCGGAGGATGAGCAGTTTCAGAATCCGTCCACGTCTCTCACCATCAACGCCACTGGCGGCGGGACAAACCTCATCCAGTTCCAGACCCCGGACAACGGCTTTGCCCCCACCACGCTGAACTTCACCGGCTCCACGGCCGCCAGTGACACTTTCCGCCTTGCCGCCGGCTTTCCGGGCGTCCTTCCCAATACCTCGAACGTGGTGCTGACAAGTGCGACGCTTGACCTCAATAATCAAAACGAAACCATCGGCTCCCTCGCCGGCAGCGGCGCGGTCACACTCGGCAGCGGCGGTCTGGCGACCGGCAACTCCAACAGCACGAGTTATTCCGGTTCGCTCAGCGGGACGGGCGGCACACTCCTGAAGCAAGGGGCCGGCACACTCACGCTCGGCGGCACCAGCGGCTATACCGGCTCGACTACGGTCAATGCCGGCACACTGCTCCTCAACGGCTCGCTCACTGGCTCAGGAGCGGTCAATGTCAATAATTCCTCAGTACTTGGCGGGACGGGCTCCATCGCAGGGGCGGTGAACATCAACAACACGGCTCGACTTGCACCCGGTGCAAGTCCCGAGACTTTGGCTACCGGCTCGGTGACGCTGGTTTCCGGAACATTCTTCGACGTGGAAATCGGTGGCACCAGTCCCGGCAATGGTGTGACGGGCTATGACCAGTTGATTGTGGTGGGGGGAGTCAGTTTGGGAGGGGCCACGCTAAATTTAATCCAGTTCGGCGGCTTTGCGGTAAATTCCGGTTCGCTGCAAACTTACACCATCATTGACAACGACGGCACGTCCGATGCCGTCATCGGCACCTTTGCCGGGCTCGCGGAAGGGGCCGCAGTGAGTTACGCCGGAGGAACGCTCTACGTCTCCTATGCCGGCGGCGACGGCAATGACGTCGTTCTCTCCTCTCAGTCGCTGGTCCAAGGAACGGCGCTCGCCGACACCTTTGTTCTCACCGGTAATGGCGCCACATTCACGTTGACACGCACCAATGCCAACGGCACAGTCACGGCGACATTCTCTGGCGCTGCACCAATCAACATCCTCGGAGCCGGGGCCGACGACTTGCTCACCGTGGACAGCACGGGGGCCAGCACCGACCCGATTCCCGCAGGCGGTGTCTTTTATGATGGCCAGACGCAGGACTTCACCAGCCGACTTCCCAACAGCTTGGGAGATATTCTTCAACTGAGTGGTGCCGCGGGACAGACGGCCACCTACCTTCCCAGCGCAACCACCAATGGAGCTGGAACGATAACGGTTACCGGCATCGGAACCGTGACGTTTACCGGCCTCGAACCGATTGATCTGATCGGTTTTGGCACGGTGAATGTCAACTTCCCCGGCGGGAACGACATAATCACCCTCACCAACGGCTTCGATGCCGCGACCGGTACTCTGGCGGCTTTGATTGTCAGCGGCACAACCGGCGGTGTCGGCTTTGAACAGGTGCATTTGCGAAACGACGGGACGGTCAATATCGACACTACGAGCGTTAACGGTGTCACGGATGCCGTCACTATCACCAGCGCAAACAATACGCATGGCATCTCGAACCTGTCTGTCAACACGGGAACCGGCACCGACAGGATTGATGTCGTGGGCGGGATTACCACCATCAATAGTGTGAGTCTGACCAGCCAGCAAATAAACTTGACCGGCCTCATCAACTTGACTGGGGCCGCAAACATCAACCTGGATGCCGGCTCTGGTTCCATCGCCGACCTGAATGGTGTCGGAACTCTCAACATAAGCGGCACGGGCATCGTGAACGGGACCGCGGCTGGCAACATTGAACTCGATACAGCAGTCAGCACACTCGGTTCCGTGATTTCCAACACGGGCAATGTAATTCTCCGCGAGACGAATGGAGCTTTAGTTTTCAACGTCAAGGCGATCATTGGCAATGTTACTGTTTCCTCAAACACCGGTAATCTCGCGATTGATACCGTCGTCGCCGGCGGATCGGCGACATTGACGGCCACCGGAGGAGCTTTGACCGATTCCGGCACGCTCAACGTCGCCGCTGTTTCCTTAGTCGCCACCGCGGCGAGTGGCATCGACCTGGATGTGACTACGAGCTCAATCACCGCGAGCACGACCGGAGCGGGAAGCATTTTGCTGGATGAGACGGACGGCGTCACGCTGACCAGCGTCACGACGTTCAATGGCTCCATCACCGTCAACGCGGGTGGCACGGTGACCGCCACGAATGTCGTCAACACGACCGATGCCTCGAATGTCATAACCATTGTCACCACGGCGGGGGACATTCTGGCGAACAATATCGTGGCCCCAGGGGACACCATCACCTTGAACGCGGCAGGGGCCATTGAAGAGTCCAGCGGCGACGGCACCGCCGACATCTCCGCGAGCCTTGTTAATCTGACTGCCGCGACGGGAATTGGTGCCTTGGGTACCATCGAAATCAATACCTTCACGAATTCCAATCGTGGACTGACTGCCTCGGTTACCGGTGCCGGCCTGGTGGATTTATCCGACATCACTGGCGGCATGCGGGTCCGGTCCGTAACCACCTCCAACGGCAACATTACGCTCGCGGCAACCAGCGGCGACTTGATCATCGAGTCCATCTCCGCGGGAAGTGGAGGGGATGTGGCGCTGACCGCCTCCGGCGCGATTTCCGATGGAAACGCCGCCACGCTGAATGTCGCCGGTGACTTGCTACTAGCAATCGCGGCGACCGGCATCAGCCTGGATACCACGGTCAACAACGTCGAAGCCACCGGCGGCAGCGGCGGGGTGGACATTGAAGAGACGGACGGCCTCATCATTGGAGGTGTCTCCGTCCCCGTCGTCGGTGTCTCCGTAACGGGAGGGAACATTTCGGTTGCTGCGCAGGGAAATATCACAGTTAATGAAGCGGTCAGCAATAATGGCGGTGGCCAAATCACCGTAACCGCCGGAGGAGGTGGTGGTGGTGGCGGTGGTAGAATCGCCTTGGAGGCGGCGGGAGTTAATCGCACCGACACCTTTCCTTTCGTGAAGACCGTCCTCGAATCAGCTGGATACACCGTCGATATCGTCATCGGCACTGACATTGACACCGCCCTTGAGATTTCCCAATATTCTGCGGTCTTGGTCGGCGATTCAGGGCACGGCTCCAATGACTGGAACTCTTTCGGCCAAGCGCTAGAAACTTATGTCACCAACGGCGGTGGCTTCCTCGCCTCCGGTTGGGTGCCCTATTTTCTGTCATTTCAATCGGGCCCTGGCTACAGCGCGATGAACAACCTGCTCCCGGTCCAAGCAACAACAGACTATCAGCACCAGGGTTCGGTGATTCCCAGCATGGTGCATCCGATCAATAGCGGTGTTTCCCCCTGGACGACCGGTTCATTCAGCAACTACGGCGGGCCGGTCAAGCCTGGCGCGACGGTCGTGGCTAACGATGGGTTTGGAAATGCGGCTGCCGCGGTTTGGGATTACGGGCTTGGCCGCGTCGTTCATCTTTCGCCCAACTACCTCGTCTCATTCCCAACCTATACCGGGGCGCAATCGCAACTCGATGGGTCAAATTCCAATGCGCTGGCCATGTTTCTTAACTCTGTAGCCTTTGTCAGTGGCGGGGTCACAAACGCAGATCTGACTCTCAATGCAAACGTCTCTGGGAACGGCAATGTTACTTTGAATGCGACAAGCATCTTGCAAAATAGCGGGACTGTCTCAACGACCGGTTCCGGTACTGTCGATTACAATGCCGGCACCGGCGTGATTACCATGGCCAACGGAACCTCGGCCACTAGTGGCACGGGGCTGATCAGTCTGGATGCCACGGGCAATATCCAACTCTCGCTGTTGCAGACGGGCAGCGCGGCAGGAAACGCCGTAACGGTCACCACGACCGCTGGCGCGATCACTGACGCCGACGGTTTGGCGGCGCTAGATATCAGCGCGGTCAACGGCGGCGCGATTCTCTCGGCGGCGACGGGCGTGGGGGCATCTGGCGTCAATGCCACCATCGAAGTCCAGGTCGTCAACCTGGACGTCCACAACAACACGTCCGGCGGCATTTTTGTCACCGATACGGCTGGTGGGCTCACGCTGACGAACCTCAGCGGCCCGACCTCGGTCAGCGGCGTCGGCGGCAACGGGGTCATTACGGCCCTCAGCCCCCTCACCATCGCGGCCAGCGCCACCACCAGTGGCGGCATGACCTACACGGCGACGGATGGCGGAGGAGCCGGCGACAATCTGTCAATTAGCGCCGGAGTCGCTGTCACCGATACGACCGCCGCCTTGACGTTCAACGCCGGTGACGACTTCGTCCTCACCAACACCGCCTCCATCAGTGCGGCGACCACCGCCACGATCAACATCGACTTCGGCAACGCCGACGGCGGCGCGGGGGCCGTCGCCAACATCTTCGGCGCTCTGGCTGCTCCCGGTGGAGCCGGCTTGAATGGAGCCGCCGACAGCGACACCTTCAACGTCACCGGCCCGACCGCCACCGCCCTCGACGGCATCACTGCCGCCGTCACGGTGAACGGCTTTGCCGGGACCAATACCCTGAACCTCAACGACTCGCTGGATGTCTCGGGCGACACCGCCACCATCACCCACACCACGGTGGAAGGACTCGGCGGTTCCACCGGGCATCGATTACACCTACAGCAACATCGCCATCCTCGACGTCACCGGCACCAGTGCCGCCGACAGCCTCACCACCAGCCTCGGCGGCGCGGTCGGCGGTCCCACGTTCTTCAACGGCCTGGT
>JBJXFF010000183.1:0-25707 GCA_046153945.1 Pirellulaceae bacterium
CCCGCACAACTATCCGAACGACCCAGTCAGATACTTCTCGGTCAGCTCATTCTTGGGCCGCTGGAACATCTGAGCCGTGGGGCCGCGCTCGATGAGCTCGCCGAGGTACATGAAGCCCGTATAGTCAGCCACGCGGGCCGCTTGTTCCATGTTGTGGGTGACGATGAGGATGGTCACGGTCTCTTTGAGCGTGAAGATCATGTCCTCGATTTTGGAAGTGGCAATTGGGTCGAGGGCCGAGGTCGGTTCGTCGAGCAGCAACAATTCCGGGTCGGTGGCCAGCGCCCGGGCCACGCAGAGCCGCTGCTGCTGGCCGCCGGAGAGATTGAAGGCTGCCTGGTGTAGCCGGTCCTTTACTTCGTCCCACAGAGCCGCCTCCACCAGCGCCTTTTCCACCTTTTCCGCCAGCACCTTCCGGTCTTTCACGAACCGAAGCCGCAGGCCATACGCGACGTTTTCAAAGATCGACTTGGGAAACGGATTCGGCTTCTGAAACGCCATCCCGGTCCGCAGCCGCATCTCCATGGGGTCAACGCTGGGGCTGAGGATATTGACCTGGCTGGGATGCAGCAGAATCTCTCCCTCGTAGCGATTATTGGGATACAGATCATGCATCCGATTGAAGCACCGCAGCAGCGTGCTCTTCCCGCAGCCGGAGGGGCCGATAAGAGCCGTGACCGTCCGTTCCGGAATCGGCAAATTGATGTTCTTCAGCGCCTGCTTCGGACCATAAAAAAAGTTGACCGCTTTCACCTCGGCCTTGAGCGGCCGGTCCCCCACCGGCGCATCTTCCCGCGCAGCGGCGACCTTTCCCGCGCGGGTCTGCGAGACTCTTAGCTCTTCAAAGGTCGCAGGCTGGCTCATGAGGGCGGCTACCACTTCAGTTTCTTGCGGACGCGGTAGCGGACAATGATGGCCGTGGCGTTCATCGTCAAGGTAAAGGCAATCAAGACCAGGCCTGTGGCGGCAGCGTTGGCCTGGAAGGCAGGGTCAGGGTCGGAGGTCCAAATATACATCTGCACGGGAAGGACCGTGAAGTCCGAACTGAGCCACTTCAAATTGAGGAATGGAAAGGCGCGCGAAATTGGCGAATCGGGCAAATTGCTCACCCAGCCGGCTGCCCCAATCACAATCAGGGGTGCCGTTTCCCCCACGGCCCGCGACATGGCAATGATCGTTCCCGTTGCAATGCCGCCGAGAGAATACGGCAGCATATGATACCAAATGGTCTGCCACTTCGTCGCACCCGCCGCATAAGCCGCTTCGCGGATGGAATTGGGGATGCTGCGGAGGGCTTCCCGCGTGGCCACGATAATAATCGGCAGGATGAGGAGGGCCAGCGTGAGTCCGCCGACGAGCACGCTGCTGGACAGGCCGAGCAGATAGCTGAATAGCCAGAGCGCCATCAGGCCGAAGGTAATCGAAGGAACGCCGGCGAGATTGGAAATGTTGACTTCAATCAGGGCGGTTAGCCAGTTCTTGCCCGCATACTCTTCCAGGTAAATGGCAGCCGCGACTCCCAGTGGAACTGCCGAAAAGAACGTCACGAACATCACGCACAGACTGCCAACCCAGGCCATCAAGATGCCAGCTTCCGCCGGATCATAGGAAGCATTTTCCGTAAAAAATCCGGGGCGGAGGTGGGTCCAGCCGTCCATCGCCAGCTTGGCCAGCAGGACCACGAGGGTCACGATGCCGACCAGCATGCAAATCCCCCCCACGACGTGGAACACCGCGTCCTGGCGCTTGCGATAGGTGATGAGTTTGCCGACGTCCATCGTTAGTAAGCCTGGTGATATCTCCGCCGCAGCCAGTAGCCAAGGATGTTGAAGATCAACGTCATGCAAAACAACACGAGTCCTGCGGCAAAAATCGATTGGTAGCCGACGGTGCCGTGCGGCGTTTCTCCCTGGCTGGTGGCGACGATGTAGGACGTGATGGTCTGGGCCTGTTCTGTCGGATTGAACGTAAACCGAGGCTGCATGCCGGCGGCGATGGCGACAACCATGGTTTCTCCGATGGCCCTTGAAATCCCCAGGATGTAAGCCGCCCCGATGCCGGAGAGTGCGGAGGGAATGACGACGCGAAATGCGGTAATGAATTTATTGGCTCCCAGAGCCATCGAACCTTCGCGCAGAAGCATCGGAACGCTCCGCATGGCATCTTCGCTTAAAGAACTGACATAGGGGATGATCATCAGCCCCATCACTATGCCGGCGCTGAGCATGTTGGCCCGCGGCAGGTCGGGCATGATCCATTGCAAAACGGGAGAGACAACCGTCAACGCAAAATAGCCGTAGATGACCGTGGGGACGGCGCTAAGCAGTTCGAGCGATGGCTTGATCGTCTCTCGAAACGCCGCATGGGCAAATTCGCTGAGATAAACGGCGGCAATCGTGCCGATGGGAAGGGCTACAGTGAGCGCAATGACCGTTGTCATGATCGTCGCTGTAACGAGCGGCAGGATGCCGTGCTTCGGCGGATCGAAAAGCGGTGCCCACTGGGTCGAGGTAAAGAATTCCCACAGGCTCACATGCGTGATCTGGTCCGTAATCTGTTGCAGTTCTTGACGGTCGGCGGCGGACAATTTGTCCGCGCCCTTTAAGTCCTTAAGTTCCTGATAGCGGGTTTGCAGGTCTTCAGGGACGATTTCCGACCCAAAAAAACTGGAGGACTCATACAGCAGTACGATCACGATCGCCGCCGTTATCAGAATGGACGAAAACGCGGCGGTGCCCAGCGAAACGTGGGCGATGCGCTCACGAATTTCCCTCAGGACGCGGCCGGTGCTGCTAGCCGCTTTGCGGTTTCGCAGCCGCACGAATTTTCGAGGGGTTTCGCTGCTCAAAGGAGGGGCTCACGTAAGTTGCGGCTGGCTTCACCGAAGGGCGAAACCAGCCGCTGTTGCTACGCCATATTGGTTGATAAAGACTATTTCTTCGGCTCACGCTTCAGAATCTCCTCGACGGGGAGGCCGAATTCGGACTTCCCGCCAAAGCCCGTGCCGGTCTTCAGAGTGTCAAAACGATCTTCAATGAGTTTATACGCGGATGCCTCCAGCGGGATATACTTCACCACTTCGGACATCTTGTGGCCGTTTTCCAAGTAGAAATCGACAAACGCCTTGATCTCCGGCCGCTTCGCCGCTTTGAGATTGACATAGATGAACAGGGGACGTGAGAGTGGGTTGTACTTGGCACTCTTCACCGTTTCTGGGCTGGGAAGTACCGCTCCCTTTTCATGTCCACTCCACTCAATCTTGAGAGCCTTCAACGTCTTGGTCCGAGCCGCATAGTACGCGTATGGGAGGTAGCCCATCGCGTTCTTGTCCCCTTCCACGCCGACCACGATCACATTGTCGTCTTCGCTCGCGGTATAGTCGCTGCGGCTGGCACCTTTCTTTTCGTTGATGGCTTCGGTGAAGTACTCAAACGTGCCTGAATCCGTTCCCGCTCCGAAGAGCGAGATCTTGGCGTCCGGCCAATCCGGACGAATCTGGTTCCACTTCATGATTTTCTTGTCGGCCCCCGGTTCCCACAGCTTCTTGAGCTCTGCGGTCGTAATGGAGTCGCACCAGGTGTTCTTGGCATTGACGGCGATGGTCAGCGCGTCGTAGCAAACCGGCAGCTCGATGTATTCCACTCCGTTCTTTTTGCAGTCCGCCATTTCCTTTTCCTGGATGGGGCGGGAAGCATCGCAGATGTCGAGCGAACCGGTAACGAACTTCTTAAAGCCGCCGCCGGTTCCGGACTTGTCCACCTTGATGGCGACACCCTTGTTCCGCTTCGAGAACTCCTGGGCCACGGCTTGGGTCAATTTGAAGACCGTGCTGGAGCCATCGACGGCAACTTTGCCGCTGAGCGCATCCGCCGCCATTGTCGTTGACAGGCCACTGGCCGAAACGCCAATCGCCCCGAGCAGCGCCAGGGCGCGCCGGCGATTCATGGAATTCTGCATGATAACACTCCTGAAACAATGACAATTTGAAGTAACAATTTCCAAACGCAACTTACCGGGCGAGTGTGAAGGTTGTGTTAAGAACTGGCGATGCTCTGCTTTTCCTCTATTCCTCAATATCCCCCTCTCCTTCTGGGAGAGGGCTGGGGTGAGGGTTGTTAACCAGCCACTTCGGTAGTCTGCTGACGCGGCCGGCGGAATCAATGCAGGCGATGGTGGAGGTTCCTTGGGCCAGCAGGTCGCTGCCGCGGCGGATTTGGTACTCGTGCAGGATGCGGGCTCCTTTGGCTTTGGTGGCCCTTGTCGTGAGCGTCAGCACGTCATCAAACAACGCCGGCAAGTAGTATTGCACGTTCATTTCCGCCACCACCAGCATCACCCCCGCCGCTTCCAGCTCACGATAGCTGTGCCCCATCGCCCGCAGCAACTCCACCCGCCCCAGCTCAAACCAGGTGAGATAGTTCGCATGATGCACTCGCCCCTGGCCATCCGTCTCCTGATAGCGAACGCGGATTTCGATCTCGTGGGAAGTGAGCATTCCGCCAATGTAGGCCGTCAGCCCGCAGGATGACTACCCCCAAGCACCAGCCCGACGCGCCAGCGAGAGAATTCCTCGCGGCAAAGGGAGACAACGCCCCAAGCAAACCAACTCGGCACAAGAACCTCGGCCACATTCCGGTTCCGGAGTAATGCCGCCGTCGCCGCTCGACGTCTGCCCGAACAAATCATCAACTCTCGGGGCTCGCCAGAGTACTGGCGGCCAACTTTGCTCCGCAGACGCATTCTCCGCGGCGAGATTTCCTGCGTTCCTTCGTCTCTTGGGGATTCTATGTTGTGTCGAGCGGAATTGCGGTGACACCAAATCTTCGCGTCACGCACCAGCAGATTTTGCGGCAGCTACTCCAATCGCTAACGGAGCATACGTAGGATCTGCGGGCTCGTAACTAGAAAGATTAAGACCACCCAAGGCGAAGGAGATACAAATTATGAACTGGAATCATTTGTCGCGAACGGCACGGCGTCTTCTTCAACGCAAAGCAAAGCGGAGAAATTTTCGCCCATTCTTCGAAACGCTCGAGCGCCGTGAGGTCATGGATGGAGCTGGCGGTTCAGGCGCGATTAGCCTGCTCGCTCTGGGTAACTCCTATTCGCAGAACTTCGATTCGCTAGCCACCACCGGGACGGCAAATAACCTCAACATCAACGGTTGGTTTCTAAACGAAGTCGGAACCAGTGCGTTGAGCAACGGCCTATATGGCGCTGGCACCGGTTCCGGAACCTCTGGTGATGTCTACAGTTTTGGTGCGGCCGGCAACACGGAACGCGCCTTTGGCACTCTTTTTAGCGGCACTCTTAGCCCGATCATCGGCGCGCAGTTCACGAACACGACCGGCGGTACCGTCACTTCACTGGATGTTTCCTACACCGGCGAGATGTGGCGCGCGGGCGTGACGAACCGCAACGCGGCGGACCGCCTCGATTTTCAGTTCAGCACGAATGCAACGAGCCTGACAACGGGGACCTGGGTTGACGTCAACGCGCTTGATTTCAACAGCCCAAATATCAACACGACCGCCGGTGCGCTGAACGGCAATGCAACAGGCAATCGAACTGCAGTAAGTTCTTCCATCGCTGCTTTGAGCATCTCCAGTGGATCCTCTTTCTGGGTCCGTTGGACCGATTTCGACATCAGCCCCGGCGCGGATGATGGACTCGCCATTGATGACTTCTCGCTGACCCCCCAGGGATCTTTAGCCGGTAACCCGACCGTCAATCTCTCGGTGAGCACGAACAGCGCTTCGGAAGCTGGCACGACTGTCGTCACGGTGACTGCAACCGCCAGTTCCGCCGTCGCGAGCGACCAGACCGTCCAACTTGGCGTTAGCGGCACGGGTCTCACCATCGATGACTACACGCTTAGCAACTCGCTCATCACCATCCCCAGCGGCTTCACCAGCGGCGCGGTTACCTTCACCGTGGTGGATGACGCCTTGGTTGAGGGAATTGAGACGGCCGTCTTATCGATCACGAATCCCTCCCCGGGCATTGAATTGGGGGCCACCACCAGTCAGAACATTTCGATCGCGGATAATGACTTTGTCATCAGCAAGATTCACGACGTTCAGGGAAGCGGCGCGACTTCCCCGCTCGTCGGCCAGTCGGTCACGGTCGATGCCATCGTCGTCGGCGATTTTCAGAACGGTGACGCCGACAATCAACGCAACTTGAACGGTTTCTACGTGCAAGAAGAGAACGTCGATTTCGACGGCGACGCCAACACCTCCGAAGCCATTTTCGTCTTCGCGGGCAGCACGAACGTGGCCGTCGGCGACCGGGTGCTGGTCACCGGCAACGTCTTGGAGTTCTTCGGCATGACCGAACTCTCCGCGACATCAGTGATTATCGTGCAAGCGGGAGCAGTGGCGAACGTGAATACGATGGCCATCGATGTCTACCTCCCGGCTGCGGGCGTGACGCTCAACCAGAACCTAGCCTATCAGCCGGACCTGGAGAATTATGAAGGGATGTTGGTCCGGTTTCCGGAGACGCTCACCATCTCCGAGCAGTTCAATCTCGATCGCTTCAACGAGATCAAGCTCTCCGCCGGCGGCCGGCCCGAGAACTACACTAACGCCAACGACCCGAGCGTCGCTGGCTACGACGCGTTTCTGCAGGATGTCGGCAGCCGCAAGATCACCTATGACGACGGCCTGAACGTGCAAAATGCGTCGATCGACAACCTCGACGGTTTCGCCCCCTACAATACGGCCACTGCACCGAGGATGGGGGACACGATCACGGACCTGACGGGCGTGCTCGATTACCAGTTCGCCGGCAATGCGGCGAGCGGCTCGACCTGGCGCGTCCGCTCGATCGCGAACGGCTCGAACACTTTCACGGACACCAACCCGCGGCCCGCCGCGCATGACAGTGTCGGCGGCCGGCTCGAAGTCGGCAGTCTCAACGTCCTCAACTACTTCAGAACGCTCGACACTTCCTCGTCGGCCACGACGGCGATTGGTCTGCAGCCCCGCGGGGCCAACACGGCGGCCGAGTTCGACCGCCAGACCGCCAAACTCGTCAACCTTTTGCTCGCGATCAACCCGGACATGCTCGGCCTGACGGAGTTAGAAAACGATTTCCTGCCCGGCTCCGCCGGCAACGCCCTTGAGTATCTGGTCGATCAACTCAATGCCCAGGCTGGCCCGGGAACCTATGCCTGGGTGAATCCCGGTTCGCAGTTCCTCGGCGGGGATGCCATCGCCGTTGGTTTCATCTATCAGCCGGCGAAGATCCAGATCGCGGCCGGGACCACCATCGAACGTCTGAACGATGCGGAGGTGGCCGCATTTAACCCAGGTTTACTGGCGCAGAGCACCATCGGCCGCATCTTCGATGGGGTAAACACGAGCCGCAATGCCCTCGCCGTCAGCTTCACGGAAAACGCGACCGGCGAGGTCTTTACCGCCGTGATCAACCACTTCAAGTCGAAAAGCGGAACGGGCACGGGGGCCGACGCCGATCAACTCGACGGCCAGGGCAACTGGCAACAGCAGCGCGAGTTGGCTGCTCAAGCCCTGACCGAGTGGGTCGCCACCGACCCAACAGGCTCGGGCGATGGTGATTACGTTCTGCTGGGTGACTTTAATGCCTACGTGAAGGAAGACGCTCTCGACGTCGTCAACGCCGCTGGCTTCCACAATCTCGCCGACGAGAGGCTGGCCGACCCCTACTCCTACGTCTTCGACGCTCAGTACGGTGCGCTCGATCACGCCTTTGCCAACAACGGCCTGAACGCCCAAGTCACGGGTGTTACCGAATGGCACATCAATGCCGATGAGGCCGACGCCCTCGACTACAACCTCGATTTCAGCCGCGACCCGGCCATCTTCGACGCCAGCGCCCTCGCCCGCGAGTCGGACCACGACCCGGTGCTGGTCGGTCTGTCGCTGGAGAGCCAGCAGGTGCAGTTCGCGGCCGGTTCGCTGACGGTATCGCACGCGGAGGGGGATGCGGGCGCAACTGCGTTTACCTTCACTGTGGAGCGCACTGGCGGCACGACGGGCGCAGTCGATTTCACGATCCAATTGACCTCGTCGTCCGCCACCGGCGACGACTTCGTCGGAGTCGCCTCGCTAACGCAGACGATCGGTGGGACAATCGCCGCGGGGGACAGCAGCGCCACTTTCACCGTGGATGTCGCGGGGGACGACAGCATCGAGAGCGACGAGGACTTTGCCGTAATGCTCACCAATGTCAGCAACAGTGCCTTTATCGCGACGACGATCGCGGCCAGCCAGACAGCTGCGACGGGAACGATTGTCAACGACGATTTCGCCCCCGTGGCCACGGACGGCGCTCTTTCCACCAACGAGGACACTGCGGCTGGAAGTACTCTTACCGCGACCGACCTCGATAGTCCAAGCCTGACATATCATGTAGTGGTCGACCCGGTGCATGGCATCGTGACGATCACTGACGCGGCTGCCGGGACGTTCACTTACCAACCCAGCGCGAACTACAACGGTCCGGATTACTTCACCTTTTCAGCTAGCGACGGCAGTCACGACAGTATCGCGACGGTCAGCATCACGGTCAGCCCGGTCAACGACAAACCGACTGCGGATGCCAAATCGGTCACGACGGGTGAAAACATGCCGGTCAGTCTGACGCTCAGCGGCTCGGATGTCGAAACGCCGGCCGGCAGCCTGGTGTTCGCCATTACGGTGCAGCCGCAGCACGGCACGCTGGCCGTTAATGGAAGTCAGGTTATCTATACCCCGGCCATTGGCTACCACGGTTCGGATAGCTTCCGGTATACAGTCACGGACAACGGCGACGGCACTTCGCCCGCCTTAACCAGCGACCCGGCCATCGCGTCAATCACTGTGACTTCCGCGAATAACCAGCCGGTGGTTTTTGTTGGCAACGATCCGCTGCATCCGGGACAGTCGGCATTGTTCGTCTTCGGCACCAGCCACGACGATGAAATTGAAATCGAGAGCACCTGCGATGGCACGTTTGAGGTGGAAATTGAAAGCCGGCATGTGCACTTCGAGAGGACCTACAGCGGCCCCTTTAGTCGTATCGTGGTTTATGGCCAGGCGGGCGATGACCACATCGAGGTCGACGACCGCACGGCCACGGAAGCCTGGCTGTTCGGGGGTGCTGGTGATGACCACCTGCAAGGAGGAGCGGGTTCCAATCTCCTCATGGGTGGCACCGGCGACGATCATCTGCAGGCCGGCCGCGGCCGGGACGTGCTGATTGGTGGTGACGACAGTGACCATCTCCAAGCCGGCCGGGGAGAGGACATCCTGATTGGAGGAACGACTGACTACGACGCCAACGACGCGGCCCTCGCGGCGATTCTAGGCGAATGGAATGCGTCTGCCAGCTATCTCTCGCGGATTGCCAACTTGCAGAGCTTGTCATTCGCCTACAGCTTGAACAACTCCACGGTGGATGACGACGGGGACGACGATCGTCTGCAGGGGGGACAAGGCTTGGACTGGTTCTTCGCGCACTTGACCGGCAAGAAGAACGAGAAGGACAAATTGGATGGCCGCACGACGGGAGAAGTGGTGACTGGTATTTAGGCCTCGAGCACACCCGGCGTCGTCTTGTTAGCTAGCGGTGCGTTTGAGCGAGGCCACACACCTAGCGAGGGAGCGCCGATCGCTGGGACACTGGCTGTCCAAGGGGGGCGTATTCTTGGATGGGTAACGCCGAGCTTGGCTGGATTTGCCATTACCAACTGGTCCCAAAAGATGGAAATATCAGAGGGCTGACGCCCCCCGCTCGCCGGTTGGAAGAGGGTTCTAGGATTCTCCAAAAAAATGGCCCGCGGGCTTGCGAGTGCCAACTGGTTTGTATACAATTGTGTATGTTTGCGACGCCGCTCTGCGCTGGCTCATTTGCCGGCGCGGGTGGCTTTGATCTTTTCCAATTTGGTTGTGGTGAAGAGGGACGAAAAAGGGACACAATCCCCACGCCCAGCGTGGGACAGAGAAAGTCCAGATCGCTAGTGGGTGTATCAAGAACTGATACCTATCCAGCGAAAGAGTATCGAGACGTAAGTGCGAAGTTCTTTTGAGGCAAAGGATTGAGACGACGTCTCCGCTCATGGTGAACAACACGAGGACTTCGAAAAGCTGTATTAAAACGGGCTATTTGGGGGCCGCTATGTTCGGCGCGGGTCAGAGGTCCCCGCCGAAACGGGCGACCGCAGCTCTCCTCCATTGGATCCAGGAGACCTTCGGTCGGTCGTGGGGGCGGGGTCAGGAGACCCGCGCCCAGCAGTGCGCGGAATCTGGGACCGGCTATAGCGGGATTCCAGCGGTGAATCAGAAATGGAGGCGTGAATCAGACTTACGGCGACTTGAATCAACGAAACAGATGTATACATAATGACTTATGACGAGGTGAATCGTCGTAAGTCGCGAAAAAAATGCCGTGTGAATCATGAATCCAACGACGTCTCTCTCACCCCCAAGAATGGTAATAAGCGAAATAGTAGGAATAAGAGTCCATTTTTGCACAACTAGACAAATCAACGCAACTGCTTTCCATGAAACAACTTGCGACAATTCATTTCGCTTCTTCTACCATCAATTAGCCCCGGTCAGCTATACTTCTTAGTTCGCCCGGAATGACTGTGAGGGCGTCAAATCAGGAACCAGGTCCGGCGGGCGTTTGCCGCCGTCGTGGAATGTCAGAAGCAACCATTGTGCTGGACGACCCGCAGCGGGTCCTTTCGCTGTTTGGGCCTCGGGACCAGCATCTGCGGGCCATCCGGGAGACCTTGGGAGTTACGGTTCAACATAGAGACGGCGAAATTCGGGTCACCGGCGAAGAGGGGGCTGTCGCCAAAGCCAAGGACGCCTTCGCTCAGCTTAATACGCAGTTCGCCCAAAGCGGTAGCATTGACGGGGACCAGGTCACCGAACTCCTGGCTCGCCTCACGGGCAAAAAACTCGTCGCCCCGCCGATCGACATCGTCAACACGGCCAAACGCATCAGCCCCCGCACGGCCGGCCAGGCTCGCTATGTGCAGAGCATTCGCGAGCACGACATCACCTTCGCCGTCGGCCCCGCGGGGACCGGCAAGACTTATCTGGCAGTGGCCGTGGCGGTCGAGGCCCTCAAGCACCATCAAATCAAAAAAATCGTCCTCGTCCGCCCCGCCGTCGAAGCCGGAGAAAGCCTCGGCTTTCTCCCGGGCGACTTGCACGCCAAGATCAATCCCTATCTCCGCCCGCTGCTTGATTCGCTGCAGGAGATGATCGACTACGACCAGATGAAGCGGTTCATGGAGCAGGATGTGATCGAGGTCGTGCCGCTGGCCTACATGCGAGGCCGCACGCTCAACGAAGCCTTCATCATTCTGGACGAGGCGCAGAACACCACCGTCTCCCAGATGAAGATGTTTCTCACTCGCATGGGGATCGGCTCCAAAATCGTTATCTCCGGCGACACGACTCAGGTCGATCTCCCCCGGACCAGTGCCAGCGGCTTGATCGACGCCCTCGCCCGCCTGCATAGCATCGAAGGGATCAATATCGTCCAACTCAGCAAGTCCGATATCGTCCGCCACAAGCTCGTCCAAGAAATCGTCCGCGCGTATGAAGAAGAACCGCGCGGACCAAAGAAAAAATAATTCCAAGTTCAAGGTTCCAGGTTCAAAGTCAAGCACTTTGAACTTGAAACTTTGAACCTCGAACTCAAATTACGTGATGTCCTCCGGCAGCTACCGCCGTTATCGTCCCGGCAAGGGAGGGTTCGCCCCTTCCCGCGGGACCTTCGCGCGCGTGCTGCAAGCGGTGCGGCGGCCGGAAGTGGTCACCCGCCTTTCCATGTGCGGAGTCGCGGCAGTGGTGATGTGGCTGCTCACCGGTGCGTGGGAGCCTCTGTTTCCTTATCGCCCAGGGTATATTCCGCCGCGGGACATCCTCGCGCGCGTGGACTTCAAGGTTCCCGACCCATCCGCTACGGACAAGCTCAAAGACGAAGCCCGCCGCTCGACGGAAGCGGTCTTTGTCAACGACGTCGACAAGCTCGACAAAGTCCGCCGCGAACTCTCCAGCAAGCTGGCTCAAGTCCTCGTTGCCGAGTCTTTTGACAAAGTGGACAAGACCAAGTGGGACGAGTTTTCCACGAAAAACATGGACAAGCTCGACGAGCCGCTGGACCGGAAGCGGTTCGACGCCCTCAAGGGCTATTTCGCCCAGAAGGGAATGAGCGGCGACCTGTTTAGCGAAACGGTCCGAGATGCACTGACGACTTTTGAACGAAACGGCCTGCTGGACGAGAAATCCGACGCGAGTCCCAATCCGTATTCCTCCAAGGCCATCCGCGTCCGCAACGGCAAGGATTCCAAAGAACACACCGTCGATTTGGAGCAGGTGCAGATTAGCTTTGTCAAAATCCGGCTTAGGCAACGGCTGCTGGATGAATTCAAAAACAAAGCCATGGGGATGGGGGAGGACAAGGCGGGACTGCTCGCCGACGTCGTCTACGACTGGCTCAGCAAGCACCTCCCCGAGACGCTGACCTTCGACGCCGAATCCACCCGGCGAAACGCCGACAAAGCCGCCGAACAGGTGCCGCCGCAAGACCACGCCTATCACAAGGGGTTGGACAAACTGGCCGAAGCGGGCAAGCCGCTTGATTCGCCCCAACTGCAATTGCTCGAGCAAGAATATGATAATTGGCGAAGCCAGCGCAAGTTGCAAAAACGGGTGACGTTCAGCCTGGCAAAATTCGGCATGTACATCGCCCTTTACACGCTCTGCGGCTTCTACATCTACCACCGCCGGCGCGAGACTCTGACTGACATTCGGCAGTTCTCCATGCTGCTGCTGGCGGTGGTGAGTACCATTGCTCTGGCCCGTGTCCTTTCCAATGGAGCGCTGAGCGCCGAAATTGTGCCGCTGCTCCTGTTCGGGATGACGGCAGCCATTGCGTATGAAAAAGAACTTGCCTTGCTTTTGGCGGCGGCGGTCTCGCTCATCATCTCCTTTTCGATTGACCCACTGGCGGTGGGAAGCTTCGTGATCTTAATGTCGTCCGTGGCGACCTCCATCCTGATGCTGCGGCGAATCCGCAGCCGCACCAAGCTGATTTACGTCGGAACAATTTCCGGGCTGGTGGTCTTCCTGACGACCCTGGGCGTAGGAACCATCGCCAACCAACCGTTCGGCACCTCGGAAATCGCCCTCAAACTGACCAACTGGCTCGGCCCACTGATGGCGGAACCGTTCGTTCCGGCCCTGCTCGGCGGAGCGATGTGGCTGGGGATCTGTTCGATCCTTGCTGGGCTGCTGATGACTGGCCTGTTGCCATTCATCGAGCGGGGCTTTGACGTGCAGACCGATATCAGCCTCCTGGAACTCGGCGATGTGCAGCACCCGCTCTTGCAGGAACTCGTGCGCCGCGCACCGGGAACCTACAACCACTCCATCAACGTCGCTTCCATCGCGGAAACCGCTGCCGATGCCATCGGAACGAATGGCCTGCTGGTCCGCGTGGGAGCTTACTTCCACGACATCGGCAAGATGCTCAAGCCGTCGTACTTTGTGGAGAATCAAGGCCTGGAAGGAAATCGCCATCAGTCGCTCCAGCCGGCGATGAGCACGCTCGTCATCATCGCCCACGTCAAGGATGGAGCCGATCTCGCCCGCCAGCACCATCTTCCGCAATCGATCATCAACTTCATCGAGCAACATCACGGCACCACGCTCGTCGAGTTCTTCTACCGCCGCGAAGCCCAACGGCTGGAACGCGATCCCGACGCCGGCGAGCTCGACGAAAGCACTTTCCGCTACCCCGGCCCCAAGCCGCAAACCAAGGAAACAGGAGTCCTGATGTTGTCCGACGTCGTCGAAAGCGCCAGCCGGGCTCTCTCCGACCCCACCCCGGCCCGTATCGAGAGCCTGGTTCACGACCTCGCCATGAAGCGGCTCCTTGATGGCCAGTTCGACGAATGCGGCTTGACGTTGCAAGAGCTCCGCACCATCGAGGACAGCCTCGTCAAATCCCTCACCGCCGTTTACCACGGGCGAGTGAAGTATCCGGAACACCAGACGGTATAGCGTGGCAAGCCGGCGATCTATTACACGTCTGCCTGGCAAAATGAACGACTAGGCAGGCTACCAATGGAGGCTCCATCCTAGCGATCGACAGGTTACTGATTGATGTGGACCACAAATTGGTCGGTTTGCTCAAGTTACGGTCCTCGGAATGGTTGACTATCGCAGATGACTCCGCCCGACGACTACAAATCTGAAATGACCGACGACGAAATAGCCAGCCTGGTGTTTTGCAAAGATGTGCCGATACCAGCGGACTTGGCGATGGTTTTTGGAGCGGCCAACGAACACGATCTGATACGGCGGACCAAGCGCGGGGCAGAACTCTATCACAGCGGCCTGGTCCCAAGATTGTTAGTGACCGGTGGGGGCGTTCTGGCACAAACGGATTCAGAAGCGAAGCGGATGGCCATGATTGCCCGTGAGCTAGGAGTTTCGGATGCTGTTTTACTCGTGGAGGACCGCTCCGCGAACACATTCGACAACGTCCGCCTTTCCGTCGCACTCTTGGCCAATCAAGGAGTACTCGAATGCCTCAAATCGGTGATTTTGGTGTCGTCGGGATGGCACATGGGGCGCACGATGCTGACTTGCCAGGCGTGCTTCCCTCGGCCGATTCGCATTGTCTGCTGTCCAAGCGTCGAGGGGTACAACCGGAATAACTGGATGGACACGGACGCGTGCCGCAGCGAAGTGCGTGATGAAGCAAGTTTGCTCGCGGCATTTCTGGAAGCCGGTTCGCTGCGCTGGGATTTCTGATGGGGCAACTCAGGAGTTTTCTGCTGTATTCCGGCCATCATCCTGCCTCCGTCGGTATACCAGAAGCGAGCTTTCGTTCAAAATGGAGACTGTCGTCCGAGTGATCTGTGTCCACCTTGCTCCACACTTCCCCTATGATCGAAACTACGAAAGTTGTCGAAGAGTCGCTCGCCTTGCTGCGAGCCTGGCCGGGGTACGCCCCGTTTTCGGCGGTCCTGGAGAAGTTTGCGGATGTGCATGCGTACCTGACGGGGGGCGTCATTCGCGATCGGGCGAGGGAACATCGGCAGCCGCCGCGGGACTTTGATATTTTTCTGGCCGGCCCGTCCGTCGATCAGGCGGTCCATTCATTGGAGAAGTGGGGAGAAGTTCGCAAGACTCCGTTTGGGTCGCCGCGCTGGTTTCCCGCCGAAACTCCCGCCCAATATTGCGATCTGGTTTCCATCTCACGTTTCACGAACGGACTCGGCTCGTGCGGCGACATCGTCGACGCTTTGCGGCAATTCGACTTTACGGGGAATGCCCTGGCCATTGATGTGCGAACCGGCGAGTTCCTTGATCCGGTCGGCGGCCTGCATGACATGCGAAATGGCGTGATGAGAATGGTTGTGGAGTATCCCGATGAACCGATTGCAGCCGGCATGACCATCAGCCGGGCCACCGTACTGTGGTTTCGTCTCTTGCATTATGCCGCTGCGCTTCAGTTGCAAATGGACCCGGCCACTAGGGAGTGGCTGCTCCAGCATCGCGCACATCAGGATCACCTGGCCAGCTTTACCGCGCTCTTTTTCTCTCCTCACCCCGACTACCTGCGAATTCTATCCCATGACTTCCCAGCCTGAATTGGAAGGCTTTTACCAGCAGTTGTCCCAGGATGCAACCCGCATCGTTGGCGAGACGATAAGCGGCGTTGTGGTTGGCGTCGAACGGATTCCCATCGGCGTGATGACGCACAAATTTGTGGTGCGCCTCGCCGAAGGCCACCGGTACATCGTGCGATTCTATCCCCAGGCGCGCAGCTTTGTCGTCGATTACGAACCGGACCTCCTGCGAAGGTGCGGCGAAGCCGGCATCCCTGTTCCGAGAGTGGTTGTGGATTCACGAACGGGTCCACCGGCCGCCCTGGCTTACGTGGCCTATCGCATGGTCCCCGGAGTCAATCTAGAAGGTCGTTTGGAGTTTCTGGATCGGAGCCAGCGGCAAGCGATTGCCCGGCAGCTGGTGGAGTGCTTCACGCGCATGAGCACGCTCAGCTTCGAGGGATACGGCGAACTGCGCGACGGCTATCATGCCCATTGTTCGACCTGGAAGAGCTTTGTTCACGACGCTTATCACGAGGGGCTGGCCGCCGTCCAAAAGGGCAATCTTTTGGAACAGGACCTGGTGGCGAAACTGGTGGATATCGGCCGTCAATTGGACCGCTTTTCGACGAGCGATTCGAGAACCTTGCTCTGGGGGGACGTCCGGCCGCAGAACATCCTGGTGGATGCTGGGGATCGTTTCGCCTGCCTGCTCGATTTCGAGGGGTGCCTGGCGGGCGACCCCTTGCTGTCCCTGGGGTTCGGTTATGCGGCGCTGGGGGATCAGCCGTTTTTTGCGGATTGTGCTGAGTATTGGCCCGGAAAAATCGACTGGCAGCAATTATACTTTTACAGTGTGCTGCGGTTGCTGCGAATTGCGAAGTATGCTCATATGCCCTTGCCCACGGGCCGATCGCGGGAAGGGCTGAGAGAAGTTCTGCCCGGATTCAAATCCGCGCTCGACGCCTTGGAAAACTAGCGATCAGGAGACGACTCCGTGGATAAACTAAAGGCCTTCTTAACGACTTACCGGAGTGAACTTGCCGCCGGTTTGATTGCAGCCGTTTGCGGAATCTACCTGACACGCGGACTCATTTCTTGGAAGGAATACTGGTTCACGATCGTGATCGTGGCCGTGCTCGCCGCGTCCCTGCTATTCATGCTGCGGAAGTTGTGGTGGGTAGAGGCGGCTCCGCAAGCACCGGCTCCCCTACCGCCGGTTCCTCCGCCGGCGGGACAGCCGCTGCCGGCACCTGCCGGTGTGCAAATTTCGGCGCTGCAAGGCAAGATTCTCGCCGTGGGCTGGTTTATCGTGCTGGCGGTTGTACTGGCATTCCTGCTCACCAACCAATTGCGGGCCACCATTCCCACGGGGAGCGTGACCGCGTCCTGGACGCCCGAGGGCGAAGTGCTGCTGCTGGCGGCTCCGTCGCGGTTTAACTACGACAGCGTCAATCACGAGCTGCAATATTCGGGGATTCTGGACGACGCGGGAAAGAAGATCCTCTTGGACCTGTATCCCGCGTTCCAAAGCGGCGAAGCGACCGAGGACGAGTTGTCTTATCGCGAAGCGATCAACAAGCTGGCCATGGATTCGCAGGTTTCCGCCAAGACGCAGGTCAAGTGGGTTCCCCAATCGGAACACAGCCGCCTGCGGCCGGGACCCTCCACGTTCTTCTATGACAAAAACAAGCACCAGCTTGTTCACCAGGGGAAGATTAGTGACGAAATGAAAATGCAACTGCTCGCGTTGTTTGACGGGAGCACGGATGACACGGCGAAAGCACGGCACCAAAGGGATCAGTTGTCTTACCAACAAGCCATTGGGCGCTTGGGGCTGCAGTCCGCCGCGCGACTGGATGTGGCAATCGTCGCCCTGATGGTGATTGGCGGCCTGGGGGGGGCCCTCGGCGCCGTCATCCGCGTCATTTCGAATTTCGTCGTCGTGGCTTGCTACAAGCAGGATCTCAAGCAAGAAATCTGGTGGCCGACTTACGTTCTCAATCCGCTCCTGGGGTTTCTGCTGGGAGCCTTGGTCGTGGTGTTGGTCAAGTCGGGCTGGATGTCGGTCGAGGGAGAAGTCCCGCGGGTGGAGATCTGGTGGCTGGGCCTTGCCGTGCTGGCCGGATTTGGAATCTCCGACGTGATGGATCGACTGCGGCTGATTTCCAAGGCAACCTTTGGAAGCGAGAAGGCCAAAGAGGACGGTGAAAATGCTGGCGGTGCCATTGCCAACCTGGCCAAAGCTGCCGCGGCCGCGGCTGTTGCTGCCGCCGCCGATCCCGCTGCCGCCGCGGCCGCCGCTGGAGCAGTTGCGGCAAATGCCGCTGGAGCAGGTGGCGCAAATGCTGGCGCGGCGGAGGGGGCGGCTCCCCTTGCCGTGGCCGGTGCGCCGGCTAATCCTGATGCAGTTCCGGCCGGCGCTGCTCTAGTGGCGGCTGAGGCCGCGGAAGCCCAGGCGGCCGCAGCCCAAGCCGCTGCCGCGGAAGCCGCGGTAGCCGAAGGCGCGGCCGCCCATGCGGTCGAATCCAACGCCGCAGCCGCCCAAGCTGCTGCCGCCGAGGTCGCCGCTGCCGAGGCCGCCGCTGCCGCCAAAGCCGTCGCCGAAAATCTCCCTCCGGAAAAACCGCAGAATCCCGCCGGGTAACCAGCAGGAATCGACGTGACGGGATGCTATTTCCCCAGGATCTTGTCCGCCAATTTCACTCCCAGCACCACGTCCGTAGCGTAGTGGCTGCGCAGCACGGCCTGGGCGATCTCGTGTTTGATTTCCGGCTGCTCGGCATCCAGGATTAAGACGACGGACTTATTGCCCGCGATCTGCAGGAGCGTGGGGATGTCCAGGGCGGGGTTCACGCTCGCAATGTAATCTCGCGCTTTGTTGTCTTGAATTTGCAGCGGCAGACCATTGCGGTCGATGAAATTGAAGGCCACGTCTCCGACCGCTTCCTTGGGGACGGCCCACTGATGACGGTCAAAGAGTTGCGACATCATGCCGTCGCGGCGCGTGCCGACTCCGCATATCAACAGGTCGGTGCGGCGGACGTCTTCGCAAAACGAGTCGCGGGATTCCATCCCCTCCACCAGTTCGAGCGCATGATGCTGCCCGCTGAATAGTTGGGCCAGACTAACGCACAGGTGATTGGCGGAATTCTCAAATCGCTTGCCGTCGTAGGCCGCATTCGCCGCGACGAAAACGAAGGGACTTTCTTGGGCGTCGGAACCGTCGGCAGCCAGATCATCATCCGCCGGCGGATGGCGCTGCAAGGCCCGCACCATTTCGAAGACCGTGCGTCCTCCCGCGTTGCAGACGACAGCCGGCCGGCCGGGCACTTGATGAAGCTCGCGAATCTTTCCATACACGAGTTCGGCGGCGCGCGCCGCGACCGCCGCAAACGGGGGAGAGTGCTTGTGCCGGTCATCCACCACATGAAACGCAATCTTGCGCCCATGCTGGCGATCCTGATTGAACCGCTCATCCAGTCGTTTCTCTTGCTCTCCGCCGGGCTTGGTGCGAAGCGTCAAGTATTTGCCGTGGGCTCGTTTCAATGCCCGCTTGACCGACATCAGATTGGCGGCAGTCGATCGCAAGCCAACCCGCTTGACAATTGCATTGGCGGTGAGCCCCTGACTCCAGGCCAAGGACGCGACCAGGAACAAAAATTCCTCGCTGCCAAAATTCGGCGGTTCATGTTCCTGAGCCGGCTGAGTAGAACTCAGGGATTCACGCGTTTTTTTTCCCTGCGGGGATTCTGCGGATGGACGTTTCACAATTAACACTCCTTCTTGAGGACCGGCCGGGGCTAATTTTGCAACGGACCGGTGTTCGCAGTTTGAACCCGCTGGTGGACGCCAACTTAACGACCTTCCAGTGTGGCCAAAAACGCCGTGAATGGCGAACCGGCCTCTGGAAAAACCTTGCGTGATGGCGCCTGGCATGACTTCCTTCACAGACCTTAAGCTATCGATTTCTCATCCTTGATGTCACAAAGTTATCACTTCCATAAACTATTACAATACAGCAGTTTACATCCATTATCAACAATGGTTAGCGTTGTAAGCCCCATAGTTGACACGGATTTAGTAGCAAGTTAATGTCAAAGGCGAATACCCCCAAATTCCGCAGCGTGTTCAGAAGTCGCCGACCTCCCTCTCCAGGCTGTTCGATGTTCTCTCTGTTGCAGTCGCCCCGTCATCTTCCTGTGCCGTTCACGGTAGGGAACGAAGTCTCGTCCAGACTGCCTTCTTGGATTCTCCCGGTGAGCTCAAGAGGTTGGCGATTGCGCGGTTGGTTGCCCTGGACTTTCCAGCAAAAACCTTAGGCGGCACTCGAACTTCAAGGAACAGGATGACATGGCAATTCATTCCCAAGACCAAAGCCCGAGCTACGTGGAAAAAAATGGATGGCTGCGACTTCGTCGGCGGGTGCCGAAACTCGATTCGCACCATTTTGAGTTTTTGTTGAGTTGGTCGGCCGACCTGGCCAGCCCCTTGCGGTATGCCTTGATGAGCGCAAAGACTGAACTCGTGGGAGATTATCCACTCTCGGACCAGGTGAATGTTGAAGACGCTAAAAGGCAACTGCAGCGAAGAATAGACTGGGATTGGCCGGGTCAGGAAGCACTTTCGGAAGCCGCCATCATCGAGGCGCTCGCGCAGACCGGCCTCCCCTTTCGGCAAAAGGCGGGCGGCTGGGAAATTCCCGCGGATCTCAGCGCTGCGAAGGAAGCGGTTGTGGTGGAGAGGAACTCGGGCCGGGTGCGGGCTCAAATCCGACTGTGGCAAGTTCCTGATGACGCCCTTTCGGCGAGGACCATGGCCCAGTCGCTGTCCTGCGCGCAAGGAGAACTCCGGTTCGCCAGAATCGAGATCGACGGGGAGAATTACTGCGTCGCCAGCGAAGCTGGAGGCGATGCCCTGATGCATGAGCTGCCGCACTGCGTCCAGGCCGTCATCGACTCCCACAAACTGCTGGCCGGCACTCCTCGATTAAGCTTGCGGCCCAAAGGCTATGGTTTGAACCCGCCCCCCCAGGATGAACTGCCGCGACCACTTTTCTGACTGAATTCCCACGATCAGAACTCCCCGACGACGTCCTTTGCCGCGCGGGTGGTGAGGGCGGCGAAGGTGCGGGGGCTGATAAATTCGCTGAGGAAGTGGACGGAGCCGTCGGCCATGAGCATGAACGCGCCGCCGCTGTGAAAGCTGTAGGCTTCGTTGTCGTTGGTGCAGTTGATGACGCAGTCTCCCATTTTTTGCCCACCGCCAACGTACCCTCGATCGGAGCCGTCGAGGGCAATCTCAAAATCGGGATCGGCCCAGGCTGCGTTGGTACTGTCTCCGAATCCCATGCGGCCTTTCCGCCAGAGTTCCGGCCGGCCGGCGTCCTCTTGCAGCAGGAAAGTTTGCGAAAGTCCGTCCCGGATCGCGGCCAGCTTCGTCGGCCTGTCGATGAGCACGCCGTTCCGGTCCGGTGGGTCATAAAGGGGCCAGCCGCTGAGCGTGCAGTAACCGGAGTTGACGCCGTGCGTGTTAGTGTAATCTCCGGCGGCAGCTTGCAAGGCGGGGAAGTCGGTGGCGATGCGGCCGGGCTGCGCAGAGGGACACTGTTGCAGCGCCAACTGCGATTGAATGGCGGGCCGATTGACCGGATCGTCCCAGTCCAACGCCTGGTCATAGTGCAAATCCGACCGCTCGATGTACGGCAGCAGGTCGGAAACGAAAGTCCCTTTCGGCGATTGATAGCGAAAGCCGGCGGGCAAGAATTCCTTGGCGATTTCGTATTCGTGAAAGGCCAGTCCCCACTGCCGCAGGTTGTTCTGGCAGGAGGACCGGCGGGACGATTCGCGAGCCCATTGCACGGCAGGAAGCAGGAGCGCCATCAGGATGCCGATGATGGCAATCGTCACCAGTAGTTCAACGAGGGTGAAGGCTTTGCGCATAGGAACCCCTATGGCTCCCTATCGTCCTCGATTTTCAGCCCAAAGTCCAGCAAACCGCAGGTAGAGAAAGATTACTTTTCCCCCAGGCATATTCGGAGGATAATATTTCGATCTCGCGCAACTAGTCGAACTTTTCCGAGGTCGCAATGCCCTTCACCATTCAAGTGTCGGAAATCTGTGTGAAAGCCGCAGTTGACGAGGCAATAGACCCTCATGGCCAGCCCGGTTGCTCAGCCATTTGGGCCGAATTTGTCACAAACGACGACTTAAGAATCAAATCATTTCGCGAGCTTGCTGCCAATAACGAGGTTGTGGTTCTTAAGTGTGCGCGCCTGGAAGTTGAAGGTGTCATTAGCAAGATCACGACTTCTTCGAAAGGAACCGAAGTATTGCTTGCGGTTGATGACCTTAGGTATGTAATACCGCCTCACCCCAAGAAGCCGCGAATTGGTCGTTAATTACTTTTCCCCCATGCAATACAGCATTTCCTGTCGCTTGCCGCCGACGGTCTCCGCGACCCGGTAGTAGAGGCGGTTGCCGCAGATGGCGGGTGTGGCGAAGGCTTCGCTCCCCAGTTGGTTTTGGGCGACGCTTTCGAATCCCTTGGGGCTGGCCTTGTAGATAAAGGCCTGCCCCGCTTCGTTGGTGGCGAAGAGGTTGTCGTTCACCAGGACGAGCGAGGAGCTGTGTGTGCCGCCGGGCAGCCGCTCCTTCCACATCAATTCCCCGGTGTCGCATTTCCAGCAGGTGGCGATGCCGACGCGGTCCTGGATGCCGTAGAGATAGCCGTCCTTCACAATCATGGAAGAGACGTAGACCTGAAGATTGCTTTCCCACTCCGTCGCGCCCGAACCGTCCGCCAGGATGGCCTGCACATGCTGCTTCGGCCAGCCGCCGCTGACGAAGATGCGCTCACCGTCGGTGACGATGGAGGTGACGCACTCGATGGTGGAGCCTTCGATTTCCCAGAGCTTTTTCCCCGACTTCGGATCGAAGCTGGAAACGAGCTTGCAGCCGGAGACGAGGAGTTGGTCTTTGCCGGCGAGGTGGTGGACAATGGGGGAAGTGTAATTGTCTTCCTTGGGCCGGGGCTGGCTCCAAATCTGCTGGCCGTTTTTCCGGTTGAGGGCGGCGATGAGGCCGCCGATGTCGCTGTCGGCGGTGACCAGGACCGAATCGCCGTAAATCATCGGAGAAGATGCAAAACCCTGATGCACGGCGTAGTCGGCGACCTTCACTTGCCACAACTGTTTGCCGGCGACGCTGAGAGCCGTCGTGAAGATGGCTTCGCTATTGAGGAAATTCACAAACAGCCGTTCGCCGTCCCAGCAGGGAGTGGAGGAGGAGAGCGACGAGTTCTTGTTCCCCTTCGTGACCAAGCCACCTTTGTGGACAACCGTTTTCCATAGCTGCTTGCCGGTTTTTCGGTCGAAGCAAAGGACCGACTGTTGCGGTGGCTCGGTTTCGGCGGTTTGCAGGAAGACACGGTCCCCCACGACAATCGGCGAACCGTGCCCACGGCCGTCGACTGGTGCTTTCCAGACGACGTTTTCGGTCGCGCTCCATTTGAGCGGCACCTTCTGGCCCGGATCCGCGATTCCTGTCCCCAATGGTCCCCGCCAGCAGGGCCAATCGTTGGTGGAGCGGACGGCTGTCTTTTCCGGCAAGGCGTCGGCAGCGAACGCTTGAGCGAACGGGATTGCCAAGATGACAAGGGAGAGTGTGAACAGTTGACGGATCATCTTTGACTTTCCTAGGTGGTTGCAGGTTGTAGGTCATGCTGTGCATGACAATTCAGAAGTCATGCACAGCATGACATACTTCATTCCTTCCAGCTTCTCCAGCAATTTCGGCAGGTCCTTTGTCGCGGAGCCCCGAGCCCCGCGGCCGTTAAATTCAATCCGGTTGTCGAGATCGGCAAAAGTGCTTTCGGTATCGGGGTCCCAGTACTTGGGGAGCAACTCCTTCGGCGGATCATTGAGCGGACGGGTAATCCGCATGCCGACCGCAATGCCGTGGCCGTCGGTGAACCACCAGGGGCTTTTGGGAAAGTTCGGGTCGGTCGTCCGGTAATTATCGTCGTGCGAGCCCCGCCGGGCAGCGCTGCGACAGCCGGCACCGTCGTCGTCCCAACTGCCGCCACGCATGGTGCGGGGGAAGAGTTTCGTCGGCCACTGCACGGCGTCGATTCCCCGTTTCTTTTCGGCCAGATTGGCGTAGCCCCCTTCGGTGAATTCATCGAGCGTCCATTCCGCCACGTTGCCGTAAATGTCGTGCAGTCCCCACGGACTCGGCTTCTTCAGCCCCACCTTGTGCGTTTTCTCCTCGGCGTTGTCCATGAACCAGGCGTAATCTTTCAGCTCGGTCCCATCCTTGCCGAAGAAATACGGCGTTGCCGTCCCCGCCCGGGCCGCGCGTTCCCATTCCGCCTCGCTCGGCAGCCGGTAGGTTTCCCCCGTAATGCCGCTGAGCCACTTGGTGTACTGCCGGGCGGCAAACTGGCTCATGCTGAGGGCCGGCTGGCGGGGGTCTTCGCCGAATTGGAAGGTGAAGGTCGGATCGTAGAGGTTCGAGGGGGCGGTGACGATGGTCGATTTGTCCGCGTCCTTGAGGATCATCAATTTGGCATCGGCAAGTTTCTTGAACTTGTCGTTCATCGACATGTATTGCTTGTATTCGGCCCAGGTCACTTCGTAGGCCCCGATCCAGAACGGCTCAATTTCAATTTCCACTTGCGGCGATTCACCTTTGGCGTGCCCCGCTTCCCCTTCCGGGCTGCCGAGCTTGATCTTGCCGCCGGGAATCGGCTGCATCTCGAACGTAATCTTGGTGCCGGGGATGGTTCCCTTGTAAGGGACCATAAAACCTTTCTCAGTCTTCACAAACCGGCCGCTGGCGGGTTGTTCCTTGACGAGGCCGAGCGGTTCGTCGGCGTTCGCCCGATTGTTTGCAAGCAACAATCCAGCCGACACGAGCAGAGCGGAGACGGTGAGTCGAAGAGAGTGTGACATTGGATTTAGCGGGCAGTTTCTGGCTGGAATGCTCAAGGCGGATCAGGTTCAAAGGATGCCGGCTCATTATAGCTGGCGGAAGTCAAGTTCAGGAAGGAAGTTGGAGTCCCAGCATCAGCATTAAAGGTTATTCAGCGGTGTGCGCAGGAAGAAAACCCCCGAGCCGCCCGGCTGCTTTTCATCTACGTCATAGAAGACGGTGCCCAAAGTATCCTTGTCGAGTTGCACGGTCTTGGGGCAGGCTCGACCGCCGATGGGGCGGCCCGGGTTGTAGAATTCGCGAGTATGTTCAAAGTCCCACGATTTGCCGTCGTCGCGAGAAACGACGAACCGCCACTTGTCTCCACCGACTCCTGGCCCGATCACTTCGCCTGCCACTAGCCAGCCGTTATCCGCCGTCATCAAGTCGTACCGCCAGCCGTCCGTGTTAATCTTTGGAAAGGGAGAGACTTCTTCCCACGTTTTGCCGCCATCTTTGGAGCGAAGGCCGAGGCCGCTGACGAGTGTTCCCTTGGCCGTCTTAACGATAGGAACCAGGCCGTGATTGCGACTGTCGCCGAAGGGCTTTTCTTCGCCGGTCTTGGCATTGTAAACGATGGTCCGGTCCATCAGCGGAAAGAGCCATTGGTCTGCAGCCAGTTCAGCAATCGGATGCCGCAACACGCTGTGGGGTTCGGGCGTCTTGGGCTTTGCCAGGCTTTTTGGCTCGTTCCAGGTGAGACCGTCGTCATCGCTTAGAGAGAATTGGGAGAAGCGGGACTTGCCCCCTTGGGCATCCTTGTCTGGATACCAGACATTCCACACATGCAAAATGCGGCCATCCGAGAGAGTCGTCAGCGAGCCCGGATAAATATCAACCTTTTGCGTCGGGCCATATTTGGCCGGCTCGGTCCAGGTCTTGCCGCCGTCGTCGGAGCGCGTGATGCGTAGATCGATGTACTCCTGCTGGCCGAAGATGACCAGCACCGTCCCCTTCTTCGTCACGCAAGCAGCAGGATGAACATGCCCGCTGACGCCGGTGGCGAGGCGGACGTAGGGAGTAGCATCGGCAGCGAATCCTGTCGCCGAGGAAAACAGAATGGCCAGAGTTACGGCGACGACTGAGGTTATAGTATTCACGGCGGATCTCGTGGGACAAGCTGCCAGC
>JBJXFF010000184.1:0-19066 GCA_046153945.1 Pirellulaceae bacterium
GCTGGCAGCGGTACACCAAGTTGGGCGCGGGTCTCCCGACCCCGCCCACGGCTTGACCGCAGGTCTCCCGGCCAGCGGGGAACGAGGAGACCTTCGGTCGGACATTGCGGCGGGGTCAGAGACCCGCGCCCAGCCGCGTGTTTTGGATGAATCTAGAATCGCCTCTCCGAGCCCCCTAGTGAATCAAGCTTCGCCTGATTCACCGGTCGCAAGTCCAGTCCCGAAAACACCTTCTGGCGACCTGCCTGATCCACGCCCGGCTGATTTTCAAAGCGTGAATCAGGTGAATCTAGAGCAGCCGAAGTTGGGCGCGGGTCTCCCGACCCCGCCCTTGGGCTCGACCGCAGGTCTCCTGGCGGCTGAGGCGGGAATAGCGGCAGGAGACCAGCGGTCGGGCGTTTCGGCGAGGCCTGCGACCCGCGCCGAGCCCTCGAAACCCGCGTGCATTTCGCAGAGCCTCATGCACCCTACTCCTGAACCTAAATACCGCTGGGAGGATTCGTTCCGCCAGGAGGCCCTCGATTATCACTGCCTGAAGTTTGGCCTGCCGCCGGCGACGACGGACATGGCTACGGGGATTCCCGATCCGATCAAGATGTCGCCCCGTTTGTGGATGGAGCGAGGGTATCCATACATGATCTATATCGACCGAGACATCCCGTGCGACCGCCGGAATCCGCTGGACACCATGGGCGTGATCAAGCTGAAGTGCCCAGTCGTGGTGAATCCGGAGGGGTGGTGAGGAAAATCCAACGAGCCGAAGCGGACCAGCGCAAGCTGGCCGGTTATGTGGCACCGGCGAAAAAGAACGCTTCCCGGTTAGGACTCACCGGCCAGCTTGCGCTGGTCCGCTTTGAAGGCTTGGGAGCCAGTAGAAGAATATCTCAGAATCGCTTGACGCTGCACTTGCCAATCCGCTACCGTGAAGGTATTCCAAGGCTTGGTGGGGGCATCGAGTTTTGCGGACATTACAGGTGACCTATGGATACCGATTTACTTTCGGCTGAATCTGCTTTCCCCCCTCCGCCGCCACTGCTGCCGCCGCCCCCTGTTCCACCACCCGTGGTGAACTTCACGTTGCCTGCGGAGGAAAAATCCTGCCTTTGGCGTTGGAATGATCGCCTGGCATTGGTTGCTTGTGGATTGACGCTGCTCTTGCTGGGGGTCATCAGTGGACGGGTCCTGAGGCCGATTGCTCCCAGCGAGAATGTCGCGGTGGAATCAGTCGCTGCCGTCGCTCCCCTCACTTCGGAGAGGCAGCCTTTGGAAAAGGTACCTACTTTTTCGGCAGCGGGAACGGTGAATGACGAAGAGAGCAATCCGCCCGAATTGGTGGTCGCGCCTGAGCCGCCGCAACTGTCGACGATCGCGGAAAATTCTGCTACGGCTGCTGTTTCTGCTTTTCAACCAGCATCGTCGAAGCAACCTGCGGAACAACAGGTGGCAGCAAGAAACCCCAGCGAGGAAACCGCTGAAGCCAATCCACCGGCTCCTCTAGCTGCCGCGCCGGAGACGTCTCCCATTTCCATTGAAGGCAAAGTCCTGACGATCAAACCGCAGGCAACCACCCAAGTTTGCGAGCAGGAGAAGAAGTTCCAAGATCGCAAGCTCAACACGGCTCTCACTTGGGCTGAATCGGTAGCCGAAGCCAGCCAGCATGCCGAGGATGAAGAGAAGCTGGTCTTTCTGATTCATGTCTCCGGCAATTTCGAGATGCCGGGCTTTACCTGAAACAACGCCAGTGCATACAGGGCGGGCGCTCTGTCGGACCCTCGCGTAGGCGAGCTATTTGCAAAGAAGTTTGTGGCCGCACATCAACAAGTCGGTGACTTCATTGCGACCAATGTCAACGGCACGATTGTCAAGCAAGGTGGGAATGTTGCCAGCTACTTCTGCACGCCGGAAGGGCGGGTGATCCATGTAGTAATTGGTCCCGTCGGCGCTGAGGAGCTGCTCAAGGAAGCGAATTGGGCGCTGGCCGCTTGGGACAAGGCAAAGAAAAAGAGTGGCTTAGGGCTTCAGCAACGCGAGCTGTCGCTGGCTCATCAAGGGGAGCTAGGCGAGCTTCCTCAATCGGTACAAGCGAACCGAGGCGGACCGGCGAATGGCAGGAACAATGTTGTCGCCACTATGTGGGGTAACTTGTCCCGCCTGGTCGGAACGCAGCCGCAGAAGGTGCATCAGCTGCTGACGGAGAAGCCGCTGGCACCGCTGGAAGACATTTATACCTATGTCTTTGAGCAGATTTTGGGGGAGCGGGTGAGCAGCACGCCGAATGTGGAGTTGGCGGAGCAGGGCCTGCAGTATGCGGAGGAGGAGAATCGTCCCATGCTCTTCATCCTGCATGACGCGCGGGAGAATTCCGCGTTCAAAGAACAGTGGCTCGCCTGGCTCAATTCTAAGGAGCACCGCAATCCGGTCCTGGTGGGACTCATGCGGCACTGCGTGGTGATTATGCTGCCGCAGAGGGAAATGCCCGCGCTTTCCAAGCGTCTGAAACAAGAGCCGTTCAAGCTGACGACGCAGGGGTCTCCGGCGTTCGTCGTCACGGATGCTCGCGGCAAGCAACTCGCTTCGCTGGCAGGGATTCAATCGCTCGATCAACTCAATCTGCCCCTGGCCAAGGCGATTGTGGCGGAGATCAAGCTCGCCCCACCGCAGAGTGTGGCGAAGCTCAAGGATATTGGGTTTCTCATGAAGCGAGTCGATCCGGCCTTGGCCGCCGAACTTGAGCCGGTGATTGAAGAGGTCACCGCCAATCAGAGGAGGACGCGAATTGCCAAAAACGAACCCTAACGGAATCGAGCATGATCAAAGGCGTTCACACGATGTTCTATTCCTCGGAGGCGGAGGCCCTTCGAGCGTTTATCCGGGACAAACTTGGCTTTTCCTTCACGGACGTGGGGGAAGGCTGGCTGATCTTTAATCTGCCCGAGGCGGACATGGGTGTACATCCCGCGGACCCGGCCCAGGGGTCGGCCAGCGGCACTCACGACATTTCTTTCTACTGTGACGACATTCACAAAACCGTCGCCGAGCTTCAGGCCAAGGGTGTCGAGTTCACCAAGGAAGTGGCTGACCACGGGTTTGGCTTCGTCACCTACTTCAAGATGCCGGGCGACCTGGAGGTGCAACTCTATCAGCCGAAGTATGTGAAGTAGGGGGCGAGGTAAGGCGACAGCCGCTTCGTCCCCTTGCCAGCTTCGCGCCGCGGTCGCTAAGGTGAATTGTCAGAGCTACTTGTCTTCAATCGAAATTTCGCCTTACGACTTAGGAGTTACTTTCATGAGCGTTCTCGTTACTCAGCCCGCGCCCAGCTTCAAGGCGGATGCCGTGATGCCCGATGGCAGCTTCAAGCAGATCAGCTTGGAGGACTTCAAGGGTAAATATGTCCTGCTGTTCTTCTACCCGCTCGATTTCACGTTCGTCTGCCCGACAGAAATCATCGCTTTCTCGGACCGCCACGAGGAATTCGCCAGTCTCAACGTGCAAATCTTAGGTGTCTCCATCGACAGCAAGTTCAGCCACCTCGCTTGGCGGAATCAGCCCCGCACTGAAGGGGGTCTCGGAAACCTCGACTACCCGCTTGTCGCAGACCTCAACAAGTCCATCGCCCGCAGCTACGACGTGCTGTTTGACGAGAGCGTCGCGCTCCGCGGCTTGTTCTTGATTGACAAGCAAGGGGTTGTTCGCCACCAAGTGGTCAACGATCTGCCCCTCGGTCGCAGCGTGGACGAAGCCCTGCGGATGGTGCAGGCCCTGCAGTATTTCGAAAAGAATGGCGAAGTCTGCCCCGCCAACTGGCACGAAGGCTCGCGCACCATCAAGCCGACTGTTGCCGACAGCAAGAAGTTCTTCAGCGCGGAATATGCCGGCAAGCGGTAGTCCGCTTATTTGCCGATGCAGAATCTGCTGAAGATGCGGTCCAGAATGTCCTCGGTGTAAACGGCACCGAGGACGCGGCCGAGATCGTCGAGGGCAGCGCGGACTTCCGCGGACACGAATTCTTCCCCCGTTTGTTCCTCGGCCGCGGTGATTGCCCGCCGCAGAGATTTCGCGGCCAAAGACAAACTTTCCTGGCAGCGAGACGCGGTGCTGGCCATAGCGTCACCAGGGCGGGATGAAAGCATACTGGCGATGCGGCGGCGAAGTTCCGCAATTCCTTCTCCCGACCGGCTGCTGGTGCGAAAGAAGGTGCTTTTTTCGCTCTGTTCTCCGTCCAGAATATCGCACTTGGTCAGAAGGTGCAGTTCGGGAGTCAATGACACCGCAATTGGCGCAGCCGCGTCTCGAATTGTTCCAGCGTCCACGCACCAGAGCCGCAGGTTGCAGCTATTTGTTTGAGCCTGAGCGGTGATTTGTGATTCGTTGGCAATCGGATCGTCATTGCCGTCGTCAACGCCCGCCGTATCAGTCAGTTCCAACTCCACTCCAAACCAGCAAGCACGCCGCGAAACGAAATCTCGAGTCGTCCCTGCCACGCTGGAAACCAGGGCCGCCTCTTCTCCCGCCAGTGCGTTGAGCAGGCTGCTTTTGCCCGCGTTGGGAAGACCGCACAGCACGACCCGGGGGACCGTGTTCGCATCGCCACGGGATCGCAATTGACCGGCAACCTGCTCCACCTGTTCCGCAGCAGTCGAAAGTTCCTTCAGCAGTTCTTCCCGAGAAATGAACTCGATGTCCTCATCCACGAAGTCGAGGCCGGCTTCCAAATGCGCCAAGAGGTCCAGCAAGCGTCCGCGCACCGCGGCAAGCGGCCCCGCGATTCCGCCGGCCAGTTGTGACAAGGCCGTTTTCAACTGCTGCTCGCTCCCCGCGTCGATCACCCCCAGCACCGCCTCCGCCTGCGTCAAATCAAGCCGTCCCGCCAGAAATGCTCGGAGGGTGAATTCCCCCGGCCGCGCCAGCCGTGCTCCGTGGCGGCAAACTTTCGCCAGCACCGCTTCGAGCAGTGGCGGCGAACCGATCGTGTGCACCTCCGCCGTCGGCTGCCGCGTATAGCTGCGGTTCCCTGGCCAGAGATAGAGAGTGGCGGGAAGGAAAGCTTCCAAGTCGGGAAGCCAGAGGCGACCGGTTACGAGCGATGGAACTTTGATGATTCGCACGGGCATGTCAGCGTTGTCCGGCTCAAGACAACGCTCGACACATTGCAAACAATCAGGTCCGCTGATCCGCACGATGCCGCGAAATGCGCCAGCGGCTGCGGAGGCAATCGCCGCGACGGTGTCCTGGGTGTCGATGTGCATGCTTGCCCCAACTAACGCGGTGCTTCAATCGTCGCCATTCGATGCAATGGCGTTGGCTCATTTCCGTCGGGCAATGCTAAAGGAGGCCGCTTGGGATCGCGGAACACGCGCAGGGCGAGCGCCCAAACACCAATCCCGGCGAGGACCACAACCGCCAGCATCAAGACAATATTCCGCAACAGGCGCGCGCTGAGTTCCCGAACTGGGGCAATGACCTTGTCGTACTCGCTTTGGACCAGCACATCGAGACCAGTGTCTTCGGTGTCAGGATCGTGCGCAACGCCGGGGACACTGGGGGCGCGAACAGGCGCTACGGCGACAATATAGTCTTTGGCAAATTCCCTTCCCAACTCATGCTTTCCCAGCGGGTCCGCGTAGAGTTTATCCACGTCCCTCTCCAAAAACTCTTCTGGGACGCGCATCGAGAGCAGTTCCTCGGGAGGTTTATTACCTTTCTCGGTAATGCTCGTTAACAGGGGATGCTGCAGAATTGACCCTCGCGTGGCGGCTGGACGGCCGTCAACAAGGACAGCAAATTGATTGGCCACAACTTTGTTCTCCTCGCGGAAAAACACAAAGTCGCCGACATTAATGGTATAGACGAGGACGCCAATGAACTCGTCGTGGCCCTCACCTCGATATATCGGAGTCGAAAAGGCCACTTTCCAAGTCTTTTGGCTGCTGCTCTTAAAAATTGCCGAAAGCTGAGTTTGCCGAATGTGGAAAACCTCGCCGGCCTCTGGAGGATGGGGGCTTTCTTGGATTTCGGCCACTCCGCCGTGGAAATAGCTGCGGTGGGCGACGTTGAGGCCGATGGTGGTGGGTGGGGTTTGGGGATCGTCGAACGCCACCGCAAGCTGGTTTCCCCAACGGTCGATCACAAACACGCTGGCAAATTTCGGCGCATTCTTGTCGTCTTTCAGGGCACTCAGATAAATGTTAAGTCGATCCTGCAGATATTGATTGAGTTTCTGCCGCTGCCGATGAGCCAGAAAATCCGCCTTCGCCTTGTTCCTTTCGTCGGAACCGGTCTTTGGGTCTTGCATTTTCTGCATCAGTTGCGAAAGCTCCGTCAGCCCAGGAGGCACGAGTAGCGGCTCCAACTTGCTCCGCATTTCTGGTTCCAGAGCTTCGCTCCGTACGATGATAAAATACTTGCCGATCTCGCTGGTGACTTTTTCGGCGGCCAGACGAGCGGCGAACTGATTGTTTTCGCGGGCGTAGGTCCGGTAACCCACTTCCGTATCGCCCACCGCCCCTTGATATCCCTGCCAGCTAAACATCCCTGCGACCAACAACACAAGCAGCGGGCCAACGAGCCCAATCGCCATCATTTTCTGACGTGCCAGCGCTCGTTCGCGATTGACTAGCGCGTCGAGTACTTCCTGCACGTTCGCAAAGCGGTTCTCCGGGTTGGGAGCCAGACAACGCTCGATGACTTCCGCCAGACGGGCGTCGACCCCGCGGATGCGGCGGTGTTCCTGCGGAACAGGCGCTTCTTGAATGATCTGCCGATAGCGGGCTAGCCGGTCTTCCAGGTCAGTGGCGGTTTCGATGTGGCTGACGGAATGGTCGTGCCGATGTGGGGGGCGGCCGATGAGAAGGCAGTAGAAGATTGCTCCAAGAGCATAAACGTCCCAGCGGGCATCCGGCACCGCTTGCATGTCGGCTTGTTCAGGAGCCATGTAAAACAGCGTTCCGAGCGCCGGCTTTTGCTCGTGGGACAGACGGGATTGGCCAAAATCGGCGAGCCGCGGCCGGCCATCTTGATCAATCAAGACGTTGGCCGGCTTGAGATCGCAGTGGAGCACGCCGCGGCCGTGAGCATGAACCAGACCGATGCCGATTTCACGAAACATCTCCGTGGCGTCTGCTGGCGAAAAAGTCCCCTCGCGCTGAAGTTTGTCCTCGAGAGAGCCGTTCTCGATGAACTCCATCACATAGTACGGCGGATCAGCGTCCCAGCCGACCTCGAGAAGTTGCACCACATAGCGATCCGCGGACAGAAAGACCAGCTTTTCCACCTCGCGAGAGAGGAGCGACCAGTCCACCCCCCGGCGATGGGCATAATACTTAATCGCAACTTTGCGGCCCGTGTTCCTGTCGAGCCCGGCCCAGACTTCGCCGTAGGCCCCCGCTCCTAAGAACTGCTGAACCTGGTATTCCGGAATATCCGTCGGCGGACGTGTCCGCTGGAGGCTCAGATCCTTGGACCGCGCCTCATCTGCCGGGGACTGCGTCTGCGTGTATTCGATGGGTGAACGTTCGTCGGGCATAGGCGCGCGGCGGTGAGGGGGCGATTCTTCATCGTAGCAGCGCCGGTAGCGGAGCAGGAGGCAGGGTTGTGCGCCAGCTATCAGCCCGCCGCCTTGCTTGCTCCTAGCAACTCGGCCACTTTCTGAAATCGGTAATCAAAAATCCGCTCCAGCGTGCGCCGCGTCCAGATTGCATGGACGAGAGTGCCGAGCGGCCCGAAGGGCATTTGATAGCGAACCAAATCGGTCATCAGCGTCCCTTCCGTGGTCTCCACAAATTCATGCGTGTGATGCCACAATCGATAGGGGCCGCGAACCTGCGTGTCGCTGAACCGCAGCGGCGGCTCGAAGGTTTCAATCTTTGTCCGCCAGTACATCGGGATGCCAAGAAGCCGAATCCGATAGTCAATGAGCGTACCGACTTGCATGGGGATTCGCCCCGGCGTGAGGATTTTGAATTGCAGGAACGGCGGTGTAATCGCTTCCAGATTCTTGGCATCCGAAAAAAACGGAAAGACTTCGCGGAGCGGCTGGGGGATGAGCTGCGTTCGTTCCAGGGTGTAGGTCTTGGCCATGACTCGCTACGAGTGCTGAAAAATTTTCTGGAGTGCCGATTCCAGTTGCGGATATTCAAACTTGAATCCCGCTTGTTCCGCCGCCTTGGGGATGGCCCGCTGAGAATTGAGCAAGATCGAGCCGAACTCACCGAACATGATTTTGAGCATGAATCCGGGGACCGGCGGCATAAAAGTGGGGCGATGGATGGCGCGGCCGAGGGTCTTGGTGAATTCGCGGTTGGTTACCGGGCTGGGAGCGGTGCCATTCAATGCACCGTGGACATTCTCATGTTCGGCTGCGAAGAGCATCATCCGGACAAGGTCCTCGAGATGAATCCACGGCATGTACTGCTTGCCGCTGCCGAGAGGAGCGCCGGCCCCGAGATAGAACGGGGTGAGCATCTTGGCCAGCGCTCCCCCCTTCGGTCCAAGCACAATCCCAATGCGAATCGTGACGACGCGGATGCCATATGCCTTCGCCGCCAAGGCTTCGCGCTCCCAACCCTGGCAAAGTTCCGCCAAATAATCGCCGGCTGGGGAAGCCGACTCATCCAGGATTTCGTCGCCGCGGTCACCGTAGTAGCCGACGGCGGATGCGCTCACGAACACCTTCGGTTTGACGGGAAGAGCGGCCAGGGTCGCCACCAAATTCCGGGTGCCGGCGATTCGGCTTTCCCGCATCCGGATTTTTTTGGCACTCGTCCAGCGGCCGGAAGCGACGGATTCTCCCGCCAAATGAAAAACCGTGTCGATTCCCGCAAATGCCTCCGCCGGAGACGGTTCCTTCGTGGGATTCCAGGAAAAAGCCCGGACTCCAAACTTCGCCAGGTCCTTCTCCGCCTTGGCCCCATCGCGGCTCAGGACAACCGGCTCTTGTAGGTGAGCTAGCAGCCGATCTCCAACAAAACCAGTCGCCCCAGTCACAAGTGCCCGCATGATAGTTCCTCTCCTCGTAAATCCTGCATTCCTAACCGCAAGGTTATCCGCGAGTTCACAGGAGAAACATGGCGGGGGAACGAAAAAGCCTTCAGTTGCTCTAGACGCGCCTGGCCGTTTTTGCGACGTATACCGCGAGTCACCTCGTTTCCTCCCAAAATTCCAGGAGTATCTGCTGTGAAACTGCCGCGGCTGCTCGCTTTGAGCCTGATTTTTGCCTTAGTGTTCGCTCCCTCTGCCCACGCGGAATGGTGGAAACCAAGTATGCCGAGCATGCCCTCCATGCCAAGCATGCCGAAAATGCCGCGTGTCCCCAATCTCAATCCCTTCAAGAAGCGGGACTCCCACCCTGCGAACATTGGCAGCCAAGACGACAGTTGGCAATGGTCGGGCTCGTCTAGCAAAGTAGAGAAGCCGGTAGAAGCCAAGCCCTCGATGTGGAATCGAGTATCCAGCGGCACCAAGAGCACCTGGACCAAAACTAAATCCACCCTCACTCCCTGGCGAGCCAAGCCGCAGCAAGAGGAAGAGTTGGTTATTACCGGCTCCAACTCAAGCTTCCATCGAATGGCCAATAGCAACACGAAACAACCGGTGAAAAAGGCCTTCTGGGCCTGGGGAAACGAAGAGGATGAGAGGCCACAAAAGGCCAGCAGCGTCTCCGACTTCATTGGCGGCAAACGGCCGGAATAATCGTCCGCCCATTCCAACATAAGACATTGAAGAGTCCACAGATTACGCAGATGGCCGCAGATTGGATTTCGGCAGCAGGATTTTTTCATCTGCGTTAATCTGCGAAATCTGTGGACTCCTCCTGCTTGGAAATTTTCCCCAGCTATGCCCTCTGCTTGCGCTGCGCTTTGAAATCCCCGCTGCGCAGACTAATCCCACCTCTTCTCGATAATCACAACCACGTTGCCAAAGAACCACTACAGGGCATCCGCCGCAAATTGCGAAGAGTCGTCCCATATAGTGTCATAAAGTATACCATGCGGTATTGGCAATTTCAAGGGGCCGGGCGACAGATTTTTGGAAATATTCTGCCGCCTGCCTGCACACGGAGTGTGCCGGCTACTTGATCGGCAGTGGAGCATCGAGCAAATCGCCGTTCGCTTTGAAGCCGCCACCATCGACGTCCACAAAGATGGGATTGGCGACGGCTGTGGGAGGCATGTTCCCCCACTGCTCTCCCATCACGCGGCCCACTTTGCCGTCCTCCTGGATCGTGGCGACGATGATGTGCGTGTCGGACTTGAGTTCGAGCGGCAACGAAGCTTCGAACTTCACGACGTCATTCTTGAACCGGTCGGGAGTCGTCCGCCGCGTGAAGTTCAGCGTCTTTTCGGGCCGGCCGTTGAGAAACACCTGCACGCGATTCACGTCGAGCCAATTCGGGCACTGCACGCGGATGCGCAGGTCGCACTTGCCGTCCTTGATGGCGACATCGTCACCGGGGATGCTGCGCTTGGCACGATCGGCATTCATCGGGGTCAGGCTCACTTCCATAAACGGCCCGCTGCTGACGACGACGTGCCCCTTCTCGGAATTGTGGACCATCTCCATCGTGTCGATCTTGGCCGGGTCGTCCGACTTGCTCAGGATGTAGTTCCGAAAGCCGCCGCTGCCGTGGTAGTTGTAGTGGGCGTCGGTATTGATGACGCCACTGATGCGGTAGCCCAGGTTGAGCATCTGCATCCAGTTCAGAATCGTGTTCCGGATCGGATCCCCCTTGGCGTCCTTTTCATTGCGGAAAATCGTGTGCGGCGGGTGGACCTCGATCACGTCCACAAAGCCGAACATCTTCTTGAAGCCCCCGTCCGGTTTGCCGTCCAGATCCTTGTCCCCCAGAATCTGCGGCAGATTGGGGTGGTTCATCTGCATTAGTTTGTCGGACTTGTTGTCCCACAGCGCCAGCCGTTCGATTTGCACTTCCGGATTCTGGTCGGTGACCGGAGCACCGCCGTCCTGAGTCCGCGGTTTGAAGAGGAGCGGAAAGGTATTCTGATGATTCACCGGCAGCGGCCCGCCGGTCAGTTCCATGCCGGTGCAAGTCGCCATCAGATGTTCGGCCTTGAGGGTTTTTAGGTGGGGAACATAGGTGTCAATCCGGTTGTGTTCGGTGCAGGGACCGAATTCGATGTGCTCGCAAATCAGGTTCTGCACGCGGCCAAACTGGCTGCTGGTATTGTCCCCCGACGGGCTGCTGTGGCTGTGGAAATCACTGCTTACCCAGCCGGCGGTGTTGACGGAATGTTTAAGCTCGGCGGATAGAGCGGTGGACTTTCCCTTTTCCACCGTGATCTGCTGCACCGAAATGTCGTATTCCGGCCCGTAGCTCACGACTACTTCATACTTCCCCGGCAGCACCGCCTGCGTAAAGCTGCCGCTAACGGCGTAGACCAGATTCTTCACTGCGGTATCGCTGCTTTCTGGCCCGAAATTGGGATCGGCTGTTCCTTCCTGGCCATAGAAGGCGACTTTGCAGGGAATGGGTATGCCGCCGTCGTCGCTGACCTTTCCTTTCACATAGCCGGCGGGCTCCATTTCCAGCGTGACATTTGTCATTTCTTCCTTGCCAAACTCCCGTAGCTCCGTCTTCTCAATGGGGCGGCCAATGGCCTCCACGGTAAGCGAACCTTTGATCGGCATCGTCAGAAATCGCACGATTCCTTCCTTGTCCGACCGCGCCGTTCCCACCGGCTTTCCATCCTCGCCGAGCAGGGTCACCTTGGCATGTCCGACCGGTCCCCCCGAGTCGCGAACTTCAATTTTCACCGGCTTACCGATCTTGCCAAAGGATTCCGTGGCCTGGCCCCGCACACCCAGGCTGCTGGCGCTGGCGAAGACGGTTCGCAACACCATCGCGAAGTTTCTTGGCTCAATGACCAGCTTGTTAGACCCATCTTTCTGCAGTTCAAACAGATTTCCCTTCCCGCCGGGCTGCACGGGAAGCCGCTCGTCCATGATGATGCCGTACGACTGCCGGAACCAGTCATCCTCGGCCAGCAGCAAATGGAGCGCGGGGTCGGTCGCCAGCGTGAACGTCCGATCGGCCCGGATGGAGTCCACGAGTTCCTCCGTCATCGGCTCCGCCGATTTGTTCAGCAGCATCGTCAGCACCACAATCGCATCGGCTTCATCCGTCATCATGTATTGCAGCGTCACCTCAGGCTTTCCCTTCACGGGCTCCGCGTCGCACGACCAGCCGATCTTCTTTCCCTTGGCTACGGAAACACCATTTGCGTCGAGCTTCACTTCCTGGTCATCGACAGTGATGGTGAGCGTCTTGGAAGAATGGAACTGATATTTCCCTCCCCCGCGTAATACGCACTAAGCTGGTCGTTCTGCGCCTGCCGCTGCGTCAGGTCGATGATCATTCCCCCCACCCCCCGAACCGTCATATTCGCGTTCCGCGTCGCCAGCGGCTGGGCGATGACGGCCACGATCTTGTCGTTCCGCAGGACATAGTCCCCGTAGATGCAGTCCACCTCTTTGCCCTTGGGCACGAACTCGTCCCAGTTCTTCTCCGTGAGGATGGCAATCTCCGCGGCCCCAAGAGGTGAAAAACTGGCAATAAACGTCGTCAGCACGAACGCGGAAGCGAGGAGGTGGCGATACATAATGGTCAGGGAGAGGAGGACGTTTCTGGAGAGATTCACGACCGCATCAATATCGGATGCCCAGGAGGCTGAGGCAATCTGGGGAAGACCCCAAACTAGCCCGACGCGCGAGCGAGGGTAATGCGGGTCGCCGTCTCTAGCACGCTTCCACGTCCAGAATCCTCGCTAGCGCGTCAGGCTAGTGATTTTATAACCTCTTCTTGCAGTTCCATTTTCGCCGCAAGCGGTTTCCCCGCAATGCCTTACGTAACATATCTTCAAAACTCGTATAACCTTTCATCAGCACCTCTTAAGCCCCCCCTCTCCCTCTGGAAGAGGCCGGGTGAGGGCATTCGCATGCTCAATCTCCACTCGCGAGCTCCCTGATGAATTAGACACCCCCCGATTCATCACCCCCTACGGCATGCAGAACAGGGGTCTGTGATGAATTGGCGCTCCTCCAATTCATCACCCTGGTGGCCCGATCCCCTCGAAAGTACTCCAGCGTAGGATGGGATTCCAGTCCCGTTTCCTCCCATCCCTCCACTAACCCGAAGCGCAAGCGAGGGAGGAGAATCAGCGATCTCCGCGCGAGAGCTTTTTGCCCACAACCGAATTGGAAAAGATCACACCTTCCTTGGCCCCGAGCGAAGCCCGCTGGCGATAACACCGCGCAGCTTCGTCGCGATTTGTACAAGTATACACTAATCCTATTGGCACTGGCAAGCCCTCGGCAGTCAGAATTCGGAAGATTCTTCCAGCCTCCTGTAACAACGTCGCGAGACCGCGCCGAGTACGTGCGCGGTAAGCGTCCTCAAACGGGACGCCACACGGCCACCCGCAAATTCGCGGGGAAATTGTTTCCGTGAATTCGTCCGACTTGAGACTGGCTGTCCGAGGGAGAATGAGAATCGGGAAGTATCAAGTTGCTCGCCCCCTTCGACTGTCAGTTTCCCGCCGGTCCGACGGCGAATCCAAGCCATCGCGCTATTCTGTGGAGAATCAACGAGAATGCGACGGCAACTGCTCCAAACGTGCAGGCGTAAGCAACAGGAACGCCCCACTTGTAAACAGGGTCGGCCACAACTATGGGAAGGCTCTTCCAACCTTGTTCAACGAACCAAAAGAGTGCTGGAAAGAGTATAAAGCCGCTGAACAAGCTGACAACAATCCACAGGTTAATGTAAGCGACCCGACTATCGACACGGGAAGATCGAATCTCGATTCCAAACCAGAGTCCCGCCAAAATGAATGCAATCGTGAAAATCCACGCTATTAATTCGTGTTCTTTGGGAAGCGGGAGCAATCGCTGGAAAACATCAAGTCTCGTTGCGACTTTGAGAAGGACCGTCAACACCAGCGCCACGAAGTCTACCCAGCTCGGCAGCTTGCGCCATTGCGACGGAGAACTTGCCGGTTCTGAGGACACAGAATTATTTCGCCTTTGGAATAATTGCTGGCACTCCAACTTCACATAACACTTTCTTGTCCTCCCTTTCGCCGACAAAAAAGCGAAGGACACCCCTGGATACCGTAGGTTCTCCAAGTCCCTTGATGCTGACGAAGGCGTCAAAGCTATGCGATTCCCTCCCCTTATCTAGCTGTACGATATCAAACTCTTCATTATATTTTCCAGATTTATAAGTAACCAAGTCCTTGCGCTTAATAGCCGCTGATTTCATAGAAATCCATTGAACTTGACAATTCGGAAATAACTTTTCCAAATTCCGTTCATATCGTCCTACTGTTCGTTCGGCCGGTTTAAGAATTAATTTATAATTGACAATATCGCCATCAATTTGAGAACTTGCCTCTAAATCAACTGCGTACATTTTTCCCTCAAAGTCGACAAAGATTGTGGCGGTCGTCTTTGTGCCTTTTGATTTTGGATCATGGTCCATCCAAACGGCAGTCTTTGTGACACCTTCGCCAGCCGCTGGTCCGCCGTTATAACGAAACTCGCCATCGTACTCGATTGGTTTTCCCGTAAGACTCGTCCGGGAATAGCCTGTTTCCAAGGGAGGGATTAGCCAATTCTGCTTAGGAACCACCCAATTCACCCGGCAGTTTAGATTCTGGCTACGATTCTTCGCTTCGTAGTAGTACTCCCAAAACCCTTTGGACTGCTCGACGCTCGACTTCCATGACACATTGCCGTGATCGTCGCCGACTTCGCCTGTGATGTCGCTGTGTTCCTTGTCTGCCCAAGCCATTACCGTAAGAAGACTTGGGAGAATGGCGAGGAGTGTTCGACGGTTCATTGGCGTCTCCTTAAAGGTGCAATCCACGAACAGTTTACCGGACTGCGCACCCCTTTCCTATCCGAAGAGAAGGAAAATGGGATCGGGCGGACGGGGTCCAAATTCTCCGCCCATACCATTCTCAGCATCGGACCCTACGCCAAAATCTCCCTCACCACCCGCCCATAAACATCCGTCAGTCGATAATCCCTCCCCGCGTGGCGGAATGTGAGCCGTTCGTGGTCGAGGCCGAGGAGGTGGAGGATGGTGGCGTGGAGGTCGTGGACGTGGACCTTGTCCTGCACCGCCCGGAAGCCGAAGTCGTCGGTGGCGCCGTGGGCCATGCCGCCGCGGACGCCGCCGCCGGCGAGCCAGGTGGTGAAGCCCCAGTGGTTGTGGTCCCGGCCGTCCCCCCCTTCGGACGTGCTGGTGCGGCCGAATTCGCCACCCCAGATCACGAGCGTGTCTTCCAGCAGGCCGCGGCTCTTGAGGTCGGCGAGGAGGGCGGCGGTGGGGCGGTCGATGTCGGCGGCGAGCGTGCGCGTGGTCTTGTCGTGCCCCGAGTGCGTGTCCCACGGCTGGCCGTTGCCGTAATACACCTGCACCAGCCGCACGCCGCGCTCGACGAGGCGGCGGGCCATGAGGCAGGAATTGGCGAAGTGCGAGGTGCCGTACTCCTCGCGGACGCGGGGACTCTCGGGGGCGAGGTCGAAGGCTTCCGAGGCGGCGAACTGCATCCGGAACGCGGTCTCCATCGAGCGGATGCGGGTTTCCAGCGCGGATTCGCCGACGTGCTGGGCGAGGTGCTGCGTGTTCAGCTTCTTCAGCAGGTCGAGTTGCCGCCGCTGCTGGGCGGGGGACATGCCGTCGCTCTGAATGTTCGGCAGCATTTTGCGAACATCGAGGTCGGAATGGTTGATGTAGGTCCCTTGATATTCGCCGGGGAGAAAGCCGCTGGACCAAAGCTCTGAAAACCGCACGGGCCGCCCCGGACAGAGGACGACGTAACCGGGCAAATCCTCCGTCTCGCTGCCGAGGCCGTACAGCATCCATGAGCCGAGGCTGGGGCGGGTCGGCGTGATGGTGCCGTTGTTCATCAGGAACAGGGCGGGGCCGTGGTTGGGGTTGTCGGTGTGCATCGAGCGGATGATGCAGAGGTCGTCGATGTGCCGGGCCGTGTGCGGCAGCAGCTCGCTGACCGGCAGGCCGCATTGGCCGCGGGGCTCAAACTTGTACGGCACCGCCATGCAGCCGCCGGTGGCATTTTCGGTGCGGAAATTGACTTCCTTCGGCCGCTGCCCCGCGAACTGATTGAGAGCCGGCTTGGGATCGAAAAAGTCCCCCTGAAACGGGCCGCCGTTCATGAAGAGCTGGATGATCCGCTTGGCACGGGGCTGGAAGTGAGGTTGGAATTTGGTTGCGGGCGATTTTGCGGCTGAGGATTGTGCCGCGTCATTTCCGAGCGCGCCTTCAGCCGCCAGGAGTTGGGCGAGGCCGCACATTCCCAGTCCTCCGCCGAGGGTTTGGAGAACCTGGCGGCGGGAGAAGGCGGGAGTGGGGTTGATTTGGCTCATGCGGTTTAGTCTACAAACAGTAACTCATTACTGGCCAGCAGCACCTGGGCGAATTCCCGCCAGAGTGCATCGGCAGTCGCGCCGTCGGCGGCAGCACTCGAAACGAATTCCAGCCCCAAAGCCAATTCATCCGCGGTCGGCTCACGTTGCAAGAGAACTCGGTACGCGAGTTGAACTCGGGCGGCGGTATCATTCCCTGCTTCGGTTTGCAAACGGGCGACCAAAGTTTCGCTTCGTTTGCGAATGTAGGGGCTGTTGAGCACAAACAACTGCTGCAGGGGGGACGTCGTGGGCACGCGAGAGCCGCTGGAAACGACCGGATCGGGAAAATCGTGCAGCCGCAGCAGGTCGGACAGCTCGCGACGCTTGACGGTTCCATAGATCGTGCGGCGGCGGTTTCCCAATTCCGACAGTTCCTTAGCCGCCCCACCCATCGCCTCGTCGAGCTCTCCCGTTGCCGCCAGCATCGCATCCCGCCAGGCTTCCACGTCCAGTCTGCGGACGGACATCCGAGAGAGGAAAACATTCTCCGGGTCCTTCGCCGCCCCTTCATCGCGGCTGCTGACCTGCTGATAAGTCGCCGAAAGCACAATTTGCCGATGCAGCCACTTGAGCGACCAGCCGTGATCGATGAAGCGAGCGGCCAGATCGTCGAGCAGCTGCGGATGCGACGGCTTTTCTCCCTGCGTCCCAAAATTGCTCGGTGTATTGACCAGTCCTCGGCCAAAATGCTGCTTCCAGACACGATTGACGAAAACCCGTGCGGCCAGTGGAGCAGAATCAGTGACAATCGCATCGGCGAGTTCACGGCGGCCGCTCCCTTGCTTGAATGTGCTGTTTGTGTCCTTCGCAAGCACCGAGAGGAATCGCCGCGGCACTAACGCCCCGACATTGGCGGCATTCCCGCGGACTTGCACGCAAACATCCTGCGGCTGGTCCGGCTTGAATTCGATTTTTGTACGCGAAGGCCCGTCAGGGAGAACGTGAATGCTCGCCTCGAAGACGCTGTAGGCCAGCGGCGTCTCGTAGTGAGGCGTGGTTCGCTTCACTTCGGCAATCTGCTCCTCCAGCGCCTTCACCTTCTCCGCCATCCCCTCCGGTAGCGGCTTCTGATCCTTGAGCTTCTTGATCTCCCCGTCGAGCTCCTTCACTCGGTCGTGCCCCTTCTTAGCGGCTGCGGCCAGGTCCGCTGCGATGATCGGCCGGTCCTCCAGCCGAATGCTGGCGAGGACACCGGCGAGGGCGTAGTAGTCTTGCGTCGTGACCGGATCGAACTTGTGATCGTGGCAGCGGGCGCAGGCAACGGTCAGGCCCAAAAACGTGCCGCCGATGGCATCGATCCGCTCCTCCCATTCCTCGGCCACTACTTGCTTGATCACGTTGTGGTCCAGCTTCAACTCTTTCCAGTACGTTGGGCTCAAGCCGAGAAAACCGAGAGCCGCCGACTCTTTTGGTTCGAAGTTTGGCAGCAAATCGGCCGCAAGCTGCTTGCGTACGAAATCGTCGTAGGGCAGGTCACTGTTGACCGCTTGCACCACCCAGTCCCGATAGAGCCATGCCCGCGCCTGCCCCTCCCGCCACGATTCGGGCACATCGCAGTAGCGAGCCAAATCAAGCCAGTGCCGGCCCCACCGCTCCCCATAGTGAGACGATGCCAGATACCGATCTGTGAGCCGTTCGTAAGCATCGGGAGAAGCATCCACCGTAAATTCACGCGTCTCTTCGAGCGTCGGCGGCAAACCGAGCAGATCAAACTTCAGTCGCCGGAGCAGTACCCCTTTGGAAGCAGCGGGCGAAGACTGCAAGCCATGCTGCGACTGCGCTGCTTGGACGAAGGGGTCAATCCGCTGACGCGACCAATCGGAATTGGTAGTGGAGGGAAGTTTCTGAGGAACTACCGGCTGAAACGTCCAATGCTTCCGCCCCTCCTCCAAATTGATGACCCGTTTGGCGACGGCCCCTCCTTCGGACTTGGGAAAGAACGCTCCCCGCCGCACCCATTCCTTCAGGTCCGCTACCTGTTCCGCAGCGAGCTTCCCCGCCGGGGGCATTTGCAACTCTTCCGACTCATATCCAACGCCGACGATCAGCCGGCTCTTATCCGGCTCCCCAGGAATCACAGCCGCTCCACTATCTCCGCCCGTTAGCAGCCCTTCACGACTGTCGAGACGCAGGCCCCCTTTGATCGCATTCGTCTTGGCAGAATGACATTCGTAGCAGTGTTCCGCCAGAATCGGGCGAATCCGCTTCTCAAAGAACTCCAAGTCGGCCGCGGAGCCCTCCTCGGCGCGCAATATCGCGGGCTGAACTGCTGCAAACAGCAGAATCAGGCTCGCGACAACTTGTGTCTGGCTCGTCAATCGCATAAGCACCAGTTTATCATCATTGCCCCTCCTACGGCTACGATTCTTCGACTACAAACTCGAGCCCACCAGGTATTTTTTCAGCTTCTTCTCATCAATCGTCACTCCCAGCCCCGGACCATGCGGCACTGCAATCCGCCCTCCCTCAATCGCAAACGGCTGCGTAATGATGTCGTCCTCTAAACCGTAGTAGGTGCAATCATTGGCGAGCGGATAATTGGGGCTCGACGCCACCACATGCAACATTGCGGCTGTCTTCAGGCCAAAATCGTGGGCGCAGTGGAAGACGCACGTCA
>JBJXFF010000185.1:0-21616 GCA_046153945.1 Pirellulaceae bacterium
GCTGGCAGCGGTACACCAAGTTGGGCGCGGGTCTCCCGACCCCGCCCACGGCTTGACCGCAGGTCTCCCGGCCAGCGGGGAACGAGGAGACCTTCGGTCGGACATTGCGGCGGGGTCAGAGACCCGCACCCAGCCGCGGGTTTTGGATGAATCGAGAATCGCCTCTCCGAGCCCCCAAGTGAATCACACTTCGCCCGATTCAGAGGCTGCAAGTCCTGTTGAGAAGGCAACTTCTGGCGACCTGCCTGATCCACGCCCGTCTGATTTTCAAAGCGTGAATCAGGTGAATCTAGAGCCGCGAATCCCTCGTTCCCAGGCGGAGTCCGAGAACGAGGCGACCGGCATCAACCGGAGCGCCACGTCAGGGGGTCGGGAGTCTTTAGCGGCGACGGCGAAAGAGAAGGGAGAGTCTGGGACGCTAAAGACTCCCGACCCCGGTCCTCCCGAACCCAAATACCGCTGGGAGGATTCGTTCCGCCAGGAGGCCCTCGATTATCACTGCTTGAAATTCGGCCTGCCGCCGGCGACGACGGACATGGCGACGGGGATTCCCGATCCGATCAAGATGTCCCCGCGATTGTGGATGGAGCGAGGATATCCGTACATGATCTTCATCGACCGAGACATCCCGTGTGACCGCCGGAATCCGCTGGACACCATGGGCGTGATCAAGCTGAAGTGCCCAGTCGTGGTAAATCCGGAGGGGTGGTGAGGAAAATTCGGCGAGCGGAAGCGGACCAGCGCAAGCTGGCCGGTTATGAGGCACCGGCGAAAAAGAACGCTTCCCGGTTAGGGCTCACCGGCCAGCTGGCGCTGGTCCGCTTTCAAGGGGGACATTATCAGCCAGCTTACGCTGGCCGCTCGCCAACTGGAACTCGTTGACTTCCGGCTGCCGTGCGCTCTAGTTATCCTGGAATCACGCTACTACCACCAAACCACAGACCCACTACCATGCCGCGCTACATTCTCCTCCTCCTGCTCGCCTTCCTCCCCTCCACCCTCCTCGCCCAGCAGCCGGGGCCGCGGACCGGGCCGTTCACGGCTCCGCAGCGCTCCGTCCGGAGCAGGGCGATTGACCAGCAGCATGTGCGGCTGGATTTGAGGTTTGATTGGGAGAAGCAGGAGATGAAGGGGAAGGCGTCGCACACGCTGTCGCTGCTCGCCCCGGCTTCGAGCATTGAGCTGGATGCGGCGGAGATGGCGATTGGCGAGGTAACGCTGGCGACGGAGGAAACGGCGAACCCGCAGCAGAAGCTGCAGAAAAACCATCAGGGGAACAAGCTCACGATTCTGCTCGGCAAGGAATATCCCGCCGGGCAGAAATTGCAAATCGCCATCGACTATGTCGTGACCAAGCCGAATCAGGGGGCCCACTTCGTCATCCCCGACGCCAGCGAGCCGACCCAGCCCAAGATGGTCTGGACGCAGAGCGAGCCGGAGGACGCCCGCTATTGGTTTCCGTGCTTCGATTCGCCCAACGACCGGCTCACGAGCGAGATCGTCACGGTCGCACCGGCGAATTTCATCGTGCTGTCCAACGGCTCGCTCATCAGCAAGCGAGAGAACGACGACAAGACGGTCACCTGGCACTGGTCGCAGGTCAAAAGCCATTCGCCGTATTTGATGTCGGTGGTGGCCGGCGATTTCGAAGTGCTGGAGCAAGATTGGGACGGCATACCGGTCCTGTCCTATGTCCCCCGAGGCCGGCTGGCGGAAGCGGCCCGGAGTTTTGACAAGACGCCCGCCATGATGGCGTTCTTCAGCGAGAAAATTGGCTACCGCTATCCCTGGCCCAAGTACGCCCAAATCTGCGTGGACGAATACGGCTGGGGAGGGATGGAGCACACGTCGGCCACCACGCTCAACCTGAACACGCTGCATGACGAGCGGGCCCACGCCGATGTCTCCAGCATCAACCTGGTCGCCCACGAGCTGGCCCATCAATGGTGGGGCGATTTGCTCACTTGCAAGGACTGGGGAGAAATCTGGCTGAACGAGAGTTTCGCCACCTACTTCGCCACGCTTTGGACCGAACACGATGAGGGCTGGGACGAGGCGGCGTGGGCTCGCTACCACGAGGCTGAGAGTTATTTCGGTGAAGACGCCCGCTATCGACGCTCGATTGTGAATTACAAGTACAACTCGCCGATGAACGTCTTCGACAGCCACGCCTATCCCAAGGGGGGCCGCGTGCTGCACATGCTCCGATTCGAGCTTGGAGACGAGCAATTCTGGCGAGCCCTCCGCCGCTACGCCGAGGTCAACCAGTTCCGCACCGTGGAGACAGCCGACCTCCGGATCGCCATCGAGGACGCCACCGGCCAGGGGCTCAACTGGTTCTGCGACCAGTGGCTCTACCACGGTGGCCACCCGGAATTCACTGTGAGCTGGGAATGGGACGCCACGGCGAAAGACGTAAAGCTGACCGTGAAGCAGACACAGAAGGTGGACGAGACCACGCCCCTGTTCCGCACGGCGGCGGAAATTGAAATCGCCCTCCCCGGCGAGACGCTGACGAAGAAGATTCAGATCACCAAGCCTGAGGAGACGTATCACTTCGCCGTTGCCGAGCGCCCGACGCGGGTTTGCTTTGACCCCAAGGACTGGCTGCTGAAGAGATTGAGCTTTGCCAAGAGCAAGGAAGAGCTGCTGGATCAGCTTGCCAACGATAAAAACGTCATCTGCCGGTTGCAGGCGATTCAGGGACTCGATTCGCAGAAAGGTGATCCGCAAGTTGCTGCCGCATTGATGGCGGCCGCGGCCAAGGACTCGTTCTGGGGGATTCGCGAGGAAGCGGTGAAGATCATCGGCAAGCTCAACGGTGACGCTGCTCGGAAGACGCTAATCTCTGCTGCCAAGGAGGACAAGAAATCGCAAGTCCGCCGTGCTGCCGTCAGTGGCCTGGGGAATTTCGCTGATGATGAGAGCCGGGCGGCGCTGAAGGAAGTGTTTCACAAGGACAGCAGTTACTATGCAGCAGCGGAAGCCCTGCGGGCACTGCTCAAGATCGACCGGGACAATGTCCGCGACTTGCTTGTTGCCGCTCTCGACCGTCCCAGCCATCACGAAGTCCTGCTCCGCGCTGCCTGCGATGGCCTGGCCGAGCTAAAGGACTCCGCCGCTGCCGACAAGATCGTCGCTACGCTCAAATCGCCGCTGAGCCCCGAACGCCGGATCGTCCTGCTCGGCGCGCTCGCCCGGCTGAAAGGGGGCGATGCAGCCGTGGTGAAGCAAGTCGAAGAGCAGCTTTCCAACGACCGGGTCAGCGTCCGCCGAGCCGCCGTCGAGTCGCTCGTCGCCCTCGCCCAACCGACCGCCATCCCGGCGCTGCAAGCCCGCCGCGAAAAAGAACAGCACCGCGGCACGGTTCGCGACATCGACGAAGCGATCGCCAAGCTCCGCGACAAAGACAAATCTGCCGACGAGCTCCGCAAGGAAGTGGACGGCCTGCGGAAGAAGAACGAAGACCTGGAGAATCGGTTGAAGAAGTTGGAAGGGAAGGGGAAGGAGTAACTATTTCCGCTGCTCGCCATAACCGCGAGGATGAGACTGATGCCATTTCCAAGCGGTTGCCACGATTGGCTCGATGTCCGGGTAGCGCGGCTTCCAGCCGAGCTGCTTCTGAGCGCGGGAGGAATCGGCGACGAGTTCGGGGGGATCTCCTTCGCGGCGGGGGGCGATGGTTTCCGGAATGGGGTGGCCGGTGATTTTGCGGCAGGCGTCGATCACCTGCCGCACACTGTAGCCGCGGCCGGTGCCGAGGTTGAGCTGGATCCCTTTGCCCGGCGCGAGTTGCTGCAGCGCGAGCAGATGGGCCTGCGCCAGATCATCGACATGAACGTAGTCCCGGATGCAAGTGCCGTCCGGCGTCGGGTAGTCGTCGCCGAAGATCGAAATCTGCTTCCGCTGGCCGAGGGCGACTTGCAGGACGATGGGAATCAGATGGGACTCGGGTGTGTGGTCTTCACCAATATCCCCATCGGGACTGGCACCGGCCGCGTTGAAGTACCGGAGAGCCGCGTAGCCGAGGCCGTAGGCATGGGCGAAGTCGGCCAGCGCCCGCTCGACGACCAGCTTGCTGAAGCCGTAGGGGTTGATGGGAAGCTGCGGCTCATCTTCGGTGATGGGGATGGTCTTCGGAGCACCATAGGTGGCGGTGGTGCTGGAGAAGACGAGCTTCCACACGCCGGCGGCCCGCATGGCCTCCAGCAGCGAGAGAGTCGCCGCCACATTGTTGCGATAGTACTTCGCTGGGTCGACGACCGATTCCCCGACCAGTGCGAACGCGGCGAAGTGCATCACCGCTTCGATGGAATGCTCCTTCAACGCCGCTTGCAGCCGGGATTCATCCGCCAATTCCCCCACAATCAGCCTGTCGGAAGGAACCGCCGCGCGGTGGCCCAAGGAAAGATTGTCATAAACCCACACGTCATGGCCGGCCCGCACCAGCCAACGGGCCGCGTGACTGCCGACATATCCTGCGCCGCCGGTAACCAGAATGTTCATGAATCCCCTTTTAGTTGCAGGTTGGAAGCATTGCCAGCGAAAAACTCTCTGTCACGGTTTGTCACCATAGAACTTCCAGGTCGACTTGAACTCCTTCGTGAGCGGCTGTTTAGTCAGGCTGGCGCGAATGAGTTCGACAGGGGCGAAGTTTTCTTTGAGAATGGCGTCGTGGAATTGGCGGTTCGTCATCTTGCCGTTTTTCACGAGGTCCTGGTGCAGTGCTCGGAGTTGCAAGCCCCCCAGCATGTAACCGGCCTGATAGAGAGGTCCGTAATCTCCCTTGAAACTGCGGCGGACTTCGCCGGCGGCGTTTTCCCGCTCATGGCCTACCCGCTCGACGAGGAAATCGACACATTCCTGCGGCGTCATTTTGCCGAGGTGGAAGTTGAGCGAAAAGATGATGCGGGCACAACGGTGGCTTCGCCAGAAGAGCATGCCGACGCGGTTTTCCGGCGACTTGGGAAACTCGAGATCCCACAGGAGCATTTCCCAGTAAAGGGGCCAGCCTTCCACGATGAAAGGCGTGCGAAAGAGTTGCCGGTAGGTGCGGTAGCGATCCCCCATGAAGCCTTGCAGATGGTGGCCGGGGATGAGCTCGTGCTGGACGGTGGCCCGGGAGAAGTGGCGGTTGTTGCCCCGGAGAGTCATCTGCTTCTGCTCGTGCGTCATGCCGCTGGTCGGGAAGGAGACGGTGATCACTTCGCCCCCCGTGAAAAACGGATTCACCAGTTGCCGCTCGCGGGGCATCATTTCCATTCGCCAGGTTTCCTTGGCGAGGGGCGGGATGGTGACCAGATCGCGGGCCTCCAGGAAATCAATCGCTTCCTGAGCCAGCTCTTTGATGAGCGCCGGCTGCTGACCGGGCTGCACGTGGTCCTGCTTGACTTTTTCGAGGGCCTTTTTCCAGTCATCGCCAAAGCCCATGTCCTTGGACGCTTTTTTCAGTTCGACCTCGCACCAGGCGAACTCCTTTTCGGCGAGCGAAATCAGTTCCTCCGGGGTGTAGGGAATCATCTCATAGGACAGTTCGCTCAGAAGTGCTTCACGGCCGATAGGATCGCCGACGATAGTCGTCTCATCGCCCGATTTGATGCCGACCACCTTCTCTCGAAGCTGCGTGGCATACTCGTAAAGAGCTTTGTCGACTTGCTTGTACGGATCGGCGTTCCACCAGGTAAAGAGCGGGTCGTAATCAGAGTAGAACGTGTTCCAGTCCTTGAGCGTGCCGCGCAGGTTGTCCAGAGCAGCCGCGGCGCGACCGGCGGTGACTTTGCTGGGAAGGCTGGAATTGGCAGACGAGCTTTTGGAGCCTGATTCAATCGCCGCGGCAAGCACCTTCGATGACAGGTCCACTTGCTTCTTGAGCATTGCCAGCGTTTCCGCTGCCTTTGCCGCGTCGAGCGGATCCATCCGCCGGCGTGACTCTTCTAATTCGACAATTGCGTTAGCAAACGGAACAACAGGACCGACTTCTTCCCGCCGCTTCGCGACAATCTCCAGATCTCGCAGCTCATGCTCCAGATAGTTCTTTAGCAGCAGGTAATCAATCTTGCCGTCCTGGCTCAGACCGTCAAAAGAAGTCTTTCCGACTAGCGACAGCCACTGCGAATAGAACTCCCGCATCCGATCGTGCCGGGCGATGGACATCCTGACAGGATACGTCCGCTCGACGCTGCCGAGATCAGCCTGATAAAGTTCGATGAGTCCCCGCAGTTCACTCGCGGGAACGATGTCAATCTTGTCGAGCAGTTTAATGTTCTTGGGAGGGACGCCAGGGAGGATAGCCGTTGGTTCAGCAGCGCGGACTCCATTTTGCGAGGCTAGAAGCGCTGCTGCAAAAACAACCGACAGAATGTGCGGAAAGTAAATAGTGTGTTTCACAGGTGCGGTTCCAAGTTGATTAACAGAGTAAATCACAGTCCATTCTACTCACATCCTTGCTTAGGACCCCTTCGTCATCGCCACTCGATTCACCGCCACCAGGATTGCGTGCACCGTCGCCTCGACCGTGTCAGTGCTAACGCCTCGGCCGCGGAAGGTTTGGTTGCCGTATTCGACGGTCAGGTTGACTTCTCCCAGTGCGTCGTGGCCAAGGGTGGCCGAGCGAACTTGGTAATCGACGCACTTGAGCTTGATGCCGGTGATCTTCTCGGTTGCCAGAAAGGCGCAGTCAATGGGACCGTCACCGTCGCTCAGCTCCTCGGTAGATTCTTTGTCGCCGCGGCGGAGCGTCAGCTTCACGCGCGGCTTGTGGCCGGAGCCGCTGGTGACTTCGAAGCCGATGAGCTTCCATTCTTCGCGCTCGGGGCCGTGCAACTGAGCCTCGATGAGTGCGATGATGTCGCCGTCGTAGATTTCCTTCTTCTTATCGGCCAGTTTTTTGAACTCGTCAAAGACAATTTGCAGTTGCTCGCCGGTGAGCTTGTATCCCAGGAACCGGGACCGATCTGCCAAAGCCGCCCGGCCGCTGTGTTTCCCCAGGACCAGGTCGGTCGCTTTGAAGCCGACATCCTCGGGAGACATGATTTCATAGGTTCGCCGCTCCTTGAGCATCCCGTCCTGATGGATTCCCGCTTCGTGGGCGAAGGCGTTGCGGCCGACGATGGCCTTGTTCCGCTGCACTTGCAGCCCCGTGATGCTGCTCAGCAGGCGGCTGGTGGGGACGAGCCGCGGGGTGTTGATGCCGGTGTCGCACTGATAGTGGTCGAGGCGGGTCTTCATCGCCATCACCACTTCTTCGAGCGACGCGTTCCCAGCCCGCTCGCCGATGCCGTTGATGGTGCATTCGATCTGACCGGCTCCGTTTTCCACTCCGGCCAGACTGTTGGCGACGGCGAGCCCCAGATCGTTGTGGCAATGGGTGCTGATAACCGCCTTGTCGATGTTGGGCACCTTGTTCTTCAGCATGGCGATGACGCTGCCGTATTCTTGCGGCGTGGCATAGCCGACGGTGTCGGGAATGTTGACCGTCGTCGCCCCGGCGGTGATGGCGGCTTCCACAACCTGGCAGAGAAAATCTCGCTCGGTGCGGGCGGCGTCTTCGGGAGAGAATTCCACTGCGTCGCAGTAGCTACAGGCCCGCCGGACGCCGGCAATGGCCCGCTCGGTGATTTCCTCGCGAGTCATCTTGAGCTTGAACTCGCGGTGGATGGCGCTGGTCGCCAGAAAGACGTGAATCCGCGACTGCGGGGCCAGCTTGAGGGCTTCCCAAGCCCGGTCGATATCCTTGTCGTTGCAGCGGGCCAGGCCGCAGATCACTGCCCCGCGAACCGAGCCGGCGATAGCTTTCACCGATTCGAAATCGCCCGGGGAAGCGATGGGAAAACCCGCTTCGATGATGTCCACGCCGAGTTCCACCAGAGCAGCAGCCAGTTCCAACTTCTCCGTAAGGTTCATGCTGCAGCCGGGGGACTGCTCGCCGTCGCGGAGGGTGGTGTCGAAGATGGTGATGCGGCGAGAGCTTGTTGACGGAGAAGTGATTTCAGACATGAGTGAATATTCCTGTGTGCTAGGAGCCAATGTCATCGTACCCAAAGACGACCTGCCGCTGGTCGCAGCTACCGGCCTCTATGCCGGCGCGCTAAGGGGGAGGGCTCTTTCCGTGGGGTAGGCTTCCAGCCTGCCCAGAATCTGCGTTGTCTGTAAGTTGACCACAGTCATTTCCAGTTCATTTTCTGGGCAGGCTGGAAGCCTACCCCACAAACAAAAAAACCCCGCGGCTCAAGCCGCGGGGCAGGTAGTTTTTGTCTTCGCGTGAAAACACCACCCCTACGGCTTGCTGTGGGCAAGTAGCAGCCCGAGCGAGAGTAGGGAGAGGCGAATCATGGAACTTGTGATATCCAAAGTTGGTTTCGGGTATATATCGACTTTACTGCGGAGAAGCTGCAGGGTCAATATTAGCGCGGCTTATCCCAAAACAATTTTGGGGACATTTGAGCGAATATCTTGCAATGAAACTCACTTGTAAATCCTGCCGATCACCGATTCTGCCTCAGGACATTAACCTGGAAATGGCGATTGCAAAGTGCACTTCGTGCGGCGAGGTTTTCAGTTTTCTGGAGCAAGTCGGGAGCGAAGCTGTCGCCAAGCCGATGAGCCAATTGCCGGCCCCTAAACCCTTCCGGTTCGTCGTGGAGGAATTCGGCAGCGAATTGACCGTAAGCTATCGCTGGTTTACGCCGATGCTGTTCTTCATGATTTTCTTTTGCCTGTTTTGGGACGCATTCATGGCAGTGTGGTATTTCATCGCCATCTCTCAAATCCTAATCGGCCAGCCGGCGGCGTGGGCGATGGCGGCGTTTGGCTTGCTCCACCTGGCGATCGGCATCGGCGTCACGTATTCCACCATCGCCGGCTTTGTCAATCGAACGGTTATCAAGGTCGCTGGCGGAACGCTGACAGTCCGGCACGGCCCGATGAGGTGGGGTGGAAATCACACGCTCAATGTGGACGACATCCTCCAGTTCTATTGCAGCGACCGGACCCACTCGAGTCGGCGGCGACAGTGGTCGTCCTACCAATTGAATGTGCTCAAAAAGAACGGCACCAAGTTGGTCCTGCTCGGCAGTCTGACCGAGCGCGAAGAAGCCCTGTTCCTGGAGGAACGGCTGGAAGAGAAGCTGGGTATTGCAGCGCGGCAAGTTCCGGGGGAGTTGAGAAGTTAATGCCGGAGTCTCGGCAATTGTGTCGGTCCTACTCGTTTACACGCGGCATTTCCCGTGTCAAACTAATCTGGAACATCCCACATCTTACTCATCTCTCGGAGACCTCTCATGAAACGACTTCTCGCCTGTCTGCTCGTCTTTTCACTCGCCACTTTGTCCGTCGCCGAAGACAACAAAGCAGAGAAGAAGGATGCCAAAGACGACGGCTTCAAGACCATCTTTGACGGCAAGTCGATGGACGGCTGGAAGGTGAACGAGAACAAAGGGAGCTTTAAGCTCGACGACGGAGCGATTGTCGCTAACGGCAATCGAAGCCACTGCTTCTATGTCGGCGACGATAAGCCGTTCAAGAATTTCGTGTTGGAACTCGACGTGCTAACCAAGCCGAAGAGCAACGGCGGAGTCTATTTCCACACCAAGTTCCAGGACGAAGGGTGGCCGGCGCAGGGGCACGAGTGCCAGGTCAACAATGCCCCGGATAAGGACCCGCAAAAGACCGGCGGCGTTTACAACGTCAACAAGGTGCTGGTTGCCCCGGCCAAAGACGACACTTGGTTCCATTACACCATCACCGTCGAAGGAAACCACGTCGTTACCAAGATCGACGGCAAAGTCGCCGCCGACTACACCGAGGATGCCGCCGCTCTCGACAAAGATTCAAGGATCGAGAAAACCCGCCGCATCAGCAGTGGCACCTTCGCCCTCCAGGCTCACGATCCCGGCAGCACCGTGATGTACAAGAACATTAAGGTCAAACGGCTGGCGGACTAAGGAGACGCGGCAACTCGCCAAACGCCGGTAATTCGCGCTTGCGACGGGTTGTTTTAGGCTAATTCAGGGCGTAACTCAGTTGGCGGCGCGATCGCCAGCCACCTGGAAGGCGAATCTGAACGCATGATGACATTCTGTGGGCGGTTTTCCACCCAAATTCCGCTTTTTGCTCTACCATGGGGAAAGGCAGGCCGGATTGTTGCCCCCCGGGTTTCCCCGAATTATCATGAAAGAGCTTTCAACCAGCAAATTCGGGACTGTCGCGGTCAGGGGCATCTGGTCGCGGCACAGTTCTAATTCCGTCCTCGTTTCCACGTACTTTTTCAGGAGCGTCGTCCATGGCTAGGAGGTTTTTAGCCCACTGCTTTGCGCTTGCCGCGCTGGGGGTTTGCGTCCCGGCATTGCACGCGCAGGATAATCTGCTTGACGAATTGTATGGCCGTGGTGTTCACGCCTACTTTTCGCGTAACTATCTGGATGCTGTAAAGCATCTGTCGGACGCGGTCACCGGTGGTTCCCAGGACCCGCGGGTGTACTACTTCCGTTCCCTGGCCGAAAACCACCTGGCCAAGAAAGACGAGGCTGCCGCCGATCTGAAGAAGGCAACCGAGTTGGAATATGGGGGTGACACGCCTTACCAGGTCAGCAAGGCACTGGAGCGCGTTCAAGGAAACGAACGGCTGATGATTGAGGATGCTCGCAGCAAAGCTCGCCTCAGCATTCGCAATGCTTCCGAAGAGCGAGCCAAGATTCGTTATGAAAAACGGATCAAGGATGAAGCCAAGGTACTCCGCAGTCCTCCGGCTTCTGGTGGAGTGCCCGCCGCGCCGGTGCCGTCCGTGGAAAAGATTCCCGCTGGTGAGAAGCCCGCCGCACCGGCCGCTGAGAAACCAGAAGCTCCTGCTGCCGAGGAAAAACCGGCGGCTGAACAGCCCGCCGCACCGGCGAAGCCCGCTGCTGATGATCCGTTCGGCGAAGCTCCCGCCAAACCTGCGGCTCCTGCTGGTGAAAAGCCTGCTGCTCCTGCTGCGGAAGAAAAACCCGCTGCACCGGCCAAGCCTGCTGCTGACGATCCATTCGGCGAAGCTCCGGCAAAGCCGGCCGCTCCGGCTGCCGAGAAACCTGAAGCTCCCGCTGCCGAAGAAAAGCCGGCCGCTCCAGCGAAGCCCGCTGCGGACGACCCGTTCGGTGATGCTCCGGCCAAGCCCGCAGCTCCTGCTGCCGAAAAGCCTGCTGCTCCCGCTGAAGAGAAACCGGCTGAGGAAAAGCCTGCTGGCGAAGTGAAGCAGGCCTCCGCGACTGAGCCCGCCGCCGCTTCCGGCAAGGGAAGCGTCCTTGGCAGCTTCTTCCGAGCAGTGACCAAAGCAGTGCCAGGCGAAGCCAAGGCTGCCACTTCCAAGTCGCCAGCCGCTGAAGAGCCCCCGGTTCCCAAGGGAGATCCGAATGCGGCTGATCCGTTCGGCGATGCCCCGGCTGCCAAGCCGGCCGCACCGAAGGCCCCCGCGGCCGCTCCGGCCGAGAAGCCCGCCGCGAACGACCCCTTTGCGGACGATCCGCCAGCCGCCAAGCCTGCTGCTCCCGCCAAACCGGCGGAGAAGAAGCCGGCAGAGGAAGACCCGTTTAAGTAGGGAGCTTGTTCCCAAGATTGTCCCGCAGCGCCGGCACACTGTGACGGCGCTGCTTTTTCGCGACCTGCAAAGTTGCGATAGTTGCTATTGGGGTTCGCTGTTCTGTCCCACCTGGCGGCCCTTTCTAATTCGCCCACCTCTCCGCTGGAAAGGAGTCACCCCGTGACTCATTGCCGCACCCGTTTCTTCGTCGCTGCGATTGTCTGCCTTGCAGCCACACCGCTCTTTGGCGCGCCAACCATCACCAACCTCTCCGTCCGTGGCCTGAATATCGGCCAGCCAACGACAATTGTGATCGACGGCGCGGACTTGCTTCCTGACCCGCTACTGGTACTGCCGGTGAAAATTGCTGCTCAGTCCGTGAAACCGAATGCGACCGCCAATCACGTCGAACTCGATGTCACGCTGGATGCGAGCGCCGCTCCCGGCATCTATCTGCTCCGCATTGCCAGTGGCAAGGGAATCTCCAGCCCCCTCGCCGTCGGCATCGACAAATTGCCGCAGATCCAATTCGCGCCGCAGATTGCCACGCTTCCCGTTGCCATGCACGGCAGCCTCGGGGGACCACAGGTTCTCAAGACGACATTCACCGGAACCAAGGGAACGAACATCGTCATCGATTGCGAAGCCCAGCGACTGGGAAGCAACCTCAAGCCGGTCGTCCGCCTCTACAACGAGCGAGGCACACAGCTTGCCTGGAGTGCGCCGAAGAATTCCATCGGCGGCGATGCCCGTTGCGCTTTTACGTTGCCGGCCGATGGCGCTTATGCCGTGGAAGTTCACGATCAACTCTATCGAGCCGGGATGCCCGCCTTCTTTCGATTGAAGGTGGGTTCTTTGCAGTTTGCGGACATCGCCTTTCCACTAGCGGTTTCGCCCGCGTCCAAGACGCCCATCCGGTTTGCAGCGTCGAATCTCACGGCAACTTCTGAACTTGACTCTGTGGCCAGCGTTTATCCGGGAGAGCGCGCTTCGACGCTGCCCGCCGCGGATCAGTTCACCGGCGCGGCTCCCCGCATCATCGTGAGTGATCATCCCGAGCACGTCGAAACGCCTCCGGCTGCCGGTCAAATTCAGGGACTGGGGGCGGCTCCTGTCGGCGTCAGCGGCACGATTGCTGTGCCCGCAGAGGAAGACAAGTATCTGCTGGACGTAACGCCAGGGCAGAATCTTCGTTTTACGGTCACCAGCCACCGAATGGGAACGCCCCTGGATGGAGTTCTATCGATCCGCAATGAACAGGGTGCCCAGCTCGCGGCCAATGACGATCAGCCGAATACCAGCGATCCAGGGCTCGATTTCGCCGTGCCCGCTGGCGTTACGAAGCTGCAACTGGTCCTGGCCGACATGCAGAAGAAGGGCGGAGCCGAGTTTGTGTACCGAATTGAGGTGACCGACCTTGGCCGGCCCGATTTTGACCTTTCCATTGATGCCGCCAGCTTGATTATCCCGTCCGGAGCAACGCAGGTTATCCCAGTGGAAATTGAACGCCGAAACTACGGCGGAGCGATTGAGCTTTCCGTGAGCGGTTTGCCGGCGGAGGTAAAGATCGAGGGGACCAAGGTTGCGCCCGGTGCGAGCATTGCGATATTGTCTTTCACCGCACCGGCTGGATTCAAAGCTTCCGGCGTTGTGCGAGTTGTTGGCAAGGCGACAGAGTCTCCAGTGCCGCTAGTGCGCGTGGCACGGACCGAGGACGTGGCAGGAGGAAAATACCAGCCGCAATTTTTGGATGAAGTTGGGCTATCGGTCTCGGAGCCGGCACCGTTTGGCGTTGCCTGGGCTCCGACCAGTGAGGACAAACTCCCCATCGGCAGCAAGCTCGCCGCCAAGTTGCAATTCACCAGGGCCGCTGGAGTAGCGGGGAATATTCGCATCAAACTCGTCTCCACCCAGCCGATGCCGCAAAAGAAAGCCGAGCAGCCGCCGCCGGCTAGGCGGCGGCGAGGGCAATCTGTTGCTGTTCCCACAATCCCGGATGTTGACCGTTCCATTCGCCTCGAAGGGATGCCGCTCTTCGCCGCCGACAAAGCCGAGGGTGTCGTCAACATTCTGGTCCCCGGCGATCTGCCGCAGCGCCCGTGGGATGTGGCTCTCGTCGCCGAACTGCTCGGACCTGACAACCAGACCGTCATTGCCCGCGTGGCCGCGCCGGCTCGCACCTTGCCGACTTCCGTTCCTTTCACGCTGGAACTAACCAGCGCCCCAAAAATAGACGGCAAAGCGGGGGCTGGAGCGACCGGAAAATTCGTCGGCAAGCTCAACCGCCTCGGCGGCTTCAATCAGCCCGTGACGGTGACGCTGGCCAACTTGCCCAAGGAATATCCGGCCCCCAAGGTCGTGGTTCCCGGCGACAAGACCGATTTTGAGTTGGCCGTAGTGTTTCCGTTCGGCGCAAAGCCGATGGAGCTAAAAGACGGTAGATTAGTCGGCCTGATCGACCCCGCCAAGCCGGACACGATCCGCAGCAACGAAGTGGCTGTGGTGATCAACGTCGTCCCCGGCGAAAAACCCGCCTCCGAGCCGCCGAAGGAGATTTTCGAGGACGACGAGAAGTTCGTCGCCTTGCTGAACGAAGGGGGTGGGACTGCGGCCATCGAGCCGGCGGATAAGGCGTCAGGCAAGGCCTCCATCAAGGTCACGCCGGACCAGAAGTTCAACGCCAACTTGCCGGGGCTGCAAGCCAAGATTCGTGAAAACCCCGCCCCTGGCGAATTCCGCTACATCCGCTTCGCCTGGAAGAAGAAGGGGGGAGCCGCCATCTGCCTGCAGCTAAACCATGATGGGGCCTGGGGCCCCGGCGGCAGTGGCAAGGAAGGGGCCAAATTCCGCTACCACAGCGGCCCCGCCGAAGTCTACGGCGGCTCGCTCGCCGTGGGTGATAAGCTCCCCGAAGGCTTCGTTGTCGTCACTCGCGACCTCTTCGCCGACTTCGGCGAGTTCACGCTCAACGGAATTGCGCTCTCGCCTGTTGACGGCGAGTTTGCTCTGTTCGACCAGCTTTATCTGGGGAAGAACATGGCGGACTTTGATCTGATTAAGCCGGTGCCGTAGGAAATTAAGAAGAATTCAAGGAGGCGGACATGAACGTCAAATTCGCGCGCTACCAGGCAAAGATGCAATATAGTGAGTACTCAGTACTAAGGACTCAGTACTCTCTGCTGTTCTCCTCACTCCGTCTCGCCACTCTCTCCGTCTCACTGTCTCTCCTTCTTCTCGGCTCCGCCAGCGCCAAAGACTCCCCTCCGAACATCCTCTTCATCATGTCCGACGATCACGGTTACCAGGCGATCAGCGCCTATGGGAGCAAGGTGAACAAGACGCCGAACATTGACCGGCTGGCGAAAGAGGGGATGCGGCTGGACCGGTGCTTTGTGACGAACTCGATTTGCGGGCCGGCACGAGCGGTGATTTTGACCGGCAAGTACAGCCATCTCAACGGCTACACCGTGAACGAGAAGGTTTTCAACGGCCAGCAGCAGACCGTGCCGAAGCTGCTGCAAGCGGCCGGGTACCAAACAGCCCTCATCGGCAAATGGCACCTCGGCAGCGACCCCCCCGGCTTTGACCACTGGCACATCCTGCAAGGACAGGGGCCGTACTACAACCCGGCGATGAAGACGCCCGGCGGCATTGTGAAGCACACCGGCTACACCACCGAGATTATCACCGACCTGGCGCTCGACTGGCTGGAGAAAGGGCGCGACAAGGAGAAGCCGTTTTTCCTGATGTACCAGCACAAGGCGCCGCATCGCAACTGGCAACCGGGGCCGAAATACTTGGAACATTACAAGGACGCGGAAATCCCCGAACCGCCAACCCTGTTTGACGACTACTCCGGCCGCGGCAAGCCGGCCCACGACCAGCAGATGTCGATTGCCAAGGACCTGACCGATGACGACTTGAAGCTCACGCCGCCCAAGGGCCTGAACCCGGAACAACTTGAGGCGTTCACCAAGGCGTACCAGGAAGAGAACGACTTTCTCAAGCGAGCCCGGTTCACGAAGGAAGGTTTCATCAAGTGGAAATACCAGCGGTACGTGAAAGACTATCTCCGCTGCATCGACGCCGTCGATGACAACGTCGGCCGAGTCCTCGATTACCTCGATAAATCCGGCCTGGCCGAGAACACCGTCGTCATTTACACCTCCGACCAAGGCTGGTATCTCGGCGAGCACGGCTGGTTCGACAAGCGGTGGATGTATGAAGAATCCTTCCGCACGCCGCTGCTCATCCGCTGGCCCGGCAAGATCAAGCCGGGGAGCGTGAACAGCGACAAGGCGATGAATCTCGACTTCGCCGAGACATTTCTGGACATCGCGGGAGCAAAAATCCCAGCGGACATGCAGGGGAAAAGCCTCGTGCCGCTCCTCACCGGTAAAACGCCGGCGGACTGGCGGAAGAGCGTCTACTACCACTACTACGAATTCCCGCAGCCCCACCACGTCCACCCGCACTACGGTATCCGGACCGAGCGCTACAAGCTGATCTACTTCTACACGATCGACGAGTGGGAGCTGTTTGACCTGGAGAAAGACCCGCAGGAGATGAAGAGCATCTATGCGGAGGAGAGCAGCAAGGCGATTGTGGCGGAGTTGAAGATGGGGCTGGCGGAGTTAAGGAAACAGTACAAGGATCAGGAATGAGTGGGATAGATTTCTCCCTCGTACCCCAGCATCTCCCCAATCAGTGGAAATTTGAGCTGCACTTTGGCGCGCCAGCCATTTTTAACGGGTGTTACTACCGCCAGCACACTTGGAGCTACGATCAGCGGCACAGGAATTCCGAGCAGCCAGACTCGCTGGCAAACAAACCGCATTCCGCCGTCCACAATTTCGAGATGAATGCCAAAGGTCACTGGGCCAGAGCGCTCCAGCAGCAGATCCCGCCAAGACCATTGCCATGTTAACATCCGGAACTGGCCGAATGACCGTTCCCATTTCTCTGCACTATTGACGGTTTCCACGCTCAAAATCGTCGGCACATTCTCCGCGGCAGCTGGCATGCCGAGCAGCGTTCCCAGGAGCCGCTTGAAGAGTTGCGGTGGGCGAATGATGCGAAAGGATCCCTGGGCGTGAAGTTCGGAGCGGCTATGTACCTCCTGCAGCAGGGGATGTAGCTGCTGGTAACGTTCGCCGAGGACGCGCCGATAGAGGGAAAGGTATTCCATGTCCCTCTAAGCCGCCAAGCGAACCCCCCAGTTAACAGCGCCGAGGCTATTTCAGCTTCACCACATGAAACCCTCGGGCCTTCAGCTTGATCCGGAACAGTCCGTACTTGGGACCAAGGCCGGAGCCCTTGGTGGCAGCCGTGATGTAAAGCGTTCCGGAGTCTTCACCCCCGCCGAAAACGCAGTTGGTGGGGTCGCCGGGGGTGGGAATCATGGCGAGTTGCTTGCCGCTGAGGCTGAAGACATAAACGCCCGCCTTATCGCCGGTGCCGGCGGTGGCGTAGATGTTACCCTCGGTGTCGAGGGTCATCCCGTCGATGCCTCGGCCAGTGACGAAGTCGTGGAGCACTTTTTTGTTGGTCAATTTGCCGGGCTGTTCCACGTCGAAAGAGAGCAGTTGCCGGTTCCCTTCGCCGTTGTTGTCGGAGACGTAGACGTGTTTGCCGTCAGGCGAAACCAGAATGCCGTTGGGCTTTTGCAGGTCGCGGGTGGCAACGGTGGTGCTTCCGTCAGGCTTGATGAAAAAGACAGCTTCAAAATCGAGTTCGCGGGGCTCTTTGCCGACATACCGCGGGTCGCTGAAATAAACATTTCCGTCGCCATCAATGGCCAGATCGTTGGGGCTGTTGAACTTTTTTCCGTCGAGGCCACCGGAGAGGGTCTTTACCTCGCCGTCTTTGCCCCCCTGAATTCCGCTGGTGATCGAAATCCGCCGGTTGCCTCCTTCGTTCGCACCCTCGGCGGCGATCAAGTCTCCCTTTTGATTGAACATCAAGCCGTTAGACCGCCCGCTGGGCCTGCGGAACAGTTCGGTCTTGCCGCTCTTGGGATCGTAGCGATAGATGGCGTTGCCGATGTCGGAGAAGAAGATGGAGCCGTCCGGCGCGAGCGCGGGACCCTCGGTGAATTCCCCTTCTCCCCAAAGGAGTTCTAGCTTGCTGCTGGCGGGAACAATAGGCTCGACGGGTTTCTCTTCCACTACTGCGCAGAGCACACACCGCAAGCCGACGGCGTCGTCCTGCAAGCTCGCCTTTTCCACGCGGCGAAAGCTGCTGGTCAGTTTGTCAGCGTCGTCTTTCCAACTGCCGCCGCGGAGGACGGCACTTCCTTCGACTGCCTTTGCCGCGATGGTCCATTCCCACAAGTAACCGTGAACGTCGTACAGCCCCCAGCCATTTGCCTTCTTAGCACCGACTGGTGGGTCGTTCCCAGCGGCATTGCCGTGGTGCCAGGCAAAATCATTAACATCTTTAACGTCGTCACCAAACGAGTATTTCGTCGTCGTACCGGCTCGCGCGGTGTATTCCCATTCTTCTTCCGAAGGAAGGCGAATTTCCTGGCCCGCTTCGATCAGTTTCGCTGCTCGCATCAGCTCGGTCGCCTTGCGGCAGAAGGCCTGGGCTTCTGCCAGTGAGAGCATTTCCACCGAATTTCGCTTCCCTTTCCACTTGCTGGGGTTGCTTCCCATCACGGCTTCCCACAGATTCTGCGGCACCTCGTACTTGGCGATGGAAAACTTGCGAATAAGCGCTACGTCCCGGGCTGTCGCTCCTTCACCCATCTTGAACGATTTGGGAAACTTTCCTTCGCCGGGAGTGACGGCGATGAACTCCTCGCGAAAGGTCTTGAGCAGCGCTGTCTGCTCGGCGGTGAGGTCAGAAACGGCTAGCAAGGAAATGAAAAGAGCGGCAAGCATGGTTGGCTCCTGAAGCTGAACACGCCCACGCAAAGCCGTGAGCGTGCCACTCGGTTTTCAAAGAAAGTTCTTAGGTCGCGGTGGTGAGATTGCCTTTGCGGAAGGCGTCGGCCATGGCCTTGGGAACGGAAGCTTCCGCTTCCACCAGTTTGGCCCGGTTCTCGGAAACTTTGGCCCGGTTCTCTTGTTCGGTGGCGACGGCTTCGGCTCGCCGCTGTTCGGCGAGGGCACGGGCCACGCGGGTATCTGCTTCGGCGGCGTCGGCTTGCAGGCGGGCACCGAGGTTTTCCCCGACGACAACGTGCGCGATGTCAATCGAGACGATTTCGAACGCCGTTTGATTATCAAGGCCGCGGTCCAGCACCGCGCGGGAAATGCGATTGGGGTTGGCCAGCACTTCCTTGTGCGATTCCGCCGAGCCGATGGAGGTGATCATCCCTTCGCCGACGCGGGCGATGATCGTGTCCTCGGTCGCCCCGCCAATCAGCCGCGAGAGATTGGTTCGGACCGTCACGCGGGCCTTCACGCGAAGCTCAATACCGTCTTTGGCGATGGCGCTGATCGTGTCCGAATTGCTCCGCCGCGGATCGGGGCAATCAATCACCTTGGGATTAACGCTCGTCCGCACGGCATCCAGCACGTCGCGGCCGGCGAGGTCGATGGCGGCGGCCTGGTCAAAATCGAGGGGAATGCCGGCCCGGTGGGCGGCGATGATTGCGTTCATCACATTCATCACATTGCCGCCGGCCAGATAATGTGCCTCCAGCCGCTGTGTGCTGATGCCGGTGCGGCGATTGATGTCGAGACCCGCCTGGCCGGCCATGATTTTGGCCCGGACGATGACGGCGGAATTGACCTGCCGGAAACCCATCCCAATCAGGCTGAGCATGCTCACATCCGCGCTCGACATGTATGCCTGAAACCAGGTCTTGCCGTAAGCCGCAAACGCCACCATCAAGACCAGGAGAAAGATGCCGCCAATGACTAGGATGGCTCCCATCATAAGAACCCAGCCGAGACCGGAGTCGTCATTGGGATTGGGCTGTGCCAACAAAGCGGGAAATTGAAGCAGCATGATGCGTGTCCTGAAGGCGGAAGCCTGGGCGAGATCCTTTTCAAACGAACCGGCTTATCTTACCGGACCCAAGGGGGAGAAGGAACTGCCTACTCAATCCACCCGCCTCCCAGCACCCGCTCACCGTCGTAGAGCACCACCGCCTGGCCCGGCGCGACGCCATGTCGCGGCTCATCGAAGGTGACGTGCAGGCGGTTTTCGGGCAGAATCTCGGCAATTGCCGGGGCAGGAGGGCTGTTGTAGCGGATCTTGGCCAGGCAGCGGAATGAACCGGCGGGGGGTTCGGCGAGCCAGTTGCATTTATCCGCGGTTAGTTCTGTCTGGGCCAGTTCCTCCTGCCGGCCGATGACGACCCGGCGGCTGGCGGGCTCGATTCGGACGACGAAGTAGGGCTCTCCCATCGCCACTTTCATTCCCTTCCGCTGGCCGATGGTGAACCGCTCGATGCCCGGATGGGTCCCAACGACGCGGCCTTCCGTGGTGACAATCTCTCCCGCCGTGCTCTCCCCCTTCTGCCGCTGCCGGACGAATTCGTCGTGCTTGCCGGAGGTGACGAAGCAAATCTCCTGGCTATCCTTCTTGTCCGCCACGCGCAAGCCGACCTTCGCGGCCAGTTCGCGAATTTGCGGCTTGAGAAAGCCGCCGACGGGAAGCAGCATTCGGGGCAGGAAATGCTTCTTGATGCCGAACAGCACGTAGGACTGATCCTTGCCGTCGTCGATTCCGCGGAGCAGCGCAGGGGGGGCAGTCGGCGTCTCGCCCGGAATCAACCGGGCATAATGACCGGTGGCGACGAACTCGGCTCCCACGCTGTCAGCGTAGTCAAAGAGCTTGCCGAACTTCAGCCAGTTGTTGCATTGCACACAGGGATTGGGGGTCCGGCCGCGGGTGTACTCATCCACGAAGTAATCAATGATCTGCTTGAATTCCGCCTGCAAGTTCAGGGCGTAGAACGGAATATCCAGCTTGTCCGCCACGCGACGGGCATCCTCCGCATCACTGGCACTGCAACAACCTTGCTTGTGATCCGCCCGCGGATTGAAGATAGGGAGCGTGAGCCCCGGTGAATCGACCCGGCAAGCCTCCTGCGCTTCCTCCCCATGCCGCATGAAAACCCCAATGACCTCGTGCCCCTCTTCCCGCAATAGATACGCCGCCGCGCTGCTATCAACGCCACCAGACATTGCGAGGACGATGCGGGACATGAGGGAGGAGAAGGATGCAGAAAACGGACTGAAGGAGATTGATACCCAGTCATTATACCCTTCATTCCCTCCCCCATCGCAGCCGGTAATTGGCTAGTCGAATCAACACCAGCGGCAGGAGCAACCCGCCCGCGAGACCACCGAAAGCGGCGGGAAAAGCGACATAGGTCCTAAAACCCAGAGACCTAATGTTGCCAGTGAACGCGGCGGTCGTGAATACACCAATAGTGACAATTCCGAGCAGAAAGAGAACCGATAGGAGAAGTCCAGTCGTCCAGGACTTCGGCCGCAACAGCAGGATTATGATTGGCACCAAAACGAAGAGCGTGATGATGCCACCGGAGGCGCAAGCAACTGCTACAGCCGTCCACCAAAATGTCGCTTCATGAGATTGGACAACCTGTAGTCCCAGTTTGACGAGCGCGAGTGCAATGCCGACCAGAGTCATTGCTCCGAGAATGCCTGCGATCGTCATCTGCGGAGGCTTGCTTGTGGCGCTACCGTCACCGGAAACTAGTCGCCAACGAGCCAAGATTCGGAATACCCACAGCGGCACCTGCATGGCCAGTAACACCAGCGGAAGGCAAAATGCCGGCGCTGTCTCTTTCCAGGAAGGTGAAAATCCTCGCTCCTTTAGCAAGAACCTGCCAGCCACCCACGCGCCAATCCAGAGTCCGCCGATGCTCATGACCAGCAATTGACGATGCCAGGCTCTTCCCAGTCCAACCACGCCCCAGATCGTCAGTATTCCAAGCTGGGCACACATTCCTCCCGCGGTCAGATACACCCAAAACGCACCCCAATGTTCAGGCCGAAAGACCTCCATCAATTTAAGAACAGCGGCGTCAGAAAGTGCGAACAGGCCCAGGGCAAACGCATCTTCCTTGTGCGAGAAGATTAT
>JBJXFF010000103.1:0-22105 GCA_046153945.1 Pirellulaceae bacterium
CCGCTCGCTCCGCGAGCGGAACTCCTTCGTAGCACCGTTGCCATTGGAACCGACTTCATGCTTGGCTGAGTCTGTATCCGAAGGTTCCGCTCGCGGAGCGAGCGGACTACTATTTCGGACCCGCGGACAAATCCGGCCCAACTCCTCCGGCTTGAACATGCTGCTGGCGGAGCGGAGCAGGTGGACGTAGCTGGCGGTTTGCTGCGTCGCCTGGCCCGGCTGGGTCTTGATGATGTCGAGTACCCAGTCTTCATCCACGCTGGTGTTGCGGCAGTCGCTGGAGAGGAGCGGCACCGCCATGCAGGGGATGCCGGCGAGCAGGATTTTGTCGATCGCCTTTTCGAGCACGTTCAGGCAAGCAACGCCGACGATGGCATCGACGTAGCCGCTGACTATGATTTTCAGAACGATGGGGGAGCCTTCGGCGACGAGCACCTTGTACCCCATCTCGTCCGCCAAGCCGCGGAAATCGGCGATGGCGCACGCCCCGCACTTTTTGCACTCCAGGCCGAACTCGTCGTAATCGGCCGGGCAACCTTCCGCATGCTTCAAACAGTGCGGCAGCAGAAAGAGGCGGCGGGAGGGGGGCACCGCAGCAACCTGGTCGCGCCAGAATTCGCTCGCCAGAACCACCATCATCCAGCCGACGTATCCTTCTGCCAGATTCAGCTCCGCGAGCGTATCGCGAACGACCTTCTCCATCTCGTCCTTGCCGAGTGGGCGGGCCTTATCGAGCGTGGCGGCCACCTCGCGGCACTTGGCATGGAGCTTGTCCCGCAGCTCCCGCGTTTCCGGCACCAGCTTGAGATGCGTAGTCTGCCGCCGTTTGCTCCGCTTGGGAGCCTCGTTGGCAAATTCGGGAGGTGCGCCTTCCTCGTAGGGCAAGCTCGGTCCGTCGTGGGACAAGCTGCCAGCTTGTCCTTCATCGGAAGTCGTGGGTGCGTAGTCCAAGGTGCGAAATCCTAGTGGCGGGGCTGCTTGTAGTAACCCGCTTCAGCGGGTTAAGTGTCGTCTTATTCGCTTGGCACAATCACTAACCCGCTAAAGCGGGTTACTACAAACTAGTCGTGTGCCAGCGTCCGCACGGCTCGGCCAAGGGCCGAGACGGTGAACGCCAGCGGATAGAGCTTCTCATAATACCACAACTTGGCGAAGTAAAAACCTATCGGAGCCGCATTCCGGTGCTCCCCCCACTCCACCCGCTCGACGAGCCAAGTCAAGCCTTTTTCGATGGCGGGCTGAAATTCCGGCTCGCTTGCCGCGGCGAGGAGAGCTTCGACGGCGAGGGCGGTTTCTTCGACGGAGGAGGTCGGGGGGGGAACGGGGCTGGGGGCTGTGGGCTGGGGACTGGGGGAAGAACCAGGAACTCCGTACTCGGCGCATTGCACTCTACACTCTGCACTCTGACCTCCGTACTGGGTACTAAGTACTGAGTACTGAGTACTCGGTACTCCGCCCTTCCTCCACACGCCGCTCCCCCAGCCGCCGTCGGGGTTTTGGTTTTGGCGGAGCCAAGTCAGGCCGCGCACGCATCGAGCATCGCTGAGTTCTGCATCTCGGAAGACCAGAAGGGCCTTGGATGTTCCATAAACTGGATTGTCTTCGAGGTCATGTTCTTGATTGCCAAACCAAAGCGGCAACCAACTCCCATCGGGCTTCTGTCGAGTTAACAGGTAATCACAGCCCAGCCTGCGGGCACGTTCGACTTCCACCGAAGTAGCATCTTGCAACTTACTACATGCCAGAAAGGCGCGTATCACATGGGCCGTCAGGTCCGCACCGCTCCGATCAAATGGAAGACCACTCCACCCACGACAAAAGGTGGGCCATCCTCTGTCGCTGTTTTGTAAATTAATGAGCCACTTCATTCCCAAATCGATGGCGTCATGAATTCGCTCCTGGTCAGATGTGGTGCAAGCGACGGATGAATTCCAGCTTGTTAGCGCCAGCAGCGCCCCTGGCGTATCATCCGCATCCGGCACCGCGCCTGATAAATCGCTCCAGCCCCAGCCGCCGGGGTCGGCGCCGGTGAAGGGGTGGCGGGTAAGGTGCTGGCAGGAGAGGAGCCAGTCGAGGCACTGGGGGCCGAGGAGGGCGGCGACGTCTTCGCCGCCGCTGGCGAGGGCGTTGATGGAGAGGGTGGTGACCCAGGTGGCCAGGTTGGTGTCGATGGGCCAACTCCCGTCGGGGCGGACGGAATCGACGAGGAACTTGATTCCCTCGCGGGTCACGGCGTGCTCCTGGCGGCCCGTGGAGGCGAGGCTCATCACCACGAAGCTCGTCAGCGGCACCGCTTCCAAATAGCCGCCGCTTTCCGGCTGCATCTGGCGGAGGACTTTCAGGCTGCGGCTGATGGAGAGGCTTCTTACCAGCCGCGAGACGGGGTTCCACGGCTTTTGGTGGAAGTAGCGGCACTGGCCGATGGCGACGAGGGCGGGGATGGCGTAGCTGACCACCGGCATCCGCATGAAGCGATACCACGACTGAGGCACGCAGGCGAGCTCAAACGGGAGCGACGAGACCTCTTTCCACTCCACCAGCCCCGCCAGGGCCAGGTTCGTCATGATGGGGACGACGAACGTCTTATCCACGCCATACCGTTCGCGGAGTCCTTTGAGACGGCCTTTGGAATCGATGTATTTTTCGGCGCGCTCCAGTAGCTCCTTGTGCTGCTCTGCGTGCCCAGCCAAATGGATGGCAGCGACAACGAGCATCGTCGTGGCGATGTTGGAGTAGCTCTTGTCGGTGTCCCCAAAGCCGCCGTCGTCGTTCTGGTGAGCGACGAGCCAGGCAATGCCGCCGGAAATCAGCTCATCAAACCGTGTACCGCCATTTTTCTGCGTAATCGCGAAAGCACTCACTGCCGTCGCCGTGGAAAGCGCACTGGTCGAAAGCTCTCCCACCCAGTGCCCATCCGGCGTCCGCTCCGCCAGCAGATCGGCTTTGGCGGTTTCGTAGGCTGATTTAAGGCGGGAGAATTCGATCATAGTTAGTAGTCTGACCACTACGTGTGCAGACATGTCCGCTCACGGAGTGAGCGGACTACATTACCGGTTGTAAGAAGCGGCGTTCGAGAGGTGGGCCGAGTTCCACGAGATAGTAGTCCCAGGTGACATCTTTGGCGAGCGAGTCAAAGTCGTCGAAGAGGATATGAGCGGGGATTTGGCAGGCGTAGATACCCGGGGCGGCAGCAGCTTGGGCGGCGGCGAGGCGGTCTTTTTCGGCGGGGATGAGGGCGAAGTCGGCGGTTTCGGTGGCATCAGCGGCGACGGCCAGGGTGGCGCGGAATTCCTCGGGGATTTGACCGATGGCGTTCTCCAGTTGGCGAGGCAGATTGTCGGGGAGCTGATTTTCCTTGTGTTGGAAAACGAGATCGGCCTGAACCTGCTGCCAGGCGAAGTCCATGACCCGCAGGTCGCGGAAGGTGGCTTCAAACGGCTTGCTGCCGATGAGGCGAATCTGGCAGAGGTCGGCGTCGTATTCGGTTTTCTGCAGCAGCAGGCCGGAGAACATCCGCGAGAGATACATCAGCGGCCAGAGCAGAACCTTGACGAGCATGAACAGCGCGCGAACCGGCCAGAGCAGCTTGCCCAGCCACGAGCGGCGGCTGGTGGTGGCGGCATAGACGGCTTCATCCCAAGCGTCACGTTCCTTCACGGCGCGGAAGAAAAAGTGGCTGATGCCGCGAACAAAGCCGGCGGTTCCAGCAGCGGAACCTTTGAGATGCCGACCGCATTCATGGGCAATCATCCCGGCCAACTGCTGAGCAGTGACGCTGGCGGCGAGGGGGAGGCCGATGAGCAGTCGCGACGCTGTGCCATGGAGAGCCGTGTTGCCGTCGACAGCGATTTGCTTCGGAGCTTCCGCGCCGATGGCGGCGGCAATCTTGTCGACAAATTCAAAGAGGAGCGGTGCTTTGTCTCGCGAAATCAATTTGACTTTGCCCTTGCTGGGCCGTGGTGCGATGAGGGGCTTGAGGAGTGAGACGGCAATGAGCAGCCCGATTGCCGTGGGACCGTAGAGCAGGGGAGCGCCATCCCCCACCAACTTCGGCGCATACAAATACCAGGCGATGGCCCCGCCCCCGAAGAACAGGATGAATGCCACGTAGAGCACCGGCGTGAAACAGATCGCCATGGCCGCCAGCGTCATCCTCATTCGGAACGAAAACGGTGCCAGAGGTTTTTCGATGGTCCCCGTCAGCGGGTCCAGCACTTTCGCCCGACGCTCTTCCGCCGATACGGGAACAGTCACCTTGGACGCGACTTCCGACGGCTTTGACACTGTTGCCGCAGTCGGCTTCGCCTCGGTTCGCACTCCCCCTGGGATCTGAATCGGTCCCTCGCACTTGGGACATTTGCCGCGCTTCCCCGCCAGCTCATCCTTGACATTGAGCTTAGTGCTGCATTTGGGACAGGTAACGGAAATAGCCAAGGCAGACTCCCAATTGGGCAAATAGAGGGGGATGGTTTGACAGTATAGTCGGCGGCGAGAGCACGTGCATAAGCCCCCCGCCGCATCCATCAAGAAAGTAAAGCGGCCCGGCTAACCGCAGTCAGCCGGGCCGCCATTTGAGGGCAATCATTCGCGACAGTTACCGCATCTACTACGGCTCGAGCTCCACGCTCCAGTAAGCCTCGCTGATGAACTTCGTCCAGCTTGCGATGGGCAAATGGCTCGTGGCGTAGAGCGGCTTCCACTTTGGGCGGATCGGCTTATGGAGCAGCCGCATGTGGGCCTGCTCCGGGGTCTTGTCCGCCTTCCGCTTGTTGCACTCCACGCAGGCCAGCACGCAGTTTTCCCACGTGCTCAGGCCGCCGCGCGAGCGGGGAACGACATGGTCAATCGTCAGCTCGTCGCCGGTCATCTTCTGCCGGCAGTACTGGCAAGTGTAGCCGTCCCGCTTGCAGAGGTTCCGGCGGCTGAAAGCGACTTCGCCGCGGGGAACCCGGTCAAACGTGGTGAGCGAAATGACTTCGGGAACCCGCAACTGCATCGTCACCGCCTGCACGAACAGCTCATCGCTGTCGGGCCGGAGCTTCGACCAATCGGCCCAGTCGTACTGGGCGAAATCGTGCGGGTCCACCACCTTGGCCGCGCCGTTCCAAACCAGAATGAGCGCCCGGGCGACGGAGCTAACATGCACTGGCTGCCAGTTGCGGTTCAGCACCAAGGTCGGACGCTCAAGTACGCGGCTCATGGGAGGATTAGGGGCTAGGGTTTCGGGATTTGGCTCTGGGATAGGGTTCTGAAACGCACGGAAACGCCGACCTCTCTATTGTTTACGAAGTCAACGCGCCAGACAACCAGATTTCCCGGATTCTTCACGGGAATTGGAAGGTACGCTATCAGCAGCTAGGACCGGATAGGGAGCCGGGCGGTTCGCGGATTGAGGATGAAATTCGCGAGTTCCATCTCCTCGAAGTGCCACAGGCAATTCCGTGAGCTGGCGGATACAATGGAAGGAAGCCACCAGGAGCACCTTATGCCGTCGCCGTTTCCGGGCATGGACCCGTATATCGAGTTGCAAGAGTGGGAGGATTTTCACACTCGCTTCAACACCGTGCTCAGCGATTTGCTTGCGCCACGAATCGAGCCCCGGTATATCGTGCGCGTGGAGCGAAGGGTTTACGTGGAAGGCCATTTCAGCGATGGTGACCAGTGGCGTTCGGCCGATGCGGCAATTCTCTGGTCAGGGGATGACAGTGCATTCCCGTCCAGTGCACCGACTGGAACCGCCGTGGCGATTGCACCCTTGGAAGGTATTATTCCCATGCCGCAAGAGCGCCGGCAGACTTACCTGGTGATTCGCGAGCGAGAAACCATGGAGGTTGTCACGGTGATTGAGACGCTCTCGCCAGCCAACAAAAGAACCACAAGCGACGGCCGGGAGCAGTATCTCAAGAAGCGGGAGGAGATTCTCAGCAGCCCTGCCAACCTGGTCGAAATTGATTTATTGCGCGGTGGAACGAGGCTTCCCGTGGTTGGCATGCCGGCAACGGATTACTGCGCGCTGGTTAGTCGAGCCCGGCGACGTCCCAAAGTTTCTATCTATCCTTGGACCATTCGCCAATCCCTGCGAACGATTCAGATTCCGCTCAAGGGGGACGATGCGGACGTAGGTCTCGATCTGCAATCCGCCTTTAACACCGTCTACGAACGAGCTCGCTACCAACTGTCAATTGACTATTCCGCGTCGCTTGAGCCGCCGCTATCGGAGATGGATGCGGTGTGGGCCACGGCGCTCGTAAGCCAAGTGAAACGGTCTGGTGAGCGAGCGGTGTAAATGCCTTTTCCTTAGGAATGGCAAAGACGAATCCCGCTCCCTAATTCCATTCTCCACGGCTAACAGCAGTAGATTCTTCGGTGCATGCGGGAATTCCCGTGACCCGTACCATCATCCAAGCGTCCATGTCGGCGAGCATTTGCGTGGTGAGTTCGTCGCCGCAAGGATACTGGCGGATGGCGACCTTGAGAGCGGCGGCGTGGAACAGGGGAAGCTCGTCGCAGAGGTCGTCGCTGTTGTAGATCTCGCTATCCCGGCAGTAGGCCAGGAACAAGGGGAGATCGCGCAGGCTGTGCAGGTTCATCAACGGCATTTGGCCGAGCGGAAAGCGGCCGCCGGCGGAGAGGGCTCCGGCGAAGTTTTGCGGACTCCGGAGGGCCAGGCGATAGGCCATTGTTCCACCGGTTTCGTGACCCGCCAGAAAAATGCGTTCTGTATTGATATTGAATTTGGCCCGAGCTGCGGTGATGGCTTCGTGTACCCGATTTTCGGCGGTCAAAATACAGGACGACGACTGCTGCCACTGGTAGCCGCGGCGGCCTTCGCAGGGATTGGTGGCCCGCACGCCGACGCCGACATAATTCCGCATGCTGATGTGCTGCATCACCCGCAAAATCTGCTTTTCATCCCCGCCGTCACTGTGGAGCCAAACCACCACCGGATAGGCGTAGTTCGGCTCATAGTGCATCGGAGCTAGCAGGCTATACGTGGATTGATTGCGGGGTGCTGTCATCACCCCCTGATCCACGCGAGTACGTTCGAAAGAGGACTTCTTCGGCGCGGCGAAAAGTCGATTCATGATTTGGCGGCGGGTGAGGGGGCGGGATTGGGACAAATTTCCCCTGCAAAGACCGTGCTGTCATTCCCTGGGTCGGGAACGGGAGACAGCGAGCGGAGTTTTAGGGGAGAGGACGGGAGCCTGTCAACGGCAACTCTTTCGTAGCCGCACGCGGCTCGCGTGCTGGCATATGTCAAAGGATTGCTGACAACGGTTGATTAAGAAGCCTACACGCGGGCCGCGTGTGGCTACGCCTTCGCCATCAGTTCGCCCATCGTCTTCACGAGCGACTTGACGGCTGTCACGCTGTTCGCAAAAGCTGCCTGCTCTTGCTCATCGAGCTTCAGCTCGATGATCTTCTCGACTCCCTTCGCACCCAAGATGACCGGCACGCCGACGTAATAGCCGCCGACGCCGTATTCCTTATCGCAGTAAGCGGCACATGGAATGAGCCGCTTCTTGTCCCGCACAATCGCTTCCACCATCTGAGCGGTGGCCGCGGCCGGAGCGTAGTACGCACTGCCGGTCTTCAGCAGAGCGACAATTTCCGCCCCGCCGTTGCGAGCCCGGTCGACAATCGCCTTCAGCTTCTCTTCCGAGAGGAGCCGCCGGATCGGAATGCCGCCGACGCTCGTGCAGCTCGGCATGGGGACCATCGTGTCGCCATGTCCGCCCATCAGCAGCGCCGAGACATCTTCCACGCTCACGCCGAGTTCCATGGCGAGAAACGTGCGATAGCGAGCCGTATCGAGCACCCCCGCCTGTCCGATGACTTTGCTGGGCGCGAAACCCGTGACTTGAAACGCCCGCTGCACCATCGCGTCGAGCGGATTGCTCACGACGATGACGACGGCATTGGGGCTCGTCGCTTTCACTTGCTCGCTGACCGCGGAAACAATCTTGGCGTTCGTCGCTAAAAGATCGTCGCGGCTCATGCCCGGCTTGCGGGCGATGCCGGCGGTGATGACCACCACGTCGCTGCCGGCGGAAGGTCCGTAATCGGTCGCGCCGGTGATATTCGCGTCAAAGCCGACAATCGGCGAAGACTGCATCAGATCGAGGGCTTTGCCCATCGGCATTTTTTCGGTCTGAGGGACATCCAAAAGAACGATGTCCCCCAGCTCAGCGGCGGCACACCAGTGGGCACATGTCGCCCCCACGTTGCCCGCCCCCACGATCGTAATCTTCGCGCGACCCATGTAGCGGCTCCTATGCGGATTCTGTTGCGGCACAAGCTCGGCTGCTAGCGAAAAGGTGGACTTTCGCCTGCCGCCAACTCAACCAAAGAATCGAATATCGCTGGACTGGCGGGAGCGTCAAGCGGGGGGCGATAAATCGTCTGCCGTTCCGCTATGCCGCTAGTGGACTGCAGGTTTCCTGGCCAGGCCGGGGCACGCTCTATCCCCTAGCTCCAAAACTGCCACCACGGTTTGGCTTCTTTTTTCTTGAAGATCTGTGGCCCGAGTTTCCGGCCCCCTCCCATCAGAGCGCCTTCGACTTTGGCGCTTCCCATATCTGCGCCGGCAAGTTTTGCGTCCGTGAGGTTGGCACCCAGGAGTATTGCGCCATCGAGCACCGCGCCGGCCAGATTGCTGCCGCGAACGTCGGCCTTCGTGAGGTTGGCTTCCGTGAAGTCGCAGGCCAGTTCGGCCATGCTGATATCCGCAGCCGTCAGGTTGGCGTGGGAGAAGTCAGCTTCCGCCAGCTTCGCGTAGCGCAGCATGGCCCCTTGCAGATTGGCCCCATGAAAGCCGGCTCCTTGCGCAAAGCAATCGGTGAAGTCCGCTTTAAGCAGACTCGCGCCGTCAAAGTTGGCCCCCTTGATCAGAGCGCCGGAAAACGTGGCCCGGTCAAGCTTGCAATTCGTGAAGTCGGCGTCGCGTAAATCGGCCCTTTGGAAATCGATGCCAGTCAAATCCATTCCGGTGAAGTCGGCCCCTTCCAACTTGGCCCCTTCCATATACTGGCCAACCAGAGACGCAGCTTCGACCTGGCGAATTACTTCGCCGGTCACTTTGCGCCGAATCTCAATCATCGTCGTTCCCGGCATTTCTGTCCCTTCTGCCCCCCACCCGGCAGATTCCCGATCAAAAAATCAAACCTTAATATATCCCTAGTCTCCGAGAGAAGCAATTTAGTTTTCACTTGGCGCTCGGAATTATTTGGCTGACAAGAATTCAACCCCGCCCGACACCTTTCGGCACGATGACTTTTCGCTGACGAATGGCTTCGTAAAACAAGATGGCGGCAGTGGCGGAAAGGTTCAAACTGTCCACGCAGCCGAGCATCGGCAGTGAAATCGGGGTGACGTCACTGCCCACCCACTGGGGGGTGAGCCCCTTCGCCTCGCTCCCCAGGACGACGGCACAGGGGGCGGAAAAATCCGCTTCGCTGTAGGTCAAAGAAGCATTAACCCGGGTCGCGAATATCCGCAGTTTCTGCTTTCGCAGCCAGGTCAGGGTTTCTTCACTTGTGGCGGCACAAACCGGGACTGTAAAAATGGCTCCCAGGCTGGAGCGGATCACATTAGGATTGAAGAGGCCCGTCCCACCGCTTGCCACGATCAGGCCGTTAACCCCGGCGGCATCGGCTGTGCGGAGAATCGCCCCCAAGTTGCCGGGCTTCTCGACCCCTTCGACCACAGCGAAAAAGGGGGGGGCTTTTTTCTTCACCCCGCCCATCAAGTCGCCCAGTGACCTCTGCGGCAGCTTCGCGATGGCAATCAGACCCTCGGCTCGATCGCCAAAGGCCAGTTTTGACATCACCTGCTCATTGACGAAGAGGAGCGAAGTCTGCTTTCGCTGCTGCACCCTTGTTAGCAATTCCGCGGCCGGTTGCGCCAAACAAAGTGGCTCGCAGACGAAGGCCTCGGTAATTTCAATGCCGGCGTCGAGGGCCCGGCTGATCTCGCGAATCCCTTCGATGAGAATCTGCCCTTGCTGCTCCCGTCCCTTCCGGTCGCGCAGCTTCACAGCTTCTTTGACGCGGGGGTTTTGCAAGCTGGTAATCGTAAAGTGAGGCATCGCCTCTGATTGTAGCCTCGCCAACCCGGATACGGACGCCCAGAGCCCCGCTAGCGGCGGCTTGACCTTGACCTGCTTTTCATTGGCCGCTAATTACTCCGCTCAGAACCCACTCTTATCGTCCGTTGCCTATTCCGGCCTAGAGTCATTCTGTGCGAAATATTTTCGCCCTGTTTAGCGCGCTGATTTTCACCGCCACCGTCGCGGCAGGGACCGCCTGCGCTCAGAACTCGACCATTCAATTTCCGCGCACGGGCAGCATCGGCACTGCCCCTGCCACGATTCCCCCCGCATCGGGAAGTCCCTACGGCAGTTCCATACCTTCCTATGGCGGCAACGGACCAATCACGGGAAATGCCGGAGCCGGCGCTTCGATTTCCGCACCCCCTGCCTCGGGCTATGCAGCACCGCCTGCATTTTCACCGCCGGCCACAGTGAACACACCTTATTCCTTCGATCCCTATTCGACGGCACCCGGAGTTCCCAATCCGTGGAGCACGACCCCCGCGCCCGCGACAGGCAGCTTTGCACCGCCGACGAGTCCCTTTACTACGCCATCATCAGGAACTTTCACTCCCCCCGCCTCCGGCAGTCCTTATATCAATCCCGGCGCCTACCCGAGCCAAAGTTCCAACTCGGTCTTCCCCAACGGCATGTGGGGGAGCAATTCCAACGCCCAGCCATTTGACTACAACGAAACGCTCCGCCTGATTCAGGATGTCCGCCTAACGGAGACGTATGTCGGCAATGGAAACGACAACGATCCGACCGACCTCAACATCAATGACATCGTTAGTGCGGTGACATTTGCCTTCCCAAATTTCCTTGGCTCGGGACAACCGCTATTCATCTCTCCCACGTTCGGCATCCATTTGTGGGACGGCCCGCACAGTATCCCGGCTGACCTGCCGGCAAATGCTTACAGCGCCTTTCTGGACACGCAGTACGCCACCGACCCCACCCAGCAACTCGGGGCGGAACTCGGATTTCGGATCGGTGTCTATTCCGATTTCAACACCATGAATTCGCACAGTCTCCGGATCCAAGGGCTGGGCCTGGGAACGCTGAAAATCACCCCGACAATGACGCTCAAGCTCGGAGTGATGTACCTGGACCGCAACGACATCAAGATCCTCCCCGCCGGCGGTGTCCTGTGGCAACCATCCCCACAGGTCCGGTTCGACTTTTTCTTCCCGCAACCCAAGCTCGCCAGCTATTTAACCACCGTGAACAACAAAGAGGTCTGGTGGTACGTGGCGGGGGAATACGGCGGCGGAGCTTGGACCATTCATCGGACCGCCAACTTCTCCGACCGGATTGACATCAACGACATCCGGGTTTCGATTGGCTTGGAAACTCAGGGGAATGGACTCAACCTCTTCGGCGAAGTGGGATACGTCTTCGACCGCCGCGTGGTGTACGTCACCAACCCGGCTGACTCATTCAACCCGGGAAATGCGTTCATGGTCCGATTGGGGTTCTCGTTCTGATGCTTCTTGCGAACCGACACTGGAGATTGATGCCGCGCGTGCTGCTGACTGCAGCGATGGTGTTGATTGCGCTCTTCCCTTTTGCAGCCGCTCGAAAACTAGCTCGTGGCGAGGACTTCAAACTGCGGCTCTTGAACCATCTGCAGGAAGCGGCGGGGGACGAAGTCACGGAGGAGATCGTCCCCAAAAAGCCAAAACCGCGTCGGCTGCCGGCGCTTCCTGATCCGCTCCCCTATGCGGGCCCGCCCTCGGAGATTGACGGACCGGAGATCCGCTCCGTTCCGCGATCCATTCCCCGCTCTGTCCCTCGGGCAGCTCCGTTTGACGATGCCGAGCCGCTGCCGATGACAAGTGGCGTGCTAGCCGATGGGCTCGATGAATATCCGGCCGACGGACCGATGGCCATGGATCATCCGTTGCTTGGCGACCCCGTGCTCCGCGACGGCATGACCCGCCTCTCCAGCCACCGCAACGGCTTTTTTCAAAAACTCTCGCTCACCGCCACCTGGCTCCCCACCGGCGACGATCCGCAGGACTTTGGCTTCACGGAGATTGATACCTTTGCGTCGTTCGCGCTGCCGTTTCCCATCGTCGCCTGGCCGCTGGTGATCACGCCGGGCTTCAACATGCACCTGCTCGGTGGGCCGCAATCGCCGGACTTGCCCCCCCGCCTGTATGACACTTATCTCGACCTGATGTGGCTCCCTACGTTCATCAACCGTTACACGCTGCTCCTCGCGGTCACGCCCGGCTACTTCAGCGACTTTGAAGTCAGCGACGCCGACGCCTTCCGTCTCACCGGCAAGGGGCTCGTCATCTTCGACGCCGTCCCGGATCGCCTGCAACTCATCGGCGGCGTTGTCTACCTCGGGCGTGACAATCTCAAGTTGCTGCCGGTCGGCGGTGCCATCTGGACCCCCACCGACTACCTGCGGCTAGAGATTCTTTTCCCCAAGCCAAAACTGGCGGTCTGCGTGAACGCCGGCGAGGGATACCAGGATTGGCTCTATACCACGGCGGAATACGGCGGCAACACCTATTCCATCCAGCGGACCAGCGGAGCCCACGACAAGGTCACGCTGCAAGACTACCGGATTCTGCTCGGCCTGGAACGGAAGCTCAACGGCGGCACCGGCTACTCCGTCGAAACCGGCTACGTCTTCGGCCGCCAGGTCGATTACCTCTCCGGCGGCGGGTTCAATCCGGGCAACACATTTCTGCTCCGCGCGGGGATTGTCTTTTAGCCTCAAACACAAACCCGCACACTAACCCGAAGCGCAAGCGAGGGAGCGCGCCACAAGTCGCTTCAAACACTAACCCGAGGCGCAAGCGAGGGAGAACACCGCAAGTCTCTTCACACCAAAGAGTTGCACTCCAAAATAAATCAAAACCAGCAGCCGTGATTCACTTTTTTCTTGCTACTTGCGCAAAAAAGTTACGTCGACAACGTTCTTCATAACCTGTTTACTATCAACAGGTTAACTGATTCACATTCGACGCAAGTCGGTGAATCAACTCCTGAACCGCCCCTTTCTGATTCATGCCGGCGTCGCAACTCCTTTCGCCACAACACTTTGACCCCTGAATCCACACCGCACAACGATTGAAAACCCGCAGCGTAAGCAAGCAAGGGCCAACGCAGCAATCCTTCCTCGCTAACGCTGCGGGTTTCCCCCCAAGCCGCGTACGAAGATCCCGCCAGCGCTCCCCAGCACCGTTTCCAAAAATCACAACCTCATTGTCAAGGAACAGCGGCTCGCCTGGCCAGCCGTGACACGGCGTCCTGCGAGCTCGCTTTATTATACTCTTGTCCAGTAAACAAACGGGGGTATCGCGAAAAGATTTTCCAGATTTTTTTGGCGGCCTGCAGCACCTCACCACCCGCAGGCGTCGGCTGTTGGATTACTCGGAGACCCTGCTGGGGAGTCAAGGGGGAGTCAAAGGGGGAGTCAAAGGGGACAGGTCCATTTACGAAAAATAGATGGAGTTGTCCCGAATCGATACCGCCACACCGGCACCCTCTCCCGAACAACTTCTCATATTTTAACTACTCTCAGCCGCAGGCTGTTAAGCACCACGGAAACGCTGCTGGCGGCCATGGCTGCGGCGGCAAGGGACGGGGTGAGACGAATTCCGAAGAGCGGCATTAGGGCTCCGGCTGCGAGGGGAATCAGGACTACGTTGTAGCCGAGCGCCCACCAGAGGTTTTGCCGAATGACGGCAAGGACGGCTCGTGACAGCCGAATGGCTCGCGGCAGCAGCATCAAATCGTGCCGGGTGAGAACCATGTCAGCCGATTCGAGAGCGACGTCGGCGCCGGTTCCCATTGCGATGCCAAGGTCAGCAGCGGCGAGGGCGGGCGCATCGTTGATGCCGTCGCCGACCATTGCGACTACTTCCTTTTGAGCTTGCAATTCACGAACAATCCGCTGTTTGTCTGCCGGCAGCACTTCCGCCACCACGTGCTGAATTCCCATCCGCTGGGCAATTTCCTCTGCCACCTGCCGCCGGTCGCCGGAGACGAGCCGCGTGGTGAGGCCGAGCTTGTGCAGTTCAGCGATGGCTTCGGCACTTCCGGGGGCGACTTCGTCCGCCACGATGATTACGCCCACGTACTGACCGTTTCGCGCTACCAGCAGCGGAGCAGCGCCGGGGTGCTGCTGCGTAAGGGACTCGACTTTCTCCTTGGGAACCGAGATCAGCCGCGAGTTGAGGAGCCGGAAGTTGCCGATGAGGACGAGGCCGCTGTCGGTGACCGCTTCCAGACCTTCGCCAGGAATTACCTTCGTCTGGCGGGCGGAAATCCGCGGCGCGGTTGCGGCGTCGGCAGCGTCCACAATGGCTCGGGCGAGCGGGTGCGTGCTGAGCCGCTCGGCCGCAGCGGCCAAGGAGAGCAAATCTTCACTGCTCACATTTCCCGCGGGTTCCACGGCGACGACTTTTGGCTTGCCGAGTGTAATTGTGCCAGTCTTGTCGAGGATTACCGTCGTCAATCGTCCCGCAGTTTCGAGCGCGCCGGCGTCTTTGATGAGAATGCCGCTCTCCGCTCCCCGCCCGGAGCCAACGAGCACTGCCGCTGGAGTTGCCAGGCCGAGCGCACAGGGGCAAGCCACAATCAGCACCGCCACCGCGCAGCTCAGGCCGGTCTGCCAGCCGTTGGTGCCGCTGAAGGTCCAGGCGACGAGAGTGACCAGAGCGATGGCGAGTACCGCAGGCACAAACCATTCCACCACGCGGTCCGCCAATCGTTGCACATCCGCTTTGGATTCCTGCGCAGAGCGGACGAGTTCAATCGTGCGGGCCAGCCACGTCTTTCCCGCCGCGGCGGTGACGCGGGCCTCCAGCGATACTTGTCCGTTGATGCTTCCCGCGTGCAATACGTCCCCGGCCCGCTTCTCCACCGGAAGCGGCTCGCCGGTCAGCCACGCCTGATTTACGTCGCTCTGACCGGAGAGGACTACGGCATCCAGCGGCACCGCGTCGCCGGGACGAATGACAATGATTTCGTCGGGGAGCACCTGTTCCACCGGCACCTGCGTGATCCGCTCGCCATCTTTAATGTGTGCAACCGGCGGCGCTAAAGAAAGGAGCTTTTGCAGGGCCAGCGAAGCCCGCCCTTTGGCCCGCGCTTCCAGATATTTGCCAAGCGTGATAAACGTCAGAATCATGCCGCCGTCCATCAGCGACATCCCATGCTCGCCGGAAAAAATCTCCGCGACTCCGGCGAGGTAGGCCGCTCCCGTCCCCAGGGCGATAAGCGTATCCATATTCGCTCCCCCATGCCGCAATCGTTTCGCCGCCCCGACGAAATACGGCCAGCCGACAAATGCCTGCATGGCCGAGCCAACGGCCAGCACCAGCCAGCGAGTCCAGCCATGCCAGCTCATCGGCGCATAGCCCGCCAGCATCAGCGGCACGAGCAAAACTGCTGCCGCAATGAGCCGATTCCGCCACAGGACAATCTCCTCGCGGCTCCGCTCCTCCAAAGCCGCCCCCGCCGATTTTCCGCCGCCACTCTGGCTGAAAGCCGCCGAGTACCCCGCGGCAGTCACAGCCTCCGCCATCCGCGCTAGATCCGTCTTCCCCGGCTCATAGTCGATAGCCGCCTGGGCCAGAGGCAGATTGACTCGCGCCGAGCGAACGCCCGGTGATTTCCGAAGAGCGCCTTCAACACTACTTACACAGGAGGCGCAGTGCATGCCACCAATATCGAGGATGGCACGAGAAAGAGGTTGCTCTTGGTTTGGAGTCAATTGTTTGGCGGCTTTGCAGGGGCCTCAAAGAGAGAAGTTCGCACCCCAACGGGGTTTCCCAACAAAGCCCAGGGTCGCACGCTTCGTGCGCACCCTGGGTACTTGTGTTTCGACGCTATTTGAACCCCAAAGGGGTTACCAAATCGCAATTGCAATCGTTCATAGCTAACCCCGTTGGGGTTCGTATTCATATTCGCCTCGATACCCAGGGTGCGCTCGCGGACTCGCGACCCTGGGCTTTGCTTGGTATCCCCGTTGGGGTTCAAGTAATTCAACATGTCTACGCAATCAACTCTTCCATCACATCCCCTCGCGGCACAATTCGGTGCGGCCGGCCGAGATTGTCAAAGAGTTCCAGCCGGTGGTCGATGCCGAGGAGGCGGTAGATGGTGGCGAGGACGTTGCCGGGGGAGGTGGGGCGGTCGGCGGGGAAGGCTCCGGTCCGGTCGCTGGCTCCGTGAACATACCCCGCTTTCATGCCGCCGCCGGCCAGCATGATGGTGTAGCAGTAGTTCCAGTGGTCGCGGCCTCCGTTGTTGGCGTTGATTTTCGGCGTCCGGCCAAAGTCGCCGGTTACCACCACCAGCGTCCGCTCCAGCATGTTCCGCTGGGCCAAGTCGGAGAGGAGCGTACCGCAGGCGGCATCGAATTGGGGTAAGAGCGTTTCCTTGAGCGTTTTGAAGTTGCTGCCGTGCGTATCCCAAGTGGCGTTAGCGTCGGGAGCCCAGGAGAGCGTCACCACCCGCGTCCCCGCCTCAATCAGCCGGCGAGCGAGGAGCGTGCTCTGCCCATAGATGTTGCGGCCGTAGGCGTCCCGCATCACTGCCGGCTCTTCGTCCAGGCGGAAGGCATTGCGAACCTTATTGGAAGTGAGAACGTCGAGGGCCCGGTGCTGCATTTTGTCCATCGCGTCGAAGGAAGCACGCGACGGCGAATTTCGCAAGTCGGAATTGAACTGCGAGAGTAACTCGCCTCGTTTCGTCAGCCGTTCGATGGAAACATCGGTCCCCAGCGTGAATTCCGGCACTGAAAAGTCAGCCGCGTTCGGGTCCTTTAGCACCCAGAGTGGGTCGTAATTCCGGCCGAGGATGCCCCCATAGAAACCGGGCTGCGGCGGGCCGCCGGCTCCTTCTTTGGTTTTGTAAGGGAGGGCGACATGCGGCAGAGCGTCTTGCTTGTTGGGAAGAACGCGGGCGGCGACGGCACCAGGATAGGGATTATCGGTCGGCAGGGCACCACCGCCCAGTTCCCCCCGGTCGTGACCCGTCATGGCCACATAAACGGCAGCCGCGTGGGCGTTGTTGACGCTGTGATGCATCGAGCGAATCAGCGTGCAGCGGTGCATCTGCTGCGAGAGCTTCGGCAGATGCTCGCTAACCGGAACTCCTGTCAGTGTCGACGGAATCGGCTTGAACTCTCCCCGGATATTGTCCGGCGCCTCCGGCTTCATATCCCACATATCGAGGTGGCTCGGCCCGCCGTTGAGCATCAAGACGATGCAGGAATCGGCTTTGGCAACCAGCGAGCCGGCGGGCTGCGGCTTCGCACCCTCCGCTGCCCCCAGAAGCTTGGCCAGCGAAATCCCCATTACGCCAGCCCCGCCGATGCGGAGCAGTTCGCGGCGGGAGAAGGGACTTTCCGGGGAAATCGTGTTGTCGATCTTCGTTCTCGGCACTAAGGATTCCTTTGCGCACCAATTTTGGAGGTTGGCTCCAGTTTAATCTCTCCGCGGCACTCACGGCAAGGAATGTACGTGAGGGACCGCGGCCGAACAGGGCAAGAAATGAAGCGTCCCGACTGCCGAAGCAATCGGGACGCAAAAAGATCAGCGGAATCCAGGCCGATGTTAGTTCAAATCAGGCCCCACCACGCGGTCTGCAGCGAGGTCAAGGAGGGCACCGAAGCCGAAGAAGGCATCGGCTTCCGAGCCGCCCCAGAGGGTGTCGACGGAGCCGTCAGCCGCGGCGGAGTTGAAAGCACCCAGGCTGGCCAGCGTCGGTGTCGGTCCCCAGAGGGTCAGCAGGGCGAGGAGCGCGGCATCGGCGGCGTCACCCTTGGCCAAGCTGCCGCTGCCTGCGCCGTTAGATTCATCACCGACGAGAGCATCGCCCCCTTCGTTGCCGTTGACGATGTCCTGGCCGATGCCTCCGATAAGGATGTCGTTGCCCAGGCGGCCATAGAGCGTGTCGGTCCCGTCGTTGCCGGCGACGACATCGTTCCCGTCGCTGCCGGTGGCTACGTCATTCCCCGTCCCGCCATAGACCCGGTCGTCTCCGGCCTGGCCGTCGACCTGATCATCGCCTGGTCCGCCGTTGAGGTAGTCGGCACCGCCGCCGGAGAACATGATGTCCGCACCACCTTGGCCATAAATCGTGTCTTCGCCGCCGAAGGTATTGATTTGGTCATTACCGGTGCCGGTCTGCGAGGCGAGGGAACGCGTGGCAATGGAAGCGCCGTCGACGACCGGATCGAAATCGTCACCCCAGATTTCGTCGTTGCCGCCAACCACGCCGCCATTAATCCTGTCGTTCCCCGATCCGCCAATCAGCAGGTCATTGCCATAACCGCCGGTCAGGATGTCATCGCCCCCTTCGCCGAAAAAGACGGCATTCAGACGGGTGTTGTACATGCTGATCGTGTCGTTGCCGCGACGTCCATAGATAAACATCTCCGACGGATTCGCTCCCCCTGTGGTATAGGGTCCAAAGTTGCCCGTCGGCGGATAATAGACGTTGCCAACACGGACGCGGAAAACTGGGTCGGCCAGTCCGTTGCTGACGAATTGAATGTAATCTGCCTGATCGGTACCTCGCAGATAGAAGTCGCCAACAGCCGTGTTGGTCAAAAGGCCGCCGTCGAGCACGTCAATGTCCTCAATGCCGGTAAAGCGGACAAGCTGCGTGTTGGCGCTGATGGCATTGCCGCCATTGGTATCGACGATGACCACGGGAGTCACTGGCGCGACCACGGCCCCATCCTTCTTGTTGGTCATGTCGAGATTGAACTTATCCCCCGCTTCGGCGAAAGGATTGAATGCCACGCCAGGACCGGGAGTTGCCGGTCCAGTGCCGCCATGCACGGTCAGGGCAATTGTGGAACTGGGCCGCATATAGAGTGTGGGGCCAGTAAAGAGGTCTCCCCCCAATCCGCCAAGCACAGTCACGCTGGTCAATCCAGCCGCGGTTGGGCTGACATCGACGGTCATCGTGTCAGTTCCTTGCGTGGCCTGCACGGAAAGCGAGCCGATGCCGGAGTAGGTGATGGGGAACGCTGCCAGCCCGGTGGTCCCGGTCGACGTGACCGAAACGGCATCGCCGATGGCGTCCGCGGAGTCTGTGATGCTGAGGCTATCGCCGTTGCCGCCGCCGTTCACGGTCAATGGTGCCAGGAGACCGTCCAAGGAGAGGACGGAGCCATCGACGAGAATGCTGTCGGTGCCGCCAAGGGCATTCAGTGCCAAACTCGGTTTGTTTCCTAAGTTAATCAGCGTCATCTGGTTGCCGCTGATCTGGGTTGTGGGTCCGCCGCCAACAGACTGGTTAACGGCACCCTGACCAAGAGCCACCGCGCGGTCATCGCCGGCGGGAAACACTAACGGATCTGCAGCGGGTCCAACCACACCATTTGCCCCCCGATCCAGCACAAAAACGTCCAGGCCATTGAATCCCGCTGGTCCGGTAAATGTGTTGTGATAGGGTGTGCCGTTTGAAAGCGCAGCGTCCGAAATGGTCAATCCGGCGTCAATGGCTGCCTGAGTCTTGCGAAGCGGAAGATTAGGGACAAAGCCGCCGGCACCGGCGTCCAAAATGGTGAAGGGCGCGGGGATTTCCAGCCAGCCATAAAAGGCACGGGTCGCAAAATCTCCGCCCATGGCAGCCACTTCCGTATCAGCATCGGTCAAGGCGACGATGCCACCCCCGTTGCGAACGTATGTTTGAATCTCGGCCTTCCGCAGGATCAGCGCGTCAAGCTCGGGACCGGTAATACCGCCGCCTGTATTTACGGCGTTGGACGGCACATAGATCATCTTGTAGAGGTTGAAATTGACCGCCGCGATGCCGGCGGCTCCGTCGACATGGGTGACCGGTATGCCGGCAACCGCGGCCGCGCTGTTAATCGCGTCCGCAGCGTCCGCATTGTCGAATGGTGCGGTCTTGGCACCAAGAGCGAGGATTCCATTGGCCCCAGGGAAATTTGTCTGGATGAAGGACTGGCCGTGAACGAACTGCACCAATTGCTGAATATATTGCCAGCCGTCTTGATTGGCCCCTGCGCTGAACGAACCGTGCTGATCGCGATCACTGCCGTCAATCACCACCGGCCCTTGCGTAAACGACGGAACGGCCGTCAAAATCGGACCGACTTTGACCACGGCACTCTCTGCGCCCGTGGAACTGTTAGTGGTGAAGGCTCCCGCTTGAATGGTTTCGTCACTGACCTCGTCGTTGTCCAATACGGAATTCAGTCCAGAGAACGCGATGTTGATGGGGGTCGTTGTTGTTGCGTAGGAAATTGTCCCCGATGTGGGGCCAGAAACGGTATAGCTGCCCGAGAGAATAGCTGCTGCGTTTCCGCCGGCAATGCGCAGGCTGTCACGAGTATCGATGGGACCCACTACAGGATCTACATCGTCCGTGACATTGAACGCGATGTTAAAGGACGCCCCGGCAGATGGGCGAAAGATGGTGGCACCCTGATCAATGACAACCATCTCGTTGGCGCCGCCCCCGCCATTGAAGACGACACTGTTGACGCCGGCTTGCGTTGTCGATCCAAGGCCGCCACCATCGTCGTAATTGACCGTGCCAGGCGTCGCGGTGGATTCAAGAATGACCTTGTCATGCGAAACGCCGCCAAAATCTCCGGTGAAGGTCAGCACCCCGGCTGCGAAACTGGTCGAGATCGCCAACATGCGGCGGTCTTCGAGGGGTTCAACAACTAACTTGCGGCGGCGCTGCGCCAGGGTAAGGGTTCGTTCGCGGCGTTTACGATTGCGAAGAAGGCGAGACAGGTACGACATGGTGAAGAGGACTCCCGTGAAAAAAATTGACCGCGAGCCGCGGCGGAATCGCCGCGGTGCGCTAGGTAAACATCATAAACAGACAACAATGTAGTGACAAATAACTGCGCCAAAGATTAGTAATTTGAATCGTGCGGGTTCACGCACTTGACGCCGGGGCACTCGGCTCGCATGTATCGTAATACTGCGAAAAGATTTTACAATCCTCGTAAGCCGCAAAATGCGTGGGATTTGTGTGATTTGTTTGTTCGGGGGAATCGGCGCATTTACACTGTCACTTTGTTCGACAGTGCCAGGCATGTTCAAGCATCTTGGCAGTTCGGACACTTGGTGAAACGCGCGCTTACCTGTCTTAACATGGGCGATCCCTCTTCTGTCGTTCCGAAAGTCGGCGTAGTATCAACGGAGACCTGCCCCTCACCTTTCCTGAGAACACTCATGCGAATTCACCTCCCCGCCCTGCTGCTCGTCGGCTTCTGTTCTTCATTCCTGCTGGCCGAGGACAAGCCGGCGGAAAAGTGGATTCCACTTTTCAATGGCAAAGACTTGGAGGGTTGGACGCCGAAGATCAAGGGGCACGACCTGGGGGAAAACTTTGGCAACACGTTCCGTGTGGAGAACGGCGTCCTCGCCGTGGGCTATGACAAGTACAAGAATTTTGATGGCCAGTTCGGGCATCTCTTCTACAAAGAGCCCTTCTCACACTATCGGCTGCGGGTGGAGTATCGGTTTGTTGGCTTGCAATGCATGGGGGGGCCGGGTTGGGCCATCCGCAACAGCGGCGTGATGATTCATGGCGAATCGCCGGCCACGATGGAGAAGGACCAGGAGTTTCCCGCCTCCATCGAAGTCCAACTGCTCGGTGGCAACGGCAAAGAGAAACGGGCCACGGCCAATCTCTGCACACCGGGGACCAATGTCGTCATGGACGGCAAGCTCTTCACTCCCCACTGCATCAATTCCACTTCCGAGACCTACCACGGCGACCAGTGGGTGAGCGTGGAACTCGAAGTCCGAGGGAGCAAAGTCATCAAGCACCTTATCGATGGCAAGGCCGTTCTCACTTACACCGAGCCGCAACTCGACGAGCGGGACGCCCACGCCAAGAAGCTGGCGGAGAAGTCTGGCAAAATCCTCAGCGGCGGCACCATTTCGCTGCAGTCCGAAAGCCATCCGGTGGAATTTCGGAAGGTGGAGCTGCTGAAGCGGGAAGAATAGCTGACGTCCGCGCTGGAGTCCCGGGGGGGGGGGGGGG
>JBJXFF010000104.1:0-10128 GCA_046153945.1 Pirellulaceae bacterium
GGCGAGCGGGGGGCGTGAGCCCCCTGATATTATCGCCCGTTTGGAGCGGTGATTAGTATCAGGGGGCTCACGCCCCCCGCTCGCCTATTCCACTCCTAAGATCCGCTTCACGTTCCGGCGGGGTAGGCTTCCAGCCTGCCCAAATCATCCATCAACACTATAATGCCGTCCAAGCTTAGCCGCCGCGCCCACGCGGCGATTCCCCGCGTGGACGCGGGGGCTAAGCTCCTGAATCTACAAACAACAATTACTCGGTCGGCCAAGCTATGGACATTCACACCTTCACCCGCGAACTTCACGTCAAGAACGACCCGAAAAAGGAAAACTCCAAAATCGTCATGCTTGTCGCCGACGGCCTCGGCGGGCTGCCGCTGACGCCGGGGGGAAAGACGGAGCTCGAATCGGCGAATCGGCCCAATCTCAACGCTCTCGCCGCCATCGGTGTCCAAGGCGGCAGCATTCCGGTCGCCCCCGGCATCACCCCCGGCAGCGGGCCGGGGCATTTGGGGTTGTTTGGCTATGACCCGGTCAGCTACGTCATCGGCCGCGGGGCGCTGGAAGCGACCGGCATCGGCTTCACCATGCAGCCGGGGGATGTGGCGGCGCGGGGAAATTTTTGCACACTCGACGGAGAGGGGAAGATTTCCGACCGGCGGGCGGGGCGGATTTCGAGCGAAGAGAGCGCTCCGCTGGCGATCAAAATGCGGGAAGTGAAGATTCCAGGCGTGCAAATCTTCGTCGAGCCGGTGAAGGAACACCGCTTCGTCGTCGTCTTCCGCGCTGCCGACCTGTCGGGCCACATCAAGGACACCGACCCGCAAGTCACCGGCGTCCCCCCCCTCTCCGCCCACGCGGTCGAAGAAGGCAGCCAGAAAGCCGCCGACATTGCGAATGAGTTCATCCAGCAGGCGACCAAACTCCTTGCCGGCGAGCAGAAAGCCAATGGCCTCACCCTTCGCGGCTTCTCCGGCCGGCCGGAACTGCCGAGCTACGAAGAGGTCTACGGCCTCCGGGCGGCGGCGATTGCCGTCTATCCGATGTATAAGGGGCTGGCCCAACTTGTCGGCATGGAGATCGTCGGCAAGGCCCAGACGCTGGCCGAGCAGATGGCCGTGCTGGAGCAGAACTGGGGCAACTACGACTTCTTCTTCATTCACTTCAAATACACCGACAGCACCGGCGAGGACGGCAACTTCGCCGCCAAGGTCAAACGGATCGAAGAACTCGACACCATCATCCCCCGCATCACGGCCCTCAAGCCGACCGTCCTCATCGTCACCGGCGACCACAGCACCCCCAGCTACCTCAAAAGCCATAGCTGGCACCCCGTCCCCACCCTCCTCGTCTCCGACTGCTGCCGCCCCGACGGCCACACCACGTTCGGCGAAAACACCTCCGCCCGCGGCGGCCTGGGGCAGTTCAAGGCGAAGTACCTGATGTCGCTGGCGCTGTCGAATGCCGGGCGGATGGGGAAATATGGGGCGTGATGAGGCTAATGCATCGCCGGGGTCGGGAGTCATTGGCGAGATTGATACTGCCTAAGATACAGACTCCGCTCGCCAATGACTCCCGACCCCCTGAGATTGCCAACGGGCGGAGACGCCATCGCCAAAATTTTCGGAGCGGAAGCAGCGGCAAGGGCGAAAGGAGCGCGTCGCAAGTTCCATGTCGGGGGGACGGGAGTCTTTAGCGGCTGCGATTACTCCGATGGATAACCGGTGACGCTAAAGACTCCCGACCCCGGACTTCCCCGAATGCTCTCATCCTGGGTTTTCAGAATTCCGGAAAAAGTTTCGTCAAAGTGCCATAAACCACTGGACAGTAGTATATAATGCGAGGGCGGGTCGTGAGGAGTGGCTCGGATGCCGTCAGGGGGACGATGGGGATTTGAAATTTGAGATTTGAGACGGGAGGAGCAGAATCGTCCACGGCAGCGTTGGTCGAGAACTGAAAAAACCCTTATGGATGTCCCGGAAAGAGGAGTGAATCACAAAACGGGGTGTGAATCAGACTTACGGCGACGTGAATCACCGGAATATGTGTACAAATAATAACTTACGATGATTCACGTCGTCGTAAGTCTGTGAAAAAAACGTTGTGAATCAATGAATCAGGCAATACTATTGGGGGATGCGAGCGATTCAATAACCCTTATGGCTTGGGGGCCGAAAAGACCGAACCAGGAGGTGGTGGGAGTACTCACTACTTCTGGCGACAACGGCTCACGCCCACGCAAAGCCGTGGGCGTGGCACCCAGTGAGTTCGAGCCGCTCGTCTGGCCCGTTTTTCACCGGGCCGGTATGATGCTCCCTGGTGCCACGGATATGACTTGCTAGCGACAAAAACCCATGAAAACCGACGAACTGCGCGAAAAATATCTGGCCTTTTTTGAGTCCAAGGGGCATACCCGCCGCCCCAGCGACGTGCTGGTCCCCCGCTGGGACCCCTCGGTCCTGTTCACCCCGGCTGGCATGAACCCGTTCAAGGACCACTTTCTGGGAAAGGTGAAGCTGGAGTTCACCAAGGCCACCAGTTGCCAGAAGTGCCTCCGGACCGGGGACATCGAAAATGTGGGGCGGACCGCCTATCACCACACGTTTTTCGAGATGCTCGGCAACTTCAGCTTTGGGGATTATTTCAAGCGGGATGCCATTCACTGGGCCTGGGAGTTTTTGACCGACAAAAAATGGCTCGGCATCAATCCCGGCCAGCTCAGCGTGACGGTTTATCTCGACGATGACGAAGCCGCCGGCATTTGGGAGAAGGAGATCGGCCTGCCCCTCAGCCGCATCGAGCGGATGGGGGAGGACGACAATTTCTGGCCGGCCAGCGCCCCCAGCAAAGGGCCCGACGGCGTCTGCGGCCCGTGCAGCGAAATCTACTTTCATCCCGAGGGGAAAAAGTCGGTCGAAATCTGGAATCTGGTCTTCACGCAGTTCAACCGGGTCGGCGAGCCGCCGAACAATCTCCGCCCGCTGCCGAGCAAGAACATCGATACCGGCATGGGGCTGGAGCGGATCGCCAGCGTGATGCAGGGGGTCGATACCAACTACCACATCGACACTCTCCGCGCCCTCGTCGAAGCTGCCGGCGAAGTCTGCGGCAGCAAATACGACCCCGCCAGCGACAGCGGCCGCCGGCTGCGGCGCATCGCCGACCATGTCCGGGCCTGCACGTTTGCCATTCATGAGAACGTGCTGCCAGGGCCCAAGAAGCAGAACTACGTCATTCGCCGGCTGATGCGGCGGGCCATTTTGGATGGCTATCAGATGGGGCTGCGGGATCCGTTCATGTTCCAGCTTGTCCCGATGGTGGCACAGCTCATGAAGAATCCGTATCCGGAGCTGCGTGACACGATCGAACGGGTGCAAACCGGAATTAAGGCCGAAGAAAAGACATTCTTCGGCACGGTCGGAGCCGCAGTTTCCCACATCGAGCGAATGTTCGAAGAGATGCGGAAGTCCGGCCAGAATTTAGTCAGTGGGGCCGACGCCGCTGTTCTCTATACGACCCATGGTGTCCCTCCGGAGCTGGTGGAGAGCATGGCCGCCGAGATGAACTTTGCCTTCGACTGGCCTGGGTACAACGAATGGATGGCGAAGCATGGCGAAGATTCGGGTGGCGGCACCGTGGTTTTGTTCAAAACCGGTCCACTGGAAGCCTTGAAGAAGGCCCTCAAGGTGACCGAGTTTCTGGGGTACGAGAAGAGTGAAGCTACTGCCGAGGTGCGCGGCATTGTGGCTCAGGAACACTTGCTCGACACGCTCACGGAAGTTGGCCACGAAAATCTAGTACAGATTGTTCTCGACCGCTCTCCGTTTTATGCCGAGTCCGGCGGCCAGGTCGGCGACACCGGTGCGATCACGGGGGACGGCTTTGAGTTCAAAGTGACCGACACGCAGAAGGACGGCGACCTCATCATCCACATCGGCCACCTGATCCGGGGGACGGTGAAGTCCGGGGCCAAGGTCACCGCCAAGGTCGATACGGACCGCCGGCAGGGAATTCGCCGGGCTCACTCCGCCACGCACATCATGCACTACGCCTTGCAGAAGAACCTCGGCAAGGATGCTCATCAGATGGGCTCGAAAGTGGAAGAGGACTGGCTCCGGTTCGACTTCGGCAATCCGGCTCCCGTCGATGTCGAGCATCTCGCCGCCATTGAGCGGGATGTGGCCGAGAAGGTCGCTGCTGCCGAGCCGATTGGCTGGAAGTTCGTGCCACTGACGGAAGCCCGCGCTGCCGGGGCGATGATGCTGTTCGGCGAAAAATATCCTGACCCAGCCCGCATGGTCAGCATGGGCTCGTTCAGTCGCGAACTGTGCGGCGGCATCCATTTGGACAACACGAGCGAGGTCGGTACCTTTGAGATCATCGCCGAGGAAGGGGTCGCCGCCGGCACTCGCCGCCTGGTCGCCCTGACCGGAGCCAAGGCCAAGGAATACGTCGAGAAAACGACGTCGGCTCTGGCCGAGATTGCCGGCCATCTCGGCGTCGGCCTGCTCGATGTCCCCGCTGCCGCCAAGAATCTGGCCCAGCAAGTCCGCGACCTCAAGAAGCAACTCTCGTCGGGCTCGAAGGGAGGGGGGCGTGAAACGGAGTCGCGGCAGACGGTCGTGATTTCCCGGGTTGTCCCCTCCACCGCTCAAGTCAAATCGGCTCTCCGCGAAGTGGCCCGCGCTCTCAATGTCGGCCCGTTCGACGCCCCGGCCCGCGTTGCCGCCATGCTCGGTGAAATCGAAGAGTTGAAGAAGCAGCTCACACAGCGATCCCAGTCCGGTGAACTTTCAGCCGCTTCGCTCCTCGCCAAAGCCGAGATGGTCGGCGGAACAAAGGTGATCGTCGCCGAAGCTCCGGGAGCGAACGCCAACTTGATGCGGCAGCTCATCGACCAGATTCGCAAGCAAGTGAACCCCGCCGCCATCTTCCTGGCCGCAGCCGAAGGGGAAGGGAAAGTCCTTCTTGTCGCCGGAATCACGCGCGACCTCGTCGAAAAAGGGCACAGCGCCGGCAACTGGGTGCGGGACGTGGCCCCCATCGTCGGCGGCGGCGGCGGCGGCAAGCCCGATCTCGCTCAAGCCGGTGGCAAGCATCCGGAGAAGTTAGCGGAGGCCCTGGCTAAAGCACTGGAGGTGGCCCGCGCCCAATTCGCGTGACTTGAACCGACGCTTCGGTCATGCCAGGGCACTAGGCAAATCTCTTCCGCAGGTTCTTAATGTTCTCCGTGGTGGCTGGCCTGGCATATTTGCCATCCTCGACGAACTTGAGCACGGCTTCGGCCTTGTCCTTTTCGCCTTTGGAGAAGTAGCCTTCCGCGGCAGTGACCATCGTGTCCAGGAACCTGGGCTCCTTACCGCGGCCCAGGCTTTCCCAATCCGCAATGGCCTGCTTCGACTCCGCCACTCCCTTCTCAAAGTTTCCCAGGCGAATCTCGGCAAGGGCCAGCGTATCCCGATAGCCGGCCAGATCGCTCGCCAGCTTATTCGCCTCGGCCAGCCTGGCGGCTTTCTCCACTCCGGCCTGCTCGGCCTCGGCCGCGTGCCCCGCGGCCTGTTCCGCAGCCATTTTCTCCGCCGCCTGGACCGCGGCTTTTTCGGCGCTGGCCTTGCCGTTTGAGGTCAACCGAACTGCTTTGTCGGCAAAGTCGCGGGCGACCCTGAGATCGGACTTTTGCGAGCGAGTTTGCAAGTCCAGCCAGGCGAGGTCGTTGTAGGCGACAGGGTCGTCCGGGAACTGCTCGATGCACTTCAAATAAAGCCGCCTGGCTTCGGCGATTTCCTTGAGCTGATTTTTCAAGTAGGCCTGTCCATACAGCGATTCGGCCGTCATGGTGACGCCGTCGTCCTGCCCCGATAGAGCCGTGGCGGCGAACAGGCTCTGGGCCACCTGCGTCAAAATGTCGGAGGAGTTGAGCTGGCTCCCTTCGCGAATGCTCTCGCGGAGCGCGCGGCCGACACCGCCGCAAACCTGGTTGACAAGCAGATCCCGGGTTTGAATGCTGGCCGTTTGCACGTTGTCCCAGTACGTGCGGACATGGTCCATATTGGGCCCTTGCTCCGTGGCGAGGAACAAGCAGTCCAGCCGCTGCTCGGTGGTCGCGAGTTGAGCCGCGATGTCCTTGCGCCGTTGGTTGAAGTCGGTGCCATCGAGCGTGGCGGGGAGCCGGGTCACGGAGCCGTCGGATTGCACTTTGTAGCGGATGCTGAACCCCGCCCAGATGTCACGAAAGTCGGTGACGGAGCGAACCCCGGCCCGGCGGAAGCTGTCGATTTCTCCGGGGTCCACATACAAGTACAACAGCGCCTGGTCGACCCATTCCACAATTTCCTGCGCCGAGTACGGGGTCTTTTCGACCAGATCGTGGATGTCCGCGGAGGCCAGGTTTTGAACGTTGTCGATCCCTTCGTCCTGCAAGCGGGACTCGTGCAGTTCGCTGATGCCGTCAATGAGCGAGAGTGGCAGCGCGTCCGAACGTCGCTGTCGTTCATGCACGGAAGATCGCGAGATTCGACCGAACCAGCGAATCGCCAGGTTGGGGAAGTATCCCAGCGAGAAGGCTAGTATGGCCGCCCCACCGGCTCCCACGCCCGAGAACTTTTCAGCGTCTGACGACGACGTGCTGGCAATGCTGGTGATCACCTGGAAAGCCGCGTAGTTAACCACCATTCCAATAAGCAGACCCATCGCGCAGGACAAGTAGACGTGCGGCTGGAGATCGCGCGTCGTATACCGACGATAAACCAGGTTCAGGCAATAGACATACGCGCCGAGAAATCCGAGTTGCATTCCGTGTTGGGTATTGGGATCCAAAAGTGAACCCGGCCGCCAGCAAAACAACGCCGCGCCGACAACCGCGGCGAGTATTGCCAGAGCGCAGTGCAGGGCATAACTCTCGACGTTCCAGCGATATCCCAGGCCATCGGAATCCTGGCTACCGGCGGAGGTAAGCGGACTTGGCTGGCCTCCCAGCATTTCATAATCCAACCGCAATTGGGCGATGAGACGAGGGACCTCCCGACGGCGAAACGCAAAAGCAGACAGCGGGAAAACGCTGAGAAAGACGATCGCAAGAATCCCGAATAGAATCCAGTGGAAGGTGATCTTGTCCGTGACTGCCGTAGGCACGCCGCCAGTTGATGGCGCACCATTTTTCTCCGCCCCCCCGATTTCCGCCGACGAGAGATTTGTTCTGATGCCAGGTTTTTCAGGAGCCTTGCCGCTCGCGGAATCGACCTGAGTTGCGAAGGCAGAAGAGGCACTTGAGAGCCAGGTCATCCCGCCAACCGCACAACCAAACACCAGCGCGAACGTCCAGGCAGTCGGCAGGAAGCGACGGGGGCCAGAAGCGATCGCGCCGCCGCCCATTGCCAAGGTCGTCTTGTTCGGTTCCATGCGAATTGACTTCAGCGGGAGAAATCGGGGTCACGGCCGCCAAGAAGGGCGCCTACGGGCAATTGTTCATGGTGATTTGGCCAATGCTGACTGGCAACCAAAAAACCTCCGCGCGGTGGAGTTCTGTCGAGCTGATTATGGCGATTGTTTCAATCGTTCTGTTTGGCGCAGCTGCCTGCTTTTGAACGCAGTTCAATTTGAGATGGATGAATGGCCCCGGTTTGCCGAGTGTTGTCGTTCTCTATGCCGACTTTCCCCTTCCCCTCTTCATCCGGTCAATCAAAACCGCTCCCAGGATCACCATTCCCAGCACCACCATTTGCTTTTTGTCGGTCAGTTGTGCCAGGTTCATGGCATTGCGGATGACGGCAATGATGAGGGAGCCGATGAGGGTATTGGCAATTCTTCCTTCGCCGCCGGAGAGGGAAGTGCCGCCGACGACGACCGCGGAGATGACCATTAGCTCGTATTGAGCGCCGGTCAGAGGATCGCCGGTGGAGAAGATGGAGGCGGGAATGATGCCGCCGAGCCCCGCCAGGGCGGCGCAGGCCACATAGGCCAGGGACTTTACGCGGGCGACCCGGATGCCGCTCAGGAAGGCGGCCCGTTCGTTTCCTCCCACGGCATACAAATGCCGGCCGTAGACGGTTCTCGACAGGACCAGATGGGCGATGCCGTAGAGGACCAGCATCAGCAGCACCGTCAGCGGCACGCCGAGCAGCTTGCCGTGGCCGAGGGCCATGAACTGACTGGGGACGGGGAGTTTGTACCCCTTATCGTTTTCACTGATGATGAAGGCCAGGCCGCTGCAGCTCATCATCAGGCTGAGCGTGACGATGAATGGCGGCACGTGAAACCGGGTGACCATGACGCCGGTAAAGGCTCCGATCAGGCCGCAGAGCCCAATTGTCACCAGGCAGGCAATCCACATATTCGTGGTTTGCGCCCAGCCGTTGCCGCCTAGTTTGAGGATGATGGTCGCCACGATCACGGAGGCCAGGGCCATGATGCTGCCGACCGAAAGATCGATCCCGCCGGAGATGATGACCAGCGTCATGCCGATGGCGATGATCGCGATGATGGAAACCTGCTCCACGATGTTCATCAGGTTCCCGGCCAGCAGGAACGTCGGCCAGTAGTATGCCTCGGGAGCGACGACGTGCATCTTCTCCACAAGCGGAGAGTTGTAGGTCTTGGGCTCTAGGACGGTCTGCGTGGAAGCCCCCAGCGACGCGACAACCACGTCAATCCGCTTCCCCTTGGCAATCGCCTCCTTGATCGCCCCTTTCGTCTCCGACGGCAGGCCGTTCACCGCCGCCACCACCTTCACACCGCGCTCTGTGAGCCCCTTTTCCACGGCCGCTACAAACCCCCGCTCTCCCTCATTGGGGAGCCCGACCACCAGAGCCGCTCCCCCCGGATGTTCCCCCGCCACTTTCCCCGCCAGCCGATCCGCCGTCCACCCATCCGTCGGCTGCTGCTGGGCAATCGTGGCGAGGCTGCAGGCCAGGCAGAGCAGAAGCAGCACGCCGAGCATGCCGTAGTCGAAGAACAGAGAGCGGAGTTTGTTGCCCATGTCTGGAATCCAAACGCTGGACTACTTCAATTCCAGATCCTTCTCTCCATCCGCCTTCCGATACAGGGCCGTCGGAATGAGTTGCTGCACCTCCACCGTGTCACCGGCAAAGTGCCTGAGGATCGTCTGCATCGTCATCTGGCCGATCCGGTCGGGGTACTGGATGGGATCGGCATAAATCTTTCCCTCTTTGATCGCCTGCTTGCCATCCGGCTGGCCGTCGAAGCCGATGATTTTCACCTGATCGGCTTTGCCGGCTTTTTTCAGGGCTGCGTAAGCACCCAGCGCTGAGGGGTCGTTGATAGCAAAGATGCCAGCGAGATCCGAATTGGATTGCAGGGCGTCCTGAGTGCATTTGTAGCCGAGGTCGGTATCCCCTTCTCCCGCCAACTCCGAGACAATTTCAATCTTGCCGGTCTCCCGCTCCTTGTTGTGGGCGTCGATGACCTCGCGGAACCCTTTCACCCTCAGCAGGCAAGATTCCGCCTTTTTGAAATGCAGGATGACGACTTTGCCCCCCGATTCCCCCAGAGCCTCGATCATCGCCTCCCCCGCCTGCCTGCCGCCAGCGAGGTTGTCCGTGGCGATGTGCGAGACAACCTTGGCCTTCGGATCCAGGCAGGCGAGGTCCGCGGTGAAGACCGGAATGCCGGCTGCGTTAGCTTCCTGAATGACGGGTCCAATGCTGACGGCGTCGGTGGGGCAGAGGACGATGGCGGAGCACTTTTTCACGATGAAATCCTGCACCTGCCGCCGCTGCTCATCCACCTTCATGTCACCATCGGTGATGATGGTGTCGTAACCGGCTTTTTTCGCCTCGGCCTCGATGTTTTGGGCGATGACCTTGAAGAACGGATTCCGCATCGTCAGAACGGAGACCCCAATCGTCCCCTTGGAAGCTTCCTTCTTCTCCGCCTTCTTTCCCGGTTCGCCGCCGCAGCCCAATAGGAGCGCCGCCAGTATCGCCCCGCAAAACCACCGGCCTTTTACCGAAATCTTCATATCTGTCCGCCCTTTTTGTCTTTCGCCCGTGAAAAAGCCGACGAATGTCCGCTCTCTGGCTACGGTATCCTACCAGCTTGCCGGGGGAAACTCACTATGTCCGCTAGCCGGGTGGTGGTACGGTTTCGCCCCAATGTCGGCTTTCGCTCCGCGAAAGC
>JBJXFF010000020.1:0-4530 GCA_046153945.1 Pirellulaceae bacterium
ATTCTTCAAGTGGTTGGACTTCGCTCGCCAAAGACTCCCGACCCCTTCTCCAGCGCACCCTCGAAATCGCCGACCGCTGTCAATTCTCTCTCGACGAACTGAAGTACGAATATCCCGAAGAACTCGCTCCGCTTGGCCTCACCCCCAGGGAATATCTCAATCAACTCACCTGGGAGGGGGCGAATCAACGTTATCCGGCCGGCATCCCCGAAAAGGTCATGGGACTTCTCCAGCATGAATTGCAACTCATCGAAGAACTGCGGTACGAAGCCTATTTTCTCACGGTCTGGGACCTCGTCCGCTTCGCCCGCGGACACGGTATTTTGTGTCAGGGTCGCGGTTCGGCGGCCAACTCGGCGGTCTGCTACTGTCTGGGCGTGACGAGCGTGGATCCCGACCGGGCCGATTTATTGTTCGAGCGATTCATCAGCAAGGAGCGGAACGAGGCCCCGGATATCGATGTGGATTTCGAGCACGAGCGCCGCGAGGAGGTGCTGCAATATCTCTACGACAAATACGGCCGCGAGCGGGCCGGCATGACCGGCGTTGTCATCACCTACAAGAGCCGCAGCGCGGTGCGGGACGTCGGCAAGGCCCTCGGCTTCTCGCTGGACCGGGTCGATGCTCTCGCCAAGCAGGTCGACGGCCACGCGGTCGACGATCTGCTGCCGCAGCGGTGCCGCGAAGTCGGCATTGATCCGGAAACTCCCTTGGGCCAACGCCTCGTCTATCTCGTGAACGAGCTGCTTGGCTTTCCGCGGCACTTGTCGCAGCACGTCGGCGGGATGGTGATGACGCAAGGGCCGCTCTGCGAATTGTCCCCGATTGAAAATGCCGCCATGCCGGGGCGGACGGTCATCGAATGGGACAAGGACGACCTGGACGAGCTGGGCATTCTGAAAGTCGATTGCCTGGCCCTCGGCATGCTCACTGCCATCCGCAAATGCTTTGGCCTCATCCGGCAGCATCATGGCCGCGAATTAACCCTGGCCACCGTCCCGGCGGAAGATCCCGTTGTTTACGACATGATCTGCGAAGCCGACACGATGGGAGTCTTTCAAATCGAAAGCCGGGCTCAGATCAGCATGCTGCCGCGGCTGCGACCCCGCTGCTATTACGACCTGGTGATTGAAGTCGCCATTGTTCGGCCGGGGCCAATCCAGGGGGACATGGTGCATCCGTACTTGCGGCGGCGGTGCGGCGAGGAAGTGCCGGAGTATCCCAGCGAAGCCATCCGGCAAGTGCTGCACAAGACGCTCGGCGTACCCCTGTTCCAGGAGCAGGCGATGCGTCTGGCGGTCGTCGCGGCCGGCTTCACGCCGGGGGAAGCGGACCAACTTCGCCGGGCAATGGGGGCGTGGCGAAAGACCGGTGTCATCGAGAAATTTCGCGTCAAGCTGATGGAGGGGATGAAAGCCAACGGCTTGCCGGACAAATTCGCCGAGCAGGTTTTCCACCAGATCAAAGGCTTTGGCGAGTACGGCTTTCCGGAGTCGCACGCCGCCAGCTTCGCCCTGCTCGTCTACGTCTCCGCGTGGCTCAAGCGGTACTACCCTGCCGCCTTCTGCGCCTCCCTCATCAACAGCCAGCCGATGGGTTTCTACGCCCCGGCTCAGCTCATCCGCGACGCCCGCGACCACGATGTGCCGGTGCTGCCGGTGGATGTGAATGAGAGTGGGTGGGACTGCGGTCTGGAGGAGATTGCAGATTGTGGATTGCAGATTGCAGATTGGAAAACCGACCCTCTGCAATCTGCATTCTGCAATCTGCATTCTGCAATCCTCCCCTCCCTCCGCCTCGGCCTCCGCCTTATCTCCGGCTTAGCGGAGTCTGCTGTCACGACCATCGAAGAGGCGCGCAAAGAGGGCCGTTTCACTTCGCTCGACGATTTCGTTCGCCGCACGAACCTTGGCCAGCCGATCGTGGCGAAGCTAGCCGAGGCGGATTGCTTTGGCTCGCTGGAACTTGATCGGCGGAAGGCGCTCTGGCATGCTCTCGGACAAGAGAAAAAGAAGCAGCCTCGCCCGCTATTTGCGAGCCTTGAAGAAGAAGAGCCTGCTGCGGCATTGCCGGTGATGAGTCTTTCCGAGCAAGTCTTTGCCGACTATCGCACGTCGGGTCTCTCGCTCAAGGCTCATCCGATTTCCTTCTTCCGCCAAGAGCTTAATCAACTGAAGGCCATTCCCGCGAAACGGCTCCTCGACATGCCCGACGGTCGGTTCCTCCGCGTGGCCGGCATCATCCTCCTGCGGCAGCGGCCGAGCACGGCTAAGGGGATCACGTTTGTGACCATGGAGGACGAGAGCGGCATCGTCAACCTCGTCGTCAAACAGCAGATCTGGGAGCAGTTCTACACCGTCGCCCGCAAGAGCGCCGCCTGGCTCGCCCACGGCCGCCTGGAGCGCCGCGAAAAAGTCATCCATGTCCTCGTCAGTCGGATTGAGGACTTATCGGCGAAGATTGGCGACCTACGGACGAAATCACGGGACTTCCGGTAAGAAATCTCACACAGAGGCACCAAGGCACAGAGGGATTTCGAAAAACAGAGGCATGCTGTCTCCAGTCTTGCTTCCCTCTGTGCCTTGGTGCCTCTGTGTGAGACATCTCGGCATAAGCCCATCACCGAATTGACTTGCCCGCCCGATGCGCCACAATGGCGAGTCTGTCGACGATTTCGTTTCTGGGCAGGCTGGAGGCCTGCCCCACCTTCGCAAGGGTTCCTCCGTGAAGTTCACTCTCCACCTCGCTCTGTCTCTCCTTCTCTCCCTCTCTCTGTCTGCTTTGGCACAAGAGAAGAATGCGCCAGCGCCGAAAGGCAACCCCCTCAACGAGCCCCTCGGCGACCCCGGCGTCATCCCCGCCGGTGCCGACGGCAAGCCGCTGAACCTCAACTTCGAGGATGGAACGCTCAAGGATTGGAAGGCGGAAGGAAAAGCTTGGGACAAGCAGCCGGTGAAGGGGGAGATCAGCCAGACCCGCACGTTTGGCGAGGGGAAGAAGGCCGAGCACACGGGGCAGTATTGGATTGGCGGATACGAGTTTTTGCAAGATCCGCCGACCGGCGTGCTTTCCTCCGTCCCGTTCGAGGTCACCCACCCCTTCGGCAGTTTCCTTATCGGTGGCGGCCAGAGCAAGGAAACGCGCGTCGAGCTCGTCACCGCCGACGACAACAAAGTCTTCTTCACCAAGTCCGGCCAGGACGAGGAAAACCTTCGCCCGGTAATCGTCGACTTAACCAAACAGAAAAACAAAAAAATCGTCATCCGCATCGTCGACAAAAACACCGGCGGCTGGGGGCATGTCAATTTCGACGACTTCCGGATGCACAAGGAGCGGCCGCGGTTCAAAGCTCCTGTCACCAACCCCAACACCCCGGCCACCGAATCCCTCTATCCCCACGCCGGCCTCTCCGCCGATGAAGCCGCCAAGGAAATGGTCGTCCCACCTGGCTTTAAGGTCCAAGTCGCCGCGGCCGAGCCCGATGTGCAACAACCGATTGCGATGGCGATTGACGACCGCGGCCGCATCTGGATTGCGGAAGCATTCACCTATCCGGGGCGCGCGAAAGAAGGAGAAGGGAAAGACCGCATCATCATCCTGGAAGACACCGACCTCGACGGCAAGCTCGACAAGCGAACCGTCTTCATCGAAGGGCTCAACCTCGTCAGCGGAATGGAAATCGGCTTCGGCGGCGTCTGGGTCGGCGCCGCTCCGTATCTGCTCTTCATTCCGGACAAGAACGGCGACGACGTTCCCGACGGCCCGCCGATGAAAGCCGAGCCGCAGCCGGAAGTGAAATTCCCGAAGGACGTCCCCCCCGGCACCACCGTCCTCCTCGACGGCTGGGGCTACGAAGACACGCACGAAACGCTCAATAGCTTCATTTGGGGGCCCGACGGCTGGCTCTACGGCTGCCACGGCGTCTTCACGCACTCCGCCGTCGGCAAGCCCGGCACGCCCAAGGAGAAGCGGACGAAAATCAACGCCGGCATCTGGCGATTTCACCCGGTGCGGCACGAGTTCGAAGTCTTCGCCGAGGGGACCAGCAACCCCTGGGGGCTCGACTACGACCAGTACGGCAACTTCTTCGCCACCGCCTGCGTCATCCCCCACGCCTACCACATCATCCCCGGGGCCCGTTACGAGCGGCAGGCCGGCAACCACTTCAACCCCTACACCTACGACGACATCAAAACCATCGCCGACCACCGCCACTACACCGGCAACCAGTGGAACGACGACAACCGCCGCCAGTCCGACGAAGTCGGCGGCGGCCACGCCCATGCCGGCTGCATGATCTATCAAGGGGGGGCCTGGCCGGAAAAATACCGCGGCATGCTGTTCATGAACAACATCCACGGCAACCGCATGAACATGGACGTCCTCACCCCCAAGGGGAGCGGCTTCGTCTGCTCCCACGGCCCGGACTTCCTCCTCACCCGCGACCAGTGGTCGCAAATGCTCTACATGACCTACGGCCCCGACGGCCAGGTCTGGGTCATCGACTGGTACGACCGCCAGCAGTGCCAC
>JBJXFF010000029.1:0-5197 GCA_046153945.1 Pirellulaceae bacterium
CCGCAGCTCCTCCTTCGACGCCTCTTCCCAGAACCTGCTCTCACCGCCGCCGGAGCTGCGGTTGTTGTTCATCACTTCCCGCACCTGCTCCAATGCCTGCACCATGATTTCAGTTTTTGCCGACACGGTACCGGGGCCTTTGGCGAGTTCGCGAAAGAAATTGCAGCGCTGGCCCGTTTGCGGCCCCCACGGGATAACACGCTCCAACACATTCAGGTCTTCGGCCAAACAGAAAAGCTCGTCCGCGTCAGAAGGCTTCACGGCGTTGGCAATGCCAGCGAAATCCTCGCAGGCCATTTCGGCAGCGAGAATGGTATCCCGCACGCACCGGGTTTTTCCCGATCCGATCTGTCCGAGCACGACGGTGCCGTTCGCTAACCGGCGGATCGACATGGACCAGCCAGGAAGCCTCACCAACGGCTGGTCGAGCCGGTGCAGTGTCCCGGCCTTTTTCTTGAATCCAAACATGCGCGCACCGTCTTTGTGGACGCCAAGGCGACCTTTTCAAAACCGGTCAGCTGGCCGTTAACTCAGCCGAGCGAACAGTGTCATGGCGTTCGCCAAATCACGCACAGCGGCGGCGCGCCAAAACGGTTTCTCGTCTTGAGCCCACAGAACGAGGGAATCGGCCAAGGCGCGAAGTTCGTCCATTGCCGCCGACGATTGCGGATCGATGCAGTCGAGCGGATTGAAGGCCGCCTCGCCGTAGGGGTCGATGATCTTCATTTCGCCTTCGGTGAATGCCACGGCGTCACTTCAGTTCCAGGACGGCGTCAGGCGGAACTCCGTCCACCCGCTGCAACAGGTCGGTGAGCAGGCCTACCAGCGCGGAGACCGGGGCGCCGACGCCGTACCGGACCGTGAGACCCACGCCGTTCGCCTTGAACGTGCGGAGTTTGTGGGACTTCGGGCTGGGCTCGCGGGGAACCCGCTTCATGTCGTAAAGCACTTTGATCCCCTTGCCCGAGGCGTCCATCTCGGCAAGCGCTTCTTCCCCGAGGCCGAGGATCGCCAGGTGCTGAGAGACGTAGGCGGTGGACTTGCCGATCTTCTTGGCGATTTGCACGCCGGTCAGCCCGTGCTGGCTGCGGAGGCGGCCCATGGCGCGGGCAACCTCGACGGCCCGCAGTTGCGACCGCTGGATGTTCGCGGTCAAGGACCAGAGGGCGAGCTTGTCGGCGGGCACTTCCGGTCCGAAAATGAAGCCGGGGATGAGCGTCTTCAAGCCGGCACGTCGGTGGGCGATCAGCCTGCGGATCCCGCTGATCGCTCGGATTTTCGTCGTCCCCGCGATGAGCTGGCCGTGCAGGGGTTCCCGGATGCCGATGTCGCTGAGCGATGCCGCTAGACCTTCGATCTCCTCGACCAACCCGGTCTGGCGGGGGTTGATTTCGAGGTCGAACTGCCAGTCCTCCCGTGGGGTGAAGGTCAGTTCGGGGATGGCGAAGATATCCAGTGTTTCAGGCATTTTCCGCTCCTTCAGGGGCGAGTAAACCGGCTTTTCCACGCTACCTGCGCCGACTACCCCACCGCAAGCGTCAGAATGCCGTCAAACCCTTCAAACCCGTCACCGGCTGAAGACTTCGGGGTAGTTCCCTACCCGCACATCAAGAAGCTGCGGAAGGAAAAGAAATGGACTCAGCAGGACTTGGTGGAGAATTCCGGAGTTTCCCTGAGCACGGTGCAACGCATGGAACGTGGTGTATCCGTCAGTATGTTCTCGATTCGCTCGGTGATGGATGCGCTTGAGCAGCCAGAAAGACGGCCTATTGCATTGGGCACTCCACCGAAGGGAGCTGCCAGCCACAACGACTTGATAACCGGATTCAATGCGTTCGACGACATGGAGCTTTTGGATGTGCTTAACCGAGTCTACGAGTTGCTGCGGCACATTCAGGTTCGCATAAACGCTAGCCGATACCATTCAGGGAGCCTCTACATTCGCCTGGATATGCCGATTGGCGAGTTGCTTTCCTTTGTCGCTGACATCGACGTGCTCAAGCAATTAGAGCTACCTTTCTTTGTTGCCCTCATTCCCCCGCCCCTACAAACGGATGCTCCTCATCAAGGCAGACTTCTCACTCGCCGACAGGCAGATCGCATTGCTCAGCTTGATCCAGAGGAATGGAATTGGCTTTTGATGAGGGCAAATCCGCATATTGGGTACATTTACCAACTCCACATGACCGACCGATTCGAATGGCCGAGACTTTCACGGGAAGCTCCCACTGATTTTCCAAACTTCTCGGGATTCATCAAGGGTAACTATCACTATGACCGGCGAGGGCTCAATCCAATAGCTGTGCTGTTGGATCGAGCGGCAGAACTATTTCGCAATGTGCTTCCCCATGTCTCAGCGGCTGAAGCGGGGCGTATTGTTTACGAACAGCTAAACCCTCCATTGGAAACGAGTGACATTCACTAGGCTGTGTGCTACTCTTCCCCCGCTGCGGCTGCGGTTCACAACCGCTTAGTAGTCGTAGGCAGGGGGCCGTAGGCGGATGCAGTGGGGCGTTTGCCGCAAGGCCAGGTACGACGACCGATAAGCCGAGACGTGGAAGGCCCGCCACACTTGCTGACCATGAGCCCATGCGCCGACGCTAGCTGAGCTGCAGGCCATCACGGAAGCAACAGCCCGCCTAGCCTTGCGCGCGCCGTTTGACATCGCCATCCGACCCTGCTACTCGTCCTGTCCAGGTGGGGTCGGGGGTTCACTCGTCTGGCCCTACCACCAACCCCAAGCCAGGAGAGTGACCAATGGCTAGACGAACCAGACAGTTAGCAACCGCAACAGGGCTCACCCAAGAGCTACGGCAAGAACCAGGATACGGCGAAGGATCGGCAATCGACCCGGCCATCGCCCGAGACGTGGTGGAAACTCAGGTGAACGGCGAGGCCGCGAAGACACCAGAAGCCCGGCAGTTCGCGGAACCAGAACTACTTAAGACGGACCCTATCGGTGTTGAACTCGCCCATGATCGAGGCCGATTTAAGTACCGGATCGCTTTGACACCCGATTTGCCCGCTGACGATTTCAAAGGCCTGATGGCTGAGACAGTTAAGCCCATCTTGAAGCGGTCTCGAACCGTCAAACTGGCGGACGGCGGGAAGGCCGACGTGTTCTTCGAGTTTGCCAAGGACGGCTTCCGCGACTGGTCCATCAGCTACTTGATTCACAAACTGGATGACGACGGCCGCTGGGCAAAGAAGGACGACGGCAAGTACGCCTACAACGTCCCGCATCACCAGGTGGACCGAATTGCCCTTGATACCTATCGAGAGATCGTAACGGCCGTCAAACAGAAGCTCGGCAAGCACGAACCAGAGCCTGAGATCACCTTCTAACCCATTTCGTGACGCCACGAAAATGGTCCATGAAGGCCCGCTCTCTATTCGACCAGGAAGTCATCGCCGATGTACAAGAGCATAATTCTCGGCTTGATCGAGGAGAACGCGGAGCTGTACCAGCGGCTCCGGGCGAAGCGGCAGTTGCTCTCAACGGTCAACACGATGGCGAGGCAGTTCCGCTCGATCCACCACGCCTGGATCAACACCCTCAGAACGGCCAACCCGGAAATGGCTTCGTCCAGCGTCTCCAGCGCGGCAATGGAGTACGCCACGTCCAGCGTCCGGCTGCATCTTTCCGCGTAAGGCAGCGGGGCTTCTTCGACCAACCGCCCGAGATTGAAGACCCTCCACCTCCAGTAGATTTCACCCCGCCCGCTTCGCCACAATACGCCACTAGCGAGAAAGCCAAGGCCGTTCAGATTCTGGCCGCCGTTCGCACGCTCAAGACCATTGAACGAGAGCAGCGGGCCGCGCATCCTCTTGAGCGGCAGATCCTGTCCGAGTTCCCCGGCTTCGGCTGCGTAGCACTCTCCATCTTCCCTGACCCTGTAACAAAGTGTTACAAGCCCGGCTGGGAGGGAATAGGCCGAGAGCTGCAAGAACTGCTTACCGGCGAAGAATATGAGTCAGCGAAACGATCCACGTATAACGCCTTCTACACGTCACCCGCGGTTATCTCTGCCATGCACTCCGCCTTGGAGCGGCTGGGAGTGCCCGATCAAGGGATCGTGCTTGAGCCTGGGATGGGCACTGGAAGGTTCTGCGCTGGCGCTCCACCGGGCTACCGTTTCATCGGCGTTGAACTCGATTCACTTTCAGCCCGAATAGCATCCGCTCTTTTCCCCCAGCACGACATCCGCAACCAGGACTTCCGGCTGACCAAATTGCCTCAAGTAGACGCGGTGATCGGCAATCCTCCGTTCGCGGACGTGAAGACCGATTACGACGGGCAGAAGCTCTCCCTGCATGACTTCTTCCTCGCCAAATCCCTCGATGCTCTGAAGCCTAACGGCGTTCTCGCGTGCGTGACCAGCCACTTCACGCTGGATCGAATGAACTCATCCGCAAGAGACTTGTTCGGGGAGAAGGGAGACTTCCTCGGGGCGATCCGGCTACCCTCTTCAGCCTTCAAAAACGAGGGCACGGCCGTAGTCACCGACATCGTGTTCTTCAGGAAACGCTCGCCAAGCCAAGTTTGTTCGCATGTCGATCCCCAATGGGAACAAACCGCACCCCTTTGTATAGATGTCGGCGAGATAACCATCAACAGGTATTTCCACAACCATCCTGAGATGGTGTTGGGCACCTATTCCCGAAAGGACACGCTCTATGGGGAGGGGTATTCGGTTCTGCCCAATGGCGACCTTGCTAAGCAGTTGAAGGGTGCCATCGAGCGACTTCCGCGCGCACGACAAAGTGATGACACGTCAATCGCTTGTCCAGAAAATGAACCGAAAACCCAAGCCTTGGCGCGCGCCGTTGCTCCAGAGCCCGATAAGCCATTGGCCGAAGGCAGTTTTTTCGTGCGCAATGCTTGCCTTTTTCAGATCGAGGACGGCCAGGGGGTTCCTGTCGTCTACCGGGGCAAGGAGCAACGATCCGACAGCGGAACCGATGGACGACGCATTGCGGCCGAGATCGACCTTCGAGATAAGACCAGGCGGGTATTGCAAAGCCAGAACGAGGGCTGGCCCGAGCAGGCCCGCGAGGACGCCCGGCGCCAGCTTCGGTGGGCGCATGACCGGTTTCTCGCCGCCTTCGGCCCGATCAGCAAGACGACGTTTTCGGAGACGAAAGACGGCTCAGTCATCCGTCGGATGCCGAACCTCACGCTGTTCAAGCAAGACCC
>JBJXFF010000033.1:0-18611 GCA_046153945.1 Pirellulaceae bacterium
AGTGCTTCCGGGCTTCATCCTCGCCAGGAAGGCGGCGTTCACCAGCCCGCGGGTCTGATCATTGAGCGGGCAATGCAGACTCAAATAGTCACTGCGAGCCAGAAGCGTCTCCAGGTCCACGAGTTCAATTTTGTTGTTCCGGACAAACTCCTGATTGGGAAAGGTTTCACAGGCGATTACTTTCATTCCCATCGCCACGCCGCGAATCGCCGTGCTGCGGCCGATTCGTCCCAGACCCAGTAGGCCGAAGGTTCTCCCTCGTAGAGGCTGAGTGAGTTGGCGGGACCATTTGCCGATTCGAAGGTTTTTGTCATCTCGGACCACATGCTTGGCGGAAGCGAGCATGATCGCGAAGACATGCTCGGCGACCGCTTCGTGATTGGCTGTCGGGGTAATCGTCAGCGCTACTTTGTGCTTCGTCGCCGCCGGCACGTTCACCCGGTCATAGCCGACGCCGGCCCGGGCAATCACCTTCAAATCGGGGAGCGCGGCAATGACGGCAGGATTGAAGTGCTCGCCCCCCGCAATGATCGCATTCATGCCGCGTAGCTCGTCGATCGTCTCGGCATCGGTCACCAAACCGCGTGCCAATTGCGGGTTCTTGGGGTAGTGAATATCAAACCCCCCCTCTTTCAGGATAGTGACATAGGGTGCCTGGACATGCAGCATGCTTTCCGGAGTAATCAAAACAGTGGGCACAGCTACTCGCTTTCGTAAATGTCGTGGTGCAAGCTGCCAGCTTGTCCCGGGGGCGGAAAAAAAATGGGGTTCCGCTTTGGAGCGGAAAGCTTTAGATATTGTCGTCTGAAGGGCGTGAGTGCAACCTCTCGGTCAGCACGAACCCTTCGGATTATAGAGTCGATTTCTTTCTTTGCCGAGTGACACTCTCCAGCAAACACTCCCTATCTAGTCAGCATTGCCCGGTCACGTTTTCCCGCACTCCCCGCAGGATTCTCCTATGCTGTCCTCTCGCCGGCTGGTTTTGGAATTGCTTGAGTCCCGGACTCTTTTGCACGCTGGCGATTGGCAATCGCTGGTGGAATCGGCAAACTCGATTCCCTGCTTAGTGACCACGAGCCCGTCGAACACGGCGATTGTCGCCACTCCATTGGTAAGCGTTACGGCTGTCACTGCTGCGACGGAAGACGCCTATGAAAACAACGATACGTTTGCCTTGGCCGCAAACTTGGGGACGCTGTCGAGCCCGAAGGCAATCGATAAGCTGGTGATGAATGACACTGCAGACTGGTTCAAATTCAAAATGAACGCGGCCGGCACCAGCAGTGACTACGCCAAGATTGCTTTCACACATGCGCAAGGAGATCTCGACCTGGAGCTTTTCAACGCTTCGGGAAGAGTCATTTCACGCTCTCAAGGGGTGACGAATTCGGAGAAACTGTCGCTTCAGAATTTGGCGGCTGGAACGTATTACATGCGTGTTTATGGATATCGCGGGGCCCGTAATCCAAGTTATTCGCTAACGATCGACCCAGGCGCTGCGAGTGCACCGAATGTTGCCACCGCAGCAGCTCCTGGAGCGTTCGACATTCAACTGCAATTCCAGGGGTTGACCACGAGCGAGCAAGCGATCTTCAACCAGGCAGCCGCCCGCTGGGAACAGATTATCGTTGGCGACCTGCCGAGCGCGATTTATAACGGCCGGGTTGTGGATGACCTGCTAATTGATGCCAGTGCAGTATCAATTGACGGCGACGGTGGCACGCTTGGCCAGGCGGGCCCAGATCGTTTCCGCACCGGCAGCCTGTTCCCCTATCACGGCAGCATGCAGTTCGATACAGCTGATCTCGCGTCGATGGAACGCGACGGCTCACTCCTTTCCGTCATCGAGCATGAAATTGGCCACATCCTCGGCATCGGAACATTGTGGAACGACCTCGGTCTCATCACCGGGGCGGGAACCAGCAACCCGCGATTTATCGGCCAGCGAGCGACCGCCGAGTACAACGCGATCTTCGGCCTTCACGAAACAAGCGTTCCGGTCGAAAACACCGGTGGCGCAGGGACCCGAGATGCCCACTGGCGAGAATCGGTATTTTCCACCGAGATTATGACCGGCTGGGCGGGACCGGGAACTTCCCTGCCGCTAAGCCGAATCACCATCGCCTCCCTTGCCGACCTCGGTTACCAGGTAGACATTTCCAAAGCCGCCAGCTACAGCCGGCCGATTGCCAGTGCTGCTCTGCAGTCATCGAGCACCACAGCATCGTCCTCCAGCGTAGCTGGCATCCTCGCGATCGAGTTCGCCAACCAGCGGACACGCCACGCGGTTGATGAAGTTATGACGTTGTGGGAGTAAGACGTTGTGGGAGTAAACGGTGGGACGAATCGAAATGGCAATTCCAGCTTGGGAATGGCCACGTAGGCGGCAGTGGACCCGAACAGGTGCTGGAGATGTCAGAATTAACGATTATTTCCATCGCAAAGCCATTCTTCAGTCAGCTTCTCGCGTTTGACGATGAAACTGGAATCGCGGAGCGGAAGGTGTGTGGCGCACGGCATGGCTGCCCGGTTCGTTCGGGCAATCAACTAAGCCGATGGCATGCCATCCCGTTCTTCCAATTGGCAGAATCTCGCCAGACAACTCGTCTGGCTCCTAGCGATTTGCGTTCTCCATTGCGGTTGTGCGCTTCCAGCCGGCAACATTCGGCCATGCGTATTTCGGAACGCTTCGATTTCGACCTCGGCACCGGCGAATCAACACTTAGACGAGTCGCGTCGATTCCAGCAGACCGCGAGCATACTCGCCGACACGAATGACGAACGGTGCGTGGATTGGTACTTCGCAGCAACCCGCTCCGCATGGCGAGCGGCAATGGCAGCGGACATGGAGGGGGCCACAATCGATTTGCGGACGGCCGCAAGTGCCCAGTATCACGGGAATCTACGGCGGCTTCTTTATGCTGGGCAGAAGTTCGGCCGACTGGACTCGCGGAGCGGATTGAGATTGGGACAGGGCGAGCAGCAATCCGTTGTGCCCGTTGTGCACTGTGGATTTCCTTGGCCGGCGGATAACTTTCAAGAAATCCTCCTGCCGCATCCAGACTTGCCCAAACTCCTGGCGTGCCGGCACTCTCACGCCGGTTGTGGCGTGCCATTGGTGGTGAACCGCTGCCGCAATTCTCATGACGAAGCAGAGGTTCGCTTCTTCCCTCCGCAATCCTCCTTCTCCGCGACGGCTGTGCTGCGATTCACGGAAGAAAACGCAGGTGGCCATTCTGTGAAGTCGACTGACTGCGCAGTTCTGGAATTTCATGATCCATTAAGAGTTGCCAAGGCATCATTGCCCGAAGGCCAAATGCCGCTGTCCTATGATCTGACTGCCCCTTTGGCGGAAATTCTGCGCAAGAGTCCGCGCAACTACTTCACCGGCTTCGTCCAGCCCGATGCGCCGGCAGATCAGTCGCGGCTCAGTTTCCTGGAACCATACCAGAAAGGAAAGCCGCCAGTCATTTTCATTCACGGCCTGTTCTCCGATCCACAGGGTTGGGCAGACATGGTAAACGATCTTCGCGCCTTGCCGGGTTTCTGCAACCGGTATCAGATCTGGTTTTTTCGCTACCCCACCGGCCAAGGCTTCCTCCGCTCAGCCGCGGAGCTACGACAGGAATTGCAAGCAGCCATTCAGACCTGCGATCCTCACGGAATGGACCCGGCGCTCCAGGAACTGGTCCTGGTGGGACATAGCATGGGGGGACTGGTCGCCAAGTTGCAGGTAACACATTCCGGCGACACTATCTGGCGACGGCTGGCGAATCGTCCGCTCAATGAAATCAATACCGATGAGAAGACTCGCACCAAGTTGGCGAGCGCCTGTTTTTTCGAGCCGGCCCCCTATGTCCGACGTGTGATTTTCATTGCCACTCCTCACTGCGGCTCCAATGATGCCAGTGGAATGGTTGGCAACGGCGCATCGCTCTTGGTGAGAGAGTCTCCCCAGGAGGCACAAATGCACCGGCAACTCCTGGAGCAGAATCCCGGTGTTTTTTCCCAATTTATCCAAAAACGGATGCCTACCAGCATCGACCTGCTGCAACCCGATTCTCCTCTCCTAAGCGCGATGCGCGAAATGCGAGTTGGCGATGAGGTTCAACTCCACACAATTCTCGGGGTCGCAACCATCCCTTCCTTACGCGGACCTACGGATGGGGTTGTGCCGGTGGCCAGCGCCCGTCACCCAGGCGTACGGAGTGAGTCGACGACCCACGCCCCTCATTCCAAAGTCCATCATGCCCCCGAGTCTACCAGGGAAGTCGCTCGAATCCTTTCCGAACATCTAGCGGAGGAATGACAGGCCATTCTGGACTTGCGGAAGTGGGATAAGTGGGCATTTTTCATCCCAGGACTGCTAGCGAAGCGGCTTCTGCGGGGTATTTCGCGTGCTCGGAGCCAGATCCAGTTGGCATTGAGTAATATCCTATCGTTTTGGTAGGTTTCCCCGCTCATTTCCCGCATTCGCGGGGTTTTGCCCTTTATATCTGGAACCGGCTGACATGCGGCTCGTCCCCTTTGTGCGTTTTCCCCTGCCAATCCTGTTTGGAATGCTGCTGGTCGTTAGCAGTGTCAGAGGACAGGAGACGAACCGCCTACCCTCCCCAGAAGCGGAGCCGCCAGCAGTTCTTCCCGCACCGGAAAATGCGCCGTCGCCTTCCGACAAGCCCCAGGCTCCGCTTGGAGTTGAGGAAGTTGGCTGGGATTTCTGGTCTCCCACATTTTGGGATCCGTGGGAAGGGAATGTGGAACTCGGGTTGAACGGAACCGACGGAAACACGGAGACATTCAACATCCGGCTGGGTGCGCTGGCCAAGCGGAAGTCGGAGTTTCGCACCGAGCAGGTCCAGATCACCAGCATTCAGAAGCGGGCCCGCGGCGTGACGACGGCAAACACCGCTCTCATCGACAGCCGCATTGACTGGCCCATTCCGAGTTCGCCGTTCAACACGTTCGTCCACAGCCTTGTAGAGTACGATCAGTTCAAGGCGTTTGACTGCCGCGTCTCTGGTGACACCGGCGTGGGCTACGAATTCATTCAGAATGATATCACGAACCTGATCGGGCGGATCGGCTTGTCCGCTTCGCACGAAATAGGGGGCCCCAACAACAAGACGAACCCCGAACTCCTGTTCGGCGGCGAGTACAAGCACAAGTTCAACGAGACGCATCAGGTTTCCGCCCAGGTGAGCTACTACCCCAACATGGTGGACTTCGCCGACTTCCGTATCAACAGCCAGGCATCGTGGCAAATCGTCCTCTCCCAGGTCCACAATCTGAGCCTGAAGGTGAGCATCATCGACCGCTATGACAGCACGCCCGAAGGGGCCAAGCCGAATGATTTGGACTACAGCACGCTGCTGCTTTGGACGTTTTGAATCGGTTCCCTTCTTCGCGCAACGACATTGCTCAGCGCAACGATTTCAACTAAAGGTTACTTGATCGCATTTTCAAGCAGTGTTTGCATCACAAATCGACGCGACCGTGCGTCAATGATCGAAAGCAGCCCCCCTTGGGTTCCCACAGCCAGGCGATCTGTCTTGGACCACTCTAGAGCTTTAATCGGTCCAAAACGGAGCTTACTGGTGATGCCGGCACCGTGACGGCCCGAGAAGTCCCAAACGAAAACGATTCCCCGCCTTCCCCCCGCCGCCAAATAGTCGCCTGAGGGTGACCAGGAAACCTGTACGTTATCATCTTTGCCAACATCCATTTCAGAAGAGAATTGTCCCTCGCGAGACCAAAGACTGATTCTCCCATCACCGCCGACACAAGCCACCCATTGCCCACGAGGATGCCAGGCAACTTCGCGAATGGTAAATGGCTCATGGAACCACCGGCCGGGATCTTTGGGATCCTTGAATGCAATGAAGGAATGCGGACTCTCTTGAACAGTGACGATTCCCGCGCGTCCATAAGCTGAGCCCGCGGCAATCAAGGGCTCGGTTGGATGCACATCGAGTGCGCCAATCTGGTCACGCAACTCGGTTTGGCTGTTGAAAGAGATCCTGCGAATACTCCGATAGTTGCTTTTGCGGTCCCAGATTTGAATTCCGCTGTTCTTATGAAGTCCCACCGCCAGCCAATCATCCTGGGGGCCAAATCCTATGGTCAGTGCGAACTGCTCATTGCCCATTCCAGCCCCTCTGCCTCCCGATGCCGCCGTAGGACTAAAGAGTTGCACCTCCGAAGAACCAACCCAGGCGGCAGCCACCCAGGATTCGTTGTGATTCCAAACTAAGCGAGTCACGGGGGACTTGTCGGACGCGGTAGGAGTCGAAAAAGGGAATTTCGGGCCTTCAGTTCCATCGGCCTTCCAAAAACCAACCGTGCCATGTTCATCCCCCGCTGACAACCAATCACCACTGGGGCTATACGCCACTGGGAAGTAGGAAGGGCCTTTGGCAGCCAGGACTTTCTTGAGCTTTCCGTCCGCGGTGAAAAGCCCCAAAAAACCGGGCTCTGCTGTCACAGCCAATGTGTCACCCTGGGGATTCCAGGCAATTGCACCGAAGCGCAACCCGTCATAGGAATTCAGCGTGGGTCCAGCGACAACCTTGGCCTCTTCTCCGACTACGATGCTCCACGTCGATAGTCGCTTTCCACCAATGGCAAAGTGCGTGTCGTCCAGCCAGGCGGCTGCGGCAGAAGGTCCACTGTCGATCTCGGCAATCGTATCGAACAAGGCACCTTCGATTGGCACTTTTCGCAACTTAATCAGAAGCGTCTTGTCATTCGATTTGCCCAGCAAGGCCCAATTGCCACTGGGTGAAAATGCCGGCTTGAAGGTATTGCGGATTACAAAGGACTCAGAGATCCACCGTTTTGGGCCTTGCAACAGCAAGCTGATCTGTGCTTCGCCGAAGGTGAGTACATCTCCCGCGGGCGTCACACACCCAAACCCGCTCAGTCCGCTGGTAGGCTCGCTCCCGGCTCTAGTGCCGTCGGGGAGCCAGTAGCGAATCGTCTTGTCGCCATTCCCCGTAAAAAATCGCTCCCCCTTGTCAATCCAGCCGGACGCGGCGGCGTAATACTCACCCGTGTCAATGTCGCCGTTGATTAGCGAGCCATCCTCCTTCCACACACGAACCAGGCCTGAGTCGGATCCCTGAGACAGAAACATCTTCTTCCCGGGCCTCCATTGTGCCGCCTGGATCGGCTCCGTCTGGGGAATTCGCAGCACAAGTTTGCCATCGGCATCCGCCAGCCGAATCGTCCCATCGGCAGATGACGAGACGATCATGAGACCATCATCGCGAACGCTGATGTCGCTCACGGCACCCTCGTGTCCGTCTTCCCAAAGCACCAATTTATTGGTTTGGGGAAAGTACTCCCCGAGTTCTCCGCTGCGCGTGCCAAAAACTATAGACCCAGTTAATGGTCGGAAGGCCATTGCGGAGATTTCTCCATAAAATTGCGACCGTCGAGCCAGCTTTGAAGGAAGGTTTACAACGGGAGCAGGACTGCGAAATCCCTCGGGAGGTCGCAGGACACTGCCGGGTTTTTTGCTGACAGTGACTTGCGATCTCTTTCCTTTTTTGATCTCAAAGCGATCCTTGTCGAGTTCATAGGTCTCGCCCAGACTTCCTCGCAAGCGAATCAGGTACTCGCCGGCATGGAGAGCAGTTTCGTTTTTGGAGCGAACGACTTTCCAAGGGTTCTGTTGTTTGGTCAATTGTAGAATTTCTAGCTCCACACCCTCTTCGTTACAGACAACTTCCAGCTTTCCTTCTTTGGTGTTGAGCAAAATGACGATCGCCAGCAAGAGCAGAGTAATCGCGCTCAAAGTGGCGGCGAAGACCAAGGTTCCCCACCTGCCTTTCTGGCGGCGGAGAGGAACAGGAGAATCGGGCGGAGAGACTCGAGGAGTTTTGGCATTCACAGAGAGCAACAGTGTGTCCCTGGCAGCCATTGCTGGAGAGTCATTCGCCAGTTCCTTTCGTAGAGGAATGGCGCTCGAGGCGAGATTCTGAAGGCGATGACCTTGAGAAAAAGGGCGAAGCATCGCTTCGGCATCGCTGGCTGACGCGATGCGCTGAACTTGATCCTTGGCAATCATCCGCATGACCAAGTCTTGAAGTTTCGCGGGTAAGTCGGGACGAAATTGTCGCAGGGGATAGGGCTCGCGAGTCGCAATCGCACTTACCAGTTGCAAGACGGTTTCACCATCAAAAGGGCCGCGACCTGACAATAATAGGTAGAGAGTGATCCCCAGGGAGTAGACATCCGCGCTGCCGTTAGTGCTGCGGCTCCCTTCCAATTGCTCGGGAGGCATGAACATGGGAGTGCCGACGGCAATTCCCCGAGACGTGCCAGAGGCCGTCGCATCGCAGGCCAGTTCGCGCAGGCGAGCGAGGCCAAAGTCAAGAATCTTGACCGTGCCCGCGCGGTTCAGCATCAAGTTCAGCGGCTTTATATCCAGATGCACAATTCCCACGGCATGCGCTCCGGCAAGACCTTCAGCCGCCTGCCGAACCAACTCACAGGCGTCCGCAATGCTAAGCTTGTGAACTTGTCGCAGCGAATCTAGATTGATTCCGTCGATGAATTCCATCTCCAGGAACAGTCCTTGCGGCAGCCGTCCGGCGGTGCGGATTGAGACAATGTGGGGGTTCCCTTCCAAACGGGCCAAGTGTTTGATTTCAAGCTCGAATCGTGAGACTACTTGAGGATCCTCAAGCAAATGCGCCCGAATCAACTTGACGGCTCCTACTTGTTCCGTCAGGGTATTTTTCACCTTGTAGACCTCGCCCATGCCACCTCGCCCCAGGAGCGAGAGCAATTCATAGTTTCCCAACTGTTTTAGCACGGGGGGAAAGATGGCCGCCACGGCATCTTGCCACTCCGGAAAACGCCTCTCGTACTCCTCGAAGGTCGGCTTCTCACCTCTTGCCTTTCGCCGCGTATGCTCAATGTCCAATAGGTCGCGAAGAAAATCTGTGCCGATCCGCCGATCCCCGCATGCAGGAAGTCCCTCCAAGAACACGTCCTCAAGGATTGGCGTGCCTGACTTCCAGGAGTCATCGAAGTCGTTAATCAACTGACATAACAGGCGCTCGCAAGAGTCCTGGAGGAGAATTGCTTGAAGATTCGCGCTGTCAGGAGTCATAGTGATCCTTCTTTGGCTCGGTGCGCCCAAATCGCCAGAATTCTATTCAAGTGGCGATAAAAGGTGGCAGGGTGGATGTCCAATTCTTGCGCGATAAGGGATTGCTCGTTACCCGCCAGCACGAATTCGGCAATCTTGCGTTGACGGTCAGACTCCAGCACCGCAAGAGCGGCGGCAATTTCTTCTGCCAACAACAGTGGTTCGCACAGTTCGAATTCGCTGGTGTCCTGTGCCGGCGGGTCGAAGTCGCTTTCGCTTCTGTTGGCGGCAGAAACAGTCAAGTACGACTCGGTTCGTCGCTGATCTCGCTTTTGAGACAATTCATGTTTGATGTGATTCTTTAATCGCCGCTCCAGGAGCACCCGGAGCAGCGCCCGCAACCGGCCCTCGTCCGATAGTTGGCTAAATTCGCCGACTCTCAGACGACGAAAAAAAGTTCTCATCACGGATTGGGCGAGATCCTCCCCGTCCGCCATCTTCGACAGATTCTGCGGCAACAGTCGATTGGCTGTCTTGGCCAATTGGCGGAAATACTTGTCAAACAGCGAGGCGATGGCGCGCTCGTCCCCTTCGCGCAGGCGACCGACCAGTTCGGAAAAATCCGACTGTGTGAATGACTCGCAAAGTTCCGCGGGATTTTCCATGCGGGAAGGGCGGCCAAAACTGCTCAATTCTCTGCTGTAACGTTCTTGGGCTTTGTTGGAATTACCGCTCCGGGCCGCTTGTCGGCGTAGGCAAAGTCCACGAAGAGTGCTTCCGGCGGGAGTTCGACGGCATCTGCGGCATCAAGCGGGCCACCAGCGGCAGAGCGCAGGCGGTGCAGTTTAATTTGCAGCAATTCTGGTCCGCCGGTATCGCGAAAGTCAATTTGCAATTCCTGAGGTCGGCCCGTCAAGCTCACCCGGGCAGTCTTACCCGTTTCGCGTTGCGAATCGTAAATGCAAATCCCATCCAGGGAAATTGCGACTGTGTCGTCTACTTCCACATGCAAGCAATAATCTCCCGCATCACGTACCTTAAGATAGCCTCTGAAACGCACCGAAACATAGTCGGTGCCAACCAGTATGGAACCATCGGAGATCGCTGGGTGCATCACCGTGGTGTGGTGGTGCTTTTCCAAATCAATGTCGGTTGCTTCAAAGACTTCAGCCGCCAGGCCGTGCTGGGTAACATCTTTGAAGGCGGGAACGAAGTCAACACTCGCAATCTCACCCGCGGCTAGGGTCACATTTTTTCTGAACTCCTTATAGGCATAATCGGGAGAAGCATCCCTGATTCGCACCTGAAATGAGCCTGGCTCGACGGCATATCTGACCGAACCGCCCGTGGCAGAGAGGAAAACAGGCGGGGATTGGCGAGTAGGAGCCTGGACAAAGGTGGCGGCATTGTTGTCGTTGAATTTCGCCAAACTGCGATCCTTCTTGGACCAGTTTAGATTGAGTGTTGCCCTGGGATTCCAAGTCGGTTCTCTCCAATGAGTAACTCGATTTTCCGCGGGGCGAAAGAGCCACTCCACCTCCTGAAAACAGGCTCGTTTGGCCACTACCCGGATCGACTTGCCAACCTCTCCCGAGATCTGCAGATGGCCATTGGGAAGCTGATGTGCTTTAGTCGGAACTCCATCCACAAGCAGTTGACCGCCAGAAAAGCGGGAGTGATTCCAATCCAGCTCTAATTGACCAGTCGCCACAAGCTCCGGCTTGGCGGCGGTCATCGCCGGGTAAAGAACGATTCCCACGAGCAGCGCAAAGCTGCCTGCGACGGCCAGTCCGGCCAAGACTACCTTCTGGCGTGTGGAAATTCGGTATCGCGGCTGAGCTTGCAACTGCATGTCATGCTCGCGCTTGGCTTTTCGAAAAATCGACTGAATCTCGCGCGTGGTAGTAGATTCGACGGCCAGCGATTTGGAAGGTGTTGAGGCGTAGGATGGCCTTGGCGCAACCGCAGCGGGCGGAGGCGTCGGGATATAGGGTTGTGCAAAATTCGCCACCCTTGTTCCCGCAATCGCTGATGTTGGATTCAAGCTGTTGGGAGGAAAGCCGTCTTGTCCCGGAGGGTGGCAATAGGGAGTATTGCGGCCTAGTAATTGGTGGCGCAAGTCGCTGTCATACTTGGCTTTGCGACCATGTTCCAGCAAGCAGAGCTTGGCTAGTGTGACTTCCTGCATCAGCAGAAGCGCGTCGGCTTGACGCGGGCCGATTTGAAAGTTGCGGAGGTGGGCCAGGTGCCGATCCGCGGCGTTTTCAATGTCGTCCGCGGAGGCCTCAAAATCCCGAATTCCCAGGAGCCGATAGTGGCTGCAAGGCTGATCCTCCGGTGGAATTCCAAGCCAATGATAATGCGCGTTGAATTGTGTTTCCATGGTTTGCCTTGTTCGCCCGCGGAGGATTTTTGCACGTCTACCTCATAAATCAACTTTCCTGGACCTCTTTCGCACGAATCCTGGGAAACGGAGTAAAAACGCTCTGACGAGGAGAAACCGTCTCCCGCGCTTCCCAATCGTCAAAGTTTGACATGACGCTGCCGCCTATGGCAGTTCTTTTGCGGCCCGCTTGCCGCGCGCACCGATAGAACCGGGAGAGGAGCAGTGCGCTCCGCAGGGATGATTGCTAGCTATTTCCACGGGCGTGAGCATGATGCGAAACAGCCGCCGACAGTTTCTCGCGAGTGCCGCTGGTACGCTGGCGGCTGGGCTGATATTGCCGGGAGTGAGGTTTGCTCACGGCGACGTGGCGGCCAAAGTGGCGGCCTTCAACTGGCCGTCCCGGACCATTCATTTGTCTCCGGACCCGGATCAAAGCACTCCGCCCGTGGTTACGGCGGTGCGAGTGCATCGAGACGGAGAGTGGTTGGCAACCGCGGGGGACGACCATATTGTGCGGGTCTTCAGCCTGGCGGATGGCAGCCAGCTTCACCGCCTGGTGAAACACACCGACTGGGTCCGAACCGTCGATTTTGCGCCAAATGGCAAACAACTCGCATCGGCCGGCAATGACCGGCTCATCCACCTATGGAATGCGGAAAACGGGAAGTGGGAAGCGGAACTTGCGGGACATGAGCAAGCAATTTCTCAGCTCCATTACAGCCACGATGGCAAGCTGGTCGTGGCGACTGGCTTTCAGAAGCAGATTTATCTTTACGACGCAGTGGATCACAAGCTCGTTCGGGAACTTTCCGGAACCTGCTCCGACATGCGAACCGTGGCATTTTCGCCGAACGATAGCCAATTGGCAGCCGGTGGACGTTGCGGAACTATCAGGATTTTCGAAACGGCGAGCGGTGAGAAGCTGCGCGACATTGCTGCTCACAAGCAGCGGATTCGGGCACTAGCTTTCTCGCAGGACGGTGAATTTCTGGCCTCGGTCGGTGAAGACCGGACGATCCACATCACACCGTTGGCGGCGGAAACCAAACCCTACTCGCTCGACGTTCGCCCGGTGAAGTTCATGTCGCTGGTGTTTTATGGACCGCATCAACTGGCGGTGAGCGGCAGCGACAACATCGTCCGGCTATGGGACGTGAAGGAGCGGCAGGAACTCGGAGTGCTCCTGGGGCACACCGGCTCGGTTGCCGCCCTTGATTGCCTGGGCAAGATGCTCATCTCGGCTGGTTATGACACCACGGTTCGGATTTGGACCGTGACGGAACACATTGCGGCTGAGCCGATTGAGCCAGGGAGAAGAGTGGGAAAACGCACGGACGCAGAGACCCGGAAGAAGTAAGGGGGTGGCTTGTGGGATTGTGGAGCCTGCTATTTGGATGGCGGAAGCGAGTGGACGCTGCGCATGTTCCGGTCCTTGCGCCGAAGTCAGCGCGCCGTCGCCGCAAAACGGCGAAGGTCGAAAACGGCGCTTCCCGCCACTGCCGTTTTGAGCGGATGGAAGAGCGGCAGATGCTGGATGCGGACCCGCTCAAGCTGGGCGTGGTTTATATCGAGGAAGACGGCGGTTCCGACCTGCATGGCGACACATTTGAAGTGCAATTTGAAGGGGGTGCGCCAGGCACAATGCTCTCGCGCGTCGTTATCGACGGCGATCATGGCCCGAAGGGGCTGAGCGTCGGCGACATGATTTTCGATACGGCGCATGGCGGCCTCGGCGCGGACCAGTCGTTTGCCTTTCAGGTTGTTTCGCTCACCGGCGGCGGCAGCGTATCGGCCAGCGTAGTTGATGGTTCAACCCAGCTGATTTTGAACTTCACTGGTTTTCATGCCGGTGACAAGCTCCGGTTTTCCATTGATGTCGATGAAATCCAGCAGTTCGATCCGGCGGAGACGAACCTGGACGAAATCAACTCGGGCGTGGACCCGATTGCTTCCGGTGTGGAGTTTCAAGACTCGCTGCTGACGGGGACTTTCCAAGAGCCGCACTACTACGATGCGACGGGGACGGTCAAGTTCAAGAATCACTATGACCCGTTGTTCGCAGGCACAAACTTGTTGATCTCGTCCGGCAATGCGAATGGCTTGCCCAATGACGACTTTCAAGGGAAGCGCGACCGTAGCACCGGCACGATGTTGCCACTGCAGCAACAGCCGCTGCCAATCAGCATCTCGGGTTACGTCTACCAGGAATACAACCTCGATCTGCACCGAGATCCCGCGGAACCGGCGATCGCGGGAGTTTCGCTTGCTCTCTGGAAGAAGCAAGGAGCCGACTTTGTCTTCACGGGAAAGACGACCACGACGGACTCGCAAGGCTACTACGAGTTTGGCACGGATCTTAATCTCACTCCGGGCGTTTACCAGGTGCGTGAAACGCAGCCGAGCGGATACTTTAGCGCCGGCGCCATTCCAGGAACCGTTTCTGGCACTGCGACCGGAAGTACGGTGAACGGCAACCCCGACATTTTGACGGAAATCAACATTCCGCTGGGGAACCAACATGGCGTGCGTTACGACTTTGCGGAGTATTTGCCTTCATCGATCCGTGGCAGTGTGCATCTGACGGATAAATTCGGCAACTGCGACGAAGCAAGCGGCACAACAACTCCGCTGGCCGGAGTGCAACTGATCCTCAAGGATGCGACGGGAAAGACCATCCGCACCACGCAAACGAACGCAGCCGGCGTTTACGAATTCACCAATCTGCTGCCCGGGACGTATACCGTGGTGGAGATTACGCCGGCCGGTCTGCTCGACGGTGACGAGGAGGTCGGCACTATCAACGGAATTCACGTCGGCGTTGCCACCGATGACCAGTTGGCTGGCATCGTTCTGACTGGTGGCCAGAACGGGATTCACTACGACTTCTGCGAGCATCTGCCGGCAGAGTTGTCCGGCTACGTCTATCACGACGCGAACAACAACGGAGTCTACGATTCCAGCGAATCTCCGATTCCCGGCACGACCGTCATGCTGACGGATGCCGGCGGAACGCAAGTCGGCCAGCAGACCACGGATCAGAACGGCTTTTACAAGTTCAGCGGCCTCCCCCTCGGCAAATACACCCTTGTGGAAGTGCAGCCCGCGGGTTGGCTCGATGGCAAGGACGCGGCGGGCAAGATCGGTGGCTTGACCGTTGGTCAGGCCGACAATCCAGGGGACAAGATTCGCAATATTGACTTGCACTTTGGCGAAGTCGGCGTGCATTATGACTTCGGCGAACTCAAGCCGGCCAGCATCGCCGGTAAAGTTTTCTACGATCCGAACGAAGATTGCATCTTCAATGAAGACGACCAACCCCTTTCCGGCGTGACCGTACAACTCCTTAATGCGCAAGGGACCGTCATCCAGACGACGCTGACCGATGCCAACGGGGATTATCGCTTCGACAACTTGCTGCCGGGGACGTATGCCGTTCGTGAGTTGCAACCCGCGGGCTACTTGCAAGGTGGGACAATTCCTGGCTCGGGCGGAGGCGACGCCAACATCCCAGATTTGATTTCGGCCATCGACATTCTGTCGGGGGCTCAACTCGTTGACTATGACTTTTGCGAAATCAAGCCGGTTAGCATTGCCGGACGTGTGTTCGTGGACCTCGACGACGATTGCATCTTTGACGCCAACGAACAGCCCCTTTCGGGCGTGAAAGTCGAACTGCTGGACGGGAACGGCATTGTCGTTCAGACGACCCTGACCGACGCGCAAGGGCAGTACCATTTCGATAATCTGCTCCCCAACAGCTACAGCGTTCACGAGTTCCAGCCGAGCGGTTACTTGCAGGGTGGGCAGGTGGCCGGCTCGCATGGCGGCGACGATATGACAACCGATCTCATTCAGGATGTGAACCTGATGAGCGGCGACAATGCCGTAGAATACAATTTCTGCGAAAAGCCGGCGGGCAGCATCAGCGGCTATGTGTTCCGCGATGGGGCACCGATCTTTTCACCCGATGGCAAGGTTCCTTCGAATCTCTATGACCTTCGCGATGGTCTCCTCACGCCGGATGACCAACGGATTGGCGGCGTTCTCTTGGAACTCCGATTTAGCGATACCGCACAGCCAGTGACGGCGGCGGACGTGCTACCGGGCTTTTACTCGGCTGGACCCATCCGGATTCGCACGGATGCCAATGGTTACTACGAGTTCCGCGGTCTGCCGCCCGGCAACTACACCATCGTGGAAGTCGATCAACCTGCCGGCTATCTCGATAGCCGCGATACACCCGGTTCCACGAGCGGCATGGCCCTTAACCTGAACACGGCGCTGATTCCCGGCCTGATTGATCCCTTCATTCAGGAAGGCGTCACACTCCGCAACGACGCGATTCTGCAAGTCGGCTTGGCTGCCGGGCAGCATTCGGTCTTCAACAACTTCAGCGAAGTGCAGGTGACAACCTACGTCCTCCCGCCACCTCCGCCACCCCTGCCTCCACCACCACCGGTAGAGCCAATTCCTTACGTGCCGCCGCAGTTAATCCTTCCTCCGCCCGTCATCATTCCGCCGGTTGCACCGCCGGAATACATCGGCGGAGCGGGAGTTGCTTATTCGTGGCACTTGTCCGTCGTCAACGCCGGTCTGCCCCGCATGTCCAGCCGCAGCACCAAGATCAGCGGTCTGGCGTGGCGTCCCGTCTCCCTTATGGATGGCACGCAGTGGAAGAGCGACCGGCTGGCGGGGGGAACCTGGCAGATTGACACGCTCTCGCCCGGTGTCGACAAGCCAATCGCCTACGGCATTGCCGACGCAATTCCCGTAACCGGCGACTGGGACGGCGACGGCACGACCGAGATTGGCATCTTCTACAAGGGAGAGTGGCTGCTCGACCTGAACGGGAACGGCAAATGGGACGCCGACGACCTGTGGGCGAAGCTTGGCGACGAAGCGGACCTGCCGGTGGTGGGTGATTGGGATGGAGACGGCAAGGACGACATCGGGATCTTTGGTCCCGAATGGGCGGCGGACTTACGCCATCACAAGTTTGAACCAGGCCTTCCTGATCCGCAAAATCAACTGAAGAAGCGGCCGAAGAACGTCCCGCCCCAACCCGAAGAGGCCACGGAGGGAGACCGCCTCCTGAAGTTGACCGCCAGCGGCAACGAACGGGCCGACTTGATCGACCACGTCTTCTACTTTGGCGCCGCAAGCGACATTCCGATTGCCGGCGACTGGAATGGTGACGGCATCGACAGCATCGGCGTCTTCCGCGATGGCCAATGGCATTTCGACATGGACGGCGATGGACGCTGGTCCAAGGGAGATCAAGTCATTGAATTCGGTCAGGATGGCGATTTGCCGGTGGTCGGCGATTTTAATGGCGACGGCATCGATGAGATCGGCATCTATCGGGCCGGCAAATGGATCATCGATACTAACGGCAATCGCAGGATCGACGCCGAGGATAAGGTCGTGGAACTCGGCAGCGCCAGTGATCAACCGGTGGTAGGCGACTTTGACGGAGACGGTACCGACGAACCGGCCCTCTACCGCGAGGGGAAAGCCGTGGAAGAGACGGCCCGAAAGTAGTCCGCTCATTCGCTGAGTGGACATGCCAAAAAAAAGCCTGCACGCGAAGTGTGCAGGCTGCTTTGGAGTCGCGGATTAGCTATCCACTTCCGTGGCGGCGGCGGGTTCCACGGCAATGGGGGCGTGAACGCCGCTGGCGAGGATCTTCTCGCGGATTTCGGCAGTGACCTGCGGATTTTCGAGCAGGTAGGCGCGAGCCTTTTCCTTCCCTTGTCCCAGGTAGACCTCGCCGTATTTGAACCACGAGCCGCTGCGGGTGAGGATCTTTTCGTTGACGCCCAGGTCAATGATGTCTCCTTCATAACTGATGCCGCAGGTATGCATCATGTCGAACTCGGCCACGCGAAAGGGAGGAGCAACCTTGTTCTTGACCACTTTCACACGGACCCGCTGGCCCACCACATCTTCCCCTTCCTTGAGCTGGCTGATGCGGCGGATAGCGAGACGGCAGGAACTGTAAAACTTGAGGGCTCGACCGCCGGGAGTCGTTTCCGGACTGCCGTAGGACACGCCAATCTTGTCGCGGATCTGATTGATGAAGATGACGCAGGTTTTGCTCTTGGAAATAGCGCCCGTGAGCTTACGCATCGACTGACTCATAAGACGAGCCTGCAAACCGACGTGTGTATCGCCGATTTCGCCGTCGAGTTCGTGCTTGGGAACGAGGGCGGCCACGGAGTCGATGACAATCACGTCGACCGCATTGGACTTGATGAGCATTTCGGTAATCTGCAACGCCTCTTCGCCATTGTTCGGCTGGCTGACGAGGAGCGTATCGAGCTGCACACCGAGTTTTTTGGCCCAACTCGGGTCAAAGGCATGTTCGGCATCGATGAAAGCGGCCACGCCGTCCAGCTTTTGAGCCTGGGCGATGACATGCAGAGCCAGGGTTGTCTTGCCGCTCGATTCGGGGCCAAAGACCTCGATGATGCGTCCACGGGGAATCCCCTGGCCGCCAAGGGCCACGTCCAGCGACAAACTGCCGGTCGGAATCCCCTGAATCTTCATGTTCACATTGCCGTCCAGCGGCATGATCGAACCTTCGCCGAATTGCTTTTCAATTTGCTGAAAAGCCATTTTCAGGTTTGGGTTCTGGTCCATCAGGGCGTCCATCTTGGAGCCAGTTTCCGCCTTGCTTGCTTTTTCTTTCTTGGCCATACGTCCATTCACCTTTTCGAGTTTTTCGGTTGCCGCTGCCATCGAACGCTCCTTTATGGGAAAAATTGCCGGGCAATGCAAGCCACGGCATGTACAAGGGCTACTTATCACCAAGTGAATAGTAGTGTACAGGAGTTGTTATCGGCGGTCAAGAGGCGATACCAGAAAATATTTCGTGCCTTTCCTCGCAATTAAACTTGTTGATTAACCTGGGGCGTCAAAATCCGCAAGTCATTGCAGGGCAACAACTTGCAATTTAGGTTTGTCAACACCCTCCCCGAAAGCATGGGTACGGCTTGTTCCCACGCTCCGCGCTCAGTATTACCCGTATCTACGGTGATGCGGAGTGTCGAGTTCAGGAGGGTGGAGAGTCAGTGATAGCAGGTGTAACAGACGAAGTGACGGGGATTTAGATTGCAAGGCGAGCAT
>JBJXFF010000047.1:0-46148 GCA_046153945.1 Pirellulaceae bacterium
ACGATCGCGTTCCAGTCTCGCAAGCTGCCCAGGAGCCGATCCACGTTGCGGTGCTTCGCGTAGCGGGAATCGTCCCGAATCCGCACCTTGATACCGGTCGCCTCGATCTGATCGAGCAATTCGATGAGCGTCAGGTGAGCCTTGAGAAAGTTCGCCTCGCCCCCGAGCTTGGGGTTGCCGGCGTACTGGGTTTTACAAAACGAATGCCAAGAATAGTATCCTCGCCGCCGCGTGGGGAACTCGATCGCCCCCCCTTTTCCCAAGAGGCGTCCGCACTCCTTGCCGTTCTTGTTGCGCTCGATGACATCCTCCCGGTGGACAACAACAGGGGGATGACTCGCCAGGCCGATGGAGGCGCTCTCCGCTCCTTCGACGCGCACGTAAAAGAAGAGGGCATGCAGAGCCGGCACGTGCACCGTTTCTTGGAGCCCATCCGCGCGGGTTCGGGACAGGCACAGATTTCCTTGGCGAAATGACTTCTCGGAGGCGCGGAATGCGGGCTTCCCATCGGGAGGATCCTGTTCGAAAATTTCAGAAACATCGTCGAACGGCAGCTTAAGTGCGAGGGCATGGCACCGCGCAATCATGCGACGCGCAGCCCGCACGTCGGCCTTGGTCTTCCAGTCGTAGTAGACGGTGAGTCCCATGTTCGTTGCCTTTCGAGTGCATTCTGCAGCCGGAGTTTTGGGAAAAGCTGCGAAGGCAGTTGTCAAAGATTACTTGACAACTGCATTAAGCATAGCGATATCAACGGCTTACGACGACAGCGCGTCCGCCACAACGGCAACTTGTAAGGAACGCTTACAAGTTGGCTGCCAACCGGTTTGCGGCCTGAAGGGCCACAGTAAGATAGCCCGTATCAAGGCGGCGAGTCGCCGAGGCTGTCCTATGTCACGGCTAGTCCTGTACAGCGCTCCGATTTGTCCAAAAGCACGCGACAATCTTCATACCCTCTACTCGTTGAGCGACATCATCGTCCAATAATTTCGAGCAACCGCAAGTAGCGTACTCCGCCGCGCACCTAGTGCATGACGAACGTGTAAGAAGAGAAACCATTGCAGGCGTTAGGTTGTTCGACTGAAGCACCTCTGCCGTCGCTGGGTCCTTAATGGCCAGCTTGCACATTAACGCTTGCCTCTCCTCGTTCCATTCCAGCGAGAACTCGTTTGGGTCAAGGAAGCGTCGCTGCACCTGCAGTATGCCGCTGGCGCGAATAAGGCGATCCAACTTTGGCGTGCCACTCGCCTCTTTGAAGACTGTGTTTAGACATGTATATGCTGAATCTATCCATGCCTCACAATCACCCGAGACTTTTGGATAGTCGGACGTTCGTGCGGCAAACCACTTCCCAAAGTCTTTAACGTGACCCGCGTACGAGAATATGACCCGCCGATCCTCGTAATCAATTCCAATGTTCCAAGTGAGAACAACGTCGGCATTGCGTCTGTTCCATTCAAGGCACATCTGCCGTACTGCTTCCTCTGTGGCAACTGCAAGCCGAACGGCTTGTTCGCCGCAATGAACAATAAGCGGCAGGTTGAGAGACATATCTTCGAAAATGAAGACAGATGCGTCGTGTGGGATCAACAATGTTTCATTGTGTCTGCGCAATATCTTTTCCAGCTCAATTGTGTCAGCTTCAATTACACTGAATCTACGATCACCCCATGTCAGGCGGTCGAGTAATACTACATGGCGTCCATCACACGGTGAGTTCTCTCGTTGGTGGTAGGATATTGCGAGTTGAATTCCGGAGTCCGGTGGCATGTCCCATGGAACGTACTCCGCAAGTGAATTGGATTCAGACTGAATCACAGTTGGGCGAAAAGTGGATTTTTCATCCGTTCCCCCGAAGTATTCTCCAATCAAATGGTTGTCTCTGAAGTAGTGGGTGATCATTTCTTTCCATTTGATAACTGATAGCTTCCCATCAATCCGCCAGAGCTTTGTATAGACGGCCGACCGCCCAGAGTCGCGGATGTTCTTATCTACTCTCTCCAGGATTTTGCCATCGGAGTAGGTTCTAACCGCACCATCCAGGTGCGTTGGCAAGTTGTTTTCGGGATCAAGAATCGAATGCACGAAACGACAACCGTAATCATTTTCAGAAATCCCAAATGACGGGATGTCGCGCAATTCTTCACATTCGAACGTTTTCAATCCTTTTTGCGTATACCACCAAAACTCAGAGCGACTAATCCCATTAAACAGCATGTGCTTCTCATCGGTCTGGTGAACCGCCACACCGTCTTCAATGTTCGTAAGTTCATCTTTGAACTTAGGACCCCACCAGTAGTCGAGTTCAATAGGGCTGCGAAATCCCTTCGCCAATCCAACCATATCCCTGTCCAGGGCAACCCGCACATCGAGTTCAGAAGTATCGGCTACTTCTGAAAGCTGTTTCAAGAACGCTTCATTGAGCGTGTTATGACGCGACTGAGAGCGCCGAAAATATTGATGGGCAAAAAGCAGCAAGCCATCAACCTGATACACTCCTGGAGATACAGAATTCAGCTTTCTTAGAGGAACCAAGCCGTCTTTGTCGCAAGGTTCAAACAGTGTTGGAAATAAACGGACAGCTAGGTCATTATCTACGCAAGCAATACAACCAACCTCAGCTAGGCGAGTTTGGTCGGTGAGGTGGCCCTTTAGGCATCGGCGTAGCTCTTCGATCTCATCGCTGTGCCGTTCTTCGATTTGTCGCGCAAATTGACCTTGGGCATTCTCGGCGAGCGCCTTGCTTTCCTCATCTGTTTCGGGAAGCATGGTAAGGCTCAGTAGCCTAGCGAGCCCGGGCTGTAAGTGAATGCCTAACGACACTGCCCAGCCAATTAGGCGATGACGGTCGTGTCCGAGATGAGTGGGAATCCCGTATTTCCATGATTGCTCCAGGCCGTCGGCTAGAGCACCAACGGTGAACATCATGTTGTACAGATTGACGCTGTCGCTGTTAACGACGCCCAACGAAGTCTTCATAACCCAGCCCCTCGCGTTGCTCGCGCTCTTGAGTAGTGTAGCGAATCTACCCGACGCGTCTCACCATGGCGGCCGAATTCAGCTGCTCCTGTCATCCAGGATTTGCTGCGCTCAGTTGCTTGGGGATGGAAGATTGCGCTATTCCTTCGTAATCGTCTCATCCATGTTCAGCAGCACGCGGGAGATGAGGGTGTAGAGTGCGACTTCGGCAGGCGTGGCTCCTTCCGGCGGCGCGATTTTTCCGCCGGCTTCGCCTGTCGCAATTTCTGCGGGGTTCACCCAGCCGTCGGAGACGCGCTTGCGCTGCTTTTCGAGGAGCGTTTTGAGGGCGGCGACTTCATCCGCTTCTGGCTGGCGGCTGACGCAGAGGCGGAAGGCGTAGGCGAGGCGGGCGTCGTCGGTCTTGCCGGCTTCTTTCAGGACGCGGACGGCCATCGTCCGCGAACATTCCATGAAGACGGTTTCGTTGAGCGTCGTCAGGGCTTGCAAGGGCGTGTTGCTGCGGGTGCGGCGGACGCAGGAGAAGTCGCCGTTGGGGACGTCGAAGTTGGTCAGCATGGGATAGGGCGTGCTGCGGCGGCGGAAGGTGTAGACGGCGCGGCGGTAGCGCTCCGGGCCGGTCGCTTCCGTCCAGACGAACGGGCCGTAGCTGGTCGGTGGCAGGAAGAGGAACGCGGGGGCGGGAGCGAACACCGGCGGGCCGCCGACTTTCGGATTGAGGAGTCCGCTGGCGGCGAGTGCTACGTCCCGCACCACTTCTCCTTCGACCCGCAGTCGCGGCGCGCGGGCGAGGAGCCGGTTGTACGGGTCTTTTTCATAGAGCTCCGGCGTGATCCGGGACGACTGCTTGTAGACTGCCGAACTCACAATCAGCCGGTGGAGGCTTTTGACGCTCCAACCCTTGTCCATGAACTCGCAGGCCAGCCAGTCGAGCAGTTCCGGATGCGACGGCTTATCGCTTTGCAGGCCGAAGTCCTCCGGCGTGCTGACGAGGCCGGTGCCGAAATAGGCCTGCCAGACGCGGTTCACGAAAACGCGGGCCGTTGTCGGCGAGCGGCGGTCCACCAGCCACTGCGCGAATGTCAGCCGCGTGGCGGGAGCCTTGTCATCGGCCAAAGGATGCAAGAACGCCGGCACTCCTGCACTCACCGGCCGCGTCGGCTTGAGGAAGTCGCCGCGGCTGAGGATGCGAGTATCGCGCGGGTCGCTGCGGGCATCGAGAATCAGCGAGGTCGAGCCCTTGGGCCACTGCGACCAGAGCGATTCAATCTTGTCGTTGGTTTCCTTCCACTCCGGCACTGTTGTTCGCCAGTAAGAAAAGAGAACAGCGACCTGAGCCGGACTCCGCTTCTCCTTCTCGATCGCCAAAACCTCCCGCACTCGCGGCGGCAGCGTTTCGAGGGTCGGGTTCACTTCCGCGTCCGTCACGCTCAGCCGGAAGCGGCCGACGTTGTTGTTCATGTTGTCGTCGCTGTTCCAGCCGCCGTGCATCTGCCGCAGATAGATGGAAAGCTCCGTCCCCCCGGCCATTTCCACCGGCTTCTCGGTAATGAAAATGGCAACCCGCGGCACGTTGCGGCGGCCGGGGCCGGCGTCGATTCCCCAAGCCGTCTCGTCCTTGCCGTCGATGGCGTATTCAATCGGCCCGGTCACCCGCTTCTTGTCGGTCTTGTCGTCAAAGTTCGGCTCCAGCGGCCGGTCGGGATTGCCGAAGTCGGCAGCCGCCTTGGCGATCTTCACCGGGCCGGTTTTCGTGCGGTCCTGCTTGTCGGTCGCGGTCACTTTGAACTCGGTCAGGGCGCAGGTTCCCATGAACGACCGCCCCGGTCCGTTGCAGGGCAGGTTCGGGTCGTTGAGCAGCTCCACGCGGAACGCCCGGACGGTCTTGAGCGGGCTCTCCCCCTTCATATGCGTGTCGAACTTCGTCGGGGCGTATCCCTGGCAGAGAATGGAGCCGTCTTTCTGCGGAATGTACCGCTGGCCGTTGTCGCCGCCGTTCTCCACGGCGAGCGTGGTCCATTTGACCGGCGTCTGCACGCTCTGCTCCCACGCGGCCAGCTTCCCCTCCCAGTCCGGCGAGCTGTGCATCAGCCCCCCTTCCAAATCCTTGATCTGCTGGGACAACTGGGCCACTTTCATCAGCTCGTCTGCCGCGTAGACCGTCCGCTGGGCCTCGTGGTCGTTGTTGAGGTAGGCGAAGATGCGGTAATACTCTTCGTGCTGGATCGGGTCGAATTTGTGCGTGTGGCACTGGGCACACTGGATGGTCAGCCCCAGCACGCTCTTCCCCACGGCATCCATCCGGTCGAACATCGCGTCCATCCGGAACTGCTCGGGGTCCACACCCCCTTCCTCGTTGATCATCGAGTTCCGCAAAAAGCCGGTCGCCACAATCTGGTCCTGCGTCGCGCTAGGAAGCAAATCCCCCGCGAGCTGCTCGATGACGAACTGGTTGTACGGCAGGTCGCGGTTGAACGCCCCGATCACCCAGTCGCGATAGAAATAGATGTACCGCTGCTTGTCCTTCTCATAGCCGTCGCTGTCGGCGTAGCGGGCGGCATCGAGCCAATGCCGGCCCCAGCGCTCGCCGTAATGCTGTGAGCCGAGCAGTTTTTCCACGACTTTCTCATAGGCCTTCGCACCTTTGTCGGCCAGAAACTCATCCACTTCCTTCGGCGATGGCGGCAGGCCGATCAGATCCAGATAGAGCCGCCGCAACAGCGTGATTTTGTCCGCCTCGGCTGAAGGCTTCAGTTTCTCCTTTTCCAGCCGGGCCAGGATGAAGCGGTCAATCGGGGTCTTGGACCAAGCTTTGTCTGTCGGTTCAGGTTCCGCGGGCCGCACCGGAGCCTTGAACGCCCAATGGTCCTTGCCGCGGAGGTCCAGCGTCACCGACGCACTCTCCGGCCACTCCGCTCCCTGATCAATCCACGCCCGAATAATCCCCACCTGCTCCGCCGTCAGCGGATCTCCCTTCGGCGGCATCTTCAGGTCCTTCTCCACCCCCGCAACATACTTCACCAGCGGACTCTCCCCGCTCTTCCCCGGCACAATCGCGGTCCCAATCTCCCCCCCATGCATGGCCGTCCCCTTATGGTCCAGCCGAAACGCCGACTCCTGCTTCTTCGGTCCATGGCACTCATAGCACCGCGCAGCAAACAGCGGCTGGACGTCCTTGACGAAATCAATCTTGCGGTCGGCCGGCGGGGGTAGCTTGGGCTCCTCGGCGACAGCCATTAATGGAAAGAGTGCAAGCGACGCCACTAGCCCGACGCGCCAGCGAGGGTAATACGCGTGATTCCCTCGCTTGCGCGTCGGGCTAGTGTTGGGAAAGCCGAGAGATTGGAGATACTGGCGCATGGGGAGGGTCCTGCGGCGTAAAAGGCGGGATACTACGACTTTAACTGCTGGCGGTGGCGGGGGAAAGTAAACGGCGGACCGACGGGGTCGGGAGGAGTTTTCGCAACAGTGACTTCGAGCTGCGGTACGATCGATGCGAAAACCCCTCCCGACCCCTTTTCCCCGTCATGCCCCGTCGCCGATTACGCTTACTCCTAAAGAGGACCCTTTTGTGCCCGATCAATTCCCCGCCGAGCAATACCGCGACTACCTGCATCTGCTGGCGCGGATGCAGCTTGCGCCGGCACTGGCGGGGAAGGTGGATTTGTCGGGCATTGTCCAGCAGACTCTCTGGGAAGCAGCCAAAGACGGTTCCGCGGGGAAGAGCGAGACAGAGTTGCTGCCGTGGCTGCGGCAGATTCTGGCGAACAATCTGCGGGACGAATTTCGCCGCTGGAACGCCATGCGGCGGGACGTGAGGCGCGAGCAGTCGCTGGAGGCGGCTTTGGAGCAGTCGTCCGCGGGACTGGAGAAGTTAGTGGCTAGCCGCCAAAGCTCCCCCAGCCAGAAGGCGGCTCGGAACGAAGAGTTGGCAGAGCTTGCCGCAGCGCTCGCGTCATTGCCCGAGGACCAGCGGACCGCCGTCGAGTTGCATCATTTGCAAGGGCTTCCCCTCAGCCAAATCGCCACACAGCTTGACCGAAACAGCGAGGCGGTAGCTTCGCTCCTTTACCGGGCGATGCAACGCCTCAAAAAACATCTCAGCTCCAAGGACTAACCCTCATGCCTGCCGAAAGCCACTTGGAAACTCTCGACCCGAAGTTGGGCCGGATCGTGAAAGAGTACCTCGAAGCGGTCGAGCGGGGCGAGAATCCTTCCACGGAAGAATGGATCAAACAGCACGGCGAGTTCGCCCAGCCGCTGCGGGACTTCTTCGCCAGCCGCCAGCAACTTGGTGAGCTGCTCCGGGAGGCGAAAAATGGGGCCGGCAGCGAACAGACAATGGATAGTGCGGCGGGCGGAGCCGGCATTAATACATTGGCAAATTCCGCCACCCGCCTCCGCTACTTCGGCGACTACGAACTGGAAAGCGAAATCGCCCGCGGCGGCATGGGCGTGGTCTTCCGCGCCCGGCAAGTCAGCCTCAACCGGCTCGTCGCAGTGAAGATGATTCTCTCCGGCGAATTGGCCTCCCCCGACGACGTCGCCCGCTTCCGGACTGAAGCCGAGGCCGCTGCCAATCTGGATCATCCGGCTATCGTTCCCATCTACGAAATCGGCGAGCGGGAAGGACAACACTACTTCAGCATGAAGTTCATCGATGGGGACAGCCTGTCGCAACGGCTGCAAAAAACAGAGGGCAAGTCACTCACGCGGCAAGAGCTCCAAGAGCGCGTCGAGCTGGTCATCGCCGTCGCTCGCGGCATTCACTATGCCCACCAGCGGGGCATCATCCATAGAGACCTCAAGCCGGCGAACATCCTGATCGATTCCAACGGCCAGCCGCACATCACGGATTTCGGCCTGGCTCGGCGGACGACGGAGGGGAGCGACCTCACGCGGACCGGAGCGATTGTCGGCACCCCCAGCTACATGGCCCCCGAGCAAGCGCTCGGCAGTGGCAAGAATGCGACGACCGCCGTCGATATCTATGGACTGGGGGCGATTCTCTACGCGGCGCTTACCGGCCGGCCGCCGTTTGAAGGCCAGAGTCCGCTCGAGACAATACTACAAGTCCAGAAAGAACCACCAGTCCCTCCGAGCCGCCTCAACTCGGGTGTCGATCACGAGCTCGAAGTGATCTGTCTGAAGTGCCTGGAAAAGGACCCCGAAGCCCGCTACCGCTCCGCGGGCGAACTTGCGGACGACCTGGCGCGCTGGATTCGCGGCGAACCAATCCAGGCCATGCCTCCCAACGCCGCCCGGCTGTTCTGGCGATGGTTCGCTACGCATTTCAAGGCGGCGGCCTGTGTGCTGGTCATTGGCATTACCACGGGCCTGCTCATCTGCATACCGGCGATCCATTCGCAGGCCGACAACCTGGGTGGTTATGCCCTGATTTATCGTGGCTCATTTCCGGCCGAGGATGCACCCTGGGTGCTGAAAGCGCTCGAAGGATTCCCACGCTGGCTCGGGATTGCCCTGCTGCCGCTGATGCTAGTCAGCTACTTCAGCATGGGCTGGTTCACCGACCGCCTTGTGAAGCCGCAGGATCTGGCGGGGGCGCTGCTGTGCGGACTGGGAGTCGGCACGGCAGCGGCGATTACGGCATTCCTGTTTTGCATCGGCTGGGTGACGATCATTCAAGTGGCGGTCTGGCCGTCGCAGCCGGACCTGGAATTGCTCGTCGCCGAGATTTCCAAGGACACTACCTTTTCAGACGGACAAACCATTGCGACCAAATATCCTGCCGACATTAAGGGCGAGCCGGTCTACACTCGCTACGTTATGAAAAAGGCCCTCGCCGATATGCAGGCCCGCATCCCGCTGGCCCTGTGGTATGGCTTCGGGTTCTCGGCCTGCGTCCTTTTGCTGCCGGCAACGCTGCAAACGGTCGCGGCTCAGTATCTCCGCAGCCGCGGCGACCGCTGGTGGTGGCAGATCGTGCACATGGCGGAGCTTTCGATCCCAACGTCGTTCATGCTCATGGCCCTGGGAATGCTCCTTTGGAATGCACCCACGCTGGCCGTTCAGCTTCTTCTGCTGCCGCTGATCGGGCTGGCGACTTTGCATCCCTTGCGGCAGACGCACATCCTGGCCCGCCGAGCAATCATCGCGACCATTGCCATACTCTTTGTCGTGCTGCTCTACTCCGGCCGTGCCGTCTTCTTCAGCAACAGCGGCGGCGGCATCAACTTCGCACACACGGCTATCGGCACGATTGCCGCAGTGCTCGCCGTCACCTGCCGCTTCCGCTGGTGGCAGCGGCTGCTGCTGTATGGCAGTTGGGTCGCGATCTTGATTTTTGCCGACAGCGTTCCGTTCGGCGCTCGCAGTTCCCTCGACCCCGGCGTCCCCCTGGATCGGCAAATCCTCATCTCCGCCCTCGGCAGCGGGCTGCTGATTGGCTTGACGGGGCTCTTTGTGTGGCTCTCGAAGTACAAAACTCCACACCCGGCGTGAGAAGATAGCGACACTGCGAAGAGTTGTTTCTGGGAACTGCTCTTGGCTGGCGAGAGGCCGTTTGCTACCTTCCCACCGCTTCTCGGCCCCATTCCGGGCTGGTCTTTCGACGCTGGAGGTTGCCATGCAATTGTCGCTCTTCGTTCGCAGGTCGCTGCTCGCCGGAATCGCACTCTCGATTCCGCTGGTCACGAATTCGTCGCTGGCCGCGCCGCCGTGGGCCAAGCTGATTCCCTATACCAAGGTCGATGCGGATCCGGAGAAGGACTACGAACTGACAGAGTCGCACGGGCCCTGGATGATTATGTGCACGAGTTTCACGGGGGTCGTTCGCGACCCCAAATCCGGGAAGGTGACTTCTGCGGACGAACAAGCCCACGACCTAGTCTTGGAGTTGCGTCAGAAGCACAAACTGCAAGCATTCATCTACCGAAAGCATTTTGACATGGGCCAACCGGAAATCGGCCTGGGTATGAACAAATACGGCGGCCAAAAGATCATGCGGCACAGCAACGCCTACAAGCGGGACGAAATCGCCGTTCTGGTCGGCAATTTCCATTCGGTCGATCAGCCGGAAATTGAGAAAGTTCTCCAGAACATAAAGACCATGCTGCCGGACACGTTGAATTCGAAGAAAACCGGCGAGAAGAGCCTGCAGAGTTGGGGAACACTCCGGGGAATGTACCGCGAAACGACGAAGATGCTAGGAAAGAAGGAAAAGGGGCCGATGGGGAACGCGTTCATCACGCGCAACCCCATGCTGCCGGAAGAGTACTTCACCGCCAAGGGGCTCGATCCTTTTGTAGTGGAACTCAACCAGCATGTGAAATACAGCTTGCTCAAGTGTCCGGGAAAATACACAGTCAAGGTTGCTTCGTTCCGCGGTGTGGAAACGATGAAGCCCAAGGAATTCGACCAATTGGTGGGGCAACCTTACACCAAGGACAAGTCCGAACATCACAAGGGAATGGCTAAGATCGACATTGCGGCGGACAACGCTTCTCGCATGACCAAAGCTCTGCGAGACAAAGGGGTTGAAGCCTATGAGTTCCACGACCGGACGGAAAGCATGGTCTGCGTGGGGTCCTTTGATTCGGTCGGCGAGCCGCGCGACGATGGCAAGATTGAGATCAATCCGGGCATTCATCGGCTGATGGAAACGTACGCACCGGAAAAACAGTTTGTACCCGGTCAGGCCCAAGCCTTTGTCAAGCCGCGAGAAATCTTAGGCATTCCCTTCGACCCCCAGCCGTTGCCGGTAGTGGTTCCGCGGCAGTCGATTGCCAATGATTACGTTCGGCGGGTGAGCCACGAGGAATAGTGGGCAACCTTCACTAGCGGAACAAATCGCGACAACCTATTACGGCCGATAGCGACCCGTTGCAAACGGGCCGACCCGTGATATTCTGCAAGGTGCGAACACATCACACGCACCCGTGGCGCAATTGGATAGCGCATCGGTCTTCGGAACCGAGGGTTGGGGGTTCGAATCCCTCCGGGTGTACTATCTTCCTGTCTCTTGCGCGAGATCTAAGACAAGCGGCTACTTCTTCTCCACCGTCGCCATCTCGTCCTTCGGGTTCTCGCTGATAATCAGGCCGCGGAACTGGACTTCCTGAGCAACCTGGTTGCTGTGGAGTTGGAGGCCGAGGGGGCCTTCGCCGCAGAGTTCCGGCTTGGGGTCGCGCCAGTCGGCGACGAGTTGGCCGTTGACGGCGAGGCGGATCCGGTCGCCGATCGCCAGGATTTCCATCTTGTTCCAGCCCCCTTTATTATCGGCCTTCTGGGCTGCTCCGTCCTTATCCTGGTAGATGCCGTTGCGCCGATACAGGTCCCAAAATCCCCAACCGCTGGGGAACATCACCAGGTGCCCCTGGTAGGAATTCGGCTCACTGCCGTCCGGGTTGTGCCGCTTCCCCCAAATGGCGATGCCACTATGCATGGAAGACTCGGCGAGCTTTCCCTCGAAGACGAGGCGAAAGTTGCGGTACTTCTTCTTGGAGAACAGGTAGTTGCTGATCTTGGGTGCGTTTTCCTTCTCGTTCCGGGCGACAATCATCCCGTCCTTGACCGTGAAGTACTTGGGGGTTCCCGCTTCCCCCGTGTTTCCTTCCCAACCTTCCAGGTCCTTGCCGTTAAAGAGCTTCACCGGCTTTTCCCCTTCCGGAAACTTGACTGAAGCGGACCAATCGGCCTCCTTCTTGTCCTTGTCATCTGCCCGCGCGGCAGTTGCCAGCAGCGCGGCGGCTGAAAGTGAAAGGACAGTGAGGGAAACGAGAAAAAACTTCTTCATGGAAGGGACTCCTAGAGAGGGGAGAGAGGTTGTCGCCAAACCGAGAATGTAAAGTCCAAGTATGACCGCGTGCCAATCGTGGAGTAAGTAGGGCGATATACCGCCTCGGCACATCTCGTGAACTGTAGCTACAATGGGAGACTGGAATTGGGGAGTTTTTCTGAGAAGGGGTAACTTATGATCGTTCCACAACTCGTTTCGCGCTTGACGATTATTCGTCTGGCGGGACTGCTGATACTGGCAGCGCCGCTGGCCTGCGCTTTCGCTGCCGAACCCAAGCCGCTTCAGGTCGGCTTTGGCGAGACCGACATCACGCCGGACGTTAACGGAAAGAAACCGGTCTGGCTGGCGGGATATGGTCCCGGACGGAAAGCGACCGGCGTGCATGATCCGCTGATGGCTCGCTGCCTCGTCCTTGGCGACGGGACCGAGAAGATTGCCCTTGTCTCGGTGGATCTGATCGGCCTGCAATATCCGAATGTCAAAGAGATTCGCAAGGGTCTCGCTAATTTCAAATACGTTCTCGTCTCCAGCACTCACAATCACGAAGGGCCGGACGTCGTCGGCATTTGGGGTCGCGGGTTCTTCAGCCGCGGTGTGGATGATGATTACGTCGCCTCGGTCGTCAGCAAGGTTGTCGAACTTGTGAAAAAGACGTCCGAGAATCTCGCTCCCGCCACAGCCGCTTATGGCACCGCCACCGACGAAACTCTCGTCGGTGATTCGCGCAAGCCGATCGCCAAGGATGGCGTGCTGCGAGTCCTCAAGTTCACCAAACCGGGCGGCACAGAGCCCAGCGGACTGCTCGTGCAGTGGAACTCCCATCCGGAATCGATGGGCTCCAAGAACACCCTCGTGACAGCGGATTTCCCCTACGCGACCGTGGCCAAACTCAAAGAGCACCACAAATGCCCCATCCTCTATATGAGCGGCGCGGTTGGCGGCCTGATGGCTCCCCCCGATGGCGTCATCAAGGACGCAGCGGGGAAAGTTCTCGACGAAGGAGACTTCGAATACTGCCGGCTGTATGGCGAAGCAGTTGCGGACCTCGCCACCAAGGCAATGGCTGCCGCCGAGCCGATTGAGTTGACGCCGTTCACTATCTCCGCCAAGCCCATTGCCATCCCGGTGACGAATACCGTCTATCGCCTCGCCCGGGTCGCCAAAATTCTGCGGCGACAAGGTCGGATTTGGGAAGGTGATTTTCAGATTCTCGGCGAGGAAGTCGCCGAAGAGGTTGTCGACAAGCCGACCGCTGTCGAAACCGAAGTGGCTTACCTCCGCCTCGGCGACGTCCACGTCGCCAGCATCCCCGGCGAGCTTTATCCGGAATTGATTTACGGCAAATTCCAGGAGCCGGCGGAGCCGAACGCCGATTATCCGGACGCCCCCCTGGAGCCGACGGTCGAAAGCATCCTCCCCGGAAAAAAGTGGTTGCTGTTCGGCCTCGCCAACGATGAGATCGGCTACATCATCCCTCGCCGCCAGTGGGACAGCGTCGCGCCGTATGCCTACGGGCGCGAGACTTCTCAATATGGTGAGATCAACAGTTGCAGCCCGGACGTCGCCCCCATCATCATGCAGGCCTTCAAGCTACGGGTGCAGGACGTAGCCACTCCCAAAGCCCTCGCCCCCAAGCCGTAGACCCGTTGATTGACCTCCATGGATGAAGCTGTTGAAAACTCAGCCGACTCGCCTCTGCCGGAACGGGAGGGGGACTTGGCTGACGCGCGGCTTCACTCGCACGCACCTGGCGGCTGGCGGCACTATTTGCATGCGTATGGCGGGCCGGTGTTTGCCGCGGTCGCGGTTGTCGCGGCCAGCTACTTGTTCTATCTGCAAATCCGCGAACACAGCCCGGCTGAGATTTGGGAGAAGGCCAAAGAGATTCCACTGCAGCGCTATGTCCTGGCACTGGCACTCATCGCCTTGCACTATGTCATCTTTGCCGTCTATGAACAGGTCGGCTTGATTTACATGAAGACGCCGCTGTCGCTGCCGCGACTCACGCTCGGCAGCTTCGTGGCCTACAGCCTGACGATGAACCTCGGTTGGGTTATCGGCGGCCCGATGGGGCGCTATCAGATGTACAAGTCCTGGGGCATTTCCCCCGTGGAGTTGGTCAAGCTGATGGCCATGCTCGGCATTACCTACTCCGTCGGCGTGCATGCCATCCCCGGCATCCTCAGCCTGTGGGAGCCGCTGGAGGTCCCGGAAAAGATTGTCCATGACTACCACCTTTTCTTCCACAACACCCGCTGGCTCGGTGTGCTGTTCCTCATCATCGGTGCGGCCTACCTGCTGCTTTGCGCCACACGCCGTGGGACGCTCCGCGTCCTAGGGTTCGAGCTTCAGTTGCCTCCCTTCTGGTTGGCGTCCTGCCACATGGCCCTCTGCGGAGCCGACCTCTTCGTGATGGCGACTGCGCTCCGGGCCTTGATGCCGCCGGAAGTGCAGGTGGACTACATCCACTTCGTGAACGTGGTGATGTTCACCATGATCATTGTCTACTTCAGCCACGCCCCCGGGGGCGTCGGCGTTTTCGAAGTCTGCATCAACAAGTTCTTGGAAGAATACAAAGACCCTGGCATCCTCACAGCCGTCATCATGTTCCGCGTCCTCTACTTCGTGCTCCCGTTGGTTGTTTCCCTGGCCATCCTGGGCTGCTTCGCGGTGGCCCGGCGAATTGATTTGAGCAAGGATTGAAGCCGAAGCTTTCCCGCCGCGCTGCTTCAGCGGAGCGCCGTTCGGGATTAGAAACAATTGCCATCATGAACACACCGCTACCGGCGGGAAACTCGCGGCCTACTACTAGAACTTATGCCGCAGCTCGATGCGGCCGCCGAGGATGTCGGGGGCGTTTTCGAGTGCGCCGTAGATGATGTCGGAGCGGAACAGGATCGATTTGGTGAGGGCGACTTGGAAGCGGCTACTGATGGAGGCCTGGTCGCCGACGGCGAGGCGGTCGGCGGGGTTGCCGTAGACGTGGACGTAGGCGGTTTCCACGATGAACTGGTAATAGAACTGCGGGCCGAGGAGTTCGACGCCGAGGGCCCCGCCGCAGGAGTTGTGGCCGGTGGCGTCGAGCGTGGGGTAGTTGGTGATGTTGTCGATTTCGAACGAGATGCCCGTGTTCGAGAGGATGCCGCCGGCTGCCGCTCCGCGAGCGACGGACTGCGGCGTGCCGACGCCGGCGAAGAGATTGAGATACGGAACCAGATGCTGTTCGTCGCGCGTGATGAGTGAATTTTCCATGAGGAGGAGCGCGCCATCGGCCGTTTGCGGGACAGCGGCTCCGCTTTGGCCGAAGTTCACGATGCCTCGGACCGAGTTGCTGACGCGGCCGAAGTAGCGCTTGGTGAACGCGGCTGTCAGGTTGTGGTAGCTGCGGCGATTTGCGGTGTCGTCATTCAGGAAGGCGTAGCCCGTTTCGATGTAGCCGCCGTAGGCTTCGATGAAGGTGGCCATGCCGAAGAGGTCGGCGGCCTGGTTGTCCAAGCGGAAGGCGTCGCTCGTTACCTGGTCAAAGCCGCAGAAGAAAGTGAGTTCGTAATTCGGCCAGTCGAGCAGCGGGCTGTTCCTGGCGGGGATGTTCACAGCCGCTCCGAGAATGGCGTCGTTCATCCAAACGCCGTTTTGAAAGATGAGTGGGATCAGGCCGACGGTGAACGGCATGTCGAACCGGGAATCGACACCCTGAAAACCACCGAGGATTGCTCCGGCGTCCCCTTCAAAGAAGGCCGTTGTGGGGTTGGCGTTGAAAACATCGACGAATCTCGTCCCCCTGCCGGTTTGATTTTCCAACCGCGTGACATCGTTGAGGCGGTTGAGGGGCGTGAAGAGGGCGTGGATTCGCTCCGTGGCGGTGATTTTGAAATCGTTTTCGAGTTGCAACGTGGTGGCCCAGACGTTGGTATCGATGCCTTTGCTGTGGTTCGATGCCATGGCGGTCCGGAGGTCGCCGTAAACGAGATAGTGCGGCAGCGTGAGGTTGGTCGGGCCGAAGAGCGTGCCGCCCGGCGGATATTGTCCCGGCAGATAAAAGCCGCGGCCCCACTCCACCCAAGGGCGCTGGACGGGGACCGGCGTTTTGGTGCGATAGGTGGCGTCGGCGGAGTTCTCTTCCGGCTCCGCGAAGTTGTGAGCGTCCGGGCTGAAGTCGAGCGGAGAGTATGGGGCGATGGTGGCTCCGGGATCCGTTCGGGGAGGTTCGCCCACGAACGGCTGGCGCGGGGGAGGGAGTTCTTCGCGGGGGGGTGACTCGGATCGCTCTGGCAGTTGCTCTTGCGGCACTTCTTCCACGGGAGGGGGAAGGCGCGTTGTGCTGGGCTCAGGGGCTGTGGAAGGTTCAGGGACTGCAGCGGGTTCGGTGAGGAGGTCGTCGCTTTCGTCGGCACTTTCTGGCGGAGTCGGGAGCGGTTGGGGCGGCTCTTGTCTTCGAGCCGAGCGAGATTCCGTCTGCGGAAACTTCCTGGGAATCCCTTGGGGCTGGACGGGCAACAAGGTTGGTTCGGCGATGACTGAGTGAGACTGTCTGCTGCCATCGCTTTCGGCAACGGGACCGCCGAAACGGGGTCGGGCGGAGTTTTTGCTGGCGACTCTTGTTCCAGTCTCCTGCGTTTCCCCGACGAAAACCTCGCTCGAACCTTCGCCGTCCGCAGGCGGCAGCCGACGAGCGGCTCGGTCTGGCACTCCGTTATTCACCGGCCAGGTCAGTTGCAGTTCTTCCGCCACGGTCCGCGCAGACGTCACCGCGGCCGCCGTGGCGAGGAGAATCGCCACAGCGGCCGCCAGTTTCAGTCGGATATGATGAGCAGCACGAGGCATTTTTAGCGGACGTCAAACTCCACGCTGTAGGCATGGACGTCGAGGATGTTTTCGTTCATTGCCAGCTCCATCTCCGGAGTCGCTTTGCAAAACCGCATGAAGTAAATCGGCTCCGCCCGGCTTCGCATCCGGACCGACAGGCGATAACGGCCCGGCTGGCAAAGGAGCTCGCCGGGAACGCGGTACTTGGCCGCCCGTTTGCCGTAGGGGGCGATGGAGTGAGCCTCCATGCGGATGAGGGGGGGATGATTGAGGACGGTGATCGGCAGCGTGCCGGGGCGAAGGAACGGGAGCGGATCGACGTCCACGTTCACGGGGAGGTACATCTCGCGGTCGGTCCCCTTCACGTTGGTGATGAGGAATTTGGTTTGCAAGTTGAAGAGCTGAGCGTCGCGCTTGAGGCGGCCGGCCCGGACTTCGAGCGAATGCTGGTCGGCGATGTCTCCGTTGCGGTCCACATAGCCGGACTCCCAAATCCGCTCGCCGCGCGGCCCCGTCAGGACCGCGTTGAGCCAAAGTTGCGGCTGAGCACCGAGCGAGCCGGAGGGGGTATTGTGGCCGCTGTTGGTACTGATGACGACGTATTCAAAATCGAGGTCCTGCCCCACCTGGCGGCCGGAATTGAAAAATGGGCCTTCGATCTTCATGCCGTTTTCCATCACCTCGCTGCGCCACTGATCCTTCTTTTGCAGCAGGGCGAAGTTCTCCTTGAGAACTTCGGCGGCATCCATCCGGTCGTCCACGTTCTTCCATTCCGGCGGGAACTGGATCGCTCCCTTCCCCGCTTTTTCCAATTGCTGCTCGAACGCTTCCGTCCCCCAGCCGGCCCGGAAATCAAACCGGTACCAGGCATCGGTGGACCACCGCTCCGCCTTTTTGTTCTGCGGGAAAATGCCGGGATGGGCGATCGATGTCGCCGGCCCATAAAAGCCGTGGTTGGAATGTTTGCGTTTGGAATTAACCGCCTTGCCGTCGATAATCGCCGCCGGACCAATCTCATAGCCGCTGGCGATGCCGGGGATTTTTCCCATGTGGCAATCCTGGCAATTGACGCCGCACTTTTTCGCGGGCGAAGCCCGGTACTGGGCCCAAACCACCTCCAGGGCGATGCCCGGATGGACCATCACCTGGTGGCACGAAGCACAGAACGCACTCTTGTTGAGCTGCTCGAACTGGATCGCCCCGCGGTGGGTCTGAATTCCTGGTCCTTTGTCCTCAGGGTCGGTTTTAACCTTGTAAAAATCCTTCTTGGCGATCATTTCGCGAATGCCGTCGCCGCCAAGGGTGCCGAAGACCGGATCGTTTACGGTCCCAGGCTCGATCCGCCGCTCGCCATTGACGCGGCCATAGCGCTCCGCGACCCGGTGGCAAGCCACGCACGTCACACCCTCTTTGAAGACCTGTGGAGCATCGATGATCGGCAGGTGCCGGGGGTATTCCAGGATGGTGGCGACGGGAGCATGACACCGCAGGCAGAAATAGCCGACCGTACCGCGGGACAGCTCCGTGATGGTCTGCTCAAACTTGTGGAACATCGGGGAGATGGCGGCATAGGCGTGCGAGGAGACGCGCCACTCGTCGTAAATCTGCTTGTGGCACTGGGCGCAGGTTTCGGCCGACGGATAGTCCGTGGTGGCGAAGCAGGCGGCATGGGGGTCTTCGCCAGCGGAGATTTTTGCGCCGCCCAAGTCCTGGCCTGCTCCTTCGGCCTTCGGCTTGACGGAATGCGGAGCATGAGGAGCTGGTGTGAGCAGATCGTCGTCCGACTTATCCGTTTGGGGAAGTCGCTGTGCTTCCGGCTGCTTGGCTTTCGGCTCTTCGGGAACGAGCAAGTCCTCGTCCGCCGCAGGGAGGCGGGCAACGGGACCGTATACCGGACCATAAACAGGCGCGCGACGACCAGCCGGCTCGGTGGAATGTGCGGTCCCCGCAATCATCACCCAACAGACAGTCGCCGCAAGAAACCCTCGGCAGCAGGCTCGGCCATCCATAGCTCGGTCCCGGCAAGACTCGTCATAGGGCGAAATCGATTCGGGAATCCATTCCCGCTAGTTGCCCCTCTCTGTCTCATCGGAGCCTGGGGACGAATGTTCCAACTTTGCGGCTTCGTCCGCCAAAGGGTAGCCTATCCGCATAACCGGCAAGGCACGAAAATGCCGGCTGGGAAAGATGTGCGGGATGTCGCGCCCGTAGGGACTACCTCACCCCCGCAGCTTGGCCGCTTCGGCTTCAAGGGACGCAATTTGCTTTTCCAGGCTTTGCACTTCTCCCGGTTCGTCGTCCTGTTTTTTCGCGCCGGCGAGCTGCTGTTTGAGCATCTGCAGTTTCTGCTTGATGATTTCCAGGCGTTTCTTGTCGCGGCCGTCCATAGGGAATTTCTTTCGTTGGTGTTGAGGCTAGAGCAGCCAGCGAAGCACCATTGTAATCGGCGGAACGGCTGCCGCGACCAGGGCGGCGATGGTGACGGATTGTGGCGGCGGAATGGCTCGAACCCGGTAGACCAGCGGCACCAGGCCCGCCGAGAAGAGCCCGGTAACAAGTGCCAGGAAGAGAAAGATGTCGGCAACGTGGGCCGTGCTGATGCCAGGTCCCGGCGGCTGCGGATTGGCCTTGGCGATGATGGTGGCCGGAACGGCAATCACTTCGGCCGCCAGCGTGACGAGCAGCGAGAGCATCCAGGCGACGGTTACCGCGATGGACTGCCGGGATTCGCCGTCGGTTGGATGGGGAGGTCTGCTGACGGCCCGAGGCTGCGTCTTCGGGCGTTTCTTTTTCTTCTTGGACATCGCCCCAGGATGGCACAATCAGCACAGTCGGCAAGGGCACAGCCAACTTGAATTGTTAGCTCCTCCGAAGCTGTCGTTTTTTGCGGCGCTGGGGTTTGTGACCTAGAGTTCGGGTGGCAGCTTTCGGACGACCGACAGTTGCCGCGCGGTCAATTCCTGAATTCTCGGGATGGGGTATTCGCCTTGCAGCCGCGCACATCACACCAAGAGTTGCCTTCTTACAACGTGACTGCCACCCTCCCTTCCATGCCGCTGTCCTCCTGGCTGCCGCTCCAGAACGCAGCCGGTGCGTTTCGTGACGAATGCTCGTCGCTTGAGCAGATGGTGCAGGATCTCTTCGGGGATTTGGATCGACTGAGCGCTGAACTCGAAGCGAAGGCGGACGAACTGGAAGCAGGACGCCGTCACCTGGCCGAGCGGGGCCGGCAATTGGCCGACCAACGGAAGGAAACCGCTCGCCTCTCCCATCAATTGGAACAGCAAGAAGCGCAGCTTTCCGAGACGCTTGCCGAGCTTCGTGAGCTGCGAGCAGAACTGGCCAGTCGCCCCGAGCCAGCGCAGCAGCCGGACCTAGGCCCCGAAATCGAGAGCCTGCGGACGCAGATTTCTGAACTACAAGTGGAACGAGCTGTGCTGCTGGAACGTCTGGCGGCCGCGGAGAAACAAGCGGCCAAGGACGAGGCGGAATCGCAGCGGGTCTCCATTCTGTCCGCCGACTCGCTCCAATCCATCTCCCAGCAATTTGCCCAGCAACTCGCCGGCCTGGAAGAGCAAATTCAAGCGTCGCACGCCAATCCCTCCACAGCTGCGGAATTGGCCGAACTCAAACAGACGCTTCTGGCGCAGCAGGAAGCTCAACTCGCGAAAGCACTCGACGAACTTCGTGAACTGCGATCAGAACTTGCCACGCGAGTCGAAACTCCCGCGGGGGAGAGCGCTGAAAGCGTCACCTTGAGGCAACAAGTTGTCCAGTTGCAGGTCGAGCAGGCTGTTCTGCTGGAACGCCTGGCAGCTGCGGCAGAGCAGCGGGTCGCGGGAGACGGGACGGCTCCGCCAGTCGCTGTCCTCTCCGCGGAGGCGCTCGAGTCTCTCTCCCAGCAATTTGCGGAGCGACTTGCCGGACTGGAAGCGCAAATTCAAGCGTCGCAACCCGGTCCTTCGGCAACTGCGGAACTGGCCGAGCTCAAGCAGACTCTGCTGGAACAGCACGAATCTCAGCTTCAAAAGGCACTCGGCGAAATACGCGAAATGCGGAGCGAATTCGCCACTCGAGCCGATGCTCCCTCCACCGACGATTCCGAAACCATTGCTCTCCGGCAGCAGGTCTCCGATCTGGCGGTCGAACGGGCGGTGCTCCTGGAGCGTCTGGCAGCGGGGGGACAGCCAGCTTTGCCGGACGAAGCTCGCGCTCTTTCCAACGAAGCACTTGAATCACTCACCGATCAGTTCGCCCGGCAATTTGTGGCTCTGCAGGAACAAGTCCAGGCTTTGCAGCAGGACCCGCCGGAAGTTGCCGAATTGGAAGCCCTTAAGCAAGAACGGCTGGAGCTGGAAGCGGAACTCGATCTCGTCCGCTGCCGCAGCACTGCGCTTTCGGAAACGGTCGCATTGCAGAAGCGCGAGTTGGCCGAGCAGCGGCAAAGCGTTGCCGAGGAGCTGAAGGAAATGCGGGCACTCATCGCTGAGCAGACGCGAAGGCTCGCTGAACAGGTTCCGGTCCACTCTGCCGCGGCTGTTGTCAGCGAACAACCGCGGGTCGAAAAGGATTCGTCACCTCATCCTGTCCTGGACGACACGTCCTCCAAACATCTCGATCCCGTGGTCAATTCCGTGATGGCCCAATTCGCCAAGCTGCAAAAGGACATCGCGCAGCGGCGAAAGAAAAAGTGACGCTAAGGTGACCTGATGCCCAAGATCTATCAAATCCTTTTGATGCTGCTCCTTGCCGGCTGCGCATTGGCTTGCGTGGCGATTGGTTTTGCGCAGCAGCAAGGCGTGTTCATGGTCGGCGGGCTGGCGGCACTCCTCTGCCTGGCTGGGCTGGCGGCTCCTCGTCCGCGAGGCAAAACGGCCGCTCAACGAGCACTCACCCGCCTGTTCCGTCGGCCGGAGAACGGCGCGCCAGGAAATGAACATTTGGCGGAAAACATTCCCGCGCTCACGGAAGGGAACGGTGAAGGGAGTCTCGTCGATCAGATGTTTGCCCAAGGGCGATACGCGCTCTTGCTCCGCCCAGAGATTGCGGCCAACCTCACTCGCTCTCAACTCCAATTCGCCCTCGAAGCTCTCGACGCCGCCATGGCCGTGGTGCCGGAGGGTTCGGTGGTGATGCGGTCGTCCCGTGCGGACGACGTGGCGGAAGTAGACCGCCACAAGGTGGAAAAACTCATCGCGCTGGCGGGTTATTACCTCGACCGCTTCGCCGTGACGAACCGCGAATATCAAAAATTCGTCGATGCCGGCGGTTACGAGCAGCTGCAACTTTGGGATGAGGCCATCTGGCCGGCCATGCTCCAGTTCACCGACCGGAGCGGCCAATCCGGCCCGCGGATGTGGGAGAACGGCCGCTATCCGGCCGGCAAAGAGGATCACCCCGTCGTCGGAGTCTCCTGGTTCGAGGCTTCCGCTTACGCGCGCTGGACCGGCAAACGCCTGGCGAGTGACGCCGAATGGGTCAAGGCGGCCGCTTGGCCGGTCACCACCGAAGGCTCGCGCCTGATGCAGCGAAAGTTCCCCTGGGGAGACGCGATGGACCGATCGCTCGCCAATCTTTGGGGAAGCGGTCCCGGCGACACCGTACCCGTCACCAAACATGCCGAAGGGGCGAGCGTTGGCGGTGTGCAGCAACTGGTGGGAAATGTCTGGGAATGGACCAGCACGAATTTTGGAGCTTGGGAACCGCCATCGGCAAAGCTCCTGACCGACATCCCGCTCAAGAGCCTCCGTGGCGGAGCGTTCGATACCTACTTCGAAGCTCAGGCCCAGTGCCAATTCCAATCCGGCGACAGCCCCCTCGCCCGCAAACACAACATCGGCTTCCGCTGCGCGGTGGGGTTCAGTGACGTGGCGAACTTCAACGACCTTGAAGAGCGGCTGCAGGGCGATGCGGAAATGAGTACGGACGAGATTCACGAGCCGGGTGATAGCCCAGCCGATAGCGAAGGGGCCTGTGTGGAAGAGGTGCTGTCATGAGATCGAATGGCGTCGTCCTGCTCGATTCCTACCGTCTCTCGCAATACGCGGAGTCGGCTCCCTGCTACATCTGCGGCGGCGGCAATAATTTTGATGCCGAGCTTTGCCGTCACTGTCAGGCCCCGATGGCTCTGGCCCATCAGGCGACATCGCAAAAAATCCACCCCAAAATGATCGCCGCCATCGGGCCGTCGGGATCGGGAAAGACTGTTTACCTGGGGATGCTCACCGACATGCTCTCGCGGCAGACGGAGCCAATGCAGATGCTTTCCCGCGGAGCGTTTTCCATCGGCCTGCAGCAGACCACGATGTCCGCCCTCTCGCGGTGCGAGTTTCCGGCTAAAACCCCGAGCGAACCCGACCGGTGGAACTGGGTTCACTGCCAGATTCTCCGCCGCAAGCACCGCCCCGTGGAGCTGATTTTGCCGGACCTGGCCGGCGAGGCCTTGATGGAAGAGGTGGAGCATCCAAACACTTATCCCGTCGTACGGGCGTTCCTCGCCAAGTGCTCGGGCGTGCTAGTCATGGTCGATGCCGACCGGGTCGGCCGCGGCGAAACCGAGGAAGACTTCCAGACCATGAAGCTCATCAGCTACCTTTGCGAGCTGAAATGCGAGACGAAGCAGGCGTGGGGAAATCGCCCGGTTTCCCTCGTCTTTACCAAAGCCGATCAGTGCACGAGTTGCTTCGATGATCCACAATCCTTCGCTCGCGAGCATGCCCCGGGCCTCTACCAGCAATGCCGCGAACGGCTGGCGAAACATCGTTTTTTTGGAGTCGGGGTCGCGGGAGCCAGCGCTTATCGCACGGACTACATCGGCAGGGTTCACGTCCCACTGCGGATAGAACCCAGAGGAATCGTGGAACCGTTCCGGTGGTTAGTGGAAGAACTGGCGGCATAAAACCATATGCACTCCTAATCTTACTCTTACTCATAATCTTAATCCTCTTCTGCTTTGGAAAGAGATCGGGATTAAGATCATGAGTAAGAGTAAGATTAGGATTAAGAGTAAGAGTTGGAATGCGAATCCCCCAAGCCATCTTTACCTCCCTTCGGGGCGAACGCATTGCCGGTTATCAACTCGCGGTCAAAAGCCAAGAGATTAGCGAGGAGCTCGCCCAGGAACTGAATACCTGGGGGCCTGCGCACGATTCGCTGCTCGATGAATTGACAGACGAGCCTAGCGTCAACTTTCATCCGCTGGGGCCGGAACACTTTTGCTTGTCGCTGACCAGGTCCGCCGGCGCGGAATACTCGGGGCGCGCGGGTGCGAGAATCTACACCCAGATGTTCGTCCTGCCACGCGAGGGGCTCGCCCGGTTCGATAACAATCCGCTGCTGATCCTTCGCACCCTGGAAACCGCCGGCCGCATTGAGGTGTACGACGAAGTACCGCAGAGCCTCCGTTCCCTTCCCTTGGTGGGCCGGGCGGGAGAAGCCGATATGCATGGCCTCGAACAAATCCTCCAGAGGCTCGCGCCGGAAGCTCTCTCCAATCTAGCGACGACCGTCCTCGAAAACCCGTCCGTGGGCCTGGCCAGCTCGCTACCTTCCCGCTCCCTCTTCTCCGCCCTATTTCAACTCGTCCCCCCGGAAGACCGGCTCAAAATTTCCTTTACCACCGGCCTCCGCCACTCCCCCCGCCGTCCCTTTCGGCTATTCCTGCTCCCCAGCGACTCCGTTGCCCGCCGCCAGTTCCAACGGCAATCGAATGTAACCGTGGTGGAACTGCCGCCGCAGAGTGATTCCCCGAAGGGGAGCAAATTGATGAAGGCGAAATGATCGATCCAATCTGTCCGGCTTCCATGTCGGTGCAAATCACGACCCCTTCAGGTGCGACTTTCCCGATTTCCGCTTTCCTTGCTGTTGGTACTGGGCGATCCGCTGCTCGGCGTAGACGCGGTCTTTGCTCCGGGCCATGAGTTGGCCGAGGGCGGTGACGTGGCGGCCGAAGTCGGCGGTCGCTTCGCCGGGGAGTTCCTTGGCCCGGCCGAAGATTGGGGATTTGGCCATGCAGTAGATGATGCCAAGGATGGTCAGGTGGATGACCATCGCGTTCAGGGGCCAGACGTGGGCCACGTCGAACAGTCCCCCCCCCGCAGCCCCCTCCGGGTCTTTGTCGAGGACGGTCGGCTCGGCGTTGCGGCTTTCGATGAAGGCGACTTTGGCCCCGGGGGGACATTCGGCAATCAGCTTGCCGGCCAGCTTACGATGCTCGTGATTAACGAGCGGGTAATTGAGGACAAATGAGCCGTTGGTGACCACTATCACTTGGTTGTTGCTGTTGTTGTTGTCCTTGTCGCCAAAGGCCGAGTCTTTCACGCGGGTGACAATGGCTTCCTGGGGTTGAAAGTTGCCGTCGCCATTCTCATCGGACCAGAGCAGGGGCTCAAATTTCTCCGGAATTGGAGGATTGTCGATCGTGGTGACCGTGGTGGTCGGAATGGGAAGCCATGGATTGGCTTTCGTTTTGGGCTTGGTCTTAGCGGGGGGGGCACCGGCAGGAGCAGTGGCTGGTGCGGGAGTAGTAGTCGTATACGACGGAGCCGAGGCTCGGTCCTTTTCAACAGGCGGGTCGAGGCGGCCTTCCACCAGAATGTTGGTCTTGGAACTGTCGATTCCTTCGGACCAATCCCCTTCCAAGTTTTTGGCGACGTGCCGGGTGCCGTCCCGCCGGGCGGTGAACCAACGGGCGTACTGCTCCTTAGGCATCTGCCAACGGCTGGCGTCAAAGTCGGCTTTGGCTTCGGCTTCGTACCGCTTGAAGGTGACGGCCTGTTCAGGAGTCAGTTGCGGCGCGATCTCGCGGAAATACTCGCCAGAGGAGTCGAAGTCGCGGCCGATATAAATGAGCCTGCGGTTATTGCCCTTCGCCAGCCAGGCTTCCAAGAATTCCCGCTGCTTCTTGTCCGGCGGTTCGAAGCTGTCTGGAATCCAGACGATGACATCGGCCCGGTCGTTGATGCCGGGAGAAAGGCGGGTAATAGTACGGACCTTCCGACCACTCCGGACGAACATTTCGGCAAAGACGCGAGTGCCGTTGACGCTGCTGGTCGCCTCGCGGCCAGAACGCTTGCCGTAAACGCTGGGAAGCCCTCCTCCCGACCCTTGGAACAAGGAAAGGAAGAGATACAGGAACAGCATCGCCAGCGGAATTCCGAGGTAGATCAGGCCGCGAATTCCCAGGCGGGTGGCCAGACCTTTGACGAATTGGTCGCTCGTGTTCATGCGGCGGCTCGCTCCACGCGGCTCAGTTCGGCTTCGAATTCGCTCAGCCGATTCCAACTGGCCTCGAATTGCTCTCGCGAGATTTTGTGATGGCCGAAAAAGACATCCTCAAAGCTGATCATCGTGATTTCGAGAATCGGAAACAGGACCGGTCGAGAGCGGGTCTCCCGCAAGTATTGGCGATTGGTCTTTCCCTTGGCGAGGCGGATGACCTGCTGCCGGTCGAGTTGGACCAGGAAGTGGCTGTAGAGATAGAGAATGGCTTGGGAATAGTCTCCGGCTTCGTAGAGGCGGCGGGCCTCGGAAAGGAAATCCCCCGTCGGCTTGCGGAGTTGGAACGGCAGATGCTCGACACGGTCCACATCTTGCGACGTTTCCACCACTTTGGAGCCGGTGGTTTCGGTCACCTCGCTATTCATAAAGGCCCGCGTGATCAGTACCACGGCCAACACCAAAATGGCGACCAGAACGGCAATCCCCATCACCTGCAGCACTCGTCCCAGCCAGCTCAGATTGGGAGGGGCGGTGGTCGTGGGAGCGGTCGGCGTGGCCGTCGCGGTGGATTTTCGATTGTCGCTGTCGTCCTCCACCCGTTGCAGGTTGAGCGGGCGGAGAGCATCCTTTTCACGGTCATACCAAGGAAACGCCCCGCCGCCGCCGAGAGACTCGCGAGCGTCCTTGATGGCGGAGTCTTCCGTCGCGCTTTGGGCAGAAGCGGCAGGCGCGAACAGCAGCACAGCGGCAACAGCCAACTGACAGAGGAACAGATTTCGAGATAAACAGTCCATGGCACCTACAAATTGGAAATCTCAAATCTCAAACAAATGAGAATACCGAAATGTGAATGTTTCAAAATTTCTGAATTTGAAGTTTGTTTGAGATTTGAAATTTCCAATCTCTCACCTCACCACACCTTCCCCGCCATCTTCGCCGCCTCCGCCCGCATCAGCAGTTCCACTTCCCAGCCTTCGTAACGGATGCGGAGGTCGAGGTAGTCGAGGTAGCGCACGACGGAGTAATAGGCGACGACAACCCAGAAAGCCGCGGGATAGACCAGAGCCACAAAGAACCAGGAGAATTCATAATTCCCAATCAGCACGCCGACCCCCAGGTAAAGCGCGATGAGAATGACACCAAACAGCGAGGTTGCCAGCATGGCGCTGGCGAGCCAGCGGCCGAACAGGTCCCCTGAGCTGGAGTTATGCAAATGGCTGCTCCGCTTGTTGATGGTGATCGCATTGGGTCCGCGGGCGCGAATGGGGTTCTTCTCCAGCAAGATGATTTCGTTGATGTAGGGGCGGAGCGAGCGGAACAGGGCCGTGTACATGGCCAGGAGCCAGAGGAAGATTTCAATTCCGACGTTGTCGTTGTAGGTGCTCATCATGCTGAGGAGCAGCCAGGCGGGGAGAATGCCGCGGATTAGGAGTTGGCAAAGGATCAGGGCGGGCGAGTGCCTCAGCACCGTTTGGAACACCTGACGGTAGGTCGGCTTTTGCATGAAGACCCCTTCGCCGAGGAAGGCGGTGACGAAGATCGACGCGAGTGGAGCTTCGATAAAGATGAGCAGGCCCATGTCAAACATGTACCGCCAGGGGAGCATGTAAAAAATGCGGTCGAGGAAATCCGGCCCCCATTCGTAAAGGCGATACTCCTCGTAATCGAACGTCTGGGTATTGATCATCCACCCCAGCAACCAATAGTTGAAAATTCCTAGCGGAATCACCGCGGCGAGCGTGAGCCAGAAGATGGGCTGCACGAATTCGCGCAGCACATGCAGAGAGAGGTCCATCGTGTCGAGGAGCCCCCGCTCGCGAATCGTGATGCGAGTGTTATCAAGTTCCACGGTGAACGCTCCGCGGGAAACCGAGGACTACGAAGTAGAACGCCAGCAGTCCGCTGGACAAGATAGCGACTCCCGCTTTGACCCAGTACGGTGCTCCCGATGGGGACAGAAAACCTTCAATCATCGCCGCGAAGAAGAACATGATCATGGCGGACATGGCGACCGGCATCATCTCCTTGCCGGTTTTCATGAGGGATGCGAAGCGGGAGTATTCCCCCGGCATGATCCAGGCCATCCCTAACCGGAGCCCTGCGCCGCCGGAGAGAACAATGGCCGTGAGTTCAAACGGTCCATGCGCCGTCACGAAGTGGAAGAAATTCTTGCCACTGCCGGCCATGATTTCCGGCCGGGCCATGTACCCGAAGGAAGCCCCTAAGGTGATGGCGTTGGACATCGTCAGAAACAATCCGGGGACGATCAGCAGTCCGTAGGCAAAGCAGCGGAATCCAATGCTCGGATTCTGTAGGACATACATCCCCGCCATGGCCGCATTCATTTCGCCGTCTCGGAGCGTACCGTCCATAGGATGTGAGAAACTGGTCTCCAAGGTTTCGATTTGATCGGCTCCCAAAACTTTTTCCGCGAAGTCCGGCCAAGCTTTTTTCTCGTATGCCAGCCAGGCGGAGAGAATGAAGAACCCCCAGAAGATCACGAACATCAATTGCACGCAGCGATCATTGAAGATCCGTTGCGGCACATCCGTGAACAGCATCTGGTTCCAGGCCGCCAGATCGAACTTGCGGCTGCGGTAGAGTTGGTTGTGGGCTCGGCCGACCAGGCGATGCAGATACTGCACGGTGTTTTGCGGCAGTTGATAGGAGTCGGCGAGGGCCAGATCGGCGCAGGCGGCCCGGTAGAGGGCAGCGAAGCGCGACATCTGCGCTGGCGGCAACTTCCCCGCCGAACCGCTGCTGTGCATCCGCTCGCAGTAGCTTTCCAGCTCCGTCCAGTTGCGGCGGCGGCGTTCGAGAAGTTCGGCGACTTTCATGAATCGATCCTCAAATCCTGATTATCGCGTGGGCGGCCCGAACGTGGTTCCCGCCATCGATGTCTGCGGGAGCGGGGCAGGACCCGGTGGTGGAAACTGCGCAGGCGGATAAGGCTGACCAAATTGCGGCTGCCCGTATCCATACGGATATCCTGGCTGCGCTCCATAGGGCTGCGGATAAGGGTAGGGCTGCTGATAAGCCACCGGCACTTGCACACCGGCGAACGGATTCTGCTGCCGAGCGGCTTCGAGCTGCTTCTCGTCGTCCCCTCGGTCGGCGATGAACGTCCGATAGAACAGCGAACACAAAAGCAAGTCGTAGCTGGTATCCGGCGGCAAGCCGAACTTCACCAGCAGCGGCTCCGCCAGGTGCTTGGCAACCTCTCGCCGCCGCGGCAGGGAGAAAAACTTGCGCCGCTCCACATAAGTGGCCAACGCCCGGGCCAAAGACCGCGAGACGACGAAGTTCGGCGGCAGGTATGCGGCGAGCTGAATCGCTCGCGGGTCGTCCAATTTTGCGACCCCGGTCAGCCAGTGCCGCTCTTCCACCACCACAATCGTTCCCGCGACCAAATCCCCTAGCCGTTGAAAACGGCGGTTGAACATCATCACGGTCAGACCGAGCAGCGGCATCAACAGGTCAGCCGCCCGCATCAGGTTGCGAAAGATGGCCTGCAAGGCAGAAATCGGCTGCCCTTCGTAAGTCAGCGTCCGCAGCCCCAGCAGCCACTTCCCGGGCGTTTGTCCGTTGAAGAAGGTTTCGCACATGCCGCCAAAGAACCAAAAGACGGCAAACCACGTGACAAAGATGGTGAACATCGCCAGACCGCCGCTGACCCAGGTCACGGTCATACCGACGATGAAGAAGATAAACGTGTTGATTGCAATCACAATCGAAAAATCGATCAGAAACGCCGGCAGTCGGCGAAACGGCCCCGCCAGGCGGTATTCAAAGCCAATATTCTCCGGCGTGACGACGCGAATGGTCGAGTCGAGCTTGTCTTTCTTGGCCATGAATCGGTCCGAAACGGAAAAGTGATTCCCCCCATTATTCGTTGCCGCGAAGGGGTCCGCAAGCATAAGCCGGGCACGGCAGAGAAGGAGTGTGCCGAAAATCTCTCAAAGCCATTGAAACGGTAACGGCTCAACGACTGCCGCCCTTGCCGACCCCTTTCTTCAGCAGGCGCAGAATGTCCTCGTCGCGCACATAATCAGCCGGTGTTTTGCCGTTCTTGTTCTGGATCGCCCCGTTTGCTCCGAATTTCAAGAGAATATCGATAATCTGGATCGCCTCCTCCTTTTTCCCGGCTGTGCCGGGAGCCCCCGTGGAGGTGACGGCTCGATGCAACGGCGTGGACCCGGAGCGTTTGCAGGCCTGGTTGACTCGTGCCCCATGTTCCAGCAAGGCCTGAACGGCAGCCAGGCTCCGGAAGCGGACAGCATGATGGAGGGGCGTGACTCCGTTCTTGTCGGTTTCGTTGATGTCCGCTCCTGACTTAAGCAGGGCGGCAATCTTGCGCCGCTGCTGGGGCAAGTTGGCAATCCCCAAGTCGCTCAGGGAATAATTGAATTTCGATTTCGTCGGGTCGCTCATGGCCAGTTTCGCAGTTTGTATTCCCGAGGTCATTTTAGCGAGGGCCCTGCGGCTAGTGTGTGTGCCGTTTGAAACCATGAAAACACGGAGTAATCCTGCGTCCCCACGCGATTTGGTTGACAGCGGCCCCACCCTCGGCGAACAATAAGGGGATAGGGAACCAGGGGCGTATCGCCAGCAGCGACATTTGAGCCATGAAGATACTGTGCATTCATTGCGGCGGCGAATTCTCCATCAAGCCGGAGCAACTCGGCAGCAAGGGGAGCTGCCCCCACTGCCAGGCGGAGATAACGCTCCCCAAAGCCCATGTGGACGCTCCGGTTCAGGTTCCCGTCCGCCGCAGTCTCTTTCAGATCCTGGATGGTTCCATCTCCGGCCTCGGCTCGATGATCATCCACATGGCCGTTTTGCTGCTAGTCGCCCTGTTTCAGTCGCATTCCGGCGGTGGAGCGGGCGAAGGATTGACGAACGACGTCCTCATTGGCGTCCTCCCTTCCGAGCACCTGACCGACCAGCAGGAAGAACAGGTCAGTGCCGACGACGTGAAGCAGACCAAGTCCTCTGACCAACCGGAGGAGATGGTAGAAGTTGAGCCGGTCACTTCCGCTGCTGAGGCCTCGGCAGCGACTTCGGAATTGTCAGCCTCCACCCCTTCACCCAGCGGCGGCGAATCCGGCGGCTTTGATCTGGGGTCGGTGCGGGTCGGTGGGGGGGCGATGGCGGGAGGAGGCGGCAATTGGGACGGCATGGTCAAGACGCTGCGCCGCAATGGCCTCGACATTGTCATCTGTTTCGACAGCACCGGCAGCATGGGAGGCGAGATCGACCAGGTAAAGAAGCAGATTTCCAAAATCGCCACCACGCTCTTCAAACTCGTTCCCAAGGCTCGCATCAGCCTCGTCACTTACAAGGACAAGGAAGACAAGGACGTCGTGCGAATTCTGCAACTCACCAGCAACTTGCAGGAAATGCAATCCTGGCTGAGCAAGGTGGAAGCCGGCGGCGGCGGCGACCATCCCGAAGCAGTCGACGAAGGGCTGAGCTGGGCCATCAAGCAGAATCAATTCCGCTCGGCCGCCCGCAAGGTCATTCTCATCTTTGGCGACGCTCCGCCGCACTCCGAACGGAACGGTAATCAAGAAAGCGGCCAGGAGCGCTGCGAGAAACTGGCCAAATCTTTCAAGGGGCAAGAAAAGGGCATCGTCAGCACCGTCACCTGCCGCAACGGCAAGCCGATGGACGAGTTCTACAGCATTGCCATGGCCGGCGGCGGCGAAGCCTTCATCAGCGAGGACCAGCGCGAAATCATGCAGCAGCTCATGGTCCTCGTCTTCGGCAGCCAGCACAAAGACAAGGTGCTGGAAGCGTTTGATCTGCTGGAGAAGTAGAATCCGTTCTCAGCTAAGCTTGAGAAAGTAACTCATCAGCTCCCACCCCCGATCAAAACAAAGTTCTGACTTGGCTGCCGTCACTTCATCATAAGTTGCTGTCCCCGCCGGCTTCACCCCACTGCCGCAAATGGCGAAGGGGACGTGGCCGTGGGCGTGGGTTTTGATCCGGCAGGTGGTGGGATGGTCGGGGGAGACGAGGATGCGGTAGTCGCCGTAGGTTTTCAGGGCGGCGTGGAGCGGGGCGACGATGTGGCGGTCGATTTGCTGGAGGGCTTCGATTTTCTTGCGGAAGTCTCCTTCGTGCGAAGCTTCGTCGGTGGCTTCCACATGGACGCAGATGATGTCGGTCGTTTTCAGGGCTTCGACCGCGTAGCGGCCTTTGGCGGCGTAGTCGGTGTCGGTGTAGCCGGTCGCGCCGGGGACTTCAATCCGGTCCCAGCCAATAAGTGCGGCGAGGCCGCGGAGCAGATCGACGGCAGTGATCATCTTGCCGTGTTTGCCGTGCAACTCAAAGAAAGGAGTGAGCGACGGGGTTTTGCCGAGGCCCCATAGCCAGATTTGCGAAGCGGGAAGTTTGCCCGCTTGCTGGCGAGTAACGTTGACCGGGTGCGAAGCAAAGAGCGGCTGGCTGAAACCCATCAGCGTGTTGAGCAGGTCGCTGCCGGGGCCGCTGGGATGATGACCGGCGACAGGCTGGTCGGTGATGTCGTGCGGCGGCGTGGTCATCGTCTCGCGGCTGAAGGGAGCATCAACCTTGGCCCCGCGATAGAGAAGTAAGTTACGGTAGCTGACGCCCGGGACGAATTCCAAATTGTCAGCTCCAAGGTGCTTTTGAGCCGACTTCAAAAGCTCAGCCGCTTCCGGCGAGGAGATATGTCCCGCCGTGAAGCTCTTCATCACGCCGTTTTCGACACAGACCAGGTTGCAGCGGACAGCCCAGTCTTCGGCAGCAAGCTTGATTCCCTGCGCCGCCGCCTCCAGCGGAGCCCGGCCCGTGAAGTACACATTCGGGTCATAGCCAAACAGACTCAAATTGGCCACATCCGACCCCGCCGGCAAATGAGCCGGCGTATTGTTCGACCGGCCGACAATGCCTGTTCGCGCAATCTCATCCATTGCCGGAATGTCGGCGGCTTGCAGCGGCGTGCGGCCATCCAATTCAGGAATTGGCTCGTCCGCACAACCGTCGGGGATTATTATCGCGTATTTCATACTCTTCAGTCGGAATGACTAAGCCCTAATGTCTAATGACTAATGAAGAAAGCCATGGTTCGACATTAGTCATTAGACATTAGGATTTAGGTCATTTAGTCCAACACCCGCATCCTAACGCTCGCCCCTTTCACCACCTTCAATCGATCTATCTCCGCCACCGCTGCCGCGGCGGCACCTTCGCGGGCGTGATAGGTCATGACAACCAAGGGAACGACCCTTGCTCCGCCGTCGCCGCTGGGCTCATGCTGAATGAGGGAGGCGATGGAGATAGCGTGTCGGCCCAGGACGCCGGCGATTTCGGCCAGTACGCCCGGCTTGTCTTCCACCGTGAATCGCAAGTAGTAGCGCCCCGAAAGTTGTCCGTGATCCAGCAGCGAGACGAGCGCTTCCCGCTGCGACCAGAGCTCGAGCGTGCGGAACGTAATCTGCGTCCGGCCAACGGCAGTATCAATCATGTCGGCAACGACGGCGGAAGCGGTCGGCATCTGACCGGCACCGAGGCCGTGGAAAAAGACCGGCCCGACGGAGTCGCCGACGACACTGATGGCGTTGTAGGCCTGCCGCACTTCGGCCAGCGGTGTGCCGACCTTCACCAAGGTTGGCGAAACATGCAATTCCAGGCCGCTGTCGTGGAGCTTGGCGGCGGCGATGAGCTTAATGCGATAGCCGAGTTCACTGGCGTAGCGGATGTCGGCTGCGTCGAGCTTCTCGATTCCTTCGCAGGGGATCTCTTTCCAGTGAACGCGGGCTCCGAATGCAAGGTGGGCCAAGATTGCCAGCTTCTGGGCGGCATCGGCTCCGCTTACATCCATCGTGGGGTCGGCTTCGGCATAACCGAGGCGCTGGGCTTCCTTCAGGGCATCGGCGTAGCTTGCCCCCTGTCCCTCCATTTGGGAAACGATGAAATTCGTGGTGCCGTTGAGAATCCCTTGCAGCGAGAGAATCTGGTTGGCAGAAAAGCACTGGCCGATGTTCGTGATAATCGGAATTCCGCCAGCCACGCAGGCATCGAAAGCGATCGAGCGGCCGAGTTCGCGGGCTCGGTCGAAAATCTCCGGCCCATGTTCCGCTAGCAGCGCCTTGTTTGCCGTCACCACATCTTTGCCGCTTTCCAGCAGCTTGAGCATGATGGTGCGGGCCGGTTCGACGCCGCCAACCAGGTGGGCGACGACTTTGATTTCCGGGTCGCGAGTGATGCGCGTCAAATCATTCGACAACAGCCCTTTCGGCAATTCCACGTCCCGATGCTTGGCGACGTCGCTCACCACCACCTGTTCCAACCACAGGATGCAGCCAGCATGCCGCGCGGTCCGGTCCCCATGATCGAGCAACAGCCGAGCCACGCCGGTGCCGACGGTCCCCATGCCGACGAGAGCAACCTTGGTTTTTTGCATGGGATTATTCCAGGCGAGCGGCCTGCGTAAGCTGGCTGATACTGCTCACCGCCAATGAGACGATAGCCCCTCATAGTAGGTTCTAGGGACGGAAAGCGTCAAGCCGCGCCGCTGAGGCGAACCGTCCCCTTCAATGGTGCGCAAGTCCAGTCCCCACCCCACTTTTCGCTCTAGGAGAATCGAGCCCGCATCCGCTACATTTCACCTCCTAGCGGCTTGCCGCCATTGCGTCCGTGAAGCTTTCCTGGAAAGGAATCCGAGATGGGACTCCCCCTGCAAGAAATCGCCCGCCTCGTCGAGGGCCGGCTGTGCGGCGCGACGGACCTGGAGATCACGGGGGCGGCCACCATCGCCACTGCCCGGCCCGGGGAAATCACTTTGGCGGATGGCCCCAAACTGGCACCTCAACTGCTCCGTTCCCAGGCGGCAGCGGTCATTGTTCCCGAAGGTTTTGAACCTGCCGGGATTCCATTCATCTCCGTCGCGGATGTCCATGGCTCGTTCGCCAAAGTCGTCCGTCACTTTCGCCCGCAGATTGAGCACCGGCACATCGGCGTCAGCCATGCAGCCAACATCAGTCTCTCCGCCATCATCGCTCCGGACGTCGAAGTGAACCCCGGTGCGACCATCGGCGATCATGTGGAAATCGGCCCAGGCTGCATCATCCACTCCGGCGTCTGCATCCTCGACGGCTGCCGCATTGGCGAAGGGGTGACCATTTACCCCAACGCGGTCCTCTACGAAAACACGCTCGTTGGCAACCGCGTGCTGATTCACGCGGGCGTGGTCCTGGGGGCCTTTGGCTTCGGATACGCCAAGGACGGCGACAGGCACAAATTGGGGCCCCAACTTGGCTATGTGGAGGTCGGCGACGACGTGGAAATCGGCGCCAACAGCACGGTGGATCGCGGCACCTACGGCCCAACGATCATCGGCGAAGGGACCAAAATCGACAATCACGTCCAGATTGGCCACAACTGCCGCATCGGCAAGCACAATTTGCTTTGCGCCCAGGTGGGAATTGGCGGCAGTTCCACCACCGGAGATTACGCAGTCATGGCGGGGCAAGTCGGAATTCGCGACCATGTGCACATCGGCGACCGGGCCATTCTTGGCGCCCAGGCTGGCATCATCAGCGACATCCCAGCCGGCCAAAGGGTCGTCGGTTACCCCGCCATTGAAGAGAAAGAGCAGTACCGGGTCTGGGGGGTCACTCTGCGGCTCCCCGAAATGCGCCGGAAGCTGCTGGAACTGGAACGCAAATTGGCGGCTCTCACGAGCGCTGCAACCCCGGCGAAAAACGCGGCGTAGCAAGGCGAGGGGAGGGGGCCGCAAAAAACACAAAAATGCACAAAAATGAAAATGAAAGTTAGGTGAATCCGACAAAGTTCCATTTGCGAATTCGATTCGTTTTCTCCATTTTTTGTGCCTCTTTGTGCTTTTCGTGGACATTCCCTCTTACGCATCCTCGTCGCTTCCCCCCATCGGCCTCATCGCCGGCTGGGGGCGTTATCCCGTGGTCATTGCCCAGGCACTTCGGGCAGCCGGCCATGCGGTCCATTGCATCGGGGTGAAAGGGCATGCGGACCCGCAGCTCCAGGAGATTTGCGACAGTTTCTATTCCTCCGGGGTTGCCCAATTTGGGAGCGGCATTCAATACTTCCGCCGCCGCGGCATCACGCAGGCAACCATGGCGGGGAAGATTTTCAAACATAAGATTTTGTTCGGTCGCTGGGGGTGGCTGTCGCTCGTTCCGGACTTGCGGACAATCCGGATGTTCTTTCCACTGGTCATAGCCCGCAACAAGAACCTCCGCGACGACGCCCTCCTCACCGTCGTCGTCGATGAGTTCGCCCGCTGCGGCATCGAACTCGCCCCCGCCACCAACTTCGCCCCGAACCTCCTTGTGAAACAGGGCCTCCTCACCCGCCGCGCTCCCACTCCCACCGAGCGGGCCGACATTGACTTCGGCTGGCAGATGGCCAAGGAGATGGGCCGCCTCGACATTGGCCAAGGGGTCGCGGTGCGGGGACGGACTGTCATTGCCGTCGAAGCCATCGAAGGGACGGACGAATGTATCCGACGCGCGGGGCAATTCTGCACAGGTGGGGGCTTCACCCTGGTCAAAGTCGCCAAGCCCCAGCAGGACATGCGGTTCGACGTCCCCGCCATCGGCATCGGCACCATCGAGGCCCTCATCGCCGCCGGCGGCAAAGTCCTGGCCATTGAAGCGGGCAAGACCATCATCATCGACCAGGATCAGGTCGTCGAACTGGCCGATCGGCATGGACTGACGATTGTCGCGCTGGACAGCGTGTAGCGGCCTGAATCAGCGGGTAAGATGAAACCGCCATGTCTTCCGCGAACAAAACTGAGCAAGCCGTCCGGCGCATTGCCATCTCATTTGCCGAAGTGAGCGAAGGAATTGTCTGCCAGCGAGCCTCATTTGAAGCGGGCAAAAAAGATTTCTGTTCTTGGAAGGAGCGCAAGACTACTGTCTGGTGTTGTTGAAGCTCAAAGATTCGCTGGCGGAAGCGGCCCAGCTGGCGGCGGCATTTCCAGATTGTTACCGGGTTGGCGGCACCGGCTGGGTCACCATGACTTTCACCGCTGGGCACCTTCCGCCTACGGGACTGCTGGAGCGCTGGATTGAGGAGAGTTACCGGCTGTTGGTTCCTAAAAGACTCGCTGCCCAACTCTCGGGAAGCAGGGACAAGTCATCCGCACCCCAAAAGTCCCCCCAGAAATCGAAGCCAATACGTAAGTCCTCCTCGCATTAGATGAGGTATGCTCCCCATGACTCCGCGTGAATTCCGCAAGACGGCTCTCAGCTTTCCGGAAACGGTGGAAGCATCCCATATGGGACATCCCGATTTTCGCGTGCGGGGAAAGATCTTCGCCACGCTTGGGTCGGATGAGGATTGGGGCATGGTCAAGCTGACCCCCGATCAGCAATCGCCGCTTGTCCAGCAGCAGCCGATCATCTTTCAACCGGCCAGTGGAGCCTGGGGCCGGCGAGGAGCCACGATCGTTCAACTCAAGCCGGCGAACAAAGCAACCGTGAAGATGCTTTTACTGCTGGCCTGGCGAAATACGGCACCGAAGAAGCTGGCAATAGAAATGGATCGACACGATGATGAAACAACGAAGTGAAATGTAATTGGAGCAGGAACTAGGGAGTGGGAGGAAAAGCACGATCCGATTGAGGATGATCCTGCATTTCTCGAAGTCCTCCAGACTGTGGATCTAGAGGCACAAGAAAAAGCGTTTGCTGAATTGCAGGCGTACTTTAAAGAACGAGGAATTGACTTCGAAATTAGCGAAACTAACTTTCCCATGGGAACTTGCTTTACCGTTTGGCGTTTCAAGAAACAAATTCTGAAGGAACGATTTGGTATCGACTGGCAGTCTCCGCAGGAGCTTAACCTAGATGTCTGGTACGATTAGGCCTCACCGGCCGTTCTGTTTCTTCGAAAATTCACCATGCAAGTCATCCCCGTCCTCGACATCAAGAACCGCCTCGTCGTCCATGGTGTCGCGGGGGAACGGCAGAAGTATCAGCCGATTGTGAGCAAGCTGGTGGAGAGTGCCAAGCCTCAAGATGTCGGCCGGGCGCTCGTTAGTCTGCTCGGGGCGACGACCGTCTACGTGGCGGACCTGGATGCGATTGAGAAGGGGAAGCTCAACCAGCGAATTTATGAACAGCTCAGCAAAGCCGGCCTGCGGCTCTGGCTGGATGCGGGGGTGGGGGATGCGGAGCGGGCGGAACTGGTGCTCGAGCGGTGTGCGGAGCTCGCGCCAGACATCGTGGTGGGACTGGAGTCGCTGGAAAGTCCCGCCTCCCTGCGGGAACTGGTCCGGATCATCGGCCGCGAAGCGTGCCTCTTTAGCCTCGACCTGAAGGACGGCCAGCCACTCACCAAAATCGCGGCCTGGAAGTCCTTCACGCCGCGGCAGATTGCCGAAGAAGCCCTGGCAGCCGGCGTGCGGCGGTTTATCGTGCTCGACCTGGCGGATGTTGGCGTCGGCGCGGGGACCAGCACGCTCGACTTCTGCCGCACGTTCTACGATGACCACTGCGATGACGGCATCGAGATCATCGCCGGTGGGGGAGTGCGGACCTTCGTGGATCTCGAATGTCTCGCCGACGCCGGCTGCTCCGCGGCCCTCGTCGCGTCTGCTCTTCACGACGGTCGGCTGGGAAAGGAAGAAATCGAGCGGGCGGCGGAGTTGTAATAGACTTCCAATTTCTCTTCCCGCTGCTCTTGACTTCCCTCAGAACCTTTCTTAAGCTTAGAACACTAAGTGTAAGACTCTAGGTGATTGTGAGGGAAAAATGTCGGAGAAGGTGAATCCTACCGAGCGGGAGCTGGAAATCCTCAAGGTCCTCTGGGACCGGGGGGAGGCGACCGTCCGCGATGTCTACGAGGAACTCCGCCAACGGCTGCCGATTGTGCAGAACACGGTGCAGGCGTTTCTGCGCACGATGGAAGACAAAGGGCTGGTGACGCACCGGCTCGAAGGGCGGACTTTCATCTACCAGCCGACGTACGAGCGGCAGCAAACTACGCAGCGTCTGGCCGAGCAGCTACTTACCAGAGCCTTCGACGGGGCGATGGATCAACTGGTGCAAAGCGTCCTCTCCCTCCGCCAGCCGACCAAAGATGAACTGGCCCGGCTCGAACAACTGCTGGCAGAAGCGAAGGCGAACAAAGGGAAAACAGCCCGCAAATAGGAATCCGCGCCATGAACGAATTGCTGCTGCTCATTGCTCAGAATGCCGTACTCCTATCGGTGGGAACCACTTTGCTCTTGTCGCTGGGCTCTGTGGCGGTTTGGTTCTGCAAATCGCCCGTTCATCGCCAGAGAATTTCGGAACTGACAATCGCGGGTGTACTGGCTTGGATCGTGCTGGCCCTGTTTCCACTCCCCAGACTGCTGCCGGATTGGTTTTCTCGCGATCTTCAGCCCGCAGTGGAATCCAAGGATGCGACTCCCGATTCGGAGAATGCGACAGAACCGGACGGGCTTTACTCAGAATCAACCGTTCCCGCTATCAAGATTCCGACTAACGGCCCGGAGCTGATGCCGGATGTGACCGACGCTGTCGGAGATGACGAAGTCGTAGAGGACGCTGAGAGAGTGGCCGGCGATAAAATGCCGCTGCACATTCCGTCCCCATTGGAAGAGTTGTCCGCTTTTCATGCAGAAGTAAATCCGCCCACTGCCATTGTGGAGGCATCTGCGATTGCTCCTTCACCCTGGCGATTCGAATTCCAAAAGCTGTCGGGCCTCTGCACGGGTGCCTATCTCGCCGGAGCTTTCCTATCGCTGCTTTGGATTGTCGCCGGACATTTGCTCTTGCTTCGCATCCGTCAGACGGCAGAAGCGCCGCCGCAGTGGCTGGCAATTGAATTTCAATCTCTTGCCGGGCAAGCTGGCGTTGTTCCGCCGCGGCTCATCGTCAGTCGCTTGTGCGCGCGGCCGATCACCTGGGGTGTATTCTGGCCAGTGGTGGTGCTGCCGCATTCCCTCTGCCGGCAAGAAAACAAATCGCAACTCCGCACGATCTTGCTGCATGAACAGGGACACGTCGCCCAGCAGGATTCCCAAGGGAACTTGCTGTTTTGCGTTGCCCTGCCGCTGCTTTACTTCCATCCATTGTACTGGTGGCTCCGCCGCGATTCGCAGTTGGCGGCGGAACTGGTGGCGGATGACTGGGCGGGGTGGCAAACCGGTAAAGAAACGTATGTCGAGGAACTGGTGGCTTTGGCCAGGTGCACGGGCACAAGCTCCCTCCCTCTCGTTGGTGTGACGGGTCTGTTTTCTTCCCCCTCGCAGTTCTACAGGAGAATGCAAATGTTGCTTGCCCGTGAAAAACCTTTAAGTACCAGGACTTCGCTCCCCTGGCGACTCGCCTCCCTCTCGGCATTGGCCGGAGCGGTGGCGCTCGCCGCTTCGCTGGCCGGAGTTCGCCCCGCCGCGGGGCAGACTGAGCCGCCAGTGGCTGAAACTCCGATCACGAAACCGTCGGTTGTGGAACCGACGGCTCCCAGGACGACGGACGCCCCACAGCCCGTGCTTAACGATCAGCCCGAAAATGTCCCCATGTCGCTTCCGCCTCCTAAGCGGGCCGCTGACGCCCGTCCGACGGAACGCGGTCCTGAGCCGCTAGATCCGAGTGCGCGGGCACTACCCGATTCCGCTCCTCCAACGAATACGAGAGACGAGGAGGCCGATTTGACGGCGGAAATCAATCAGCTGCAAAAGAAGCTGCATGAAAAGCTAAGATCGCTCGAGGCGAATCGCAGTGTCGGAAACAAGCCGGCAGCGGATGTCATCAATGCCCCAACCCCGCCCTTAGACGGACAGGTCAAGATCATCCGTGCCGATGAAAAGGGATTCTTGATTGTGGAGACCTGGACCACGGATAAGGAGGGGCGTCCCAACAAAATGGTGACGAGGCGAGTCGCCGAGAGCCCGCGGCCCGCACCCGCCGGCGACGAACTCACCGTGGATCGTAAGATTCTGGCAAGACCGTACATGAATCCTGACGGCAGTCAGGCCATCGAGTTTTTGGACGCCGCCACCGGCAAGGTGATTGCCCAGCGGCGCGCCACGACGCCGAAATCACGAGAAGAGGAAGAGTTTCTCTCCGCCGACACACAGTCGAACGCTCGGGAGGTTATGGTTCCATTGGTAGGTCGCGTCATGTTCCCTCCGGGCACAAAGGCCCGCCCGCCGATTGGTTTGCCCGGACCTTCTCGTGTGGAGTATCCAATTCCGAGGGTTACCGGCGAAACGGAAGTACCTCTCGCCAACCAGCAGCCACTCTACGCGGACGACGCCACTGCTACGACCTATCGCCCCATCGCCAACTCTCCCAATCCCATCCTGTCGAAGGGGGGCCACCAACTCGACCTCATTGCACTGGCCACTTCCTACGCCGACGCCGTCAGCGTGCTGGAAGCGGCGGAAGCGAAGGCTGGCGACATCGAAAGAAGGGGCGATTCGAAAGCCATCAGCCAGCAGGAAGTTACATCGGCCAAGCTGGCATTGAGCGCCGCCAAGCGAAAAGAAAATCTTCTGCGGAGTATCGTTCAGGTAGCCACGGAAAGCGCATCGCAGGAACTCAATCGGCTCAACAAAAGTCCCGGGACTTCCACTTCTGCCGTTGAGGAGGCCGAGACCCGCCTCGTCATTCTCAAACAAATCCTGGCGACGCGGTCCAGCGTGGAGCGAGATTCCAAGACGCCGTAGCGTGCGTTAAGTCGGCGTCCAAAGATCGCTTTAGCGCCCACGGATTTCCGTGGGCGCAGCATTTTGAGGGCCGCGAAAAACACAAAAAGTCATGAAAGGGGTTTTTGAAGCTGAAGATTGAATTTCGAATTCTCCTCCTTTTTTGTGTTTTTCGGCGTTTTTCGCGGCCCTCCTGCTTCTTCACTTCGCGTCGTGTTTGACGCCTATTTCTTCCGCTCCCGCGCGCTACAATGGAGGCACGCTTTCTGCTCTCGAAACGGGCCGAAAGTGCTACACGAGTTTGCCACAAGGAGCGAAGCATGATCTGTCGTATTTCAGCCACCCTGCTCGGCTGGGGCCTTATTCTGGCCCTTGGGCTTCCGGCGCTGGCCGCGGGGCCGGAGGATCGAATCCCTGCCGGTGCCAGCTTGGTCCTGCTGCTCGATAAGCCGAGCGAAGCGGCGGAAAAGTGGCAAAAGACGGCGATCGGGGCGATGTTCGCGGGGAAAGAGTTCGCTCCGTTCTATGCCGAGCTTGAAAAGGGTGAGATCGCCGCCCCTCTCAATCCCAAACCGGCTCTCGGCCTCGACTGGGCCAATGTCGCCAAATTCAAGGCTCCCGCGGCATTCGTCATTTTGGAAGGAGAAGCCAAATCCCCGGCAATGGTCCTGCTGGCCGGAGGAAAAGAGGATGCCGCCGAAGTGAAAAGGATCATGGCCGAGGCCGAGAAGTATTTTGCCGGCCGCAAAGCCAAGCGATCCGTCAAGAAAATAGCGGAAAGCGAGGTCGTCACCTACGAAATACCCGCCGCAGCCGGGGAAAAAGGAAGCGTCTGCGTCCACGTTGCCCACGGTGATAACTTCGCGGCAACCAATTCCGCCATCGCCGTAGAGAAGCTGCTCAAGCAGTGGGAAGCGGGGGACAAGGGAAGCCTTGCCGCGGACGTTGACTTCAAGAAGGTCGATGCACAGTCCCGCAAAATGGCCGGCCTGAATGGTGCCGACGTCGGCTGGTTTGTCCGCCCCATGTCCCTGGCCGAACTGCTGCAAAAAAAGCGGGATCCCAAGATGCGGGGCAAAGATCTGGTTGCCGTAGCTCGCAAGCTCGGCCTCGGCGCGATCACCGGCATCGGCGGCATTTGCACGCTGCAACCTGGCGCTGCCCACGATTTTGAAGTCGCCGGCCTCGTGCTTGCTAAGCGGCCGTTCGAGAGCGGCATGCGCCTGCTCGACATGAAGCCCGGCAAGCCTATTGCCCCTCCCGCCTGGGTCGAAGCCGACATCGGCAGCTACATTTCGTGGAACATGGATTTTCCCAGCGCGCTCGACGGGGCTGGAAACTGGCTGGACGAGAAGCTGGATGACCGCGGATTTCTGAACGCGTATCTCGCCGACTTGAAGCTGACTGCCGAAGTCGATGTGCGGAAAGACATCATCGGCCGGCTCGGACCAGGGATTTTTGAAGTCAGTGATTCGCACCGCGCCAAAGATCCGTCCAACCCCAACGGCGAACGGCGGCTGATTGGCATTGCGAGCAAGGATCAACAGAAGCTCGCGAAGGAGCTCGCCAAAGTCACTCGCGGAGACGGCGTGGCCAAGGACGAGAAGATCGGCGAAATCCCGCTCCGCTTCGCGCCCAACGGCGAGCCGCTCTTTGCCGAGCCCGATGCCAATGCCCCCAAGGACACCAAGACTATTCAGGCCTACGCGATCACCCCCACGCTCTCGCTTCTCTGCACCGACCTCTCCTGGCTCCGGAGCAAGCTCGCCCCGAAGGAGAAAATCAAGCCGCTAGTCGATGATGCGTCTTACAAGCAGATCACCACCTGGACCGCCAAACAGGAGAACGACAAGACGTGCCTGCGCGGCTTTGTCCGGAATGACCAGTCGATGAAGCAGGATTACGAAGCCGTGCGAGCGGGGGGCGTCGGACCCAAGAGCTCTTCTCGTTCCCAAGTCCTCCAATACTTGCTGCTGGGCAATTCCCCCGCCAAAGGCCCCGTTGCGGCACTGCCGAAATTCGACATCCTTTCCCCCAACCTGCTGCCAACGGGCGTTTCCATGGCGGTCAGCCCGGATGGGTTTGAGTTGCGGGCGGCTGTGCTGAGGAAAGAGTAGACAGGGGACAGGGGACAGGAATACGTGGCCCTTTGGGCAATAGTTTTTCCGATCCAGCGAATTACTGCTGCTAGTCTCACTCGCAGCAATCCCGTAAAACAACGGTTTCAGGATAGTTCCACCCCTGTCCCCTGACCTCTGACCCCTTCCTACCATGGGCATCCGCATTGAAGTCCTCGATTTCTTTGACAACACCAACCGCGAGATCGTCCATCGCGTTCCGCCGGAAGGGTCTGCCGACATCAAAATCGGGGCCCAGCTCATCGTGCAGCCCAATCAGGAGGCGGTCTTTGTCTATGGCGGCAAGGCCCAGGACAAATTCGGCCCGGGCCGCTACACGCTCATGACGATGAACGTGCCCATCCTCACGCGGCTCCTCACCATCCCGTGGGAAAAATCGCCCTTTCAGGCCCAGGTTTACTTCATCGGCAAGCAGACCTTCGTGGACCAGAAGTGGGGGACCCGCCAGCCAATCACCGTCCGGGACAAGGACTTTGGCATCATCCGCCTGCGGGCCAACGGCAAATTCGCGTTCCGTGTGGCCGACTCGAATACGTTTCTCGATACGCTCGTCGGCACCGTCGGCAAATACACCACCGAGGACATCTCGAATTATCTCAAGGACCTCATCGTCAGCCGTCTGACCGACATGCTCGCCACGAAGCAGACGAGCATGCTTGACTTGCCGGCGCAGTTCGACGAAATCTCCAGCAGCGCCCTGAGCGGCATCGCGGGGGACTTCACCAAGTATGGCTTGGAACTCAAAGAATTTTTCATCAACGCCATTACGCCTCCGGAAGAGGTGCAAAAGGCGATCGACACCCGCAGCAGCATGGGCGTCATCGGCGACTTGCAGGCATACACCGTGTTTCAAGCCGCGAACAGCATTGGCAAAATGGCAGAGAATCCGGGGGTCGGCGGTGGAGCAATGGGCATGGGCATGGGTGCTGGCTACGGCATGATGATGCCCAGCATGATCCAAAATGCCATGAATAGCGGCGCGAAAGTCAACCCGAACCAGTTCGCTCCCGCTGCCTCCTCTTCCCCAGCCCCTAGCCCCCAGTCCCCAGCCCCCGGTATCGACTTCGGCTCCCTCAAAACAGCCGCTCCCCCCGTCACCGACCCCAAGCAGCTCGTCCGCACCGTCGTTCAGTCCTCCGGCTGGAAAATGACGGAGACCGGCGATGCCTGGCAAGTCACGCTCCCCATCGGCTCGCTCCGCAAGCAGACCGTCAACGTCCGTTTCGACCAAAAGGACGAAGCGGGCCACCCGCTGATTTCCTACGCCTCCGTTTGCGGCCCCAGCACGCCGGAAAACGCGATGCAGCTCCTCAAGTTCAACACGCAGATGGTCCTGGGAGCCTTTGCCATCCAAGACACTCCCTCCGGCGAAATGGTCGTCGTCTGCACTAGCCAGCTCGCCGCCACCACCACCCCTCTCGACGTTAGCCGCACCATCACTGCGATTGCCTGGCAGGCGGACAAGGTGGAGGAGAAAATCAGTGGCGGGGATGAGAACTAAAGTGGGGTAGGCTTCCAGCCCTCCCGGCCATATATGGAACGGTTCTAGTAGCTACCTAAACCCTAATCCATGCCGTTTGTGTGATAAATGGCGCTCGACATTCATGTTATGCCGATTTGGAAATGGTGGTCCGGACAATACACTTCGCCTATGGAAAGGGTCTTCGGCGTCAATGTTCGTCGCATCGGCCGTGCCAAGGAAATGATGTCTGTGGCGGATGCCCACCGCCAAGATCGTGAACTTCACGAAATGTACGCCGAAATCCTCTGCACGTCGCCTGTCTGGGCGACAGATCTAGCCGAGACACATTCGGAACAGCTCAGTTTTAGTGCCCTTCATTCTGTTCGAGCCTATGCTGCATTTCTTGATCATCCACCGCGGGTCGGCCTATTCCGAACAGCATTAAAGTCGTTTGCCCCTGGCAGCGACCCTTCCCTCACCCATCGCTTGCCAAGGTCAATTCTGGTGCGTCTACGACATTTCCACATCTGATTTGCCACCAGGACAACGCAGGATGGTACTTACCGGTAGACTTTTTGGAACCTCTCCCAGCGGACGAAGGTATTGATTCCGCAGGTTCATCTGTTCGACTCCTTTCTGAGCTGGAAAGTTTGGCCCATCGACTGGGAGTCAACGTCACCTGGAATCAGATTCGCGACGGGCAATATCTGCTGAATGAAAAAGACCCGCTCTATGAAGTACACTACGGCATCGCATTCCTCACGCACTTTGCAGGACTATCAATACGAAACAATATGCCCCTTATCTTTGACGGCTAGTCGCCTCGGTAAACGCTCGAATAATGCCGCTGAAGCGGCTCAAACTGAATCGTCAGGCTAATGTCGGTGGTCCGGTCGGTTCAGTTTTTCACCACACATTGGCTATAATTGCGCCTCCCTAGCAGAATCTGTGGGTGAGTTTTGGCTCGGGAAGTTTGCCCAGGGCGTGAAAGAGGGCGATTTGGATGCCTTGTTCGGTGTGAAAGCCATAGGACTTTCTCATGGTCAGTTTGGCTTTATTGTTGAATCCGTCCACAGTACCAGATGAGATAGTCCCCTCGGCGCGAAACCAGTTGAGTAG
>JBJXFF010000050.1:0-8858 GCA_046153945.1 Pirellulaceae bacterium
CCCCACGCGCCGCGCCACAATCGCCTGTACCTTTCCGCCCACGGGACAGATCAGCAGCGTGGCGGATTCGTCCCCCTGTCCGCCCAGTTTCTTCCGCAATTTCTCCGTCTCCACGTCGCATCCCCGCTTCTTCACCTCCAGGCGGCCGATGCCACGCTGGCGGAGCCAGGCTTTGAGTTGCCGTTCGTCGTGCGGCAGGACTTCCAGCACTTCAAAGCCAGCCAGAGCGGCATCCTGGATCATTGCGTCACCTGTCAGATACATCGCCTGGCTGGTGACGGCTTTCAAATGATGCTCGCCGCATAGTACGTGTGTCAGCTTCGCGGCCAGTACGACTGCCGCCGGTTCATAGACGTACCGGCTGATTTTATCGGCCACGGGAACCGACCCCTCCCCCCTGCCCTGCACGGTTCTTGGACCATCAATTGCATCCACGATCGTCGCCGCCTTCTCTCCCGGATGCCTGGCTAAAGAACCGAACCAGGCAACCTGCTGCCGGCATTCGCCGCGGCTCTCGAGCCACTCGCGCTCTGCCGATTGTTCCCAGTTCGCGGGAACCTGCGCAGCCGGAGCGAGTTTGATGGCGGCCTGGGGATTCTTCATGAGGAGCGCTTCGAGTACCTCCAGCGGCGGCTGATAATGTTCGACCTGCGTCGTCCGCTTGCCACTCGGTCGGCGGTCGGGGTCGATGTGCCAGGCGGAATATTCGTGCACGGGAAAGGTCGCGGCCCCGGCAACGATGGCCCTCCCCCCTGCCCTGCCGGTCACTTCGCAGTTCCGCTGGGCCAGATGAACCAACCCAGCGTCCAAATCAACTCCGACGCAGGTCCCCTTCCCAGCCAACGCCAGTAGATCGCCGCCAATTCCGCAGCAGAGATCGGCAAAGCTTCCCCCCTTTGAGAATCGCGCCGCTTTGCAGGCCGCAATGGTTTCGTCGCTGGCTTGCATGAGCGACTTGGGAGTGAAGAACATCTGCTCCGCAGCGGAGAATTTTTCCGCTGCCCTTCGGCGGAGGTCCACCTGCTCCAGCACTAGATGAACTTGCTCGGCGGAGAGAGTCTTGCGGAGTTTGGCGGTGAGACGGACGAGGGAGTCAGCCTTCAATTCGCGGGAGGCAACATCGAGATACGGAAGTGCCGCATCGCTCGTTAGCCACACCAAGGGGTCGGGATTCTTTGGCGAAATAAGTCCTTCCATGTGGATAGCATACTCTCGCCAGAGATTCCCGACCCCCTACTCTCTTGCCCCTTCCGCGCCACCCTCCCCCCTCCCCTGCCCTGCAAGAAACTGCCCCCCACTGGCCGATGATGGAAACGGAGCGTCAGGCGAAAATTCGCCTGACGCAGATTCCGCAGGGAGGCGGCAGCCCTTCCGCGGAGTTTCTTATGTTCAACAACCGTCTCAGTTGGTTCTACGGCCTGCTCATCGCCGCCCTCGTCGGCCCTTATGCTCTCCTGGACAAGAGCATGGCGGGCAACCTCTGGAAAAATCTGCCGACCTTCACCAGCTTCAGCCAGAAAACGCCGGCGGAAACCCCGCCAGCCGGGGGAGCGAACGCAACTCTCTCAGCCGAGGGCTCTTTCGGTCCAATGGCCGGTTCGACAGCCGGCGCGCCGACCTGCGACATTCCGGAGGCCTTTCGCTTCGATGTTTCGCCGCAGTGGATCACCTCCCGCTGGCCGCGAGTCACCACGGTGCTGGCGGAATCCGACCTGCAAGGGCTCCGTGTCCCGCTCGTCACCGGCTCCAGGCCCGATGATTTGGCGGGCTCGCTGACTTATTACTTTGACAAGAAACACCAGGTGCAGAGAATTTTTTTTCAGGGGAACACTGGGGACGAGCGACGACTGGTGGCGTTCCTGACGCAGTATTACCAAATGAAGGCTGTTCCCGCTCTGGGAGCCGGCCTCTACATGACGCATGTCCACGGCAAGCCGCTGAGTGCGTTGCATCTCACCTGGCCTCCGGTCGTGGCCAGGGATAAACCGACCGACCGCTGTGAAATTGTTCTGGAACTCAATCGGGGCAATGTCGGCGCCAGCCAGCACATGCAGCAGTTGCTGGACTACGAGCGGCGAGCGAAGAAGTGGTAGCTGACGGCGACCCGCAACGACTAGTCTCCCTTCGTCATCTCCAGGGTGCTCTCGTAGCGAGCGACCCTGGGCTGCGATAGATTGCCCCTCCGGAGCATTTTTGACCCTGCTGGGCTAAAAATAGCCTCCCAAAGTATTTTCAACTTTTTTTGCTTTTGGGACTTGTTATTGGCACTGTGGTTTATAAACAATTGGATAGTATTTAGGGGCGGGGTGCGCCTACTCTCCACTAACCCGAACGCGCAAGCGCGGGGGAACGGAGAAAAGTCCCTTACCACGGTAGCTCCCTCGCTTGCGAGTTCGGGTTAGTGCGGAATCGGGGACCGCCTGAAGGCGGGACTCTAGCCGACTGGCGGGCGTGAATCAACAATCGGACCATGAATCACACTTACGGCGACGTCAATCAACAAAACAGATGTATACATAACGACTTGCGGCGGGGTGAATCGTCTTAAGTCTTGGAAAAAAGTAGTGTGAATCAATGAATCCAACAATGCTATCGGGGGACGGGTCACTAGCCCGACGCGCGAGCGAGGGAGCGGCGGGGAAGATGTTCTTTCCAGGTCCTCCCTCGCTTGCGCGTTCGGGTTTGTGGGGAAAGACGCATCAAAGTTGACGCATGGATTTGGGGGGCGTAGAATCGGCCTTGGTATTTTTTGGACGGCGGCTTGAGTGAAAGAGGGTGCGAGCGTGTTGACGGTTTATGGATCAGAGCGACGGAGGGGATGCGACGGCCGGTCGCGGCGGGACTTCCTGAAGATCGGCGCGCTCGGCATGGGGGGGCTGACGCTGGCCGGCCTCTTGCAGGCGCGGGCCGAAGGGGCCGCGGAGCAGGCCAAGGACACGTCGATCATCTGGCTGTTCCTGAACGGCGGGCCGTCGCAGTACGAGACCTTCGATCCCAAGCCGGAGAATCCGTTGCCGTTTCGGAGCGTGGTCGGGGCGACCAAGACCAATGTGCCGGGGACGCTGATCGGCGGGCTCTTTCAGAAGATTTCGCAGCAGGCGGATAAGTTCAGCCTCATCCGCTCGTACACGCACGATTCAGCCGACCATGCCGATGCCACGCACTTTTTGATGACTGGCCACGCCCACCGGGCGGCGGCTTTTGGGGCAGCCCAGAATCAGCCGAGCTTTGGGGCGGTCGTTTCGCGGCATCGGGGTCCGACGCACCCGGCGACGTTGCTGCCGACGTGCGTCAAGCAGGACTATATCTATGCGGAGGGGCCGAGTTGGCTCGGCCCGGCGTATTGCCCGTTCGATTTGCACGGGAACGCGATGGGGGACATGACACTCCGGATTCCGCAGGAGCGGCTGGCCGACCGGCGGGGGCTTTTGGCGGCGCTCGACAACCAGAACCGGCGGATCGATGCCAGCGGCATGATGAACGCCCTGGGTGAATTCGAGGGGCGGGCCGTGGACCTGATTCGGGGGAAGGCGCGGGAGGCTTTTGACCTGTCGCGCGAAGATCCCAAGGTGCGGGAGAAATATGGCAAGGGGAAGGAGAACCTGGGGGAGAAGCTGCTCTTGGCCCGCCGGCTGGCGGAGGCGGGGGTGGGGCTGATCAACGTCCGGTATGGAAGCTGGGATTCTCACGGGACCAATCCTTCGGTCGGCCACGGCACGATTGAAGAGGAGATGCACAAGTACGTTCCGGAACTCGATCGGGCACTCTCCGTGTTTTTGGAAGACCTGTATGCCCGGGGGCTCGAGAAGAAAATCCTGCTGGCGGTCGTCGGTGAGTTCGGGCGGACCCCGAATGTCGACCGGGTCAGTGGCGGACGCGATCATTGGCCGCTACTCGGGAATCAACTGCTGGCCGGCGGCGGCATGAAAATGGGGCAGATCATCGGCTCTTCCACCACGCGCGGCGAAGAGCCGAAGACGCACCCCGTTACCCCCAACGATTTGCGGGCGACGTTTTTCAAGTTCCTGGGTGTGCCGACCAACTTGCACTTCACCAACCCCTCCGGCCGGCCGCAGTCGATTGCGGACGGCGGCAAGCCGATTGAGGCCCTGTGGTAAGCCGAGTTGCTAGTTCCGGTTGTCGAATTGCGGTGCTTGTCGCCGGTTGGATCGGACTGCTGAGCGGCTGGCCTGTTGCTGCGGCAGAGGTTTCGGAGATTGTCTTCTCGCTTCGCACCTGGGAAGGGGAATATCAGACCAAAGACATTCCGGGGGGCGTGGAATCGACTCCTTCCGTGGGGGCGATCTATCGCGTGAAGACCGACGGCACCGGCCTGACCAAAGTCGCCCAGCCGGGGAAGGACGCGAACGCTCCGGGGTTCAGCGCGGATGGCAAATGGATTTATTACCAGTCGAATGTGACGGGGCACTCGCAGATTTATCGCTGCCGGCCGGATGGGAGCGAGGTCGTTAACATCACGGCGGGGGAGCCAGTCGGAAAATCATGGCAGGACTCGTTCGGCTTCACGCTGTCTCGCGATGGGCGGCAGTTGCTCTACACCGTTCATGATGGGAGCACGGGGCGAGTCGTTTTGGCCGAGCCGGATGGTGCGAAGCCGAAGCTGCTGTTTCCCGACTTTGGCTACACCTACATGGGAGCGCTCAGCCCGAAGGGAGATCAGATCGTCCTTTCCGGTCCCGCTCGCGGCTATCGCCTGTTGATTGCTAAATTGGAGGGCGGTAAGCCGCTGGAATTGACGCCCGATCACCCGGAGTCTTTCGCGCCGCAGTTCACGCCAGATGGCAAGACGATTGTCTTCATCCGCCGGGATGGGGACGTCTATCGCGTCGATGCCGATGGGAAGAACCTTCGCCGCATCACGGAAGGGAATCGATATGTCGAATTCCGGCTCTCGGAGAAAGATCACCACGGGTCGACGGACGGGCCGCATATTTCTCCCGACGGTGAGCGGATTGCCTTTGTCTCACGCAAAGAAGGGACGCCAAACCTCTACGTCATGAACCTCGACGGCAGCGGGCAGAAGCAAATCACGACTCGGAAGACACCTTGCGGACGCGTCCGCTGGAGCCCCGACGGCAAGCAACTGGCGTTTGTCTCCTTTGAAGGGAAGTATCCTCAGCTTTTTGTTGTTGATGCTGCGGGAGGTGAGCCTCGAAAGCTCACGGACCTGCCGGGGGGCGTGCATTTTTTGAATTGGAGGCCGTTTTAGTCGCCTTTCACTCCGCGAAAGTACGCTCCTTTCGCGGAGCGAAAGGCGACACTGGAGGCTAGTTCACCACATTCCGCAGCGGTTGGCCGAGGAGTGCCCGGCGGCAGGCTTCGCTCCCTTTCACCCGCATGTCCATCAGCCCTTGCTCGCTGTAGAAGGCGTTGTGGGCGTTGAGGATGACCCGGTGATAGGCCGGATGCTCGGGATTTCTCCAGGCGACGAGCAGCGGATGATCTTCCGGCGGCGGCTCGGTGGGGAGGACGTCGATTCCCGCGCCGGCGAGTCGGCCGCTGGCGATGGCGGCGGGAATGGCGGCGATGTCGACGACCGCGCCGCGCGACGTGTTGATCAGGTACGACCCCTTGGGCATCTGCTCGATGGTCTTGGCACTCATGATGTGCTGTGTCTCCGGCGTTAGCAGGCAGTGGCAGGAGACCGCGAACGACTGCGACAGCAGGTCCTCGAGCACTTCGACCCGCCGCACACCGACCGCCTTGTCGTAGCCGTCCGGCTTGTAGGGATCGTAAAAGGCGACGTCCATGCCGAGGGCTTTTCCTCGCAGGGCGGCCGCGGTGCCGATCCGCCCCAGACCGATGATCCCCAGCGTCTTCCCCCGCAGCCGATAGAGGGGAGCGACGTAGTCGAACTTCCAATCCGTGCCGGCCGGCCGCAGCTTGGTATTCTGAAAGGCAATGCCGCGGGCCAGAGAGAGGAGCAGGCCGATGGCGGAGTCCGCCACTTCCTCGTTCCCGTAGTCGGGGACATTGGCGACCGGAATCCCCTTGCTGCGAGCGAAGATGTGGTCGACGTTGTCAAACCCCACTCCGCAGCGGACGATCAACTTGCAGTTCTTCAGCCGGCCAATAGTGGCCTGCGTCACCTTGAGGGTGTGATACACCATCACGGCGGCAGCATCCTCAATGCGTCCCCAAAGCTGTTCCTCCGAGGAAACGGCGAGTGCCTCGACGTCGGCCAGATCTCCCAGGATCTTTTGCTCAACATCCATCGCTCCACGCTGGAAGTCGGCGACAATCACACGCGGTCGGCTCATAGCTTGTCCAATGATTTAAGGGCAATTTGCAGGGAAGCTCATCCTAAGGAGACGGCTGAAAATCGTCAAAGGCGGGTGCCGAGTTGGCTCCTATCATTCTGCCACGACTTTTGTTCCCTCCCGATTCGTCAACTCTCCGAACAGGCCGCTCAATCGCTCCGTTATTGGGCCGCGGGTTCCTGCGCCAATCACACGGCCGTCGATCTTCGTGACGGCGGCGAGTTCACCCATCGTGCCGGTGCAGAAGACTTCGTCGGCGCGGAAGAACTCCGTCAACGACAGATCTCGCTCTTCGCAGGGAATGCCGTGTTCGCGGCAGAGCGTCAAAACCGTGGCGCGGGTGATTCCTTCGGGACAGGCGACGGTGCGAGGAGTTAGTACGGCTCCCCCATGAACCAGGAATAAGTGCGTGGCGTTGGTTTCCGCGACGAAGCCGCGGATGTCGAGCATGAGGGCGTCATCCGCGCCGGCGACGTTGGCTTCGATCTTGGCGAGGATGGATTGCAGCAGGTTGTTGTGGTGGATTTTCGGGTCGAGGCAATCGGGAGGGAAACGCCGGACGCTGCTGGTGATGAGGGAGAGGCCCGCCTTGTCGTAGACGGGCGGCTTATGCTCGGCCAGGACGATGAGCGTGGGGCCGGCCTGGTTCAGCCGCGGGTCCATGCCGCTGGTGAGCTTGACGCCGCGGGTGAGGGTGAGGCGGATGTGAACGCCGTCGGTCATCTGGTTGGCGGCGAGTGTCCGGCGGATTTGCTCGGTGATTTCCTCGTGCGTCGGAATCTGGGCGAAGGCTAATGCGAGCGCCGAACTGCGCAGCCGGTCCAGATGTTCGGTCAGCCTGAAGATGCGACCCTGGTAGAGCCGCAGCCCTTCCCACACGGCGTCTCCTCCTTGGACCACGGAATCGAACGGACTGATACCAGCCTGGTCGCGGTGGACTAAGTTTCCGCTAATGTTGACGAGAAGATTGCGATTGGATTCGTGGAATTTTTGGAGCATGGGAATTATTGGCCTATCGAAACCTCTTTACTTCCAGCACTTTACGCATACTATTCAATAGCCATTACGGTTCTGGGTTAAAAGGCCCCTTTGGAAGATCGACAAATCGAACTTGCATCGTTTTGCCCAATGGAACAGACTGTTGCCGGTGCATCGGACGCAGCCGGAAATGAAGCCAGGCCGCTTACGCAAGGAGGCGACATGATTATGCCCGCTCCGCTCCCCAAGTTGTTCGTGCTGGACACGAACGTGGTGCTGCACGACAGCGGCAGCATTCTCAATTTCCACGAGCACGACATTGCGATTCCGATCACGGTCCTCGAGGAGCTCGATAAATTTAAGCGAGGAAACGAAGACATTCATTTTCACGCCCGCCAATTCTTGCGGCAGATGGATGGGCTGACGGGGGACATTCTCAGCGCTCAAGGAGCGCCGCTCGGAGAGGGGCGCGGCAACATTCGCGTGGTCCTTGGCGGGGAACTCGAAAGTCGGCTGAAGGGGGCGTTCTTCCAAGACTCGCCGGACCACCGCATCCTCAACACGGCATTGATGCTGCAAAAGCGAGAGCACAGTCGTACGGTCATTCTGGTGACGAAGGATGCCAACCTGCGGATGAAAGCTAAGTCGTTTGGCCTCTTCGCCCAGGACTATACGTCCGACAAGGTGGAAAGTTTTGACAAACTCTATACCGGCAAGCGAATCGTCGAAGGGATCACGTCGGACACCATCAGCCACTTCTATGTCAATGGCGGGATGGTGCCGCAGGCTGAACTGCCGGAAGTGGAAAGGCCGGTCGCCAATGAGAATTTCATCCTTCGAAACGGCAGTAAATCGGTGCTGGCGACGTACCGGGCGGCCGAACATGCGTTCGCCCGCGTGGAGAAGTTGACCACGTATGGCATTACCCCTCGGAACGCGGAGCAGAGCTTTGCACTGAAGGCGCTGCTGAACGACGACATCAAGCTGGTGACGCTGGCGGGAACGGCTGGGACCGGAAAGACGCTGCTGGCACTGGCAGCCGCGCTGGAATGCCGGCAGCGGTATCGGCAGATTCTGCTTGCCCGGCCGGTAGTGCCGCTGGGAAATCGTGATCTCGGGTTTTTACCTGGCGACGTCGAGCAGAAGCTCGATCCGTACATGCAACCGCTTTACGACAATCTGACGGTGATTCGCCATCAATTTGGCGATCACGACGCGGCGGCCCAGCGAATCAACGAAATGCGGGAAACCGACAAGCTGATGATCACACCGTTGGCGTACATCCGCGGGCGGAGCTTGCAGCGGATCTTCTTTATTATTGACGAGGCTCAGAACCTGACGCCGCACGAAGTGAAGACGATCATCACCCGCGCCGGCGAAGGGACAAAAATCGTGCTGACCGGCGATATACAGCAGATCGACCAGCCGTATCTCGATGCACTTTCCAACGGCCTTTCCTACCTCATCAACCGGATGATGGGACAGCCGATCTTCGCCCATGTGACGTTGGAGAAGGGGGAGAGGTCGGCTCTAGCGGATTTGGCGAGCGAGCTGTTGTAGGCGGAGAATTCGAAGGGTGCATGGAGCGCAGCGCAATGC
>JBJXFF010000051.1:0-45841 GCA_046153945.1 Pirellulaceae bacterium
GCTGCTCGGCAACGGCGACATGCTGTTCCTCTGGCCCGGCACCAGCACGCTCCTCCGCGGCCAGGGGACGTACCTCAGCGACGAGGAAATCAACAAGATCGTGGACTGCGTCAGCACCGGCGAGCAGCATTTTGTCAACGAGCTGGTCAACATGAAGGTGACCAAGCCGGGCGAACCCGGCGAGGACCGCCTGGCCGCGATGCGGAAAAAGGACGACATGTACGAGTCCGCGGTCGACGTCGTCATCCGCGAAGGCCGCGGCAGCGTCTCCCTGTTGCAACGAGCCCTCGGTATCGGCTACGGCCGCGCCGCCCGCCTCATCGACTTCATGGCCGAAGACGGCATCGTCGGCCAGTACGCCGGCTCGCAGGCGCGGGAAGTCATTATCACCGTCGAAGACTGGGAAGCGATGCAAGCGGGCGAAGGAGTGGAAGAACCCAAGGGGAAGTCCGGATCGTTCAACGCCAATTCTGCCCCGGCGAAGAAGCGGAACAATAAGGTGCGGCTGGATGAAGTCCCCGAACCGGAGGAAACCGACGAAGGTGCGGACTCATCCTTTGAAGCGGACGAGGACGAAGAACTCGACGCCGACTCTTCCGCGGATGGGATGGATCAAGAAGAGGAAGAAGACACCTTCGCCGAGTCGGATTATGAGGCGGAAAGTGCGTAGTGGAGCGAATCCTCTTAAATGTTGCGTATGGTCTCGCAGGGTTGTCGGCAATCATTTCTGTTAGCGCGCTCGTGTCACTCATCGTAACGATCGTTGGAAAATGGAGAGGTAGCGATAAAGGAGTCACCTTTGTTCCGTTGCTGACGTTTGTTCTGGCTGGGCTTGCATGTCTGTTAGGTTATCAACGTCTCTGGCTTTGGCCGCTCATCATTTCGCTTTTCGATCCAGGAACATGGCTAATTCCCGTTTTGCCATGGGTAGCCTGGCGCATGTATCGAGAGTGGAAACTAGAGAAAGAAAAACGCGACAAGAGTAGTGATTGATTGGAATACCACGCCAAGATACCAGGCCGCGAAGGGAAGTCAGATCCATCGTTCTCTTGTCAGGTATTGCCTGCGGTTCGGCGGCGCGAGAGAAATAGGGTCATGCCTTCCGATTCCCGAGATGCACTGACTTCACTCCCAGATTCGTCCATCGACGAATTCGTGGCAACGGCGGCTGAGTATTGCTCGCTCATCGAAGGGCACCAGCAGTACTCTCCAAGAGACTTTCTGGCGAAGGTTCGCGAACTCTTGCCAGTGCTGTACTATCGGGCGCTTCGCCTTCCCGAAGTCGAAAGTAGCCACGACATGAATCATCGCGACATTACGACCGAGCAATGGGGGCAAATGTTCGTTCAGTTGCAAGAATTTTTAGGACCCCAAGACCAATACTGGGAGATTTTTGACCCCATCAAGAAGGCCGTCGACGATCCCAACCTCTGTAGTCTCTCTGACGACCTGGCCGACATCTGGCGTGATTTGAAGAATGGGCTGATGCATTGGGATGGCGTTTCAGGCTCGTCAGATATCGTTTGGGAATGGCACTTCAGTTTTCATGGTCACTGGTCCGACCATGCGGTCGATGCGCTGCGGACAATCAATTGGCTGACAGAATACTATGATGTTGGTGAAACAGACTAATTCCGAGGTGCACTATGCCTCTCATCAACTGCTCCGCATGCGGTAACAAGATCTCGGTCGAAGCCGAAGCCTGCCCGCAGTGCGGCCATCCCAATCGCCAGGCGACCTGTGAGCCAGCGGGACCGAAGTGCTATTCCTGTTCGGCGAAAGCGAGCCCCCCACGCTCAGCGAGCCACAAGCGTCAGCGCGTGGAGTCTTCGCGTTGCTAAGAAAAAGCTCCCCGCGCTTACGCTTGGGGCTCACTATGGGAGGGGGGCTCGCTGGAATACACCACCAGCGGCGATTCTTGCTTCTCCAGCACGTACTAAATCGCCGTGAGGAAAAAATCGTCGGTATTGAGCTTCCGTTTCGAGCCCCGGGTGGTCCACCATTTTTCGGAAGGGGGAACGCCGTAGCGGCGATTGAGGACCCGCGAGGCATACGCCTTGAAATCGGCGAGCATCTTCCCGGGATCGACTTCATCGGGCGCGCGGACCACCAGATGAAAGTGGTTGCACATAATGGCCGCCGCCCGGAGGAGCCTGCCGCGGTACGCCGCCGTCTCTTGGAACTGGACCAGGACCAGTTCGGCCTGAGCGAGGTCGAGGTACATCGGCGGCCCCTTCAGTTGCTCCAGGGAAGCCCGGTAGAGGCCGGGGATGTAAGGCTCGGGCTCCTGGCCAGGGAGGTCATGTTCCAATCGCACTTCACTTTCCGGTTCCCCCGGACGACGATCGCGCACCGAGGTCACGCTCCCCCGCGGATCACCGGGGAGCCAGGTGCCGTACGTTCTGTTGGTGAGGAGCCACCACGCCATGAGGGATAATATTAATCGAAAGCGAGCCACAAGCGTTAGCGAGTGGAGTTCAGAGCGAAGACTCCCCGCGCTGACGCTTAGGGCTCGCTGGGCGGGGAAAAATCCTGAAAATTCTGGCTGCCCGGGGCTTGCCTGTGCCAATCGGTATGTGTATACTTGTACAAATAGCGGCGGAGCTGCGCACGGGGCCAGGGAGGGTGCGTTCTTTTCCAATTGGGTTGTAATGGCGCGATAAGTTCCCTGGGGGGACCGTTGGAGTACAGGCTTCAGCCGGAATCTGAAGACCGCCTAAAGGCGGGACTCCAACTGCGAATAAGTCATGCGCACATGCTGCAAAAGACTTATCAAACTCAGAGAAATCCACCCGAAAGGGGCGGACGGGGCCTGTATCAAGAACACGGCTGCTGTATCGCTTCAGGGGCCGCAAAGCGTTTCCGCACCTTGGGTTGTGCGCGGGGCGGCCAAAAACGAGGATGCTGAAAAGCTGTATCAGGCTCGGGGCGCGGGGGGTTATCAGAGGAGACCGTTGGAGTCCCGGCTTCAGCCGGAATCGGAAGACCGCCTAAAGGCGGGACTCCAACTGGCGGGGCGGGCGATTCATGAATCAAGAAATGGACTGATTCACTGATTCATGAGCCGTAAAGCGTTACCGGGCCGTGGCTTGTGCGAGTCGAGGAAGCTAAAAAGGAACGTGAATCATGTGAATCAAGCTTCTGGACACCAGCCTGACTCGCAAGCGAAGGGCAGGCATCCATCGGTGTGGACAAATTCCCTTCGCTTGCGCGTCAGGCTGTTGTTTTTTATGAAACCCTGCCTCGTCCAAGTCCACGACCTCATGCAGCTGGGCTACGTCTACAAGTTGACAGAGCCGATGGGGCATTGTTCCCATCCGGATTTTCGCCCGGAGTTGACGCCGAAGGAGATGCTGGAGCTGGGAGTGTTCGGCGGGAAGTACATGACCGACTGCCGGGAGGAGTTTCCCAAGGACTGGTTCGAGAACGCGAAGCTGTCTCCGCAGAAGCACGATCCGAAACTCAATTTCTTTGGCGTGACTGCTTCGCAGCCCCTGTCCGTCTGGCGGGAGAAGGGGTGGATCTATCACGAGGACCCTCGCGGCTGGTTTCAGTGGTACTGCCGCTATTTTCTGGGCCGCCGCTGCGAGGACGACGAGCGGCAAATCAAGCGGTGGCGGGCCATCCGCCGGCACATCTCTCAGGTCAAGAACAACTGCCGCAAGGGGGACTTTAAGTGCCGCCCTCGCCAGCGGCAGGCGCTGCTGCACTGGGCGTATGACTCGCGGAAGATGTGACCCATTTTGCTCAAAAGGCAGGGAAATTTGCTTTTCTTTACCAAATGGGGGCGTTACATTAGCCAAAAATAGGAATGCATACTCCTTGCACTCCATCCCACCCCATCACCCGGAGTAACTTCGATGCCGTTGCCCATTTGGAAGAAGTTTGTCGTCGCGACTTGTGCCGCCACCCTGGTTGTCGCCGTTGTTTCTCTCAATTCCATTGGGCAGGAGACCAAGAAAGCAGATCCCAAAGCCAAGGCCGGCGCAAAAGACAAGGCCAAGGGCCGCCTGCCGGCGTATTACAAGGATGTGGTGACCGACGAACAGCGGGACCAGATCTATGCCATCCAGGCAAAGTATGTGAAGCAGCTTGAGGATTTGCAGAGCCAGATCGACGGGCTTAAGGCGAAACAGACGGAGGAGATCGAAAAACTTCTTTCGACCGAACAGAAGGAAAAGCTCGCCAAGGTGAAGGAAGAAGCTGAGGCCAAAAAGAAGTCTGGCAAGAAAAAGTCCGCCGAAGAGACCAAGCCCGACGAGGCGGCCAAGACGACGACTGAGAGTGAGAAGAAGCCGGACGAGAAGAAGTCGAAGTAGTCGCAACACCCTCGCCCCAGCCCTCTCTCAACGGGAGAGGGAGTTATTTGACGGTGAACTCAATCGTTCCCGTGCCGAGCTTCCGCCCCTTGTAGCTGCTGGCGGAGCTTGGCGATTTGACGGCGAGCTTGTCTTCCTTCTCGCCGCGCTGCGATTTGGACTCCTGCTGAAGTGCCGAGCCCTTCTTGTCCTCGATGGTCAGTTCCAGGCGGTAGTTGCCGGTGGAGATCCCGTCGGGGAGATAGATCAAGTATGCCAGGAAATAGTCCCGCCGATAGTTGCGGCAGACTTCCTTGTCCAGCGGCAGTTCTCGCTCGTCGACCAGATTGCCGCGGCTGTCGAAGATTTGATAAGAGCCTTGCAGCTCCGTTTCATACGAGTCGTCGGCGATCCGGAGGGCGGAGAAGTTTTCCACCTCCGCGTACAGGATGACTTGCTGCTTTGGCTTGAACTGGCTGCGTGAGAACTCGGTGTACCAGCCGTAGCTTTCCACTTTTTCGCAGAAGGCCAGGTTTCGCACGTCAAGCTTGCTGGCGGAGGCGAGTTCGGCGGCGGCATCGCGGATTTCGCGGACAATTTTGGCGTTGCGGAGCGTCGGGCGGCGGGCCTCGTCGGCATTCATCCAGGTGGCGAGGCCCATGAGCAAGTGAGCGAAGGCGTCCCGCTCCGGGCCATCGAGGGCATCGATCTGCCGCACCGCTTCTTCCGGTTGTTCGCCGGCGAGTTGCACCAGGCGGAGTTCCTTTTCCAGGCGAGTCAACTCCTCGTCGTCGCTGGTGGAACCGCGGCGGCGATTGACCTCAGCCTTGAGCGCGGAGAGGAACTCGCTCCGTTGCTTGATCAACGTGGCCAGCCGTTCCGCCGCGGTCGGCTCGACTTTTTTGTCTCCCACGGCTGCCGTTGGTTGGACGGGATTTGCTTCCGCGCCGGCGACTGCCAGCGGATTGTTATGAGTGGGATGACCGAGGGCTGGAGCGGCCGCTGCAAGTCTCGGAAGCGCTTCCACAAGTTTGGCCGAGGAGGGCTGGTTGGGAGATGTCGTGAGAGAGGTAGCCGAGGCAGGCAACGAAGGTGTGCTAGTTGCGGCAGCCGGATTAGGAGCGGCGGGCTGCTCGGTCGTCACGTTGGTGTTGACGTTGGTTGCCGCTGGAACCGAACTGTTCGCGGGGGGCGTGGCAGTGGGAGATGCGGTGGCGGCAGGTGCGGTTTGCTGCTTCTCACCAGCCGACGGAATCTTATCGAGCGTCTCCTTGGCCTTATTCTCCCATCCGGGGTACGGCCGGGTCACAATTCCCAGGTCGTCCTCATCCTCACTCGGCAACTTTCCTTCCAGCAGATTCAGGGCAGCGCAGCCCGCCAGCGGACCGAGCGACTGGAACACGAGCAGCGCCAGCGCCAGCAGCCGCAGCCAGCGATATCCGGGGCGGTTCGCACATCGAGCTAGAGGAGTCATTTCCACAGGGGCAGCACCTTTCGTCCTTCCGGCTTCCGGGGGGCGGATAGTATTAAAATCCCATCGGCAGGACAAGGCGAAAGGGGCCGCTAGCGGAGGCGAATTGGACCAGTGCTTACGGCACGACAGCGACCGCCTCAATCTCAATCAGCCAGTCCGGGCCAACAAGGGCGCTCACGCCAACCAGCGTGCTGCTGGGGGGATGTTCCGCCCAGACATACCGGCTGCGAACTTCGCGAATGATGGGGATATGCTCGGCTTTCAGGCCGACGACGAAGAGGCTCGTTTTGACGACATGCTGAAAGTTGGCTCCCGCGGCGGCCAAGGCCAGGCGGATGTTCTCGAACGCCTGCTCCGTCTGCCGCTTCATGTCCCCTTTGCCGACGACCTCCCCTTTCTCGTTGATGCCGACCTGCCCAGAGATATAGATCGTCTTGCCGCCGCTCACGCTCACAACATGCGTCCAGCCGAAGGTGGGGCAAAGCGAGGGAGGGTTGAGAAATTCCGTGGTCATGGGCGACTCCTTGTAAGTATCAGTTCGCTGGTAAACTCATCAGCCTGTTGAAGTTACGCCCTCGATGGCCTGCCTGCAATTCCCGAAATCGCGGATGATAGGAGAAACGGAAATCGAGACAGTTCGTCATATCAACGTGGATCTGTGGACTCGAAGAACTGGAGCATGCAATGCGACGATTTTTTTTGACATTGATCGCGGCAATAGCGGTCCTAAGTGCTCTGGCGATGCGGGTCTATGGACTCGGCGAGGAAACCATCGGCAATGAGCCGCTCCACGAGGCGAATTACACCGAGTGGAAGGGAATTATGTCGGTCCTCAACGACAAGGCCCGCGTCTACAGCAACTGGGTGAACGGGAACGAGCACTTCTTCTACAAAGGGACGACGAAGGAACTGAACGCAGCCCTGGCGGAGTTTGCCAAGATCGAACTAAAGACTCACGAAGTGCTGCTGCGGCCGGGGCCGGGCGTTACCCAGACCTTTGGCCGCAAGGAAGTGCCTCACAACTGGGAGCTGCACATCCTCGGCGGCATCTCCAAGCATCTGCTGACGCTCGACAAAGGGGACGAAGTCTGGAACAAGGACCCGCGACTGACGATATACATTGGCGGCGACATCGACCTCGCGAAGCTGATAATTCCCAAGGGTGTGACGCTCCTCGATATTCCAACTCTGAGCAAGCGCGTGGCCGCCGGCATTGCCGCGAGCAAGGACAAGACCGTTCGCGGCTGGGGCTGCGGCCAATTGGCTTCGCTGAACCATTTTGGGGCGGAAAACATGCAAGGGGTCGCCAAGATGCTGGATGACACCGATAGCTGGGTCCGCCTCAATTCCGCGGGCTCGCTGCCGCTATTCGGTAAGAAGGCCGCCCCCCATTTGCCGGCTCTGCGGGAGTGCCTCATCTCCGAGGACCAAGGGTTGAAGACCCGCGCCCAGGCGGCCATCATCGAAATCGAGCAGGCGGAGGACAAGAGCAAGGAAGAAAAGGAGTTCACTGAAAGCCAGAAGAAGATCGCCGACTATCTGGCAGCGCGGAAGAAGGACAAGTAGCGCGACTCACTCGGAAACCAGCATTCGGGCAATTTTGCGCGCGGTGACACTGAGCGGAAGTTCCTCCAACTTGCTGACGTTTACCCAAGCTTGCTCAAGCTTAGCCGCCGCGACCACGCGGCGGTTTCCTCGCGTGGTCGCGGCGGCTAAGCCAGTGAACTGGGCCTGATAGCAGTGCAGCGTGATTCGAAAACGAGTAACGCCGTGTTTCAGTGTGGTGAGTAGCTCCGCGCCTTCGAACTCAATGCCGGTTTGCAGTGCAGTACTGGCGGCGAGAGCCTTTACCCGCTGTGCATGGGGAGAGGCTTTGGCGGAAGCGAAGCGAGGAAAGTCCCAGAGCCCGGCCCATCGCTCTTCTTGACCGCGACGGCGGACAAACACCTTGCTACCGTGGCGAATAACGACGACCGCCTCGACTACCTCTTCGTACTGCTTCGGCTTCTTGGAAGCCGGGATGCTCTCGGTCAGGCCGAGCTTCCTGGTCGGACAGAGCGTTGCCAGCGGGCACTCTTCGCATTTTGGCTGGCGGGGAGTGCAGATCTGGCTGCCGAGCTCCATCAGGGCCTGGTTAAACTGTCCGACGTTTTTGCGGGGGAGAATCTGCTCGGCCATTGCCCAGAGGAATTTCTGTCCCGCGGTGCTGGCAGTGTCACCGCGATAAGTCGCCAGCCGGCTGAGGAGGCGGATGGTGTTCGCCTCCAATATCGGCAGCCGGTGGTCGAGCCCGAGCGAGAGGATGGCCCCGGCGGTGTAGCGGCCGATTCCAGGAAGCGCGCGAACCTGTTCAAACTCTCTGGGAAATTCCGCGTCATGCTCTGTCGCAATCATCCTTGCAGCCGCATGGAGTTGCCGCGCCCGCCGATAGTAACCAAGCCCTTCCCAGTGCCGCAGCACCTGCTCCTCCGGAGCGGCGGCCAGCTCGGCGACCGTAGGGAAGCTGATCAGAAACCGCTCGAAGTAAGGAACCACCGCGGCGACCTGCGTCTGTTGCAGCATGATTTCGCTGACCCAGATGCGGTACAAATCACGCGTTCCCCGCCAGGGAAGCTTGCGGTGATTCTCCGCGAACCACGCCAGCAACAGTCGTGCGAGTTGGCGACGCGAGCGATCATCCATAGTGAATTCTGGAGGCGACCGGCTCATGCGTCAGCCAACGTAACGATAAGCCGTTTTCCCACCGCCTCGGCATAACGGACCAGCGTTTCGACCGTCGGATTTGAACGCTGGCCTGACTCCAACTTGGAAAGGGCCGAAGGGTCCATCTGCGTCAATTCTGTGACGTCCGTCAGGCTTAGTCCCTTGGCTTCCCTGGCAGCCTTGAGTTGTCCAAGCAGCAGATCGAGTTGGTCCAGCGAGGCTAGTCGATCATGGTGCCTGGCGATGAGTTCCGGCAACTCCGCCGCCACCTGCTCGCGCACCTTCTTGTATTTCGCACCTTCTTCCGGGGTGAGTCGTCGGTCTCGCTGGATGCGTCGAATGGTCATGAGAATGATCCTCGGGGAACCTCGTAAGCTGTTACCGGATAGACCGTATCGGTGTCGATCTCTTCATAAACAACCAGGAGATGCCGCCCCGCAAGCGTATCCCCGAACACCACAGGCCGGCCGGATGATCGACTAACATCGTGATCGGTGGCCGAGTCCAGCACCTCCTCGACTTCTTCCTTGGAAACTCCATGCTCCGCGCAGTGTTCGACGTTGCCTTCCGGGTCATCGTCCAAATCCCAAATTACACCGACATTCATGACTCGCGGGACCCTACTATGGTATTATAATACAATAACGGGAAAGCTCAATAGCTAATCTTCGCTCCCTTCCGCTCCTTCTCGGCAATCCAGCGGAATAGATAGAGCGTCACCGCGGGGCGCAGCTCCTCGCGGCAGTCTTCCCAGGTCCGTTTGCCGGGGATGATTTCCTGGACCTGAACGAGGTGGACGCCGAAGGGGGAAACGACGGGCGGGCTGACTTCTCCTTTCTTAAGGGCGAAGGCGGCTTTGCTGAAGTCCTCGGGCATTGGCTCGTGGCGGCGAATGGCGCCGATGTTGCCGCCGTCCTTGGCGGTAGGTGCTTGCGAGTGCTTCTTGGCGGCATCGGCGAAAGCCGTCTTGCTGGAAGTGATTTCCTCGCGAATCGCGGTGGCGATCTGAATCGCTGCTTGCAGCTTCGCGTCATCACCGGTGGGGACCAGGAGGAGTATGTGCGCCACCTTCAATTCGCCCCCATCAAATTCGGCGCGGTGCATGTCGAAGTACTTTTTGAGATTTTCGTCTTTGGAGCGGGACTCGACGTACCTCGCCCAGGAGATCTTCCAGAGCAGCTCCTGGCGGACTTTGGCTTCGGTCATGCCGATGGTTTTCAGGTGGGATGCCAGGGTTATATCCTTCGCCTTGAGCTGCCGCACCAAGCGGGCGAGGGCGAAATCGACGTCCTCCTTGCTGGCAGCCTGCTTATTCGCCTGCAAGAATCGGAGGACCAGATGCCGGTCAATGACTTGCTCCAGGGCATGCTTCTTCAGCCGGGCGAGAGTCTCCCCCTCGATCTTCCGCCCCTTCAGTGCCAAGGCTACTTCCCGTTCGACTTCAGCCGCACTAATCGGCGCGTTGTCCACCGTAGCCGCCACTTCCTGTGGAGCAGCGACGAGTTTTTCGTCAGGTGCGGCTGCCATTAGCTCGCAACACCAGCCTGACGCGCAAGCGAAGGACAGTATTCCTAGCAGGTTACGGCAGGATGACGACCACACTTCGGCCAAGCTGCCCTTCGCTTGCGCGTCAGGCTGGTATCTGCGTAGCACTGTCAAGAACAGCAAGAGTACCAGTTTCATGAGAGAAGATTTCCATCCACACAACCAAGCCCCTGCTAACAACCGACCATAATCCGTGTTTCCTCCGTGTTCAATCCGTGGCCTATTCCAACCCTACGGCAGATCAATATTCTTCAGCTCAAACTCAATCGGGATCCGCACGATCGCCGCCGGGGTCTTGTAGATGAACTTGAATCCCTTGGGGGAAGTCTCTTCGCCCAGGTCGAACTTGAAATCCAGCCCGACTTCATTGGCCCCGGTCGAGGTTGCTTCCAGGCCGGCGGTTTCAATCTTGTTGCCGGCTTTGTCGAGCAAGTAGCACTCGTTGTCGTAAATCCAGCCCTGGTGGGATTCGAGGGCTTTCCCGGCTTCGCCGAATTTCACGCGGACCTTCACGTCGTAAATCTCGCCGTTCTTCTTGCACTCCCGCATCACCACGGTCACGCCGCCGCGCTCTTGTTCCACGCCTTTGGCCTTGTCCAGATCGATGAACACAAACTCTTCGATCCGGCCGAGCACCAGCGCCGACATTTTCCCCTTGATGGAAGCAATTTGCTTCACGGTCCGAGGCGGAAGCATAAAGCCGAATTCGAGTTCCACGCCGGCATTGGTGCCGCGAACCGGGAATTCCAACGTCTCCATGCCGGCATCGCTGACGATTTCGCCGCCCGCCTCGTCCGTTCCCTTTAAATCGCCGGGGGCGAGCTCCAGCACTACCGGCCGGACTCGCGGCTCCCAGGCGACATCCACCGTGAGCTTGAGTCCTTTGTTCATCGGGTTTCGCAGATCGCTGGTCGCCTCGAGCTTCGTAGGCTCCAGCCGAAAGAGCCCGCCGTAGCCGCCGCGAGTGGAGCGCGGGAGGGCCCCTTCGCCGCGCGCGATAAATGCGAGCGCTCCGCTCTCCACGTCGTAGTTGTAAAGTTGCAAACTGGCACCATCGAGGACCGTATCGAGCGCCTGCCAGAAGGGAACTTTTTCCAAGGCCAACTTGATCTTGGGGTCGGGCGCTTCTTGATTGAACTCCACCCGTTTGTCGACGACCTTGTTGCCGGTCTGCTTCTCAACGGCGGCCATTGCCTCGGAGAGAGTCATCTCCCCATGGAGGGTGACAAAGGCCGGCTTGGTCGAGGCCTCGACGGCCAGGTTGAGCAAAGCGGTGTAGACCCGCTTGAGCCGGTTCTTCACTTCGGCCGGTGTCCGGGCATCCGGCTTGGGAAGGAGCGGGAGGACGTCCTGCCCGAGGGCGATCAGTTCCTTCTCAGCCGCTTCGCGTTTTGCCTGTTCGCCGGCGTCGAGTTGTTTGATCAGGGTGCGAACCTTGGCAGCAATGGCGTCGGACGCCGCTTTTTCTTCTTTCTTCTCTTCCTTTTTCTCAGGCGGTTTAGCGGGAACCTCTTTTTCGGCTCCCTTCGCAGGCTCGGGCTTCTTGGCGTCGGCTTTGACGGCCTCTTTCACCTCTTTTTTTGCAGTCTCCGGCTTGGCCGCTTTGGCTTCCTCGGGGGCGCTCATTAGACAGGCCAGAATCAGCAGCGTCGCATTCACGGCATACCTCCCACACAGGGGATGAAGAAAGACGGTCGTCCCGGACATCCTCATTCTAAAGACGCCAGAGCCCCCCTGCCATTCCCAGCAAGCCGTTTTGAAAGTGACGGGTGGCACGCCCACGGCTTTGCGTGGGCGTGACTTGTGGACACATGGCCACTCAGAGCAGTGGGCATGCCACCCGATAAATCCCTATTTCGCCAATTTCGCCCGCAGCTTGCTGGCATTGCCGGCCTGGCCGAAAGATTTCATCCGGGCGACGCAGACTTTCTGCATGGCGGTCCGGGCGGGCTTGAGGTAGTCGCGGGGGTCGAACTTGTCCGGGGTTTCCCAGAGGACTTTGCGGATGGCACCGGTGATGGCCAGGCGGCAGTCGGTGTCGACGTTAATTTTGCGGACACCGCTCTTGATGCCGCGCTGAATCTCTTCCACCGGTACGCCCCAGGTCTGCTTGATCTTGCCGCCGTAGCGGTTGATCTCGTCTTGCAATTCCTGCGGCACCGACGAGCTGCCGTGCATGACGAGGTGGCAGTTGGGGAGCTTTTTGTGAATGGCCTCAATCCGATCCATGGCCAGCACTTCGCCATCCGGCTTGCGGGTGAATTTATAGGCTCCGTGGCTGGTGCCGATGGCGACCGCCAGGGCATCGACGCCGGTCGCCTTGACGAACCGCTCGGCTTCATCAGGATCGGTGAGCAATTGGTCGTGCGAGAGCTTGCCTTCGGCGCCGTGGCCGTCTTCCTTTTCCCCCTCGCCGCTTTCCAGCGAGCCGAGGCAGCCGAGTTCCCCTTCCACGGAGACACCCTTGGCGTGGGCGAGCTTCACAACTTCGGCAGTGACCTTCACGTTGTAGTCGTAATCAGCCGGCGACTTGCCGTCTTCCTTCAGCGAGCCGTCCATCATGACGCTGGTGAAGCCGTTTTTGATGGCGGAGAGGCAGGTATCGACGCTGTTACCGTGATCCTGATGCATGACGGTGGGAATCTGCGGATAGAGCTCCGCGGCGGCGAGCATCAGGTGCCGGAGGTAATTGTCCTGCGAGTAGCTTCTCGCTCCGCGCGAAGCCTGGATGATGACCGGCGAATCGGTCTCCACGGCCGCTTCCATGATGGCCTGAATCTGCTCCATGTTATTGACATTGAAAGCCGCCACGCCGTACCCATTTTCAGCGGCATGATCCAGAACGACACGGAGAGGAACGAGGGCCATGACGGGCTCCTTGCGAAAAGGCGAACAAATCGCGGGAAAAAGTGCTAACGCCCAAGATTATCGGCCGCTGGGGGCGAATCATCAATGGCACGCAGCGGAAAGAACCGGGGCCAGATTAATAAGGGGAAAAACGAAGCCCGTGGGAAAGGCGAAGGGTGCCGGCACACGGCGAAGTTCACTCTAAACTGCTACCGTTTCTTGCCGCACGATGGCGGGAACCGAGCCGAGCGTGAAGGGCTGCTCTTGGAGGTATTCGCGGCCGCGGCGGAGAAAGAGGCGGACGCGGACGCACCAGCAGATCGTGAAGATCGCGCCGGCATAGCTTAGCGGGCTGCTCGGGAGCGTGGTACGGAAACGTCGCAAGGGACGGAGGTCGCTGTCTTCCTCGTCGCTGGGCAAACGGCGTTCGAAGAAGTGGACTCCCATATCCTCTTCTCCCTTCCCTTCCGTATACCACAGGACCGATGCTTCGACGGCCTGCACTTCGTCCGGTAACACGGCATCGAGTTGATACTCGGCAACCAGCTCGTCGCCGGCGGCATAACTGCGCCGCGGCCCGACCAGGCAGAGGCTGATGAGCGGCTCCATGGTCATGCCACAACCTCGATGGAGGCGAAGACCGGGCTACGCTGGCCGCGGGTGGCTGGCCCCGTCAGCGCGGGCGTCACCACGGCCCGCAGGGTCGCTTCCCCCGGGAAAACGATGATCGGGTGGCGGCGTTCAAATTCCGGCCAGTGGGCGGGAGCACAGCGAACCAGAATTTTCCAACGGACGGCGTTGTGCTCCGACTGAAATGAGTGCATGGCCGCATCGGGAATAGGAAGAGTGCAAGAGGCGCGAAACGGCTGGGAGGGCTCAATTTCGACAGGCCCTTGCGTCATCAATTGCTGCTGGAAGACGGTGCGGAGCTCGTGGCGAATGTCGGTCCCTTGGCGGTAAGTGACTTCTTCCTCGCAGACGAGCCAAAGCTCGATGGACTTGATATCGATGTGGCCGGCTTGCGAGAGATGCACCTGGTACTCGCGCCCCGGATAAAGCGGATGGTCCGAGATTTCGACGGCGGTCTGGCCAAGGCCGGTGTGAATCCAGATTTGTTGGAAGAGGTAATAGATGCTCCAGCCGCTGACCCCCAGATACGGAACGAGGAAGCAGGTGAGGAACCATTGCGGTGCACCTTCAAGCCAACTCTTTGTCGCCACGACAAACAGCACGCAGGCGATGCCATTCCATAGCAACGCAAAAATCGTCTTGGCGAGCAGCCGCCAACCGGGTGATTGCGACGTGGGAAGGCGATAGGCGAGCTCGGTGCCAGGGCTGTCCGTCAGGCCATCGAAGGCGGGAACGGTGGGATGGTCCTTGGAGCGCGGAGCTGTTTGGTGAACGAGGTCGAGCGCGCCCGCGTGGGTGGCAAATGCGGAGCGGCGCTCGGCGGAGATCCCCAGACGCACGACCGTCCAGATGAGACCGACCCCTCCCGTGACGACAAAGGACGATAGAACGACGATCATTAGCCAAAAGCCGACTCCGACCGTGTACCAGGCGCTTTGCGGCTGCCAGACGTGGACTGCGATGAGGGTGCTGAGAGCGGTGACGCCAAGCAAGAACATTGCCCCATAAAGCAGAGCCTCCCCCACGCTGCCGACCAGGTTGGAACCGGTGCGGCGCTCTCCTCGTTTTTTCTCGAGTAGGCGAAAAAGGCGTGACAAAGGGAACTCCGTATGGGAATTGCAGGCGCAAGCGGCAGCCGACAGAGTGACAGGCAACTTTCAAGCCGCCCGCCGTCCCGGTAGTCCTTTTCCTCCCATGCCACCTCTTGCACCGTCCTCTATGATAAGACTAATCGTTAAAATTGACAAACTCACCCAGCGCAGAAAGTGCGAAAATCAGGGCTTTTGCCCGAACCTTGGCTGGGAACAGCAGTTTGGAAGGATACCTCCCCATGAACAATGCTAAGAGTGGCTTCTCCCCCCTTCCGCCAGCACTTGGCTCGGCGGCTGTTGTTGTTTTTGCCCTGTTTTTCAGCATTTTTGAAATTTCGTCCACAAATGCCGGGGACTGGCCGCAGATTCTCGGCCCCAGCCGCAGCGGCAAGGCGGAGGGAGAAACGCTCCCCAGCACCCTTCCTTCCAAGCCGAGAATCGCCTGGCGAGCCAAAGTCGGCAGCGGCTATGGAGGGCCGGTGGTGGTGGGCAAGAAAGTGGTGGTGTTCCACCGGGTGGGAAACCAGGAGCGCGTGGAAGCACTCGATGTGGCAAATGGAAAGTCGCTGTGGCAAGCGGATTACAAAGCTCGCTACCGCGGCGGAATTGATTCCGACCTCGGCCCACGCTGCGTTCCCCTGGTGCAAGATGGCAAGGTCTATGTGTTTGGCGCCGCCGGCGACATGCACTGTGTTCAACTGGCCGACGGCAAGAAACTCTGGAGCCGTGAACTGTACGTGGACTACGACGGCGATGAAGGATTTTTTGGCGCGGGAAGCACGCCGATTCTCGTCGGTGGCAAGCTGGTGGTGAACGTCGGCGGAAAAGACGCCGGTCTCGTCGCGCTCGACCCAGCTACGGGCAAGACCATCTGGAAAGGTACCAGCGAAGTCGGCAGCTACTCAGCGCCCACAGCAGCCAAAATTGGGGGTAAGGAACAGGCCGTCTTCATCACGCGGATGAACTGTGTTGCCTTCGACCCCGCGACGGATGAAGCGAAGGTTCTGTTTCCTTTCGGCAAACGAGGACCGACCGTGAATGCGGCCACACCGTTGATCGTTGGCGGCAAACTGTTCGTCACCGCCAGTTACAACATCGGCGCGGAACTGCGGTCGCTCGACGGCGGCAAAGCGAGCGAAGTTTGGGGAAATGACGACACGCTCTCCAGCCAATACACGACCGCGGTCGAGCATGAGGGCTACCTCTATGGCATCCACGGCCGCGAAGATACCCGCGAAGGACATCTCCGCTGCGTGGAAGCAGCCACTGGCAAAGTCGCCTGGTCCAAGGACGATTTTGGCATCGCTCATGCCATTCTGGCGGGAGACAAAATCCTGCTCGTTGGCATTGAGGGAAAACTAACTCTGCTGGCCGCCGACTCGAAGAAGTACAGTCCCCTCGGCTCCGCTCAGTTCCTCTCCGCGAAGACGCGCCCTCTTCCCGCCCTCAGCGGCGGGAAATTGTTTGTGAAGACGAATGAGGGAGAGGGGAGCGAGGTGGTGTGTGTGGAGTTGGGGTCCAAATAGAGTACTCAGTACTGAGTACTAAGTACCAAGTCGATTGACTCATCCTGGCTTCTGCGCCGATTTCAATTGCACCCTCTTACTTCCCCTCCCTCGTCTTATACGTCTTCTCATGCTCATTCGCCGGAATGCTGACCGTATAGGTCTTCGCGTCGGGGGCGACGGAGAGCTTGATGTAGTTGGCTTTGCACTGCTCTTCCTTGTTGGCGATGTATTCGTCGGCAACATTGTTCACGGAGCCGTCGGGGCGGAGATTTTTGTGGACCTGATAGATTGCTTCGATGGATTTTTGTTCTTTCAGGTTTGCGAACACCTCCGGAGCGCCTCCCTTGGTGGTGCCATTGTTCATAATGGCGACGCGGGGCTCCAGCGAGCGGATGACCAGCGGGTTGTTGCTGGCGTCCAGGCCGTGGTGGGTCACTTGATAGACATCCACTTTGCCAATCAGGTTCTTGGGGCAGACCAGCCGCGTTTCCTGGTTCCAGGTAAGATCGCCGGCATCAAAAAAGCGGAAGGGGCCGAAGTCGAGGACCGCGACGACGCTGTTGGCGTTGTCGCTGCCGTCCCGCTCTTTCTCCTTCGCGTCGGCACAGATCTCTTTGTTTTCCGGCGTGCCGGCTGCGGGGTCGATGAAGGTTTTGCGAGTGCCGATGCAGGTAATGGAGAGGGGCAGGTTTTCCCTCTGCTGGGCTTCGTACAAGGGGAGCTTGCTGCCGGGGGCCAGAACGTGTTTCTTGCCGCATTTCAGGCTGAGATAGGCTTTATCGGGGCGATCCCGCAGGCCCTCGAATTCCCCGTTGTCCCAGAGGTTGCGGATGGGAACGAGATCGCCGAGCGTGGCCGCTCCGCCGAAGTGGTCGCTGTGATAATGCGTGATGATGACGTGGTCGAGCTGCTTCATGCCGGCGACTTCGACGAGCGTCTTCACAATCCGGTCGGGATCGCGGCGACCGATGTTGCCCGTGTCAATGAGGACCGTCTCCCCTGCCGGCGAGACGATGAGCGTGGCTGCCCCCCCTTCCACGTCAATCCAGTAGATGTCCAGCCGGCCGTCTTTAGGACCGGCGAATGCGGTGGAGCCGAGGGCGAGGAGCAGAAACAGGAACGAGGATCGGAAAAGTCGGGTCATGATTGGGCTCACAGATGGCGGAAAGGATTGACGGTTAATGGGAGAGATGGCTTAAGCTCAATGACGGAACACAAACTCCTTGGCGTTCATTACGGCCCAGGCAATGTCTTGCAGCGCAATGAACTTGTCAGGGGCGTTTTTGAGAAAAGTCAGAGTCGCGGCTTGTTCCTCGGGAGTTGGATCGCGGCTAAGGGCGGTCCAGAAGAGGTCCGAGAGTATTGCTTCGTCACATTGGCCAGAGTCGAGCAGGTGTTTGAGCCGGTTCGTATCGTCGGCCAGGAGTTGGGCAAGCCCTTCGTTGCCGACGAAAACCAGGGCCTGGCTCAGCGAAGTTTCGGCGGAGCGCTCGCATTCGCAGGCCAGCAGCCGATCGGGCTTGCCGAAGGTTTTGAGGAAACGATCCGCGGCATTCGATTCCTTCCTCGCCGTTCTGGCAACTCCCCGAATCTGCCCCGCCCTCGTCCCTCGCGGATAGCCCGCCAGCCGCGGAGCAACGTCCAGCACCTGGCACTGGGCATCCAGCAGCTTCTCGGCTGACAGGCGGCGGACGATGGCCCTGGAATAGTTGGATTCATCCTCCCGATTCGTGTCGTTCGGCTCAGCCGCAAGCTGATACACGCGGCTGTTCATGATCCGGCGGACGAGATACTTCAGGTCAAAATTGTGGCTGGCGAAATCGCGGGCCAGTTCATCGAGCAGCGGTCCGTGGCTTGGCGGATTGGTGAGCCGGAAGTCGTCAATCGGCTCCACGAGTCCGCGGCCGAGGAGGTGATACCAGACGAAGTTGGCCTGCGACTTCACGAACAGTTCGTTTCGGGATGATCCAAGCCACTGGGCCAGCGGCGGCAAGCGGTTGCTGGCCGGCTCCAGGGACAAAATGTCGCCGCCGAGGAATTTGGGGGCCGCATTCTTTCCGGTACGGGCGTCTTTCACTTCCCGTTCGGTCCTGACCAGAACGATTTGCTCGCCGTTAAACTCGTTCAGGTCGAGTTTGTCACTCCGCTTGTTCTCGCCCACCAATTTGTAGTCAATCTGGCCGAACAGCGCCGCCCAAGAGTAATAGTCATCTTGCGTCCAGCGATCGAACGGGTGGTTGTGGCACTTCGCGCATTGCAGCCGCACACCGAGGAACAGCCGGGCCGCCGTCTCGCCGCGGGTGAACGGATCGCGGTTGGCCCGATAGAAATTGGCCGGCGGATTGCCATAAGTGCTCCCCTCACCCCCCACCATCTCCCGCACAAACTGGTCGAGCGGCTTGCCGGCGGCGATGGATTCGCGAATCCAGCCGTAGAAGAGATCAACCCCCTTCCGATCCAGCACCTTCTCTTCGTTGCGGAGCAAGTCCGACCATTTGAGCGCCCAATGCTCCGCGAATTCGGGCTTCGTCAGCAATCGGTCAATGAGCCGTTCTCGTTTGTCGGGGGCAGTCTCGGCAAGGAAGGCTTGAGCTTCTTCCCGCGTCGGCAACAGGCCGATGGCATCGAGATGGACGCGGCGGATGAAGACTTGGTCCGCGACCAATGGCGATGGATTCATTCGCAGGTCCTGGAGGCGAGCAAAGATATGCACGTCGACGCTGCCGTTCACCGCCGGCTGTTGCCAGACGAAATTCGGCCGCTCGGGGAGGAATGCCAGGCGGACCGGAACCTGCTGATCGAGATAGCGGACGATGATGGTCGTTTCGCCGGGCTGAATTCGCTGGATTTCGCCTTCGTGACCCGCGGAAACGAGGTTGTTCGTCAACTCATAAACGGCCAGGCTGGTCGCATCCCTCGTGCTGCCGTCGGCAAAATGAGCGGCGACTTTTAGAGCCACGCTCACTGCCGGCTCAAAGAGGACCGCCTCCGGCGGCGTGACAACCAGCTTCGTCAGCCGCGGCTCCTGCTCCACGAGTCCAGGCGCTCCGCCGCGAATCCACTTGAGTAGTAACGAATACTCCAACGAGTCCTTCTTGAATCGCACCCCTCCCTGGTGGGCCGTCAGCCCCGCCGGCTTCTGCAAAATGAGGCTGCTCTCCGGCTCCAGTAGATTCACCCGCCGCTGCGATTCGTCCTTCGTCAGCGAGGCCAAGTCAAACGCCGGGTCTTGCCCGCGGAGCGAGAGCCGAAAGCCCCCTTTGCCGTTTTGATTGCCGTGGCAAGCTCCCAGATTGCAGCCGGCTTTGGAGAGCACGGCCATCACGTCGCGGCGGAAGGAAATGTGGTCGTCGGCTTTTGCCGATACTGCCATCAATCCCACCGCGCATGCCGCCAGCATGAGCCCGATGCGAAGGAAGCGGAATGGAAGGAGACAAAGCATCACGGTAGGCAAGTGTTGGCGGAAGCTGCACTTCAAGTATCGGCAAGCAACTACCCAAATGCAACGGACATGACGCGGCAAGTCAGAATCTCACACAAAGGCACGGAGGCACAGAGGAGAAGGCAAAGTGATGTTCTTTCTCCTCTTCTCCGTGCCTTTGTGTCTCTGTGTGAGAATCTCTGCTGGCGCGTTTTGACAATCAGTTCCGTTGGGGAGATACTGAGCGTCATCCAAACGGTCTTTGCCAGGAGTTTCCGCATGTTTCGCATGTTACTACTCACCTTCGCGTCTTTCCTGGTCGCCGAACTATTCGCCACAGTCGCTGCCGCTGAAGAATCTCCCCTCGTCCCCATCACGCTCCGCAACCGCGTCAAGCAGCCGGACAACACTTACCGTGTGAAGCTGGAAACGACGCAGTGGGACGCTCGCCAGACGGCGATTGTGATTTGCGATATGTGGGACGGGCATTATTGCCGGGCGAGCGAGAGCCGCGTGGCGGAGATGGCGCCGCACATGAACGAGGTGATTGTTGCCGCCCGCAAAAAAGGGGTGCTCATCATCCACTCCCCCAGCGGTTGCATGGATAAGTACGAGGGGACGCCGCAGCGGAAGCTGGCGAAAGATGCTCCGCCGGTGGAGACGAAAATCCCGCTCGATAAATGGTGCTACATCGACAAAACCCACGAAGGGGAGCTGCCAATTGACGACACCGTCCCGTGCGAGGACAGCGTCCCGCGGCCGGCCGTGAGGATGTTTACGAAGCAGCACGAGGCGATCAAGATCGAGGAGGGGGACGCCGTGACCGACAGCGTCGAGGCGTTCTACCTGCTGCGGCAGCGGGGGATCAAAAATCTGATTGTGATGGGGGTGCATACCAACATGTGCGTCCTTGGCCGGCCGTTCGGCATCCGGCAGATGGTGCGGCAGGGGGTGAACGTGGTGCTGATGCGGGACATGACCGACAGCATGTACAACCCGGCCCTCAAGCCGACAGTCAGCCACTTCCGCGGCACGGAACTGGTCATCGAGCACATCGAAAAACATTGGTGCCCCACCATCACCAGCACCGACTTCACCAGCCGCTCCGCCTTCCGCTTCGCCGGAGACACCCGTCCGCGGGTGGAGATGATCATCGGCGGCAAGGAATATAACGCCGACGAATCGATGCCGAACTTCGCCCACCTGCTGCGGGACGAGCATGACTGCTACGTGGAAGAGCACCTCGGCCGCGGCGAAGGGGCGAGCTACAGCATTCCAGGGCTCGATGCCCTGGCCAAAGCGGACGTGACCATGCTCTTCCTCCGCCGTCGGGCCTTGCCGCCGGAGCAACTTCAACATGTGAAGGACTTCCTCGCCGCCGGCAAATCGCTCATCGCCATCCGCACCGCCAGCCACGGCTTCGACCAGGGAGACAAAGCGCCCGCAGGCTTCGCCCAATGGCCAGAGTTCGACAAAGAAGTCCTTGGTTGTGACTATCACGGGCATACTGCTCAGGAGCAGGGGACGGAAGTCTCGCGGGTATCTGCTGCGAAATCACATCCCATCCTGGCCGGCATCAAGCCGACATGGCACGCCCACGGCGGCCTCTACAACAGCCTGCCGCTCAATGCCTCCGCCACCGTCCTGCTCACCGGCGTCATCAAGCAGCCAGACGGCAAGTTATCTTCAGCGGAACCCGTCGCCTGGACCCGCGACTACAAGGCTGCGTCGGGTAAAACCAGCCGCGTGTTCTACACATCGTTGGGGCCGAAAGAAGACTTCGCTCAGGCGAACTTTCAGAAGCTGCTGGAGAACGCGGTGAAGTGGGGGGCGGAGCGATAAGCTGCGAGACGATTAACCTGCTTTCCAGGGTAGCTCCCCTTCGTAATTCTGAGGACCGATGTGGCGCAGGAGACCAGCCAGGGGTTTACAGCTCTCGAGGTAGGGGTGATTCCGTCTAAAGGGATTTCGGGCCATTCGCTTAGCGCCAAGCTCGGGCCCGGAACCGTAAGGATCATTATGAAACGACCTTCTGGTCTTCTCTTCGCCCCTCTCCGCAAGTTCAAGCGCGCCAGCGGCAGGATTATTTACCCCAAAATACTGCGCCGGGAAGCGAATTGCCGAAGAGTGCAAGGTAAATCGTTCTTCCTTGAACGCCCAGGAAACAATTTTCACCTCCTTGGGCATACTGCCCACGCACTCCCAGAACCGACAGATGCTGAACAGGACATTTTCGAATGAATCGCGCGCGTATTCCTCAGTTGTCGCACGAGACTCAACATCGTAACCGTACCAGGAAAAGTGCCGGGCAATCTGCCAGTAACTGAGCGATTCACTCTTCGGTCCTGCCTTCGCCCGAGTCTGGCCGCCAGAGAACACTAAGAGAGCCGTGGGGTCGTTAGATGCGAGCCGGACCCCTTCTCGAATGTGTTGCATGTAGTATGGTGGTTCGCCCTTCTGAAAGGGTTCAAGCACCCAGCTTGAATCCGCCTCTGGCGCATCAAAGTCCTCCGCAGTAAATATCGAATGGCCAGCCACCATGATCAAGCTTTCAAGATTTTCCCAACTCATGATATTTCCCTCCCCATGCAGTCTATTGGTCCCCTACCACACAACGGGCAGGCGTATTGATTGTCGTACCCGTAGCATGCCATCTGGATCTCCGATTCCGAATGACCACAGTCCGAACAACGATGAATAAATTCGACGTGTTCCATGTCGCCTCCCGTGGTGTAATACGAATTGGAACAGGTGATGGCTAATGAGCCGCACGCTGGGCAGTTAGCGCCTGATTTTCGCTCCGCCGAGTCGGACATTTTCGTGGCCCTCAGAAAGGACATGATCCAAAACTTCCCGTATCCTATCGTGACACGAGTCGCTCGCACTTTTGGACCAAATTATTCTCTCAACTTCCAGCCTGCGATTGTGCCGAGAGATTTAGATGCGTGGAAAACCACCGTTATCCTTGACTCAAGGAGTGGCAGCGTTACCGGGCGCAGCGGCAGTTTTGGTAGAAGCCACTCCGACATCAGAACATGCAGCTCGTCCGATTGAAACAACAGCCGCAGCAAATCCTGTCGGTGGGCACCAATATGTTGCGCCCAGGCTAACGTCTCAATCGCGGCCATGCCAAACACGCATAGTAGGGCGGGTCCGGAGGGAAAGATTTGCGGAACGTAGAGCAGATAGCCGCATGTTTTCCCTTCGCCAGTGGGCCCAAGTCCGGACGAATTCTTTGCAACAGGTGCGCGCTCCGTGTAACAGAGGGATGCGTAAGATGCGGCAACAGGTTGAACCCGAGTGAGAAAATCAACAATCTCTCGATTTAACTGCACCTCCTTTCGGTCACAATGCCCTAAAAAATGAGTCGAGAGGCAGCCAAGAACTGCCTCTTCAATATCGGTTCCGCTACGCTGGATCTGCTTCCTGCGATCATCAATGTCGTTCAGAGGGGGACGGGTAACCATTACAACCAAGTCTTGCGAACCCATGTTCTGAAGAGTGTTGGATGGTGCTTCATTCTTGAATTGCTCACTCGGCAGGTTGAGTAGCGGGCCTGCGTAACGGAACCCCAAATGGACGATGGTTGAGATTAATTCAGCAAACGCCAAGCCGTCGCGAACTTGATGAAACTGGCGCGTTCGGTCTTTGATATCCGGACCTCGCGAGTCGCGCAAGGATGCGTGATACGTAAACCAAAAGCAGGAACGCAGATTGTCCTTTTTGCGATTCGCCAGCTTTTTTGCTTTCAAGCTATTACTCTCGTCTCGCTCGCTCTAGGTCATGTTTGCAGGTTCTTGAGCGGAAATTGCCTCAGGCACTCCCGGCACCGCCGTCGGCACCGCCGCCTCCCACGGATTCCTCCACGTCCCCCACCGCGACAGATACTCGGCATACACCGGCGTCACCGCGCTTCGCTCTTGTAGCCAGGCTTTCGTTTCGGCAATAATTTTCTGTTCATCTTCCAGCTTGAGTTGGCCGAGCACGACGTGGCAGCGGAGGAAGACGAAGTAGGTGTCGAGGACGTCGCAGCGGCAGTAGTCGTTGATTTCGGCGATGCGGCCTTCGTTGAAGAGATCCTGCACCATGTAGCCTTGCACGTCCATCTTTCCCGGTTTGCCGAGCAGATTGGCCGCCAGGTTCAGGCCGCCGCTGAAGCGGGATGCGCCGAAATTCGTCAGCACGTCTTGCAAATCGAGGTGGGCTTCCGCGTTGTACCGGTTCCGCGGCTGTTCATAAGTTTTGCCACTGTTGTTGAACCAGCCGGGGAGCGGGAGGCCGAAGCGGAACGCGGCGAGTTCCAGCAGCGGCACGTCGAACGTCCGGCCGTTGAAGCTGACGATGGTGAGCGGCGATTTTTTGCGATAGGCCTCCCACCCCTGCCAGAAATGGGCCGTCATCACATGCGAGCGGAACTGCGGCTCATCCAGGGCGACCAGATCAATCAGCCTAAAGTCAGCCGCCACCTTGGCGACGACGATGGAAATCGGCATCTGGTAGGTATACGGAATGAAGTCGGAATCGTTTTTCTCCATCAGCTCGGCACGATAGCGCTTCACCGCTTCGTCGGGCTCCAGCCCCTGGCCGGGATAGCGGAGTCGAGACACGAGTGCCGCATCCGCCACGCTTTCAACGTCAAACACCAGATAGCGGACGGAGGACTTGGACATGGGAAGAAGGGGACAGGGGTCAGGAGACAGGAAACAGGGGGACGGACAGCGAAATTGACTTCTGGGCAGAGCGGCGAACGGGCGATGATAGCCCAGCCCGAATATACGGCGTGCCGGAGCGAGTTGAAAGCAATCAACTCCACATTTTGACCAGCATCATGCCGAGCCAGACGGCGAAGAGGCCAGCGAGGAGATTTGCTCCGATGTTGGCCAGGCACAAGAGTGGCCGGTCCTCCTGCAGCAGCCGAACCGAGTCCCAGCCGAAGGCGGAGAAAGTGGTGAGGGCGCCGAGAAAGCCAACGATCATTCCCTGCCGCAGCGTGGTGACGAGCAGGTCGCCGGCTTGGTGCTTGACCGAGGCATCAGCCGCGAACCTTTGCAGGAGTTGACCTATCATCCCAATCAGCAAACAGCCGACCAGATTGACTAGGAGCGTGGCGACCGGGAAGTGCTTGCCGGGGGTGTGCGGAAACGCCAAGCCGACACCGTAACGGGCCAGGGCACCGAGAGAGCCGCCGAAAGCGACGAGGAGGGCGTCACGCATGGGAAGGAAGGGGTCAGGGAATAGGAGTCAGGAATCAGGGAGACCGGCTGAAGTCGGCAGCGGAAGATTCGTCATAACATGATTGCTGGCAAGTGTTTATGCCAATAAATGGGCAGTTAAGCCCTTGAAGAAATAAGCCGTGTGTCATAATCTAAGAAGTTGCGCCAATTTTCAATAGTAGCCGGCACACTCCGTGTGTCGGCATGTCCGCTCACGGAGTGAGCGGACCACATTAGGAGCCTGTGATGCCTACGCTGACCCCTGCCACCGAATCCCAACTGATGACCGGGGCCGATATCCTCGTCAAATCGCTGGTGGATCATGGGGTGGAAATCCTCTTCGCCTATCCGGGTGGCTGCAGCATGCCGATGCATCAGTCGCTGACGAAGTATGCCGACAAAATCCGCACCATCTTGCCGCGGCATGAGCAAGGGGGGGCGTTCGCCGCCCAAGGTTATGCTCGCAGCACCGGTAAAGTTGGCGTCTGCATGGCGACGAGCGGCCCAGGGGCGACGAACCTCGTCACCTCCATCGCCGATGCCAAGCTCGACAGCATTCCGCTGATCGCCATCACGGGGCAGGTTCCGACTTGGAACATCGGCCTGGATGCTTTTCAAGAAACCCCCATTGTCGAAGTCTGTCGCGGCATCACGAAGCACCATTACATGGTGACCGATATCAATGACCTGGCGCGCGTGATGAAGGAAGCCTTCTTCATCGCTACCACGGGGCGGCCAGGTCCGGTCCTCATCGACATGCCCAAGAACATCCAGCAGACTCAGGTGAGCGTGGATTGGGACGTTGCTATGAACCTCCCCGGCTACACCGGCAAGAACAAAACCGCCCAGCCGGAACAGATCAAGCAAATCGCCGCTGCCATCAAGCTGGCGAAGCGGCCGCTGATCTATGCCGGTGGCGGCATCATCGCTGGCAATGCGTCGGCAGAACTCCGTGAGTTGGTTCGCAAGACAGGGATTCCGATCACGATGACGGTCATGGGACTCGGGGCTTATCCGAGCGAAGGGCCATTGTCGCTTGACATGCTCGGCATGCATGGCAGTGTCTACGCTAACTGGGCGGTTCGCGACTGCGACTTGCTGATCGCTCTCGGCGTCCGGTTCGACGACCGGGTGACCGGCAAGCTCGAAGCATTCGCCAAGCACGCTAAAATCATCCACGTCGATATCGACGCGTCTGAACTCAACAAGAACAAGACGGCTCACATCCCGGTCATCAGCGACGTGAAGCCGGTGCTGCAGGAGCTGAACAAGATTGTCGAAGCGCCAGACATCGCCCCCTGGGTGAAAACGGTTCTCGATTGGAAGGACGCACATCCCTTCAAATTCGACGCCGACTTCGACGGTATCTTGCAGCAGCATGCGATTGCCGAACTCTCCCGCCTGACGCAGGACCGGAAGACGTTTTTCACCGTCGGAGTGGGGCAGCATCAGATGTGGTCGGCTCAGTTCCTCAAGTTCAAGCATCCCCGCACCTGGCTCTCCTCCAGCGGCCTGGGGACGATGGGCTTCGGCCTCCCTGCCGCGATGGGGGTACAGGCGGCCCATCCGGACGCTCTCGTCGTGGATATCGACGGCGACGGCAGCTACCAGATGAACATCCAGGAAATGGCGACCTGCTTCTGCGAAAAACTGCCGGTCAAGGTGCTGCTGCTCGACAATCAGCACCTGGGAATGGTGGTGCAGTGGGAGGACCGCTTCCACGACAAGAACAGGGCTCACACCTACCTCGGCCCGATCGACCACGCCGAGGCAACGGGCAAGGGCGGGGCCAACTTCGTCAGCGAGCGCTACCCCGACTTCGTCGGAATTGCCAAAGGCTACGGCTGGGGAGCAGCCACCATCAGCCAAAAAACTGACCTTGCCGGCGCGATCGAGGAAATGATCAACAGCGATGGCCCCTATCTCCTCAACGTGCAGGTCCCCTACGTCGAGCACGTGCTGCCGATGATTCCCGGCGGCCGGACGGTGGATGATATGATCTTGGAGTAGTGGCGACGATCACGTCGAGAAGTAAACCCCCTCTGCCGTCTTCGTCAGCAGTTTCTCCTTGTCACCGGCCGAAAGGAAATCGAGCTTGTCGCGAACGAGTTCGATGGAAGCCTGATAGGTGTTATCCCCTTGCGTCTGGTAGGGGGCGTCGCTGGCCCACATGCAGCGGTCTGGGGTGAAGGCGTCGAGCAGGCGGCGGATCATGGAGGTGAGATCGAGGTAGGGGGGCTTTTTTTTGCCGAGGGCGTAGTAGGCGGAGAGTTTGACGAAAGTCTTTTTGTGCTTGGCGAGCTCGCAGAGCTGCTTGAGGTCCTCTTCATGCACGGTGCCGTCCACGCCGATGCGGGCAAAGTGGTCGATGACGACGGTCGTGCCCGGATTCTTCTGGCACATCGCATCCACTCCGGCGAGATCCTTGGCATCAATCAGGCAGGCCATCACCTGACCCGTTTCGGCTGCCATTTTCCACATTTCGGTCATTCCGGAGCCGCTCAGCCATTTCTCGCCGCCGCTCGCGCCGATGCCGGGGCGCGAGGTGATGCGGAAGGCCTTCACCCCTTTCTTATGCAGCTCTCGCATCGCTTTGCCGGGCTCGGGCTTGGTGTCGTTCACCATTCCGGTCACGGCGAAGACGCCGGGATGGGCCTTGGCCGCATCGAGGAGATACGTGTTGTCGTAGCCGTGATAGAGCGTGTGCTGGATGAGGACCACGCGGCCGACTCCGACCGCGTGCGCCAGCTTCAGTAGTTCTTCCGGCGTAAAACTTGGCGGGTCGAGATCCTGCTTCGTCTTGCCATTGGCCAACGGCCATTTGGCCGTATCAGGGGACCAGATGTGCGAATGGGCGTCGATATAGGGATGTTTTTTCAGATCCACGGCTGGAGTCTCCGCAGCGACGGTCAGGGGAAGTGATTGCTGAACGATGACGCCGGCGGACGCGGCGAGTCCCGCCTGCAAAAACGGCCGGCGGCCCAGAGAGCTTGCGCTTGTCATTGAATTCCTCGCTGTTGAACTGCACAATGAGAATCGTCAATTTCGCTTCCCGCGAGTTGTATTGCAATCAGGGCTGTTTCTCACGAGTTACCAGGGTTCTCATCATGACGCCAGCAAGAAAACTCCTTTCGGTCTTTGCTCTTGGTCTAGCGGCCTTCTTGAGTGCCCCGGTAGCGGCGCAGGACTCCGCCCCGAATTGGTTCAAAGGAAACTTGCACACCCATTCCCTGTGGAGCGACGGCAATGATTTTCCCGAGATGATTTGCGACTGGTACAAGAGTCGCGGTTATCATTTTTTGGCGCTCTCGGACCACAATATTCTCAGCAAGGGGGAGAAGTGGGTGGACACCGACGCTGCCGCGAAGCGGGGGTCGATTGGGGGGTTGGAACGGTATCTCAAGCGGTTCGGGAAGGACTGGGTCGTCACGCGAGATAAGGACGGCAAGAAGGAAACCCGCCTCAAGACGCTCGAGGAGTTTCGGCCGCTCTTCGAGGAGTCCGGCAAATTTCTGCTGATTCAGGGGGAGGAAGTGACCGACCATTTCGGCAACCTGCCGATTCATATCAATGCCACAAACATCCAGGAGGTCATCAAGCCCCAGGGAGGGAAGAGCGTTCGCGAAACCATCGCCAAAAATCTGATCGCCATCGAGGTTCAAAGCCAACGCCTGCGGCAGCCGATCTTTGCCCATCTCAACCATCCGAATTTTGGTTATGGCGTGACGGCCGAGGACATGGCGGCGGTCATCGAAGAGCGGTTTTTCGAGGTCTACAACGGCCATCCCGGCGTTCATCACTTGGGGGACGCGACCCATGCCGGCACGGAGCGGCTGTGGGACGTGGCGAATACCATTCGGATCGCCGAGATGAAGAGCCCCCCCCTGTATGGCATGGCGACTGACGATTCGCACAACTACTTCGGCGAGCGAGGAGCCTCGCCCGGCCGCGGCTGGGTGATGGTCCGCGGGGACAAGCTAGGAGCCGAGCCGCTCATCCACTCACTGCAGCGCGGGGACTTCTATGCTTCAAGTGGTGTGGAATTGGGGGACATTCGCTTCTCCGAAGAGACCGGCAAACTAGAGATTGATATCAAGGCCGATCCAAAGGCCGAATACACCACGGAGTTCATCGGCACAAAAAAGGGCTACGACGCCAAGAGTGAGCCGGTCCTTGATAAAGACGGCAAAGAGATTTCCGCCACGCGGCATTATTCCAAGGACGTGGGCCAGGTTTTGGCGAAGGCAACCGGCCCGAAAGTCTCCTTCACGGTGACGGCTGAGATGTACTATGTACGCGCCGTCGTTACCGCCAGCCTCCCTCCGGAGAATCCATCCTTTGACGGGCAGAAGAAACAGGCCTGGACGCAACCTGTGGGGTGGAATCGACATGTCGCCAAATCGAATCCAACTCCACCCAAGAGTGCGGCGAAGTAGTCGCTCTTCATTCGCCAGGGGCTACTTCTTTTCGTTCGCCAAGGCGGTCGCTTCGCGCTGGCGGCGTTCGACCTCTTCGGTCAACTGCTTGGTACGCTCCTGAATCTGGGCGTACAAATCTTTGTTGCGCGTATACAGCCGGCTCATCTCGGCCCGTTTTTCCTTGATGCGGGCGGCGACGGTGTCGGCGTACTTCTTCATTTCGTCCCGCTCGTAGACGACTTTGTCGTAATCGGCCTGTAGAAGCAGCTTGGTCGCTTCGAGCAGCATCGTCTGTTCGACGGCTTTTTCGCGGGCATCCTTGATGGTGGCGGTATCACGGACTACGACGGCTGTCTTATCCCGCAGCACGTAAAGCTTGCGGCTGATGACCTGGAAAGCCTGTTCGTAATCGTTGAGCTTGCGGCGATAGATGATGCCCTGTCGCTGGGCGATGCCGCGATTCACGAGGTCATCGGCCGTCGCCTGGTCGAAGATGGCAATATCGTTGGCTACGAATTTCACCGGCTCGGGCGTTTTGGGGTCCTTGGTCCTGAGCAATCGGGGAATCTGCGATTGCCCTTGAGCGTCAAAGTGCTTCTCCTCAACAGGTGAAACCATGGCCGATGCATCCACGATGATTTCATGTGCTTTGGTGAACTTTACCTGCACCCAAGTGTTGTCCTTAAGATCGTTGACATCTCCGGGGCCGTTATCACGAGCGTATTTCTCCGCGGCGGCGGGCGGAATTCCCATCTTGGTAAGGGCGTCAATCCGCTGAGCCTTGGCGACGTCCTTTTGGAACGCGAAGGGCTCATGGCCGTCCGGCGGAAGTACTTCGTAGAGCATCCAGGGAGTGTCCGATTCGTTGGCCTGAACGGGACCGCGCAGATACGTGGGGTTCATTCTCAGTGAAACCGTGGTTTCCGTTACCGCAGTAACCTGAAATTCACCGACGTAATAAGCCGGGATCGAACCTTCCGGCGTGGCAACTTCCTTAAACGCGAACACGACATCCTGTGCCTTGAGCTCGTGCTTCTTGGCCACCACGGGTGCAGCGGGTGCTGCCGGCGCGGCGGCAGGGGGAGCAGCCGGATCCATGGGCGGCGGGATAGGAGCAGGTGCCGCTCCCAGATTCATAGTCAGCGTGACGGTGCCATCGGCATTGTTGGCCGGAGTGCAACTGCGCCACACGCGGCCGCGGTCCACCAAGGCCCGGGCCAACTCGTTGCGATAATAAGCAAGCGAAGTCTCAATCGTCGCCTGGTCGCCGACGCTGCCATTGACGATTTTTTCAACATTACTCGCCTGCTTCTCGTTGGCTTCCGTGAACTTTGAGACGGACTGGATCCAAGCCAAACGAGTCTTCATCACCAGGGAGGCATAGACCATGAAGGTCACTACAGCGCAGAAAACGGCAAACGTCGTCAGCGCGTGGAACCAGCGCCACGTCTTGAAATTCATCACCGTCAGGAAGATGAAAAACAGAGCGCACAAGACGCCGAGGATTTGAAAAACTAATGCGTAATCGCTCATCGCGAACCGCCGTGGCGAAAGAAAATGGCTCTAAGGATGCGGCCCGCTTACACCGCCCCAATACGGCGGCGGAAAGGGCCATGAATTCGATGATAAACTGGGGTATTTAGAGTGTCAAGTTTTCCCCAAATACGCTGGCCCTGCGTAAAGCGGCTTCCTGACTGGATTTGGGGCGAAAACGAGCCTATCACCCGCAAGCTCCCTACATTCGTTCAAGTTTGAACGGTTTATTCCCGAATCTTTCCGTAGCGAAGCAATGCGCCGACTTTGCCGGTTTTAACGGTTAGAGGGCTGGGGCGGGTCAAAACCCGCACTGGCAAGGCGCGATGGTCTCACGGAGGGGGCAATTCCGCATGTCATTGGCAACACCCAGGGTCACTCCTTCGCCTCAGCGCGGCCAAGGGGATGCGGACCGCGTACTGGGATTCATTCATTCCGCGGGAAGTGCGTTTCGCAACCTCCGCAATCTGCTCGATGAGCAGGTCCAGCCGCTGGGCCTGGATGGAGCCGAATGTCTGGTTCTCTGGCTGTGTGCCACCCGCGCCCACCACGCCGGCTGGGCGCAGCAGGATCTGGCAAGTGCCGTCGGCGTCTCTCCGGCTCTGATGAGCAGCCTGGTGGAAGGACTCCGCAAACGAGGGCTGATGGAAATGAAACGTTCCCCCGTCGACCGGCGCCGCCAGGTTTGGCAACTGCTCACGCAAGGTGAAGACCTGCTGGAGCAGATCCGCCACAACCTCGGCAGCATCGCCCAGCAAATTGACAGCCTGGTTCCCGTGCCCGATCAGCAGGCCACCGAGCAAGTCTTTGCTCGGCTCTCGAAGCCAGCCACCGGGGGAACTCCGGCGCTGCGGACTTTTGATCCGGACGGATCGAACGGACCACTTCGCCAAGGGGCGACGACGGAGCAAGGAGGGACCCATGAATAGCAACACCCAGCCTCGCCAACCACGATCCAGCACGGGCCCTCTGCTCCTTGTCCTTTTCGTTGCGGTCATAGTGTCCGCCGGTTGCTCGCGCGCGCATTATCGCCGGCAAGCGGATGCGGAAGCGTTCGCGCTTACGGCGGAGAAAGTCACCGGACCACACTCGGATCTGGGCGGGCACCTTTCCATCGCCATCGACCCGCGTTCCCGCATGTTCGATCCTTATAACCCCGATCGCCCCCCCATTCCTGATGACGATCCGGAGGCCCATCAATTCATGAAAGTCGTGGACGGCAAGCATGGCTGGCCGTTCTGGCACGACAACGGGGAACGCCCCGAAGTCGAAAACCCGGCTTGGATGGAGTATCTGGAGTTTGACGAAACAGGCAAGCTCGTCATCAGCGGCGACGACGCGGTCCGACTTGGCCTGATCAACTCTCGCGAATATCAGGCGGAACTTGAGCAGATGTATTTATCCGCTCTCGACGTCAGCTTTGAACGTTTCCGTTTCGATAGTCAAGGTTTTGCCGGCTGGCAGACCTTCTTCACGGCGGATGGGCGGCAACGGTCCGGAGGGGGCGGGCAGTCCAGCAGCTTGCTGACAACGGGACCATTTTCCAGCGGCAGCCGCCCTTGGGCGGTGCAAAAGGCCTACACCACTGGCAGCACCTTGGTGGTGGGCTTTGCCAATTCGTTGATTTGGCAGTTCAGCGGACCGGATGACTACCGCGGCAACACCCTCATTGATTTCGCCCTCGTTCAGCCCGTCCTGCGGAACGCCGGAAGGGACCGGATCATGGAACGGCTTACCGTTGCCGAAAGGACGCTGCTGTATAACGTGCGAGCCATGGAGCAATATCGCCAGGGCTTTTACCTGCAAGTCATGGTGGGTGCGAGTCCCGGCAGCGGCCCCAGTCGTCGCGGCGGCGTGCTCGGCGCAGGATTGGAAGGTTTTCAAGGAATTGGCGGCAGCGGCTTCGGCAATGTCTCGACGATCACCACGGCGGGAGGCGGGCCGGCTAGCGGCGGTGGAGCCGGCGCTCAACAGCTCAGCCTCTCCTATCTCAGCCTTTTACAGACGCAGCAGAACATTCGCAACCAGGAAGAAAACGTCGAACGATTGCGGAGCAATCTGTTCCGACTGGAGCAGGTTCTCATCGAACTGCGGACTCGCGCTGGCGACCCCGCGCTGGTGGATAACATCCTCCGCCAGGATCTGCAGGTGGCCCAGGCCCGGCAGGCCCTCTTCAATTCGGAAAGCACCGTCCTCAACTCGCGAGCCAGTTTTCAAGACAACCTGGATGCCTTCAAGTTCCGGCTTGGCTTGCCCCCCGGGCTCTGCATGGACGTCAAGGACGACACCCTCAGCCAGTTTCAGTTGATTGACCGCGAGACCGTGGACGAACAACGCAAGCTGGACAGTGTGACAGCCACCTTCGGAGAAATCCGACTGCGGATCACCAGCCACATCACGACCAAGACCGAAGTGGACCCCGCCAATCCGGCGAACACGCGCGTCGTGCGGGTGCTGGAGTGGTATCCCGAACTGGAGCAGGATCTGGCCGATCTGAAGGAGGCCTTGAAGCCCGCCCGCGAGATTCGCGAGCGGATGCTGTCCATTTATTTGCCGCGAGTGAAGGCGGACATCGATTCGTTTGAAGCCATCATTTCCAAACGCAAGGCTTGGGTGGCCCGGCTCAAGGCGAAGATTGACGGCTTTCGCCAGGAACCCTGTCCGCTGTTGCCCGCGCCGGATGTCAATCAAGAGGTCTTTCGTGTCGAACGCCTGGATCGAGAAGCCGTGGAGTTGCGAAAGCAGCTCAGTGAATTCACGCTCAAGGTGGAAAACGCCTATGGTTCCCATTTGCAGCAGCGGGAGGAACAGATTGACAGCGTATTGAAGGATGGCAAGACATTGACGCCGGAAAAGCTGTTCATCGAGCTTTACGAAGGAGTCCTCTATCCCAAGAGGGGGGCCGATCCTGCAACCGCATCCGTGCCAGACATCTTTGTCGTCTTGCCGGCGGATATCCTGGCGCTGCAACTGGTGCAAGCGCGGGCGAGAACGGAGAGCGTGGACTTGAATCCCGTCGATATGCGGGCCGAGCAAGCCCTGGAGGTCGCGCGTCGTTATCGTCGCGACTGGATGAATGCCCGGGCGGGCCTGGTCGATTCCTGGCGACTTATCCAATTCAATGCCGATCAACTGCAGAGCTCGATGAATCTCTTCTTCAGCGGCGACATCGGCAATACTGGGCAGAACCCCTTTCATCTCAACAGTGATACGGGCCGTCTCCGGGTGGGAGTGCAGTTCGATGCTCCGATCACGCGGCTCTCCGAGAGAAACGTCTACCGCCAGGCGCTGATTGAGTATCAGCAGGCTCGCCGAAGTTATTATGCCTTTGAGGACAGTGTCGCTCGAACACTCCGGGCAGAATTGCGGGCCATCGCCAACCAGCAAATCAACTTCGAGTTGCAACGGCTGGCCGTTTTGGAAGCGGCCCGACAAATTGACCGGAACGAGGACATTCGCATTCAGCAGGAACTGGGCAACCAGGCGACCGGAGCGACTGCCGCTCGTGATGCGGTTTCCGCTTTGTCCGACCTGCTCACAGCGCAAAATAACTTTATGAATATCTGGGTCAACTATGAAGCCCAGCGGCGAACGCTGGACTATGACCTGGGAATGATGGTGCTCGATAATGAAGGTATCTGGTGCGACCCGGGTGAAATTGGTCCGGAATACGGCCAGACAGACCCTTGGCTTCGGAAAGAAGGAAACTTTGTCGTTGCCGACGGCGACACCATTCCTTTGGAGACCGAGGATCTTCCCCCCGTTCCACCCCAGCCGAAACGAGAAGCGGCGAAACCGGCCGGGCCTGGTCCCGCTGCCGAGGAATTGCCGGAAAAGGCCCCACCATCCGGAGAAAGCCGGGCTCGCCTGAACCGGTCCACTGGCAGAATCGAGCTTGAGCGGCTCGACGTTGACCCGGCATTACTGCCGCCATCAACTCGGCTTCAGTCCGTCAAACTAAGCCAGCCAAGCCAGCCTCGTCTCTTGCCGGCGTCGCTCGTTCCGCCGCCAGTAGTAGTCGAGGAATAGGTTTCCATCGCACCTGTTTCCTATCCTGTCGCATGCTGTGCGGCGGGAAGTGGTGAATCGATAGCTGGTGGGGTATCCTGAAGGTTAGTCACCTTCTCATAAGGCCCCTGCTGTCTGCCCCCATGGCCCGCATCTCCACCAAGTCCTTGATCCAACTCTGCCGTCGAGTAGGCACGAGCATGCGGGCTGGCGTCGAACCGCGGCGGCTTTGGGAGACCGAGGCGCGGCACGCGACGGGTGGGCTCAAGCGATCCATCGAGAGAGTCAAGGAAGGCGTTCTCCGCGGCGAAGGCGTGGCGGACTCCATGCGTGCTTGTGAAGGTTACTTCCCGCCGCTGGTGACGGAGATGGTGGAAGTTGGCGAAAGGACCGGCCAAGTGGATGCCGTCTTTCTCAAACTGGCGGATCATTACGACCACCAGTCACAGATGACGCGGAACTTCTTGATGGGGATTGCCATCCCTGTTTTTGAACTTTGCTTTGCGGTGTTCATGATCGGCGGGCTGATGGCGGTGATGGGCTGGATCACCGACTCGCGTGGCGGCCAGCGGATCGACCTGCTCGGCATCGGCCTCACGGGCACGACGGGAACGATGGTGATCTGGGGCGGCTTTGGCCTGTTTGCCGCGACAGGCCTCGCGGTCATCTTCGCCGTTAGTCGCGGCTATTTTGGTCCCACGCCGGTCATGCTGGCAATGCGAGTGCCGTACCTGGGTGGCGCTTTGGAATCGATGGCCCTCTCTCGCCTGACATGGGCGCTTGCGATGGGACTCGACGCTGGCATTGATGCCAAGCGGAGCGTTTCTCTGGCGTTCAGGGCCTCGCAAAATCCTTACTTCCTATCACGCGAGGAAGCCGCAACCAATGAAATCGTAATGAACCGGCAATTTTACGAAGCCTTCGGCGCGGCCGAAGTTTTTCCTCGCGAATTTTTGCAAAACTTGGAAACGGCGGAAATTGCGGGCGCCACGGCGGAATCGCTGCAGGCGATGGCCCGCGACTACGAGACCCGTGCACGCCACGCGATAAAAGTGCTCTCGATTGCCCTCGGCCTGGCCATTATGGTCGGAGTTCTGCTACTCGTTGGTCTGGTGGTGGTCATCGCGTTTTATAACCTCGTGGTGCGTCCTGTCAACGAACTACTCGATCTGAAGCCGGGGACGATTTAGCTCCCGCGATTAAGCCTTTACTACCTGCCCACTCTTCACTGCCGCCTGCTGTTTGTGGGAAAACACGTTGGCTTCACGGACAAGTCTGCCAAGCGCAGTGTACAGCTTTCACTTCGTGCGGCGCAGAATCCCTATTACCAGGCGCATGAACGGCAGATGGTCGATGAAATCGTCGCCAACCGGCAGTTCCACGAAGCCTTTGCCGCCCCGGGAGTCTTTCCAAGCGATTTTTTGCACGCCCTCGAAAATGCCGAACTTGCCGGCGCAACGGCCGAGTCTCTGCTCATCCTCAGCCGCGATTATGAGGAGCGGGCGAAAAACGCGATGAAGTGGCTGGCCTGGATCCTTGGCATCGTGATCTGGCTGATGGTCGGCGGCCTCATGGTGCTGATGATTTTCCGCCTTGCCTGGGCGGTCTACTTCAAGCCGATGTACGACATCATGGACGACTTGCAGCACGGCCGGGTTTAGGGAAACATCGCCCTTTTTTTGGCCTGGACGGAGAGACTACACAGCCTCTAGCCTTCCTGCTGTTTCCCGACATAGACCAGCGTCGCGGGCTGAGCCGTCAACCAGTCTTTCCAAGTCGTTACAACGAAGGAAACATCCTCTAGGGGTATTTCCTGCGAAGAGTGTGCGTAGCGCTTGCTCCCCACCAAGAGGGCCATCTCCTGAACGGCTAACCATCCGCCGCAGCGAATATTGTTCGAACTCTGCAACGCGTCACCGGTAAACACTCTCGTGCAACGGGTAAGGTCGCAGTGCGTAATCGAAACCGGGACGGATCCAATTCTGTCGTTGACGATATGTCGACTCGGACCACCGTCGAAGGCACTTCGCAAATAGGCGCGTGATTCTCCGAACGCGACCACTCCAATGACAATGTCTTCGTCCCTAACGCCCGACTCGCCGGCGGAAACAAGATGGGGACCGTTCACCCCGGGGACATCCAGGGCCATTGCCGGGTAGCTCCCCTTCAGGAGGAGCATTTTGCCGCGCAGCGCTTCCGGCGTTTCGAAAACGAATTGGCGCCGCGAACTGCGTTGAATCCAGAAGTCCCCAGACGCTGTTGCAGTAACGGCGGCAGCGACGATGACGATATACTTGAACCAGCGATTGCCCATTGTGTGCCTCCACCGAATTGAACACGGTGAAAATGGAGGCGATTCGGGCAAGAAGAAAGGTATAAGAATTATTAGTTCGCGAACTAACTATACCTTCGTCGTCTTTCCGGTACTCACTGCGCTCTGCTGCTTGTGGCAAAGGACGATCGCGTCGCGCGCGAGCTCACCGGAAAGCAGCAGCGAGGACTTCCCGCTTTTCACGCATTGGGCCACCTCCTTGATCTCAGCGGCGAAGGCACCCAACATCGGGTCGCCAGAAGGCATCGACGGCTGGTCGGCGTTCCCTTTCCCATCCAGCACGGTGAGGGGTGTGGCGAGCATCTTGCCCCCCGCAAGGACGGCGAAGTCGAAGAACATCGTTCCTTTTTCCAAATGAATTTCAAAGCCGTGGGTGAACGGGCGGCCTTGCTGGTTGATGACTCCGCTGGCGGCACTGACGGCGAGGGAACGATCCGCAAACTGGAACTGCGTGTTGCAGTATTCCACCACTTCGCCTCGCATCCGCCCCTGGCTGGTGACGGCCGTCGGCATACCGAACAGCAGGCGAATGAAGTGGGCATCATGCACATGCAGGTCCACCAGCGGCCCGCCGACTTTATTGGGATCGTAGAAATCCTTGATCCAGAGCGGATCCGAAATGACTCGCTTGAAATGGCCCCCCAGGAGCTTGCCGTATTTGCCGTTGGAGATGAGCTTGCGGGCATGTGCATACTCCGGCAAAAACGGGAGCACATGGCCGACGAAGATTTGCTTTCCCGATTTTTCGGCCGCCTTCACCATCTTGTCGCACTCGGCCGCGGTCAGCCCCATCGGCTTTTCGACGAAGACGTGCTTGCCCGCTTGCAATGCGGCAATTGAGGCGCTGGCGTGCAAATGCGGCGGCAGGCAGATATCAACAACGTCGATCTTGGGATCGCCCAGGAGCCCCGCCAGGTCCGAATACTTCGACACGCCGGCCAGGTCCACCTGCTCCCCTGGCGGGCCAAAATTTCCCTGAATCCCCCGCCAGTCCCCAGACAGCCGCTTGGGATCGCGCGTGCAGACAGCCGCGAGCCTGACCCCTCTGACATTCTTATAGGCCAAATAGTGAATCCAGCCCATAAAACCAACCCCTACCAATCCGATGTTGAGCATTTGAAAAAACCCTTGTTTTCTGGGGTATTCTTGTTCGCACTGTTCGCACGAGTTGTCTGTTTTGCACCCGTTTGACCCAATTCTTTGCGCTATTCTTTGCGCCTATTTGGGCAGCCTCCGGGATGTGGACACTTGGGTGACCGGTGATTTTATTCGATAGCGACGACCGCCAACAGGAGCGACATTGCCTACCCAAGCACCCCTCCAAAGGCGACGAATATGGACGACGAACCCGGATGCCGGTCGTCCTGTCTGAGCAACTGAAAGGTGTGAACGAGTTCAAACACTTCGTGGTCGCCTCCGACCTTGGAGCGGCCACGGTCGAACGAAGACGAGCCAAACGCCGTCGAACTTACCGATTTGAGGTAGGAAACCGGCGGTATCGCTTCGGCTTGTGGTCGCCGGTTGGCAACGTCCAGGCCGGCCCAAACCCGATACGGCAGTCGGTCATTGGGACTCATTTGCCCCGCCACAGTTGTGGCGGGCATTTCTACAGCCTCCAAGGCTACTTTTTTTCTTCGTCGGCGTGGTCGTGACCGTGACCAGCGTGCTTCGCCATTTCACGACAAGCCTTCTCGCACTTTCGGCATTCCTTGGCGCAAGCAGTCATGTGCTCGTCATCGGGAAACTTCTCGCACTCCTTCGCACACGCTGCACAAGCATCTGCACAGGACACGCAAATGATCCCCGAGAAAGGACCGCCTCGGGCCGTGACGTGTGAGGCCGCCGCACAAATGTCAGCACAGTCCTGACACGTCATCAGCGTCATCATGTGCTCCTTCTTGCCCTCGGCAAGCTGGTGCCCACAATGTGTCGAGCACATATCGCATTCCCGCTGACAATCTGAGCAAGCCTTCGCACACGCTTGCAGCCCCTCGTTGTGTTCCGTGTGCTCGATACCTGCCGCTGGCTTTTCGCTCGTCTTTGCCTTCGGCTTTTTCGGCTGCTGCGCAATCGCAACCCCGAATGCCATGAGAGCAACCAGAGCCAGACCCACTACCCCAAGTTTTCTACGGTTCATCGGAAACTCCTCAAAACAGAAAATGAAGTAGCGGCTCCCTGCTGGGGCCGATTCTACGCCTCGCTCAAGTTTGGGACAATCAACTCGACGGCAATCCGTAGCAGCCGGAAAGTGACCCGCCATGCCAGGTCTCTAGCGGCTCAGAACAGCCGAATCTGCGATTCGAGCCAAGAGTGAGTCCAGCATCGAGAGGGTCTCGTTGCCGGCTTTGTTGAGCAACGCCTCGAAACGCTCCTTTACCTGCTCACGTTCTTTGGGCTCAGGACTGGACTTCGGGAGCAGATCTGGAATGCCAACATCGAGAGCATCGGCCAGTCTTTCAAGGAGATCTAGGCCCGGCGCTGCTCCGCCTGATTCCAACTTGGAGATGTAGGAGAGTGTGACATGAGACTTGTCAGCAAGACTCTTCTGCGTCATGCCACGTGCTGTGCGAACCTCCCGAAGCCGCTCGGCAAAGGCGGTGACAATCGGGGCTTGTTTAATTCTGTGTTTCCGGGTCGGCATAGGGCACTCCGCTTCTCTTTTCGCCCTAACCGACCATCAACCGACATCCACTAAACAAGATATTGACTTCTACTATTGCAGAAGTACACTGCGGACGGAGTAAGGACTGGCTGCTTACTGAATCTTGCCCAGTGGAACGTGCAATGGTCGCCAACCGACTGCTTGTAATTGCGCTCGTGGTCTCGACATCTGTCTCGAAAGCAGGCGACCTTACCGCCACAGTCGGCAGACAAACTACAGTCTTAGCCGACGGACAGTTTGGTCTTCGCTACTTCCCCGACCAGCCCGTTTGTGTCCTCAGCCAGCAGCCGCTTCGCTTCTTCTTGGTCGCTGGCGACAAAACCGTCCTTATGGAAGGACGAAACTTGGAGACTTCCCAACTGGTCAAAACTGTTCTGGAGCCAAGTAAACAATCGGGTGCCTATGACCAGCAATACGCTGGCGTCAACAGCGTTTTTATGGACAAGAACAGGAAGGAAATCCTCGCCTTTTTCCACGCCGAAAAGCCGACCGGAGGAAGGGACAAAGAAGGCACGTTTCGTTTTTATGCGAGTATCGGGCTCGCCGTGTCGAACGATGGCAGCACCCTCAACAAGGTCGGTCCAATTCTTACCGGAAAGCCACAAGATCCTAACTGGACGGGAACGGCGCAAGGCAACGCTGAACCCTCTGTGTGTTTGGACCACACAGGTAAGTGGCTCTATCTCTATTACACTGAGCATTCCCAAAAAGACGCCGCCACGGGCAAGTCCCGAGGCGTGATTACGTGCATGGCTCGGAGCAAGGTTGAAGACGGCGCAAGGCCGGGAACTTGGAAGAAGTTTTACAAGGGTGAATTCAACGAGCCCGGTCTGGGCGGTAGAGATACCGAGGTCGCAAACTGTTACGCTGCGAGTGTGACCTACATTCCTGCCATGAAGAAGTACATCATGGTCGCCAGTCGAGGTTGCGTGGGGTACTACACGTCGGACGATGGCATAAAGTGGAGCAACCCGACAATCCTGTTCAAGATGACCGACATTCCGATCATCGACAAAGAAATCGCTATCCATCCGTCACTGCACATCGAGCGTGCTACCGCCACCGAAGCGAGCGGATTGCTAATGTACGGCTACAGTCCGAGGTATGGTCACGAAAGCCCAAACTCCCCGCACTTTTTGGCGAAACGCTCCATCACATTTAAGCTAAGTGGGATAGTCAGCACCGAGGAGCCGCCTAAGAAAAAGATCGAAGGCTCCGGTGACGCCGACGGCCTGAAAAAGAAACTTGCCGGGACGACTTGGGTCAATACCCGCCAAGTCCTGTTTGAATGGACCAAGGACGGTCGATTCCGTCACAATGGGAACGACGTTCCGTGGAAAGTGATTGGTTCCGGCAAAGTGGAGGTCGTGCTGAATGCAGACCGCATCGACACGCTGGTCTTCAACGACTCCTTCACCGAGTTCAAACAGCTAATCAAAGGTGGCCCGGACTCCTATGAAGGCAAGATTGTTCGGACGGAAAAATGAGTTCGTGTGCCCCAGAAGGAACAGTCTCTTTTCCCTGCCGCTAGAATGTCCGCAACAGTTGCCTTGATTGTGATTTCTTCTCGGTTTGGTCTTCATTTCATCTCCTTCGGCGGCAGTTCTTCCAACTCGCCCCACTCAATGCGGGTGAGGCCCAGAGTCCCTTGCATCGGCCCGTTGCCGTGTCTTGGCGAGTCGATCAACAGCCTGGAGACTCGAACCAGCCACGCTTGAATTTCTCGAATCGAGACCGGTTCATTGGCGTAGAGATCGACGTACACTGGGGCTCGAAATCGGCGCAAGGGCCTTCCATCAAACTCAATCATCAAAAGCTGCTGGATTACTTCGCACGCTGAGTTGGTGTCGTCGAATAACATCGCCTTAGTTTCGGAACTGTCCCAGCCGGCCCCAGTCCAAACTCGAAGGAACTGGTCGCTAATGACGTACCGCTCGAATTCGGGTACGCCCCGACGATGGACGGAGAGGATGATCGGAAGTCGGATGTTGTCGCTCACTATTATGTCTCCTCGGTTTGCTGTTGGAGTTCGGCGTCGCTGAAACCTTCCGGCCTGTTCTTGTTGGCGGGATGAAAGTCCAAACGAAGCTATTCGAACAATTTGTTCCACGCCGCCACACGTGCTTCATGCTCTCGCCTCAACCGCTCGCATTGCACGTTCTCAGCATCGACCCTCAGCTTTGGACTCGGGCTCTGATCGACGGCCGTGATGGAATCGGCAGCCGTCGTCTGCGGCACATCCACAATCTGCGTGATGTGGACATGATTGTCGGTGTGAAAATGAATGTCGCCGACATGTAAATTGATCGTCCCAACATCAACCTTGATGACGTTGGAGGAACTTTGGTCTCTGCCGTCAGGCAGAGCGACAGGTGCTTTCACGGGGGGAGACATCTCTGGCTTCTCGGCGGTGTGGGCGTCCACGGCAATGAGGCAACGGGTTGCACGAATCTGCTCCCGACGCTCGTCGTCGGAGGTCTGCGAAGTACAAGGAACAGACGGCTTCGAGATTTGGTCGTATTCCACCACGGCTCGAAGTCCGCAGCCGGTGAACAGTGCGGCCACTCCGATGAGCGGCGACAGAGCTTTTAAGAGCATGATGAAGTCCTTGGGAGGTTGACCGAAATTGGCCCGGCGTTTTTTTCAGCCGCCGTTTTAGTAAGGGCGTCCGACTCTTACGGCGGCTCTGGCACAGGCACCGGAAAACGAAAAGTTGAACACAAACAAAAACGCGACACCGGGCTTACTCATAAGGGGTCAGCCAGTATCCGTTAGTTGGAGAAAGCGAAGTTGAGTTTCTCCATTTCTCGTTTTGCAACACGGCCATTGAGTGCGCCGAATTGACTTCGAACCAGAGTGAGGTAAGCGCCGGCGGCTTCTTCAACTCCCGCCACGATTACAGTTCGATTTCTCGCATTGCGTCTTGGTACTTGGATTCCAATGCGCCATCGAGTGCGACGTGCTGATAAACGGCCAACGTCTCTCGACGTGCGTGTCCAGTGATGAGTTGCATCTCAGCATCGGCCATACCAGAATGCCGGGTTAGCCAGGTGATCGCCTGGTGCCTGAAGGTATGGGGCGTGGCTTGAACTTCAGCCTCGACGGCATACTTCTTCACCACCTGCTGCACTCGGCGAGTGGAGAATTTCGAAGACCTCTTCGTCTGGAAGACCCAGCGGTTGTTCGGACGGCTGGCAATGTGTGTCCGTAGCGCCGTAGCGAATGACTTCCCGAACAGAACGTAGCGGTCCTTGCTTCCCTTTCCCTGATTGATCCTGATTTTACAGCTTTCAAGATCTACATCTGCGACTTGCATGTTGCACAACTCGCTGACTCGGACGCCCGTGAAGAACAAGAGCCGCAGCATCAGGGCGTGCTGCACGTCTTCGGCCCGGTCCACCACGACGTAGAAGCGGCGAAATTGATCGGCGGTCAGAACTCGTGGCAGCTTCTTCGACCGCTTCGTTGGTCCAAGTTCGCAAGCCTGCCGTACCTTCTTGCTGACATACCGCCACCCGTCGTAGTCGAGCCCAGCCTTGCGGACGATCCGGGTGATCTGGGCCACGACCTGACCCTTCGGAGATTTCGCCTTTGCGTTTTGCGATGCGCACTTGTGCGGCTTTTGGTCTTCCTTTGTCATGAACTTACTCCGATTGAGGCGTCTAATTTCGGGAACCTACTATTGTGCGAAATTGCACGAACGGACAATTTCGATCTCACGCTCCGATAGCGAGTATCCGGTAGCTCATGTGGGAAGAGCCGCATCGACGCCCATCCCGACAACGAACAGGGCGTGTTCGACCGCCCTGTGCCGCTCACAAGTCTTTTCATCGTTGGCTTGAGCAGCTTTGACGCCGGCCTCTCGATGAAGATCAGAAAGCAGGTGCAGAATGCTACCTGCGGTGAACGACCGGTGCATCCTGCGGAGCAGCAGCTTGGCTCGTTTCTCATTCATGGATTACACAAGCTCCTTGATGCTGCGGATCGAGGGAATAATGTGCTCGCCCACTGGGACGCCCACTTCCCTCAATTTGTCGGCGAGGTCTTGGCATTCGTCCACTGGCAGCCCGGAATCCTCAGCAACCTCGACGTATTCGAGCGAACCATCGACAGACTCAGCCTCGCCGTCGAGTAGCTTGGCGACTGCCTCGGCTTCGTTGGCAGCTTCGATCCTGTACTTCATGACGTGCAACTCGTATTGTTCGACCTCGTATTTCGGCATGGCTTATTCCTCGTGAGTCCAAATGAATTCAAAAAAGTCGTCGCCGTCCTTGTCCCGCTGTAGAAATTCGGAATCGCACTCCTCCACGTCATAGTCTCGCACGACGACGCTGACACCCTTGGGGGCTTCAACGTGTTGGACAATTCCGCCTTCAACAGTGATGCAAACGGTTTTCATCAGCGTGCTCCTTATGGTGAAGTAGAGAGTATCCGTGACCTGCCGGTGGCCTGACCGAACCGAGACTTCAACGCTTGGTTGTTGAAGCCCAGCGTGCTGCTGTCGTGAAGATCACTCCGCCTGAAAGTTGAAGTAGAGGCGAGGGTTGTGCTGGAATTCGAGCGAGCCTCGAACAGCGTCCGATTTGCGACTAACGGCAACATAGGGCGACAGGAAGCCGAGAACCGTGAAGTCCCGGCTCATTTCTTCCGTGCTCCATACCTGTCCATACTGCGCCTCCAAGGCTTCTCGACTTCCGGGCTCGGCATTGATCTCAGCAAGCCGCTCACGGCGAAACGGTTCGGTTACATCCGACATGCGTTGGTGCCTTTCGGTGGAGGTGAAATTGTTCTTACACCGAAGTAGCGAGTATCCGTTGCGACCGATCTAAAACTCACTGGCTTGGTACGACTCCCGAGCTTCCTCAATCGCATCGTCAGTCGTCACGGAGACGATGCCGGTCATGGGGAACCCCCCGCAACTGCTGCGATTGGGGAGGAAGCCCTCCCGGCACGTGGTTTCCAGCATCCGATCTATGTCGCTTTTGTCCCAATAGCTGACGGGCTCGGATTGGCCATCGCCTTGAACAATTCGGTCCCAAAGATCGTCGTGGTCCTCGTCGGTCAGGCCGTCGATTTCTTCCCACTGCGAGCCGAGGAAGTGCAGCTCATACGAGGCGGTGAAGCTGCACAGATGAAAGTGCTGGCGACGGTCAAAAACATAGACCCCGAAAATGCGGTTGGTTCGCTCCAAGATCGCAGGATCGAGCCACCATTTCCGCTCGTCGATCTTCACGACGCATAGGTCTGGCAAAAGTTCCACTCGGCCTTGCACTGGCTCGATGGAACTTTCATCTGGCATGACGAACTGGCCGAATCGTCGAATGAAGCTCGGTGGCCCATCAATCTGCCAGGCTTCCTTGGTGAAAACCTCACCAAAGTTGTTGTCGCCCTCCAACAGCAGCAACGTGGCGTCATCGGGATCGACATGTTTGCCTCGCCTGTCTTGCACGACCGCATTGGCAGGGATGAAAACACAGTTTGGTACAAACAGAGATTTCTCGGTCGCAATCATGCAAACGTCTCCAGTGCAGAGTGGCAATTCGTCACGCCGGGCAAGCAGATGTCAACTTGCCCAACTCCCTAGTAGGAATCCGTTAGCACTCTGCACTGCTCAGCGGCCAGGCACCTTTGCCTGCCGGCGTAGCAACTCCCACAAATCGGCGAAACGCCATCAATATTCTTCGGGCAAGAGCGTGGTGGTCGCTGCACGTCGCCCTTGTTCGTCGGCCGCTTCAGTAATGATCCAGATCTTTGTGCCATCCTTCAGGCGATACGACGATAAGAGACGAGAACCATCAATCATTGCCTCGTCATTGAGTGCCGCATCCTCGACACAAACATCTCCCCAATCCCCTTGGGTGTGCCGGGAGAGAAACTCGTGGCCGCTTTGCCCTGCGACGGCGAGGGCGGCAATCGCACCGGGGGTGGCAAGCACCTGGCCCAGCGAGAAACGTGGCTTGGTCATATTCGTGTTGGCCATGCAATTTCCTTGTTTTTGGTGACTTCCAACTAAACTGCTTGCCGGTATCCGATAGACCGCCTCGTGACCTCATGCGAGGTCACGAGGCAGACCTGAAGCCGATCAGCCGTAAACCGACAGAACAGCGGTTCGGACCCGTTCCCAATCCTCTTCGTTTCCGGATTCCCGCTCGACTTCA
>JBJXFF010000107.1:0-25997 GCA_046153945.1 Pirellulaceae bacterium
TTCGGCTTCCCCAGGATTTCAAAGAACCCCGCGAGGCTCTGCTCCGTCCGGTCTTTGGCCACCCACAATAAACGCTTCATCCCCTGATCGATTTGATAGACCAGCGTCAGGTACTGGTGCCCCCGCCGCCACTGGATCTCATCCACGCCGATCGCCTTGAGCCCCTTGATCTCGCGGTGCACCAGGCCCCACAAAACCGCGTGTTTTACCGCTCCAAACACTTTCTCCCAGGTGGTGCCGAACACCTCGGCAGTCTCTTTCCAGGAGAGCCGTTTGGCCCAGCCTGCCAGGAACCAGCGATAACTTTTGGTGAGTGTGCATTTGCCGTCCCCCCACGGAACTTCTTCCACCGTGACTCCGCAGCGGGGACAGTTCACGCGCCGCATCGCGTAGATGAAGAAGACCGGGATGGCCCACAACGGGACAAACTCGAATCGCCGCGGCGCTAATCGGTCGTAGCCAGGCCCCGCCCGCTGGCAGCCCGAGCAGATCGGCCGCCCGTTCGCTCGCGGCTGGATCGTCACTTCCAGCGTCAGCCGGCCAGTGGCGTCCTCCACCAGACTGTCTGGACCGTACACGAACGACTTGCAAGGCTCGACCTGATTGAGGATAGTTTTCAGGTGCATCCCGTGTTGGCTCCCGATTGGCGGATGGGCTGTTTGCACTTCCATCCATAACCGGAAATCTCGCGGGATGCACTTTTATTTCATCCGCGGCAATCTGCTAAACTGCCTCCTGTTCGGTGAAACGGAGTCGGGCTCTGCGGGGACGCAACCCGGCAAGGGATAACCGAGCCGAAGGGCGCGTCACAGACGTGCGGCTGCTCTGGCGATCTCTACTCGCCAGGGCAGCCTTGCTTCTCACCGGCATTGAACGCCCGAGCCATGCCTCAGAAAATCCAACCGCCGCACCGCCAACCGGATGGAAACCGCCCACAAACTCTGCTGAAGACCCTAATTTACAAAGGATAATTAAAATGAATGATGGAATTCATCTATGGCGCGGTAATTGGAGAAAAAATATACTTGAACACACTACTGTCCGGCTAATGCACGGACGATTTTCGCTAACCTGTCATTTACCAACTGTTTGCGGCGACCAATGCGTGTACACGACTTGAACTCTCGACCACGTTGGAGCCTTGGCGGGGCAATGTTTTTCCCGCCGGGGAGGTCTTGTGTTCGAGGGTCAGTTCGTGTTTTCGCAAGTCTTGGAGTTCCTGCCGCGACGCGAGTTCAACGCTTGCATCAACAAGTACGGTGGCAACCGCCGCCTGCGGGGGTTCTCTTGTCGCGATCAGTTTTTGTGTTTGGGATTCGCGCAGCTGACCTATCGCGAGGGCTTGCGGGACATCGAAACGTGCCTGCGGTCGCTGGGCTCGAAACTGTATCATGTGGGGCTCCGAGGGAAGATTTCCCGCAGCACACTCGCCGACGCCAACCGCACTCACGACTGGCGAATCTTTGCCGATTTTGCCCAGGTGCTGATTCGCCGAGCACGCCAGTTGTACGCCGCAGAACCGCTGAGCGTGGAACTGAAGCGAACCGTCTACGCGCTGGATTCCACGACCATCGACCTCTGCCTGAGCTTGTTTCCCTGGGCACCTTTTCGTCGCCACAAAGCAGCGATCAAGCTGCATACGCTGCTGGATCTGCGCGGCAACATTCCTTGTTTTATCCACATTTCGCACGGAAAAATGCACGATGTGACCGCCCTCGACTACCTGACCCTCGAAGCCGGCGCGTTCTACGTGATGGATCGCGGCTACGTCGACTTCCTCCGGTTGTATCGGCTCGAGCAGGCGGGTGCGTTCTTTGTCACCCGCAGCAAGAGGAACCTGGCGTACACGCGGCGGGCGCGGCGCGAGGTAGACAAAATCACCGGACTGCGGAGCGATTAGACGATTGTGCTCAGCGGCCCGAAGTCCTCGCGCTTGTATCCCGACCCGCTGCGGAAGATCGCCTACTGCGACCCCGACACGCGCCGGCGGTTCGTGTTCCTGACGAACAACTTCACGCTCCCCGCGCTGACGATCGCGCAGCTCTACAAGAGCCCTTGGCAGGTCGAGTTGTTCTTCAAGTGGATCAAGCAACATTTGCGGATCAAAGCTTTCTACGGCAACACGGACAACGCAGTGAAGACCAAAATTTGGATCGCCATCAGCGTCTACGTACTGGTCGCCATCGTGAAAAAAGAATTGGGCATCGACCGCAGCCTCTACGAAATTTTGCAAATCCTCAGCCTCACGCTTTTTGAAAAAACCCCTATTTGTCAGCATCTAACCGCCTCCAACATCCAAAACCCAGAAGCCACTTTCCCTAACCAGGGAACCCTGTTCGACTTATAGCCGGACAGTTGTGGTTCAAAGTACTGTACTCTCTCCGTTTCGGGTTCTGCCCCAAGTCCACGGCTCAAAACCATGATCAAGAGTGAAAAGACACCCAGCCAGGCCCAAATCGGCAACTTCGCCATCGTAATACTTTCTGAAATCTTGCACTTCGCTAAAAGACGTTACTTACGACGATTTTGCGGGGGAAATAATTGACATGATAGCTGACTCCTTTGATTGAGGTCGCTTTGACACCATTTTCAGCGGTAAATCAAAGTATCTCCAGGTTGCCTGAATTTTGGAACGAACCGTAGGGCTGGCCGTAGGTTTACCGTGGGCCAGATTTGACATAAACTCTTGGTATCAAAGGCTTGCGAGAGTGGCGGAATTGGCAGACGCGCTGGACTTAGGATCCAGTGGGGCAACCCGTGCAGGTTCAAGTCCTGTCTCTCGTACTTCCTGATTGGTTATCGATTCGCTCGGCCAGTTGAATAAGGGAAGACAATTTTTTGCTGGCTGGTCTTTTTTGCGGCCTCGTCGTTACGTGCAGGTCCTCACCATGATTCGCCGACAATGTTTCCTGTCCGTTGTTTTGGTCGTCATTCTGCCCGTCGCCGGCATGGTTCCGTCCCAGGCTTTGCTGGCCGAAGAGGCCGCTCCGTATTTGGACCCGGCCGGGCTGAAAGGGACGCTGGTGCTTGCCGGCGGCGGTGAGTTGCCTCCCGAGGTGCTGGAGCGGTTCGTCAAACTGGCGGGAGGGGAGAAGGCGCTACTGGTACTGATTCCCACCGCCAGTGAGTTGACGGATAAGCAACTCGCCAAGGACGAGGAGAAGGCAAAGCTTCTGGAACCTTGGGCCAAACTTGGCATTGAACGAATTCATGTGATGCATACCCGCTCGCGCGATAAGGCCAACGACGCCGAGTTCGTAGCCCCCCTGCGCCACGCGACGGCCGTTTGGTTGGAAGGGGGGCAGCAATCGCGCTTGGCGGCGGCGTATCTCGGCACCGAAGTGGAGCGGGAACTGTATGCGATGTCCGACCGGGGTGGAGTCATCGGTGGCACGAGCGCGGGAGCAGCGATTATGTCCCGAGTGATGATTGAAGGAGGAAATCCTGAGCCGCGGATGGCGACTGGTTTGGATTTGCTTCCTGGGACGATTGTGGATCAGCATTTTCTCGCTCGCGGTCGCAAGTCACGGCTCATTTCCGCAGTCTCGAAAAATCCGGGGCTTGTCGGCTTTGGTGTCGATGAAGGAACGGCTCTCTTCGTCAGCGGACGGAAGCTGGAGGTCGTTGGAAAGTCTTCGGTGACGGCCATCTTCGCCGCTGCCGAGCACCAGAACCGGGCGGTACGCGAAATCGAACAGAAGAGTGGTTCGATTCACGACTACACGATGCTCCGCCGCGCCGCATTGGCTCGTACGCAGCCGGCCTTTCCGCCGAAGGATGTTCCCGCCAGCAAATTGAAAAAGGGCTCGCTCGTCATCGTCGGGGGAGGGGGGATGCCAGCCGACGTCACCGCCAAGTTCATTGAACTGGCTGGTGGCCCCGAGGCACCCATCGTCGTGCTGCCGACGGCAAATCCGCCGGTTACTGACGACGGCAAGACGGAACGCCGCGAAGGCTCGTTCTTTGAACGGGCCGGGGCCAAGCATGTCACTATCCTGCCGCAGCGGACGCGAGAGGAAGTGGAGTCGCCCGAATTTGAAGAGGCTCTCAAGAAAGCCAAGGGGGTCTGGTTCGGCGGAGGCCGGCAGTGGCGATTCGTGGATTGTTATGCCGGCACCAAGGCGGAAAAACTAATTCGCGACGTTCTCGATCGGGGCGGAGTCATCGGCGGTTCCAGTGCGGGAGCCACCATACAGGGCGATTTTCTCGTTCGCGGCAGCGTGCTTGGGAACGAGGAGATGATGGCCGAGGGTTACGAGCGGGGACTTGGCTATCTTCCCGGCAGCGCGATTGATCAGCACTTTACACAGCGGAAGCGGTTTCCCGATATGACCAGTGTTATGAAACGACACCCGCAGATTCTGGGCATCGGCATCGACGAAACGACAGCGGTTGTCGTTCAAGGAGAGACGGCCCTGATCATGGGGAAGGGGAATGCTCACTTTTATGACTATCGCAAACGCGAAGCTGCCGCCACGGATGCACCCGATTACATCGCTGTCAAAGCCGGCGAGAAGTTTAATCTCGTCAAGCGCGAGAAGGTCGCTCCGCCAAAAGCCGACTAGCGATAGGCGCCGTTCACTCGGGCCAATCTCCGCAGCGGCAAAGCTGAATGACTTTTTGAACAAGTGCTCGAATGGCTCGTGAACGATGGCTAAGCACTAACTTCACAGCCGGGCTCAGTTCGCCAAAAGTCTTGTGATATTCGGGGATTTCAAACAGAGGGTCGTACCCAAAGCCGCCGCTGCCGGATTCAGTAAACAGAATCCGTCCGCAGCAAATGTCCTCCGCTTCGGCCCGGACATTTCCTTCTGGATCACTCAGCGTGGCATGGCAAACATAGTGGGCAGTTCGCTTTTCCAAGGGAACATTGGCCAGTTTCGAAAGCAGACAAGCATTGTTCTTTGCGTCGGTCGCTCCCTCGCCGCTGAACCGGGCGGAGTAAACTCCCGGCGCACCTTTCAAAGCATCCACCGCCAAACCGCTGTCTTCTCCCAAGACCCAGGCATTCAATTGCCGGGCCTGAATTGTTGCCTTGATCGCGGCGTTCGCCGCGAAGGTGTCACCCGACTCATCAATTTCCACGGACTTCGGAAACTCCGCCAACGACTTGAGCCGAAAGCCGTGCGGCTCCAGCAGCGGTATTAGCTCTTCCACTTTCTTGCGATTGCGTGTCCCCAGAACGAGCAGGCGAGATGACATGCGGAACTAAATTCCTGGCAAGTGTTCGGAATGTCTGAAGGAGTATCCTAGCTTTGCGTTGTCGCAGCGTTCGTTGGCGGTTGCGGTGGCTCTAGTCCACGTTTGATATTCTTGGCAAGCGCCCGCTCTGCCTGGTCCTTAAACATCATCGCAGCAAAGGGCAAATCCACATTCACCACCACCTCCGAATCCGACGCCTCAGCCGTCCCTTTGATTGTGAAGGCCATGCTTTTGAACGAGAACGTCGCGGAAGTATCCTTGGAGTCGATCTGCAAATCGTGTCCCTGAAAGTCTTTCGCCGTCCTTTCCAGCGCCGGTCTCACCCTCTGGAAAGCCTCTACTGCCCCTAGTGAATGTGGTATTCGCACCGAGATTTTCGGCATGGCAGGTTTCCCTGATCGGGCTCGAAATGGAAGGCCGTTTGGACAAACTAAAGCAATCCATAGACCGGTATCCCATCTTACAACCTTGTCCGTATCTGTGTACTAAGGGTATACTGCATCGCAGAGTTCACTTCGGGGCGTAGCTCAGCCTGGCTAGAGCGCTTGGTTTGGGACCAAGAGGTCGCAGGTTCAAATCCTGTCACCCCGACTAGACTTACGACGACAGCCCGAAATAATTGGCACGGAACCTGGCACGGAATGAAAGGCCTTTAGCCCCCTGCAAACGGGCGAAGGGCAAGCACGTGAACCTTCCGGCTCACCTCACAGGTAGCCCAAAGGAGCGTTCACATGCGACCGCGAAAACCGTGGTATCGATCCGACCGTGATGGCTGGTTTGTCCAGCACAATGGCAAGCAGGTGCTGCTGGCCAAAGGGAAAGCGAATAAGGCCGAGGCCCAGGCCGCCTTTCACAAGCTGATGCTCTTGAAAGGCGAAACACCTCTCCGGGCGGAAGTCATCGCTGTCGCGACGATCTGCGACCTGTTCCTTGATTTCTCGCAGACCCACCACAGCGAATCGGCCTATGGCAACTACAAGCACTTCCTACAAGACTTCTGTGATGGCTACGGAAAGCTTTCCGTCAGCGAGGTCAAGCCGTTCCACGTAACGCGGTGGATCGACGGCAAAACGAATTGGAAGGGTGCCAAACGCCACGCGATCATTTCTGTGAAGCGGGTATTCTCGTGGGCTGAGCAGCAAGGGATCATCGCTCTAAGCCCAATCCGCACGATCAAGGCACCCCGTGTCAAGCGCCGCGAGCGGGTGCTGTCGGCCGATGAGCGCAAGCTGATTTTTGCATCGACTAATGATGCTGCCTTCCGGAATTTCCTGACGGCCATGCTCGACACTGGCTGCCGGCCTTCCGAGGTTGCCCGGGTCACGTCTACTGACGTAAACCTTGAATTGGGGGTTTGGGTTTTGCAGCAGCACAAGACAGCAAAAAAAACCGGCAAGCCGCGAATCATTTATCTCTCGCCTGCCATGATGGAGCTGTCCGAGCGGCAAATGGCAAAGTACCCCACGGGACCGCTCTTCCCCAATACGCGAGGCAAGCCGTTTCAGCGAAACGCCTGGCGTTGCCGCTTCCGTCGTTTGAGAGCAAAACACTCGTGCCTTGCTGGCGTCGTCTGCTACACGGCGAGATCGACCTATGCCACGACTGCCCTTGAGAACGGCGTAGGCATAGCCCACGTCGCTGAACTATTAGGCCATACGAGTACGGACATGGTGATGCGACATTATGCCCTTTTAGCGGCAAATGTTTCCCATATGAGAGCCGCGGCGGCGCAAGCTACAAGGTAGGCGGTCGTCTCATTCCATTACGTCAGCCTATCCGCATCGTCGTAGTTGGCGGCGACGAAAGCAGCCGCCAAGAGAAACCGGTCTCTAAAGTTGTATCGTGTCGACAAGTGACATGTAATCGACGGAGCAAATCAGTGTGCCATCGCGTAAGAAAGAGACGGCTTCTGGCGTTTCGGGGACGACCTGCTGCTCCAACGCGGCAAGACTATTTACGTCGCCATCACGAACAGCATTCAAGAGGGTCTTGAACACGGCTCTATCGAGGCCAACAAATGTTATTCGTGGACGATTCAGGTTCCCGTAGAAAAACCGGCTCCACTGCCGTTGGTCCAAAGAAAACGGATGTGGCCATTGATATTGAAAGTCTGTAGGCAAGAGATAACCTCCCACGAATTGCCTCCCGCGAAGCGATGGAACACGGCAATCCCAAACCAAGGCTTCACGATTGATTTCTTCATGGAATCCCAATCCGCTCCGAAGGTATGCCGCGTGGACCGGTTGAGCAAGGCGTTCAAGGATGTCGCTATAGTGATGGGCCATAATAGAGAGTCGAAGCCCAAATCCTTCTTCGTCGTTAATCGGGCGTTCGCCAACAGTCTCAGGGTCTTCCACGATCAACTTGGATTGCAGCTTTTTGTGTGATTGATTTCTCATTACTGCTGCTGCGATGTAACCCTTCAGCTTTACGACTGTGCCTGAAGGATTTCTAACTTCGAGCCGATCAAATTGCTTTCGCCAAGCCACAAACGGCCCTTTATTGGCGTCCCATGTAACCGCCGATTGCCTGCCTTTTGCTTCACCAAGCAGGATAGTGTTCGTGTTGCCGGCGCAGACGTAATCTGGAGCGTCACCTTTTCCCGGAAGTCTCCTGATATTCCATGTGTTGTAAGGAACAGGCAATCCTGCCCTCAGCACATTGTCTATATGTGCGAAATAAGTAATACCAAGATGAGTGTAGAGAAACCATCTGCAAAATGCCTTGCCGTACTTGTTCGACTCACCAATTCTGATTTCCTTGTGCGTTCCTGGGCCGTCCCCAGCGAACTCAAATGCTGTTGAGCTGGACAACAGTGCTAGAAAATATGCTACCGCGGGATTTACGGATGGAACTGGTCCGTGACAATCGTGGAAAAGCTGGTGACAGAGATCATCGATATCAACATCGATTTCATCGAGTGGCACGGCCGTGCCCGATTGACACAATTGCTTCGGAAGAACATTGAACTTATGAGAATCAAAGCCAATAGTTTTTATCATCGATCTCACCGTACGTTTGCGTGAATCTCAGCATTGCGAGAGTTGAGATATGAGGTTTCTACCGCGCAATGAATTGCCGTACAACGGTGTGTGCCCTAGCAGCTCACCCGATATACCATTCCACTTGTGCAGCTCCGAGTTTGCACGAGTGAAAGAGCCTCCGCCCGCTGCAAACGGGCGGAGGCCGCAGCAAGTGAACCCTCCGGCTCACCTCACAGGTCCACTGGTCTGAATATGCCGTAGAGGAAACGTGACCGTCGTTTGCGGTTGCCGTCTGCAACCTTCGATGTAGACTTCCAAGTCTTCCGGCTTAATCATTACCCGTCCCCGTTTACCCTTCCCACCGAAGCGAAAGTGGGGAATCAGACCATCGTTGCACAACTGGTACACCAGGCTTGTACTGACTCCGATTCGCTCGGCGGCTTGTTTCGGCGTGAGCATCTTATTACCCCCAGACATTCCAAGCAAAAAACTGCGCCCTGCAAGATAAATTTTCCCAACCGCTCGTCATTCCTACTTCGCGCCGTTCGGAGGGACGTTCATGGCGGACTGCGCACGATGGAGCGGCGGGAACCGTCAATCGCTTGCCAAATCGCCGCGCTAAGAGTCGAACTACCCGCCAATTCCGCAGCGGTGGTGAAACGAAAAATCTGAGAGACCGGTTCCGCGTGCAGCCGCTCTCGCAACGAGACGATGCGTTGTTCAGACCGGCATACCCAGAACACGCGGATGCTCGGCCGCTGAATCTGAGGCCAGTAACGGCGATACCCCCGCTGGTCAACAAGTGCCACGTAGCCCGGCAACTTCCGCGCAATCTGCGAGCGGCTTTCCGTCGAACGGTCGATTTCCCAGTAGCCCAGCAGATCGCTCGATCCCTCCGACAGACTGACGAGGCTCCGCGGTATTTTCATCCAGCTTGCGGCGTCGGGTTGGCAAATGACCTTTACCCCTCCGGCAGTGAGCGAGTGATAGAGGACACGCTGTTGAGACGGAGAGTCGCTCGGTTTGGCGTCCGCCCGGCGATCTTGCTCGAAGATCCACTGCGGTGCTTCCAGGCCCGCCCCCTGAAAGCAATCGTCAATCGCCAGGCGTGCCTTGACCACTGCCAGGCGGTGATAAAAGGTCTCGGGCGATATATCCAACTTCGGGACGTACCGGGGACGCTGCCCGCAGGCCGCATGAACCGCTTCAGCGCCGCGCTCCGTCAGGCAATGGAGACTCGGGACTCGTCCGCCGGACTGACCGCTAAACCAGACACTCAAATGCACGCTACGAGTCAAACCCTGCTGGTTCCACAGGCGAAGGCGTTGCTGGCAGCGCCGCCGCGTCACCCCGGAAAAACATCGTGCGTGAAGTGTATCCGTATCGAGCAACCCGAGCTCACCCAGGAGCTGAAGGCCCTTCACATCACGCGACTGTAGATGAAGCGATAACGGCATGGAAATCAAATGTCCAAAAGGGGGTTGTCGTTCTGAGTTGGATAGTCCATCGGTGCAGCCAGTGCCGGCAAGGGCGCGAGCTGTTCCAAATATTCCACCAGCCGTTGCTCAAAGGCACGACGGCTCAGCAGCCTCCGCTCGGGCGTCTCAAATCCCTGGCGGCACATTGCGAATGCCCAGAGTTCAGCGAGTTTGCGGGCGGCGAACTTAGGAGTTCGCACCAAGTGATCCATTGCGAGCGGGAACGCGACTCGTGAAATACCGTGACCTGCGATGTACGCGAGCGCAGTTCCGATGGGAAGGTTCGTAATCTCGCTCGCCTTGATCGTCGCTTGTTCTTCTAGCGAGAGAAACTGCACACTCGTAATGACGCTGCGATTGCGGATGCGCGGCACGAGCGTTTGCTTGAAGCTCCGGCCACCGCCCGTACTGCGTGTTGACGATTCACTTTGCGAATCACTGTGGCTCGTGCCAGTGGACGACGAGTCACTACGAGATGAACCGGACTGTTCGCTCCGGGCGTGCCGGGCCGCAGACGCAAGTCGCCGTTCGTCTTCCGTAATCGTTTCACCCCGAGACGAGCTATCACTGCGGGAAGATGCCGACGATTGCGACTCCCCATCAGTCCGCGAGCTTCCCCGTTGATTTGCCTCACTCCAGTTTTCCGATTCGTCCGTCAGCGTGACGAGGTCATGGCCATCCTGATATTGCTGTTCCTGCCTAAGAACGTGTTTTTGCTTCCAGGGGTCAGCGCTCGGAAGGTGCAGAAGGTCGGCAAAAAATCGGGCATCGACCGGATTCTTATGACGGAACAGGAGATGGACGCTGCACTGCCCGATGAGCGCGTTGAGCAGGCGATCCTGCGTCCGCTCGGCAAAGAGTTGCGTCCCTTGAAAAGCGCAGACAAATCGCACCAAGAATTTTCGGACCTGGCCCAGTGCCCGCGTGATGAGGTCGAACGAGGATTGAAAAACAGGCAGCTCATCGAGGAACACGAAGTGAGGTGAGCGTTTTTCCCGCGGCGTATTGAACGCCGCGTACAGAATTTCATTGAGCACGAGATTGGCAAAAATCTCCACATCTTCATCCCGCAATACGCCGCCCCGCTGCAGATCGACGAGCACGATGGCGTTCTCCCGCATGAGCTGCCGGAAGGAGAGCCACTGGTCGGTACCGCCGAGCACAAGCTCGGTCAGGGGATTTTCCAGGAAGCCGAGGAAGCGGTTTTTGGTAGACGCGATTAACTCCTCGCGTTCCCGCGGCCGCATATCCGCCAGTTCTTCCAGTTCCATCCGGCTCACAACGTCACTCGCGAGGTTCGTCAAAGCCGCATAGACCGGACTGCGCGTGTCAAAGAAATGTCGCACATCAGGGATGGTCAACTGCGCCCGGGCGAGCATGGTGAGGCAGCGAGTCACCCACTTAAACATGACGGGCTTGCTGTTAAAGTCCCGCTCCCCCCAGCTATGCAGCAGGATTTTGCTGACGTGACCGACCTTGCTCGCAATCTGTGCACGGCGTGTTAAATCATCGGCGGCGTCTGTGTCGAGCGCGAGGGGATTGATCGCTGGAAGTCGTTTGGCACCCGCGAAGCGGAGAATCACAACTTTGCGGCGGAGACGAAGAGGCAACGTCGCGCAGTCACGTTCCACGTCCGCTGTTAGATCTCCATGTGGATCAATGAGCGTGCAGCCGATTCCCATTGGCAGCATTTGCTGAATAAGCAGTCGCATCAGATTCGATTTTCCCGAGCCCGAATCACCAGACAGAACAAGACCAGCCGCGCTGGCGCTCAGAAGCATTGAGGGGTCAAGAAACTGTCTTGCCCGCGACGAACGGTATCCATGCATGGCTGTTTAACCTCTTAAGGAAGACCGATGATCGGACGAGGTGTCAGACCCGCCGCTGCGCATCAATTGGTCGCGGAATCGCTCTTGTTCAAGTTCCGTCAGTTGTTCCCGAACGTCGGGATCGAGGTCGGGGAGCGCGCGAATCGCCTGCAACCTCTCCTGGTGCTCGCATTGCCACTGTCGTGCCTGATCCGCAAACGTGGGCGGCGGCCCGACCGTCGTTCGCCCCCGCGCTTCGGTGAGGATGTAGTCTGCCTCAAAGTTCGGCATGCCCAGTGCAGCGATGAGTTCCCGCAAGCCGGCGGTAGCCTGCCCGGCCGAGCCGCCGCGTTGCAGCTTGCTTGTCAGGTAGGCTACGAGCAACGGTCGAAAGCGGCGGAACTGGTGCTGGCGAAAGGCAACCGGGACGAGATTTGCACGCTGCGCGGCGGCTGCTGCCCGCCGAAAATCCGGCGCTTCACGCAAATTGAGCAGCGCCAATTGAAGGCCACGGTAGCACTGACGCATGTGCCGAACGGTTTCCCATCGCTGCCGTGTACGGCGTGCTCTTTCCGCGGCGACTCTGTCGGGAATCCCAACACCGCGGGACGCTTGAGTTGTCCGCCTGCCTGAACGTGCCGAAACGACCCATGCCGCTCCGGCAGTTACCACAATGAGTGCGAACGCGAGAAGTATTTCCATTGCTTGGTTACTCCGAAATGCCGTTTCGTCTTAGTGGAAAGCACCAGGCGGAATGATGCACTTTCCCCGTACCGGTTTTCCCTCTACGGTATGAAAGAAGTGCCCGCGGAACCGTTCGCAGTCCGCGCAGGGGAGCTTTCCGTCATCCGGATCTCTTCGAACGACAGTATTCCACGCGAAATAATTCGGACAACCTTCTTCAACCCCAAGCAATTCGTGCACAAGGTCGCGGCCATTCACCGTCCACTCTGGACTGAGCTGGACTTGAATGAAGTTGCGGTTGCCAAGGGCGTCAATCAGTCGACCGTAGCGAGTGTCGCTGCCGCGAGTGAGAAGACCAATACCGATCATCCCAGCAATGGTGTCCAGCAGGGTGATGTCGAAAATCGTGCAGCCGTCACTCGATGGATCAAGCGATTTTCCTTCCAGTGCGGCGGTGGCATGGTTGGCGTATCGCGATGGGCACAGGCAACGATAGCACGCATCAATCTCCGAATGCCAAAAGACGATTTCTCCAGCAAGTCCGGAAGGATACAAGCCAATCCACATTGCGGGCCTGTCCAGCCGTAGCGCAACCTCGTTGCCGCGAGCCTGCGCTGCAAATCGGTCCGTTGCAAACACCAAAACGTCGCTGCCACCGGCGACCGCATCGATTTCCCGATCGCTCATGGCGAGAAAGTCTTTCGGCAGCGCCACGATCTCAGCGGCCGGATTGATTCGCAAAATCATTTCCGCGACGGCATCGACCTTCATGCGGCCGACCCGATCGGGATGATGCTCTTGCCGTGCGATGTTTGACCTCGACACGGTGTCGGGATCAATGAGCAAAAACTTGCGCACGCCGCAGCGAGCGAAGTTCTGGATAAGGCCGGCGCTGCCTCCTGCGCCCACGAGGGTGATGGTTGCCTTCTGAGTTCGCTCGATGTCGATAGCGATTGCGATTCGCGTGAGGTCCATAGATAGTCCTCCAAAAAAAGTGGGAAGGGGTTAGACAAGCAGAATGGCAGTCGGCCAGATGGCTCCGCCCGAAAAGACGTAGGGAAACACTCTCCCGCCGGTGATGATGGGCACAAAAAATTGCACCGCGTCGGCATTGGCGGGCAGAGCAAAAAGGCGTTCCAAATATGCCAGGTCCCCGCACGAGGGCTGAGTGATGCCGGTGGGATGGGAATGCGCTATTCCTTTGCAATTCATGCGCGCTAGTTTCGCGTTTTTCAGTTCACGGTTGAGACTTTCGACATCCAATCGAAAGGACGCCGAGGAGCTTTCGCCCGTGAGGTCGGGAATGAAATGTGTCACCAATGAATCGTCGGCGACTGGTCCGAGCAGAATGCCCGCGCGCTCGGGGACACCGGCTGAGAGGTAGGACAGCATTTCGTTGTAGGCACTTTGTTCAATTTTCATTAACCAGATGGGCAGATTCGCATCAACCTGGCGGCGAGTGCCTGCCGCGGTCTCTTCACGGCCGCGCGCCTTCGGGTGGCGACGAGCCTCGCGCGCTGCCATCGCCAGAGCAGACAGGTCGTCAGCCGGTTGATCGTCAATTGACACGAACTCAGTGGTCGCACGAAACCGATTCATGATGAAGCTCCAGATCATGGGACATAGAAGAAAAAACGCCGGAGGAACGGGCGTGAAGCCCGCCCCTCCGGCTAGGCAGGCCGGGACTACCGACCGTGAAGGACCCCGTCGTTCAGTTCCTCCACGCCCATCTTCACGGGCGGCCACAGGACTTTGGTAACCATCGCTTCGATCCTTTCAATACGACCCTGGGAAGTAAGCTCAGCGCCAGGAGGGTCGTCGCCTTACGCTCAGCTTTGAAGTTTTTTGCGCAAACTACACGCTCACCCGGCGGCCCCCGGTAGGGAACTTTCCCGTGCGGCAATACGTGCTCCAGCCCTCGCACCAGTGCATGGCTATGGCACGAGCGCGATCGAGTGTCCGCGGCTCATTCCCGGTACTGACGCAAATCTCGCCGGTGGAATAGAGGTGGTTTGCAGAGACGCCGTCGCCATGAGGATCAGTGGGGTGGCTGTCGGCAAACAGCTTGTAGTAGCCACCAGCCTGCAACTCAAAACGAATCGTGTAGCGATCCTTACCATTGACCACGTAGTGCTTGACCATTTCACGACTCCTGGAACCTTTTGATTGAGGTATGGAATGAAAAGAGACTTTCCCTCTATTTGGCAGACGGTTTGCTCACTGGCGGTGAGAAAGCGTCCGCCTTAACCTGCTGACTCTTCTTGAGCCGCAGCAGCTTTATCAACTCGCCCGGGCGGCAATTAATTTCCGGCGAGTGTTCGTCAAGCTGCAGGCGGAGGCACTCGACGCCTTCCTTGCTGGTAAGGTCGCAAGTTGCGATGATGAGATCAGAAATCAGGATTCGCATGAGGTTCTTCTCCAAGTCATTTCGGGGACGTGTTTGTCTCTACAGGCTTAGACCCGCCAACTTCCCCTAGTGCGGTCGAACGCCCGAAAAATCGGCGGAAAAGTTGACAACCACCGTAACGTGGCTCACGATGCTCACATGTCAGAGCAACCAGCATCGCCGCCACCCGAAGAAAGTCCCTTCTGGCGGGCATTGGGCATCACGCCAGAATTCGACGACGAAGCGAAGGCACCCGCGGTGGATGTAGAAAAACTAGTCCGCTACCATCGAGGCGAGCTTGGAGAGACGGAAAGCCATGAGGTACGCCTGCTCGCCGGACGATTCCGCTCCTGGTATATGGCGTTCTGTGAGAGTGCTGGTGACAGAAGGCCCGCTGGTAATTAAGGTAGTTCTTCGAGGAGCCTTTCAACCTTGGCCAATATCGCCGCGCGTATTTCGTAAACCCTCCGCAAGGAAATACCGTGAGCTGCCGCACTTTCCCTCGCTGATACCCCCCGGAGCATATCCATCGCGATGCCGCGCTCGAGTGCAGGCAAGGCTGCAATCATCGCGAGTGCCCGGTCGAAGGTGCGGGCAAACTGCCAAGCTGGTATCGCAGCCTCTGTTTCCCGACGCGATGCCCGCATATCTCTCGCCTGACGCCGCCTTTCACCTCGCACGGTTTTCATCAGCGCCCATCGGGCATTATTCATTAGGAGCGCATACAGCCACCCGCCGAGTTCGTCGTCGGTAGAGCCATAAAAGCGAACGGCACGCGTTGCGGCCAGATAGGCGTGCATCCTCAATGCGGCTTCCTGCAGGGCGTCCTCTATCCGGTCATGCCGCCAATGTGGGGCAAGCACCCTTCCTGCGGTCCTCCTCGCATCGTCAAAGACAGGCGTCGACAAAACCGCGTTCGCAAAGTCCACATCAGAAACCGACTCGTCGAATCTCAGCCGCAAAAATTCTTCGTAGTCTGATGCACCAGGCCCAGATTTCCGGGAAAAATCTCCTGACATGGCTGGCTCCTTTTGGCAAATGGCAACAATAAACCCATGCCTTGACTGACTTGGGAAACAGTTGCGTCGGCCGGAGGAGCCCCGCTATAATAGGGGGTGTCCTTCACAGCTGGCGGAGGTCTAGGGACCTTCGACAGCTGTGTGGGTCGGCCTGGTTCCGCCCATGCAGTAAGGGAGCCTGAGCTCGTAACTCAGGCTCCCACGTTTTCGCAAAGTGGATTCAGGCGACGCAAGTTTTCGTCAAAAAAGCGCGCTAGCGGGTGGAGCACTCGCCATGGAGTCCATCGAACGGCTTGATATCCTTCGCGATGCGTCCGGATTTACGGTTAAGCAACTAGCGATTGCAACCGGGTTGAATTACCGCCACTTGGCTGAGGTGCTCAACGGCAACCGCCCACTGACGCTACGGATGTTTCAGCGGATAAGTGAGGTGCTTGGGGCGAGCCCTGACGCATATGAAACCGTAGTTGCACCCGCTTGGTTCAGGTTTCACAAGATTCACGCGAAGCGACTGGCACAGTTCCACGAGCAGTTCGCCAACGCGAAAAGCGTCCTGACACTGACGCTTTCAATGGACAGCTACCTTCAGACCGACGAAATGCTGCAGTGGTCAAATGAAAAGTGGCTGGAAATAGAGAACTGGAATGAACACAGGAAGTTATTCCTCCCGTATGCACAAGCGCAGCGGGCGGCCCGATCACGAAGTAATTCGGTGCATCGGCTCGTGTGTCCGCTCGCCCTATTCACAGCAGCGCGCGAAGAAGAAATCGCCTGGCTATCTCAGATCCGGGGAGGTCTGGGCGAGTATGAAGCCGTGACATGTGTCACCATCATCCGTTCGTGGGGATACTTCCGTCAGCTCATAAACAGGTACCTGCCAGCAGACGCGAACACCTGGCAGAAGATATGCATTGTTGATAACGTAACAATACTTATCCACTTAGACGACAATTATTATCTTATGACTGTGGACGGAGGACTTGTCAGATCTGTCCGTGAGTGGTGTGAAAAGGTTATTCTCCTGACGCGTCAGGACTTTCCTCATCCAAAGGATCCTAGAGACTCCAAACCTTCAGCGGGCGACATTCTTCAAATGGCACACCGTACCGAAGACGAAATTGAGAACCTGTTGTGGACCGAATCAGACCGCGATGCCGCACATCGCAATCACCTGTTTTTTGCGAAAATGCTCACCGGCACGACGTACGTCCCTCCTAATTATTCTGTTGCGCGGCCATCACGTATCCGTCGTACTTTCGCTGATCGTAAGGCGGACCGTGAGAAGGACCGCATCTTCGAGAGCCCTTGAGATATGTTCTAGGCCGCCGTGGGAAATGATGAAATCGCCGGTCTTTTCCATCCGGTGTTCCTGCCACGGCTCGTCTTTGGAGTTTCGGAAAAGAATCGCAAACTTTCCAGAAATGAGAATGGAAATGCCCTTGAAGGGGGAGCACGGCTTGGGACCGGAATCAAAGCCCTTCTGGAATTGCGACCACTTTAATTCACAATGTTCGCTCTGTCTCAGACTCGGCTCAACAATGAACCGGCTACTGCCCATAAACCAGCCGTTTGGCTGTCCGTCCGCGCCGCGAACTGACCTCTCCCACGCATTTCCTGATTCGACTTCGAGTGACTTCATGGTTTTACTCCTTGAGGTCTGCCGTACGCCGTCACTTGTTTTGGGATTGAAGAGACTTCACTTATTTTTAGGCGGTATCAAGCTGGGCGGCAAGAATGTTATCCTTTATGAACAAAGGCGACCATAAAAAAAGCCCCGATCCCACTCGGGACCGGGGCTGAGCTCAAAGACCGATCGCCTTGTCCAGAGCCTTCATGGAGTCACGCCGCAGAAGGAAATAGTGGCGGACGACCTCTTCGTCCGGGTCACCCTGTTCTTCGAGAATCGACAGGCGGTCATCACACACCTGAAGAAGGTTCTGAGTGCAGACCAGCAGGTCCGGAGCGGCCGCGATGAGCCTGGCGTTTGCCAGTGCTTCCGGGAGCGGATCAAGTTCGCAGATGACTGCTCCCCGAACCTGCTTCACGAGCAGATTCCCGCTGTCACCGGTGCCGAAAGGATCCACGTGCCACGGACCGGTGGTGTGCGCCGATGATGAAAATGCTGTATTCTCCATAGAAAAAAAGAGAGAAAGATATAAAAAAAGTGATGGGAAACGCCCATCTCTGCTACGGCCGATCATCCGGTGATGTCGGTGCCGACGTACCGTCCGCAGGTCCGGCAATACCAAAAACCGTCGTGCATGAGTTCAATCGACCAGCAGCAGGTGCAGTCGCACCGTCCCTGCGGAACGGGGGCAGCCGAGCTCAGCAGCAGCGCGAAGAACTCGCCGAGGCACTTCATGGAAGCGTTGTCCATAGGAAGGATTGGAAAAGAGTAAAAACGCCACGAACGGAACGCTCGCAGCGATCAAGAGCCAGCAAGCCGCAGCCCGCCGTCAAGGTGTGCGAGCGGCCGGTGACGCGCAGGTTTCGGAGTGGTCAGCGAATGAAACCTGTTGCGCCGTCACCCCGCGAGCTACCCTTGCACGGCCTAGGGACCGGCTTGCTACACTCATATGTCTGCGAGCAACCTTGCCCTTTCACACCTGGAGCGAACCGGCCATGGCGACGGCCAAATCAGAGAAAATAAAACGCCGATGGTGGTTCGTCCGTCAATTTCTATGGAGCCTAGTCTGCTTTCTTGGGGGCGCGCTATTGGTACTAAGCTTCTATGATCCCATGCTCCTCAAACTCCGCGGCACCGTGCCGCATCCGCGGCCTGTTCCGGAGCCGGCACCCGGTACGATGGTCGTCGGACCGTTGGCCAAGGGGGATTGGAAGTTTGATAGTGACAAGATTCCTTGGGAACCCGTACTTCCGCTGGCTCAAATCAGCGATGCGGCCTACAGGCAGGGGGACGAGCTAGAAGCAACGCTGCGCAAGTGGGGACTTTCTACCCTGCAGGAGTATACTCACGGGTCAATGTACGCCTGCGTTGCCTCAAACGATGACGCCGTCGTCATTGCTTTCCGTGGCACGAACCAAGACCAACTTGCGGACTGGCTTGCGGATGCCAATATCCGTAGCGACAAAGTGGCTGACGGCAATATTCACCAAGGGTTCCACCTCGCAACCAGAGACATGCTTCCTGAGCTTGTCCAAGCGGTGAAGGACCAGGGCGGCGAACGAAAAAAGGTGTGGGTTACCGGGCACAGCCTTGGAGGGGCGATGGCTTTAGTTTTCACCTACGACTGCATTAAGAGCGCCGACATCAAGCCTGTGGGGCTTGTCACTTTCGGGCAGCCTCTCGTCGTCGATGCTCCATTAGCGGTGTACTTAAATGAACAGCTAAAGGGACGGTACGTGCGATTCGTTCATAGTGGAGACGCGGTTACGCGCATCTTTCCAACTTTTTCTCATTGCGGCAATTTGGTTTGGTTCAGGGATGGAAGTTACATTTTCCGGCGACCGGATGCACTCATTGCCGCGGCGAGGCGAAAAGGAGCAGAGGAGGCTCTTGTGTACGGCGAGGACGCCGGTCCGATGTCGAAGGAAGAATTCAGAAAATTTCAGGCGCAGCTCAAACAGCGTCAACCGCGTCCGAGGGTATCTAAACGGCGACGAGACTTGCAGGCCGCTGGAGCGCCTGCGGCCATAGAAGATCACTACATGGCAGGGTATCTCCACTGGATCGTCGTTCTCTCAGAACGAGAGAGAGCAACATCCGCGACGAGCACCCCTTTGGCAACGCCAGAACGTTGAAGTTTAGGATGCTCGCCGAATAGTTCGTCGAATGACTCGTAGCTGATTGAGCATTGTGCTGTTGCAGGAGGGACAGCGAAGAGGCTGCGACGGCGCGTCCCGTTCCTTCGGCTCTTCCTTGTCCAACACCTCTGCTTCGAACCGATGGCCGCATCGCGTGCAGCGGAATTCCTTCACTACCATTCCTCACTCCTTTCAGGATCTTTGCGTCAACCACCTACCGCTGGAGCGGCTCGATTAATAGGCTCCAGAAAATCTCTGCTCCGCCTTGTTGCGTGAGCTTCTCGCTGCCCCCACCTCCGGTCATCCGCGACATGCCTTGCGATTTGAGAAAAAGTGCTTGCTCGTCAGCGCCGACGCTCAGCGATTCGTTGTAGCTGTTTGTTGACTGCGCTTCGAAAGAGAATGCGATCTGTTTCATCATCCCCATGTCGAGGCGAATGCCACACTGACCCACGCTTTTACCATCGCGGTAAATCGCAGCAGTGAAATGATTGGCGTTGATACGGCGAAACTTCGTCGTGATTCCCTCGTTACGCTTCTCAAGCTCCACCAAGGAGTTCTCAAAAAACTTCGCGATGTACTCAAAGCTTGATTCGCGGAAAGTATCTCGGTCGTGGTCAGTGAACGATTTCTTGACTCTGAGGTTACTGGATCGGGCGTCCGCCACGACGGGCGCTGCGGTTGCAACCGAGCGAGTTTTCGGAGGTGCAGGACTGGGACTCATCGTCCGCTCGGCGATGGTCCGGATAGCCTGGGTAATTTCCAGGTAAGCGTCGTGACGATTGGGATGTTTCGAAACCGGCTTCCCGTCAGTCGGAATCGCCACGAGCTTGCCGAAGGGAGCGCTGTGCCAATCGCACGGCTCCAAGATGACGGGAATCACGCGAGTCTTTCCGGCTTCATGCCGCTCCATCGCTCGCGTCATCTCAATCTCGTAGCAGTACTTCGACGCCAGGAAATACGGACTCACGAGCAGCAATATTATGTCGGCGACTTCCAGGTTCTCACTTATGACATTCCCAAACTCATCGCCCGCCAGGATTCGCCGATCGTACCACGCGTCGATGATCCCTTGGCGCTTGAGTACTGCCAAGTGAACCTCTAACTCGTTGCGTTGCTCCTCGTCCTTGTGAGAGTACGAAAAGAATACACTCGACATGGATAGACCCTCATAGAAGCGTGACCACCCGCAGGCATTCTACCGGTGAATTGAACCAACGTATAGGTCACGACGGGGATTCACATGCGAGCAAAGTCCCCCTGCTCCAGGCATCCCCAGCGGAGAGAGCCTTCGGGGATTCACGCCACTTCAAAAACACCAACTGAAGAGCAGGTCACCCCGATACAGCCTCCGTCGCTACCGGCAGGCGGCGCAGGCACTCCCCGAGCATGTGCAGTACCGGGTCCAATTCGTCACGATGCAGGCTTGTCGTGGCGCGCTCCTTTTTCTGACGGTCGGTGTAAGTGCGCCACGCCACGACTCGGAACTGTACCGGTTGTCCCTTTTTCCGCTGCGTGGAAAAGACGCCGACGGACAACCGCCTGTCGTGAACGACTGCCACCGGCGTGCTGGCGGCGACACTTGGTGGAACCGGCCGTCCATCCAGAGTCCGACGTGCAGGTAAGCCGATGATGGACCGAACGAAGTTGCGGAACGACATAAAAGTGATGGAAGAAAATAAAGCGGCTGGAGCAGGGCTCGCAGCAGCCAGGCACGGGCAAGCCCGCAGCCCGCGTCAAGGGAGTGAGCGGAAGGGCCGCAGCCCGTGGCGATCCCGCAGGTTTCGGAGTCCGAAGGACGAACGAAACCTCTTGCGCGGTCGCCCCGCGAACGACCTTGCACGCACAGGGCGAGGGACTTGCTACGCTGAGAAGGCTGCGAGCAATCTATCCCGCGTCTCAACGACCGTGCCAACACACACAGCCCACACCTACACACACAAATGGGGGGCGACTTCACTGGCCCGACCGAGGGCCAGCCGCAGCGATGCCCGCAGGCGAGCGAGGACGGGGTGCTGGGGCGGAGCCCCGGCTGCTTTGGTTGACCGGAATCGAGGTCTGGAACGACCGAGCAATGGTCGGAAACTGGCGAGCCCAGAGGCGAGCCATTGGACCACCCCTACGCAGACAACCAAAGCAGCCGGGGGTGAAACGAGACCCCCGAGTGAAAGCCCCGGCACCCCGAAGTCGCTGGTGGGAAACAACTTACAGTGCCCAAGTGCATACGTCCCGAATTTCGTCGAAGTCAGGGGTAAACGAACAGGTTGGCGAAGCGTTCTGCGAACCGTCAGGTAATCTTCGCCATAGCGGTACAATGTTCACCAACGCATCCAGGGCATTTGAACATGTGGGGCCGAGGGTTTTTGGGAGTCTAGGTATGGCCGATAGTTTGCGAGTGTGGTTGGGAAAGTTGCTCATTAAGTGGGGCAAGAAACTGGCAACGATCCAGCCGGCTCCGGCTCCACCGTCGATACTTCCAGGCGTCATGTTCAGCATCGCCGCACGTACCACACTTGAGGAAATGCTCGGTTACGAGCGACACGCACTCGCATTGTGTGGCGATGCGATCCGCACCGACCAGGGAAAGTCCGGTCCAGTCCGAATCATCGTCAATGACGCAGTGCCTCACTCACTATTATTAGGCGTTGAAGATACGATCGGCGACACCGGGGCGGGTATGGTGCGGGAGCTCAGTCCGTTAGTGTTTACGGCGAGTTACAAGTTACTAGACATGGTGTTCGAATGGACGATCTCAGAGAACGGCTTGACGTGCCCGTTTCAATTCGAGAAGAAAATCAGGATCGTCAATCAGAACACATCACTGCAATATCCGGACTTTCTTGGTACTGATCCGTCCTTGCGCGCGGCGTTCATCGCGCTGTATAAGGAATTGACTCCGTACCGCAATGCCATCACCCATAATCGTTGGGGACGAGCGGTGAATGGCTGCTTGGAATTCGACTTTCATCGCGATGGGAAGCACTACCAGAAGGTCGTTCCGTTTGAGGCCGTGCTCGCGATGGGCGATTGCGCGGAGTTGCTCGCGACGATGCTGGTGACGCAGCTTAGTGACGTGAACAGAACCGATACCCTACGATGGTTGTTAGACAGGCTGGCAACATTCCACGGTCAACCGTTGTTCAATATTGGCAAGCCGCGATACTTCGAGGTGATTCGACGAACAGTACTGCCTGCTTTGGGACCGGTGGCCGTTGATTTGCAGCAGATTAGATCCATGATCCAGAGGCAGGCCAGTGGAAGCCCCGCGACGTATGACTTGACGGTATTCGCTGACGCGACTCCACAACCGGTTGTTTGGAAAATTCCGTTTGCGCAAATCCCGGTTGGTGCGACGCTGCTACTTGACGCACACTGGGACCAGTGTAAGGTCGGCGATCCCAACGACATGAAGGAAATTCAATCGTTGATTAAAATGCTAGGCCCATGAACCCAACTCCGACTTGGCATCCTTATGTCCATGCTGTCAATGAGTTACTGATTATCTATTGAGTTCTGATTCCATTCTGCATAATATGCTTTATGCAGACTCCACAATTCACTGAGAGCCCTGATCTCCGCCAACGGCAACGACGACATAAAGTCGCCTTCCGTCAAGGACGAAGCGGCCTCAGAGGCAGGAACGCTTGACACTTCGCTCGTTCCGTTCTCTAGCACTCCCCTCACCCGACTGTCTGTTACCAAGCCAGACTTGTCCTCCGACGTCAAGCTGACCGCCGCACTCGGCAGTCTCTTCGACCAGGTCCGTGCCGGACCCGCGGCGGAAGCACTCGTCCCCTGGGTGTGCGACGTACTCCCCTCTTTCCATTCCCGGCAGGCATACTTCAACGACCTGCAGATGTTTTTTCTGAGGATGAAGGAGCAGGGCGTCAGTCCGTTTGAGGGTGAGCGCACTCCACCGCCATTCTTGCGGCATTGGCTAGGCTGCTGGGTATTGAAGGTACTTCATAACCCTGGCAGTGGAGGCGGCGATGAGTCGTGGGCCGGATTTGGCGAGACGCGAGCTGTGGCGACGGCGGTTGCGAGAATATGAACGGAGTAACTTGACCATCGCGGACTTTTGCGACGGTGCCGGGGTGTCGACCGCGGCATTTTATCAGTGGCGGCGGAAGTTGGCTGTCACCGGCCCTTCCGTAGGTCCTGGGAAGGAAGAAGGGTTCGCCAAGCCCTCACCGGCTGCGGCCAGCCTGAATTTCTTGCCTGTGGAGATTATGGGACCAGGGAATGGGAGCGTGGTGGAATTACAGCTTCCCAGCGGGATTCGAGTGCTGGTCCCCAGCCGTGACCAGGAGTCGCTCCGCACGGTCCTTGAATCTTTGACCAGTGACCGGCGAGCGGACCGCCCATGCTGAGCTTCCCGCCTGGCATCCAGGTCTTCATGGCGGTCGAGCCCGTGGACATGCGCAAGAGTTTTGATGGATTGAGCGCGGCTGTGGAGACCGTCTTTGAGCGAAACGTGCTGGACGGTCATTTGTTCTTGTTCCTGAACCGTCGCCGCGACCGGATCAAGATCATCTGGTGGGACCGAGACGGCACAGCGATTTGGGCCAAGCGACTGGAAGGCGGAAATTACGAGATGCCGCGGCATGCCGAGGGAACCAAGCGATTGCAACTTGATGCCACGCAGTTGGCGCTACTGCTCAGCGGCGTGAAGCTCGATGCGCCGCAGCGGCGGCGGTACGTCCGGCCACAGCCCGCGGCACCGCAGTCCCGCGCTGGCTGAAGTCATATCGCTGGCACTATTTTCAGATATTTTGTCTTTCCTCGCGAAACACTCCTCGTGCTCACGACATAGATGGTCATGCAGGATGCATCTACTCTTCCGTCTACGCTGCCGCAGGACCTGGCGGCCTGTCACGCGCTGATTGTTGCGAAGGAAGCCTTGCTGGCCGAGCAGACGGCGACCCTCATGGACTTGCAGGCTTCGCGTGAAACATTGTCGCAAGAGAATGCCGAGCTGAACCTGACGATCCAGAAGCTCTTGGCCCGGCTGCGGGGCCATCGCAGCGAACGGCATGCAGATCCAGCCCAGCAGCAACTGGACTTTGGCCAAGACGAATCGGTCCAGGATGGATTGGCCGATGCCGCAATCGAGCAACAGGCCGATGCGGGAGCGGAGACGGAGGAAGTTCTCGTCCGCCGACGGAAGAAGCAGCCCAAGAGGCGCAACGAGGAACTCCCGGCTCATCTGGAGCGTTATGAAGTCGTCGCCGAAGTGCCACCTGCCGAGCAGCAGTGTGCCGAGCATGGTCCGCGGCAATTGATCGGCTATGACGTGACGGAGACCCTGGAGTTCCAGCGTCCCAAACTGCGAGTGCGGGTCACCAAGTACCCGAAGTACGTCTGCCCGGCTCATGCCGAGTGCGGCGTGCAGCAACCCCCTCGACCCGCCGGCCTGGTCGAGGGGAACCGCTACGACACGAGCATCGCTGCCGAGATTGTGGCCGCGAAGTACGCCTACCACTTGCCGATTTATCGGCAGCAAGATTGGTTCGCCGGCAGCGGCTGGATGCCGGATCGCTCCACGCTTCTCAACATTCTGGCCAGCGCGGCCTACGTGCTGGAGCCCCTCTATCAGCACTACGCCGATTACGTCCGCACCGCTCCCGTGATCCCCACGGACGAAACGAATGTGATGCTCCTCCTCCCGCCGGAGATCCCGGCAGTCGGCGACGATCCCAGGTCGCAGCGAATTCACGAAGTACTCAGCGCGGCCCGGGCGGCGAATAAGTCGCACGTTTCGGCTCGCATGTGGGTTTATCGCAGCCTGGGGCTGGCAGGAGCGAACGTGTTCGACTTCACCGTGTCCCGCCATCGCGATGGCCCGGCCGACTTCCTCAAGAACTTAATGGGCACCCTCCTGGGTGATTGTTACACCGGGTTCGAGTCGATCGTGCTCGCCAGCGAGAGCCGCATCGTGCGAGCGGCCTGCCATGCTCACGCCCGGAGGTATATCTACGAAGCACGGGATTATCATCCGCGAGATGCCTCCCAACTATTGGCCTGGTACCGGCAACTATACGACGTGGAGGACCAGGCCCGCGGCAAGAGCCCGGAGGAAGTACTGGCAATGCGCCAGGAGCATAGCGCGCCGATCATGGACCAGCTGCGGCAGTGGCTCGATGGTGAGGCCGCGCGGTCCGTGCTTCCGAAAAGTCGACTGGGGGAAGCGGTGCGCTACCTCCAGAACCAGTGGGAACCGCTGACGGTGTTCCTCCGCGACGGCCGCGTGCCGATCGACAACAACGAAACAGAACAATTAATGAAGCAGATCGCCACGGGTCGTAAAAATTGGCTCTTTATCGGCAGCGTGGAGGCGGGTTACCGCGCGGCCATCCTGCTGACGATTGTCAGCACGGCCCATCGTTACCACCTGGACCTCTGGCTCTATGTGAAAGACGTCCTTGACCGGCTCCTGCGCGGCGAGTCCGACCTGGCCTCTCTCCGCGCCGACCGCTGGGCTCAGAGCCATCCCGAGGCGATTCGTCCCTATCGCGTTGCCGAAGCCCGCTACAAAGCCGACGCCAAAGCCACTCGCCGCTCCCGCCGCCGACTTCTCGAGCGCCAGCGCTCCTCGCGGAAATAGCCTACGGATCGATGCTCAGCCGCTAGCTCGCCTACGCCAAACTAAATGGCGGAGCTGGGCGCTCACG
>JBJXFF010000057.1:0-60268 GCA_046153945.1 Pirellulaceae bacterium
TCTGCTCCTCACGCCCACGCAAAGCCGTGGGCGTGCCACCCGGGCACCTAACGAACAGGTAACGCGGAGCGCCTCCGCTGCCGACCGTCGCGGATACTTCACCCGCGCCATCGCCCCCGGTATACTGGCCCCTTTCATCGCCACGGCCAAAGTTCCCTCCCCTCGGCTGGCACGCCCCCACCCGTTTGATGCAAGGATTCCTCGATGGCGGACAACGCCCGGCTACAAGTTGACGGCAAGGATTACGATCTTCCGGTGGTTGTCGGCACCGAGAACGAGCGCGGCATCGACATCGGCAAGCTCCTCGCCTCCTCCGGCCACATCACGCTCGACGACGGCTACGCGAACACCGGCGCGACGCAGAGCAACATCACCTTTCTCGACGGCGACCGCGGCATCCTCCGCTACCGGGGCTATCCCATCGAGCAGCTCGCCGGAAACTGCGACTTTTTGGAAGTCGCCCACCTGCTGATTTATGGCGAACTCCCCTCGCGCACGCAGCTCGAAGAATTCCGCACGATCATCCTGCATCACACGATGATTCACGAGGAGATGCGGGCCTTCTACGGAGGCTTTCCGCGCGACGCCCATCCAATGGCCATTCTCTCCAGCGTGGTCAGCGCCCTCTCCACCTTCTATCAAGACTCCCTCGACCCAGCCGACCCTCGCCAGGTCGAAGTCTCCATCCACCGCCTGCTTGCCAAGCTCCCCACCATCGCCGCGTACAGCTACAAAAAGTCCTGCGGCCAGCCATTCATCTACCCGCAGAACCATCTCAGATATGCGGAAAACTTCCTGCAGATGATGTTCGCGGTCCCCTGCGAGCGGTATCAGGTCGATCCCGACGCCATCGATGCCCTTAACCTGCTCCTCATCGTCCATGCCGACCACGAGCAAAACTGCAGCACTTCCACCGTCCGCATGGTCGGCTCCTCCAACGCGAACCTCTTCGCCAGCATCTCGGCCGGCATCTGCGCCCTCTGGGGTCCGCTGCACGGCGGGGCGAATGAAGCCTGCGTCCTGATGCTGGAACGAATTTTGGCTGAAGGAGGGAATGTCAAGAAGTTCGTGGACATGGCCAAGGATAAGAAGAGCAACTTCCGCCTGATGGGGTTCGGCCACCGGGTCTACAAGAACTTCGACCCCCGCTGCGTCATCATCAAAAAAGCCTGCGACAAAGTCCTCTCCAAGCTCAAAATCCGCGACCCCCTGTTCGACGTCGCCCAGCAGCTCGAGGACGTCGCCCTCAGCGACCCCTACTTCATCGAACGCAAACTCTACCCCAACGTCGATTTCTATTCCGGCGTCATCTACCGGGCTCTTAACATTCCCGTGCAGATGTTTACCGTCCTCTTCGCCATGGGCCGCCTCCCCGGCTGGATTGCCCACTGGGTCGAAATGCACGCCTCCCCGACCAAGCGTATCAACCGCCCACGGCAGATCTACACCGGCCCAACCGAACGAAAGTTTGTGCCGATTGAGCAGCGGTAGGCCCGCGGTAGGTGACGGCGCTTTTTTCCAACCCTCCCGCTTTGGAAGGTAACGCCATGATTCGCCAATTCTGCTGGCTCCTTGCCATTCTGGTTTTCGTCTTCCAAGCGGCAACCGTCGCCTTCGCCCAGCCTCTCGGCCAGCCTGACCGGGATGCCCCCGGCGACGAGATGATCCAGGCGTACCTCGCCGCGGAAACGTCGAAGCTTTCCGCCACGTTCGCGGACGACGTGAAGTCCCTTGCCGATTGGCAAGCCAAGCGGCCTGAGTACATAGAGCAGTATTACTACATGCTCGGTCTATCGCCGCGACCGGAGAAAACGCCCCTCGCCCCGACCATCACTGGCACGCTCAAGGGGGACGGTTATGAAGTGGACATGCTCCACTATCAAAGCGTGCCCCATCTGTATGTCACCGGCAATCTTTATCGGCCGGCCAAGGTGAAGGAAGGGGAAAAACTCCCCGCCATTTTCTATGTCTGCGGACATTCCGGCCGCGGCCGTAATGGCAACAAGGTGGCCTATCAATCACATGGTATCTGGTTCGCCCGCCACGGTTACATCTGCCTGGTGGTCGATACGCTACAGCTTGGTGAAATTGGGGCCACGCACCACGGCACCTACAACCTGGAGCGCTGGTGGTGGCATTCACGCGGCTATACGCCAGCCGGCGTCGAAGCCTGGAACGGCGTTCGGAGCATCGACTATCTCGTCAACCGGCCGGATGTCGATCCGGAGCGAATCGCCGTCACCGGCATCAGCGGCGGCGGAGCGGCCACGTTCTGGGTTGCCGCGGCGGACGAACGAGTAAAAGTTGCTGTTCCTGTCAGCGGCATGGCGGACTTGGAATCCTACGTCCCCAATCGGGTCATCAACGGCCACTGCGACTGCATGTTCCTCTACAACACCTACCAGTGGCCCTGGACCCGCATCGCCAGTCTCGTCGCCCCCCGCCCCATGCTCTTCATCAACAGCGACCACGACGCGATCTTTCCGATGGACGCCAACGACCGGATCATCAATCGGCTGGAGCGGGTTTACAGCTTGTATGGCAAAGGAGGCGACGTCGATTCCGTCGTCAGCGTCGGCGGCCACGCCTACCGCCAGGACATCCGCCAGGCCGCCTACACCTTCATCAATACGCATCTCAAGGGAGACTCTCGCCCCGTCACCGACAGCGAGCGGGATATTGTCACTGAAGGTGGAACCCCCGGCCCGTGTCCGATTGAACCAGAAAAGCTCCGCGTCTTTCGGCAAGACAGCGACCTCCCCAAGGACCAGCTCAATACCAAGATTGACGAAGGCGTCATTTGGATTGATTTTCCCGCACGTTGGCATGAAAAGACTGAGCAGAACTTAGCAAAAAATGAGGCGAACGTGGCAAAATGGAAATCTGATGTTCTTAAGCAGCTTCGCGGCACCAGCTTTCGCTACTTCCCAGAATCGATTCCCGCCGCAAAGAAACTGAAGGACATGGACGAGAAGACCGTAAGGCTCGGGTCCGAAGATCAAATTCAGTTCGAGCTGCGCTATCCCAACGGCAAAGCAAAGAAAGGCGACCGCAAGGAAATCCTGCTCGTCGTCCTCGGCGAGGAAGACGCCGGCAAAACGCCCGACTGGCTCAAGAAATTCGACGCCAAGGATAAAACCATCGTCCTTTGCGAACCCCGCGGCATCGGCTCCACGCGCTGGACCCGCAAGAACGGTCCCAACTACGTCGAACGCTCCCACGCCCTCCTCGGCCGCACGGTAGATACCGGCCGCGTCTGGGACATCATCGCCGCCGCCAAGTATCTCCGATCCGAATACGCAAGCGGCGATACAAAGTCCTCCATCTACGTCGCCGGCAAAGGCCCCTCCGGCGTCCTCGCCGCTTACGCCGCCGCGCTGGACGAAAGCATCGCTGAAGTGACGCTCCTCGCTCCTCCCGCCAGTCACATGGACAAGGACGCGCCCCAATTCCTCAGCGTCCTACGAACCTGCGACATCCCCCAGGCATTGTACCTAATTGCCCCGCGGCTGGTCACCGTTAAAGACCGCTGAAAGAAACTACGTGATGAGTCTCGTGGCGAGTCTGGCCGGCGAATCTGCTTGGCGCAGCGCTCGGCGAGCCTGCCGATCCAGCAGATACGCTCCCGCGGCCGATGATGCGGCGATGACCGCCGCTACTGCGACCTGCCATTGAGTAGTGCTCGCAGGGGATTCAGAGAGAACCGCTGTGTTTGGAGCGATTTGATTGGCAGCGAAGATAGTCGTTTCCAGCGAGGGCTCGGCCGTCGTCAGGGATACCAGCCGCACTTGGCCTGCCGCCGAAACGCAACTTAGCACGACAAGCCCCGAGTCGGCTTCCGAATCCTCATCTTCGCTCCAGCTCGCAAACAGGGCATCTGTGAGTGCTTCCTCGCTCGGCATTTCGTCCTCGTGCAGCGGTGCGGCACTCACGGGAGTCATGTCATTCGCATGTCTGCCCGCTCCGCCATGAATCGGCGGGGAGCTTGCCGGACTCGCGAAGCCGGCTGCGGCGCCTGAGAGTGCGAGAGCGCCAGGGAGACTGGAGTTCATCAGTGGACGGGAACCACCATGGCCGTGAACTGCGTCCATATCCGCTTCACTGGCATCGCCTGTTCCCATTCCAGGCATGTGCGTGCCACCGAATCCTGAACTCCGTGGACTCCCTGTGTCAGAGCCTGCATGTAAATCCGCGCCGTGCATTTCCATGGTGTTTGCGCCCATTATCGCCATCATTCCGCCTGCTCCCATGACGGGCGACATTCCGTCGTCAGGCTTGGTCAGCATTGCCGCGCTGAGCCGCTGGGCACGAGCAATACCACTCCACGGATCCAACTCGATGCGCAGAAACGGCTCGACCATGCTCGCCCCTTCGGTGGCGATAACAAGCTCGATGAGATGGGTATCTGGCGGCAAGGTGAGTTCAGCCGTGCCATCGGCCTGAACCAGTTCGAGTTGGCCTCGGGCAATGCCGACGACGCGGGGCCAATCGACGCCGTGAAACTGAAGATGCAGAACGGTGCCTGTTCCCGAATGCTCCAGCATCAACGTGACGTCCTCGACAATGAGGAAGTCCAATTGGACTGCTGTTTCGCCGGGAGCTTCAAGCCCCATCTCGGCTGGAAACACCGTGGAGCCCGGCGCGGCTAGATGGGATTCTGCGAGCGCATCGGACATTGCGGGGAGCGACGCCAGGAGAAATCGTCCCTCCAGCCGTTCGAGAAGCGGAGTGAAAAAGAGGTCTTTCACGGTTGCTCGCTTGAGGTGGCGAGTACAACGTTGACTCGTGTGCCGCTGCGGAGAACCACATCTGGATTTGGTACTTCCAGAATGACCGGAGTGAGCCCGCTGGAGGCGTCGGTTAAGAGGCCGATGCAGGTTACCGTGGCTGGCCACTGCCGTCCCTCTGACTCGATGATCGCATGAACGCCCGCGGCTGCATCCTCATTCTCGGGTTCCGCCGTTCGGTCCTGATCGACAGCGACTTGAGTGGATGACGGTGAACATCCAGGCGCGGCAAGTTGCTGGAGCCGACGGACCTGCTCTTGATCCAAGAGGCAACGGCAATGCAGCACGCTGGGGTCGAGAATGGTGACGCCGCGAAACGGTCCCCCCGCTTGCCGCCGCTCTCCCACGGCCACGTCGACGGCCGCGACGATTCCGTCGATGGGGGAAGTGACAAAGGCTTGCTTGAATTCAAATTCCATCGCTGCGAAGCGGCTTTCCGATTCGGATACCGCAAGTTGCAGACCCTCAAACTCCTGCCGCCGAATGTCGGCTGCCGTTTCGGCGTCTTGCATTTCCTGCGCGGCAATCGATCCCGCCAGCCTGCGGAGCCGGGCCGCCGTTTTCTCGGCGGCGGCGGCCTGTAGTTTGGCCACTTCCAGCAGCTTCCTCGTTTTAGCCAATTCGGTCTTGGCAGCTTGCAAGCGGTCGGGTGACTCCCAATGCGAAAATACCTGCCAGCCCTTTTTCACGCTGTCGCCTGGCTGCACATCGACGAAGGCGACGGCTTGAAATGTTGCCAGCGGCAATTTGGCAAACCGGCCCGGAGCCGGCTCCAAGAGTCCCGGCACCTGCAACTTGGAAGGCGTGCTGGCAGCGACTGGCGATGGAACGTAGGCAGATCTTTGCTCGGCGGAGGACTCAAAGGAAACCTTTTCCACCGGTGCCCGAACGGGCGCATCTACAGCGACGGGGACATGAATGATGGGCGATTGAACGATGGGCGCGCTGCTTTCACGGACGCCCCGTAAGGCAAACATGGCAGCAGCGCCAGAAATAAATACCAGGAGATACGCTCCCGCCCGCCACAGAGCCGCGTTGTCCCGCAATACACTGCCGACCACGGAATTGGATTCAGCGGCAGGCATACGACTCCCAAGGCCAGCAGAGGAGGACAAACGGAAAAAGCTCCGGTTTCTCCTAGATAATCGGCATAATCGTTGCCGATTATTGAATCGGTTCGTCAGGGACTCTCGGGCCAATGAATGCCGGGCAAAATGCAAGTTCGTGCTAGCGGGCTGGCGTCCGTCTCGGAGTGCTGAATGGTCCCCACGCTTTCCTAAAGACAGCTCATGCGTATTCTTACCGCAGCCGCCGCCTTTATCTTGGGACTTGCCATCGCCCTTGGTGCTAGCGCTGCCGAGCCGACCAAAGTCGAGGTGGGAAAGACCACCATTTTCTGGAGCGAATTGCCGGGAGTCGACGGCCGCAAGCACTCCATGGCCGAATTTGACAAGTGTGAAGTGGTTGTGATTGCCACCACCTGCAACCACTGCCCGATTGCCATTGAATACTACGAGCGGATGAAGGAATTCTCCCTCCGCTATTGCGGCAAGGAAGGAAAAGTCGCCCTGGTGGCTGTCAGCTTGAGCAACTTGGAAACTGACCGCTTGCCCCGCATGAAGCAAATGGCGAAACGGCAAGGCTTCAATTTTCCCTACCTGTACGACGAAAGCCAGGAGCTTGGGAAATCGCTCGGGGCGACAAACACGCCGCAGTTCTTCGTGCTCGACCGAAATCGGTTGCTCGTCTATCGAGGTGCCTGGGACGACAACCTGAACGCCACCCACGTTCAGCGAACCTATGTCGTTGACGCCATCGAAGCCTTGCTCGCGGGGAAGTCACCGTCCGTTGCCGAAACCAAGGCCAAAGGTTGCCCCATCGACTACAACGAGTAGGCAACTTTCGCTGCCGCTTCAGTTCAGTGTTTTCCAGCGAGCGACGAAAGCGGCGTAGTCGGCTGGGGTGTCGATGCCGATAGTGGGCTCATCGACGACGCCGACCAGGATGGTGTGGCCGGCGTGCAGCACGCGGAGTTGTTCCAGGTTCTCCACTTGCTCCAGGGGCGCGCGGGGAATGGTGGCGAGTCGGAGCAGAAAGTCACGGCGGTAGGCATAGAGGCCAATGTGCTGATGGAAAATCGGCGGACTGGCGGTGAGCAGAGAGTCGTCCCAATTTCGTGGGTATGGGATTGGTGCCCTGCTGAAGTAGATGGCCCGGCCGGCCTGGTCGAAGACGACTTTGACGCAGGAGGGGTCGAAGAGCTGCTCTTTCGTCCGGAGTGGCGTGGCCAGTGTGCTCATCACTGCGACGGGATTTCGCTCCAAAAGCTCCACGGCAAGATCAATGGCAGCGGCGGAGATCTCGGGCTCGTCCCCCTGCACGTTGACCAGCACATCAACATCCGCGAGTTGCCCGGCGACTTCCGCCACGCGGTCGGTGCCACTGGCGCAAGCGGGATCGGTTAGTTTCGCATTCCCGCCGAAGGCCCGCACCTCGGCAGCAATTTCCTCGCAGTCCGCCGCCACGCAAATGCCGCTGGGGCGGCGAGCTTTCGACGCGGACTCATAAGTATGCTGTAGAACGCTCTTCCCCGTCTCGCGGAGTAACAGCTTTCTCGCCAGCCTTGTGGAAGCAAGCCGCGCGGGAATGACTATGGTGCTGCGAAGAGTGCCCGCGGAAACTAGGGAACTTGCGTTCGGGGACACGAACTTGTTCATGGGGTCACTAGCGATCTCGAAGAGGTCAGCCGGAACTCGGTTCCGGCAAGGCTGGACACGGCAGCGGCGGAATGGCCGAAAAGTGACCGTTAAGCAGTCTGCTGGCAAGGCCAAAACGGCTGTTTCTCCCCGACTTTTCAGACTTTTTGGCACCTTGCACCCAAGTTTTGCTTGTCGCCACAACCACTTTCTGCTCTAGCACTTAGATGCGGCAATCCGCTATGCTTGTTGGCCGATTACACAACTTTTACGCTGGTCACACATTGAGCAAACGCCGGACGGGCCGATACCCCCTTACAATCCCGTGCAGAGAAAGACCGGTGCCGGGCATCGGACTTGCAAAACGGATTGACGGATTTGGGCTAGGAAGGCCACCCAAAATGAAAGCACGGAAAACAATGTCCTCCTTACCTAATAGTGCCCTGAACCTCATGCCCTTTGCCGCAGTCGAAGCTCTGCCGAAGGTGCGCGAAACTTCCAAGGCATATCACGAGAAAAAACTCCTGCGGCTGCTGGAAGGGGAGTCACCCGATTCTGATCCCGAGCCCAAAGGGAAAAAGAACAAACGGAAGCGCGAGGCCAAGCCAGAGCCCAAGCAGGTTCTCAATTGGGCCGCGATCATTTGGCTCGGCCTGCTGCACGTCGGCTGCTTGTTTGCCCCATTTTTCTTTTCCTGGCAAGCAGTGGCGGTGATGTTTTTCATGCACTGGCTGACAGGCGGCCTCGGCATCTGCATGGGTTTCCACCGGCAGTTGACGCATACCAGCTTTGCCACTTACCCCTGGGTTCGCTACACGCTCGCGTTTCTCGGCGGTCTGGCGGGAGAAGGCTCGGTCATCGACTGGGTTGCCAATCATCGCAAGCATCATGCTCACAGCGACGAAGAAGGTGATCCCCATTCGCCCCGCCAAGGCGGAGCCTGGTGGAGCCACCTCTTTTGGATGGCCTATCAGCTTCCGACTTACTCGCATGTTTCCCACGTCCGCCGCTGGGCTCCTGATCTGGTGAAAGACAAGGGGATGCGCTGGATTGCCCGCGCCTTCCTGCCGTCGCAATTCCTGCTCGCCGCTGTGATGTTCGGCATCGGCTATCTGATGGGCGGGGCGTACATGGGTTGCTCGTATGTGGTTTATGGATGCTTCCTCCGCTTGATCTTCGTGCTCCACGCTACCTGGTTCGTGAACTCCGCCAGCCACATCTGGGGCTACAAAAACTACGACATCAGCGACGACAGCCGCAACAACTGGTGGGTCGCCATCATCGCCTACGGCGAAGGGTGGCATAACAACCACCACGCCTATCCCCGCATGGCCCCCCACGGTCACAGGTGGTGGGAAATCGACATGACCTACATGGCCATCCGCACGCTGAAGGCCGTTGGCTTGGCGTGGGATGTGGTGGACTATAAGAAGAAGTCCGATCTGCACTAACCCGACGCGCAAGCGAGGGAGTTCACTCGAGGGACCTCGTTCCTAAGCTCTGCTTGGGAACTAGTTCGCAAGCTTAGCCACCGCCCCCAGGCGGTGCTTCCCCGAGTGGTTGCAAGTCGCCAGCCCCCCGCGCAAGTTCTGATGCAAACGCTTTTTGGCACCTGGCAAAAGGCGCCGGAGGGCCATACATAGCCCATTTCGCTCAGGCCTGTCCCTCCTTTACGGCGGGCTATTCCGTTCCGTTTTAAATCCAAGCGTCTTTTGGAAAACCACTCAGGCCAAGGAGTTTTGGTTTGACGGGCTCATTGGCACATGAGTACTATGCAGACGTAGTTTGGATAAACAATGGTTTGGCGAAGAAAGTGACATGCTGAAAGGGATCCTACAGTCTCTGTTTGGTTCGCCTCCTGTTCGTGAACCGTTTAGTGATCCCGTGCTTGGCTTGCTCGAACCGGAGGAGACCGGCTGGATCGTCAAGGTTGCGAAAGGTGCGGATACGTTCGAGTTCACCATCGGCGGCATCAACAAGCCAGATGGTGCCCTGCTCGCCCACGCTCACGACATTCTCGACGACTACCAAGCGTTCAAGAGGGCAGTGAAGGTTTGCGTTGAAAACGATTCCCGTGATTACCCGGACGAGGTCAAAGCGGAATTGGCTGGCCTCGAAATCGACAACGTTGCTTTGTTTTGGCCCGCTCGCCCCAACGACGGGATGGTATTCTTTCGTGGTTCAGAAGAGGACGTCGGGTGCTGGCGCTGCGACTACATCAACCGCAAGCCAACTCATCTCGGCTGTGATACATGAGGGCCGAACAAGGCGTTGCACCTGACTGCGGCGGCATTACGGCTTTTCAGGATTCAACGTCTCACCAGCCACCGCAGCAGGTGAACTTTATCGTTCGGCGAATGGAGACCAACCGAAGGACGAGTGCTCGCCCTGAATTACGACCCCTGGTGGTTCCGGAAATCCAGTTCCCCCATAAATTGTTTTTATGAACTATTGACCAGTATATCGAATGTGGGTATAATTGACGAGTTAGGCAGCAACTCCACCTCGCGAGGCGGATGGACCGAGCAGAAAACGGGGCTGCTGCATTTGCTCCTTGACAATCGGGTTGTCAGATTAGGAAAGAGAGGGCCAGCCCCTGGAAATTGAGCTCGCCCTCCCCGAACGAGTGGATTCTTGCTCGGAGGAACGGCAGATTGAAGCAGGGGGGGTGTTGAAAAACCCAGGAGGGAGAAAAATAGGAAGTGACTATTTTACAATAACTTGTGAAATTTACACAACGATGTTTGTCAACACATATTAAATGTGATACGAAACGTCCGAAAACTGGACACCCCCCGGATGGGGCTGGCAAGGGTTTCGGGTACGAGAGTTGAGTGGTTGCCATTGGTCCCTTTGTTCCCAAGCTTAGCCACCGCCCCCAGGCGTTGATTCCCCGCGTGGACGCGGGGGCTAAGCTTTAGCCCCGTGACGCCGTCCCATACACCGCGTATAATGACTCCCACAGTGCCCCATGGAGCGAGTCGATAGGAAATCGGCGGATTCCTCGCGGGAGTAACCGTTGGACTTATCGCGGAGCGGCTGTACCAGGCGATTGAATCGCTGAAAGTGCAAGCCCCTCTCTTTCCCAAAAGCGCCCTCGCTCATGAGCGCCTCGATTCTTCCGGCAGCTTCGCCGTCGCTGCCGATGTTTACATCCAGTCCAGGATTGCTTGGCAATTTGCTGACCACGCTCCCCAGCCGGGAAGGGCAAGCTGGCAGCTTACCCCACGAGATCAAACCCCTGCCCATGTCCATGCAGGAGGCCAAGGCTCGCGGCTGGGACGAACTGGACATCGTCTTCATCACCGGCGATGCCTACATCGATCATCCCAGCTTTGCGATGGCCATCCTCGGCCGCGTGCTGGAAGCCGCCGGCTTTCGGGTCGGCATTGTTTCGCAGCCGGACTGGCGGAAGGTGGATGACTGGCGGCGGTTCGGCCGGCCGCGGCTCTTCTTTGGGATCAGCGCGGGGAACATGGACTCGATGATCAACCACTACACGGCCAACAAGAAGGTCCGCAACGCCGACGCCTATTCTCCCGGCGGACGCATCGGCCTCCGTCCCGACCGGGCGACGCTCGGCTACTGCCAGCGGGCCCGCGAAGCCTATCCCGGCGTCCCGGTCATCGCTGGCGGCGTCGAAGCTTCGCTCCGCCGCCTCGCCCACTACGACTACTGGAGCGACAAGGTCCGCCGCTCCGTCCTCCTCGACTGCAAAGCCGACTTGCTGGCTTACGGGATGGGAGAAGAGACGATTTTGGAAATCGCCCGTCGATTTAACGCGGGTGAAACTGTGAAGGACCTGCGGGATATGCGCGGCGTCACCTACGCCCTCGGAGCGAGCGAAAATCCGCCGGCCGATTCACTCGTTCTGCCGACGTTCGACCAGGTCGTCGCCGACAAGCCGAGCTTCGCCGAAGCTACCCGGATGATCCACAACGAGACCAACCCCTACAACGCCAAGCGGCTGGTGCAGTGGCACGACCGACAGGCGATTGTCTGCAATCCGCCGCCGTTCCCGCTCTCGCAAGCCAGCATGGACGCGATTTACGGCCTTCCATACACCCGCCGGCCGCACCCAAGCTACACCGAGCCGATCCCCGCCTTCAGCATGATCAAGGACAGCGTCACCATCATGCGCGGCTGTTTTGGCGGCTGCACGTTTTGCAGCATCACCACGCACCAGGGGCGGATCATCCAGTCCCGCAGCAAGGACTCGGTGCTGGGCGAAATCCGCGAGATGACCGCCGACCCAAAATTCAAAGGGACCATCAGCGACATCGGCGGCCCCACCGCCAACATGTATGAGATGAAGTGCAGCAAGCCCGAGGTCGAAGCCGTCTGCCGCCGCCAGTCGTGCGTCCATCCGACGATTTGCAAGCTCCTGGGCACCGACCATGCGCCGCTGATCGACCTGATGAAGGAGGCCCGTGAAACGCCCGGCATCAAAAAGGTTCTCGTCGCCAGCGGCATTCGCATGGACTTGGCCCGCCGCAGCAAGGAATACATGCAGGAGCTCGCCCGGCACCACGTCGGCGGCCACCTCAAAGTCGCCCCTGAGCATACCGACCCCGACGTGCTGATGAAGATGCGGAAACCGAGCAACGACGATTTTGAAAAGTTCGCCGAAGTCTTCGACCGCGAATCCAAAAAGGCCGGCAAGAAGCAGTACATCGTTCCGTACTTCATCGCCAGCCACCCGGCCAGCGGCCTGGACGCGATGATCAATTTGGCGGTCTTCCTCAAGCAGAACGGCTACCGGCCGGACCAGGTGCAGGACTTCATCCCCGCCCCGTTCGACGTCGCCACCGCCATGTACTACACCGGCATCGATCCTTTCACCAAAAAGCCGGTCTACATCGCCCGCCAGCTCCGCGACCGCAAGCTACAGCGGGCCCTGCTGCAATTCTTCAAGCCCGAAAACTACTTCGAAGTCCGCGAAGCCCTCCAGCAAGCCAAACGGACCGACCTCATCGGCGACGGCTGCGACTCGCTGATTCCGTCCAAGCCCCCTAAGGAAGCCTTGCTCCGCCGCCGTCAAGACGCCAAGGACCGCTTCCCCGGCAATTACGTGCACACCATCCCCGGCACGGGAGCGAGCGCAAAATCAAAGCCTTCGCTGGAGCAGAAAAAATCCAAGCAGAAGCAGTCGCGGCGCGAGCCAGGGAAGGGATACCGGCCAGGGTGAGTCCATGCCGGCACACATACCATCCCAGGTCCTTCACCCTAAAATCCTAGGGATTGCCGACTTTGGGCTTATTCCGAAGATCGTCTAGGTCTGTAGCCTCGACATCGAATGTGGGTGCGATAGCCGACCTGACTGCATGCGCCAGTTTCAAGGAGAGTCGCTTGAGCTGCTCAGCATCCCGCATATCATGCTGTTTTTCCAGTTCCGCCCCAAACTTCACCATCGCGGCTTCAATCCCGGCGGAGTCTTGCTTAATCAAGCCAATGTCTTCCACGGCTGCCAAGGGTCCCCAGTAGAGTTCCCAGAACCGTTGTTCAGCCGCTTCGCGTCTCGTGGGCTCCTTCGAAGTTGCGATCGTTGCCGCCTTTTCCGTCGCCTCGATGTACAGTGAAAGTTGCTTTTCCCAGAGCGGTTTGGCAGTTTCGCGTTTCAATTCGCGACGAAACACGTCATCCGCTGCTTTCTGCTGTTCTACCCTGGCCTTTTCCGCTTCCCGCCGTTGAGTCAAAGATGCTTTCTCGGCATCGCGGCGCTGTTCTAACGAGGCGTTCTCCGCCCGCAGGTACTGAATGATACCGAACCAAAAACCTGCGACCGCAACGAGGCCGGTGATGACCGGCAATAGCTTGTTTAGCCGGCGAACCCACGCGCCTTCGCCCTTCAATTCGTTGATCTCGAAAGACAGCTTCTCGTTTTGCCCCCCAAGATACCTGACCTCTAGTTTGAGTTTCTCCAGGAGCGGATCTTCTGGAGCGCCGCCCTGTGGTGTCGAACCGGCCGCAATCATGGCTGTTCTCCGAGAGTGTTAGCAATTCCAAGGAATTCGGTGGTGACTATGTCCGTCCGCGTGACACACTCCAAGAGTGCTGTACCTTTCACCAAATCGCTATCGTTACAAGGTGCCTTGGGAATTGCAAGAAGCCTCAAACAACGCGCCGGCCTAAGGGACGTCAGACGGAATGGTGTGGCTGCTAGCAACATACTTGCTCGCTGGCGTGCGCGTCATATCTTGCCCGACGCGCACTACCGGACCAACCGGGACTGGTCTGAACCCTGCCAAAGGATGGGACGATAACGATTCTGCGGGCCGCACATTCGGCATCTCCGTTTCCACCGCCAAGTCAGGCACCTCGCTCAGAATCAGCAGGATCGTCATGGGTACTCGACGCTGTATTCCAACGATGGCACTCTGCCTCGTGGCCGCGGCCATGGCGTGCTCATCCTTGGGATGCTCGGTGATGGGCAACCTGATGACTAATGTTGCCGATTGCTTTGAATTTCGCCATGACCTGCGGCAAGAAGTCCACGATGAGCGGCAGGAGTTGCGGGAGGAACTAGCTCGCGTTCGCCAGGAGGAGCGGCAGAAGCTCAAGGAAGCGATGCTCGCGGAAGCGCGAGCCGATCTGGCGCAGCTCAAGCAGTGCCTGCCGGAGACTGCACCCTTCACCGAAACGACCATTGCACTGCCCCTCCAGCAGAAGTACGTGTTCGGTCCGCCCGAGCTGGAGGTGAAGGAGATGGAGGAACTCATCAAGGCTCAGAAGGAAGGGCTTGAGGAGCGGATGGCCCAGTGGCGCAGAGACATGAAAGACTACAACGACCGCAAAGCCTTTCACGACAAGAACGAAAACAAGCGCGTGGAAAACTTCCGCATCACTCCCAAAACCTGCGGTTGCCAGCAAGCTCTCGTGACGGGCCAGTGTGGTTGCTCGGCGGAACAAAAATTACAATGCGGCTGCGAGGAAGCGCTGCGCTGCGGGCACTGCTGCTGTCGGCGGAACTGCAGAGAAGAGAAGACTTGCGAGTATGCTCCCCAGAAGAAACAACCCTTCACGGAAAAGCCCCCGGAAATGCCCCGGGAGAACATCCTGGCCAGCGAGTTGCCTCTCAAAATGCGGGTGAAGGTCCTGCAAGGGGTTGGCGAGTCCAAGGTGAGCAAGGTCCGCACGGGCCGCGAGCCGCTGCATGACAATCCCCGGCTGCCGTTCAAAGATCAATGCGACCCAGGTGAATGTACGGATGGCGTTCCCTGCGTGCAGCAGGTTGGCGCTGGCGGATTGCAGTCACCGGTGCCCCCTCCGCCGGTGGTGAGCGAAGAACCTGGGGCGGATGCGGAAACTGCCCGGCGGATTCCTGCCGCCAAACCGGCGTCCCCGCCGGTCCCACCGCCGGATGCGCGCCATCGCACAATTCCCAAATTCAACATCTTCGGCCAGAAGTGACAGCCGCAAATGGAAAGCAATCGGACCAGCCTGGCCGATGGACGCTGAATTAACTAAGCATCCACGGGATCCGGCAGTTCGACATCTTCAACGTCCTTAATTTTGGGAGGCGGACCCCAGAACATTTGAGCTCGCGTGGCATCTTCCGACTGCGGAGTCTTGAGCGTTCCCAGCGAGGCGACCATCAGTTGGTTCGGCGTGCCGGAATGCTCTAGTCCGAGGAGATGCCCAATTTCATGGCAAGCGGTGGCCTGAAACTTGAAGCTGGTGAACGTGTCGGCCTTATCAAAGCGTAACGTCAGCCGCGTCCGTTCCGGCGGGCCGATATGAGCGTCGCCTAGCACATTGGACGGTCCGTCGATGTTTTCGACGGTAACGATCACGTTGGCATTACTTTCCGTGGGGCACTGCGAGGAAACCATGCCGCAGACTTTGCTCCACGATTCCCAGGCCTCGCGGAGCAGCAACAAGGGGTTTCCGTCCACCACGACCGGCAGCTCCTTGATGAAGTAGCGAACCTCCAAGGGCGTAAACCTCACGCTCGAGTCGATGGCCTTGTCCTTGCGGTACTTCTCGTCGGTTTGCCAATCGCGGCGCATTTTGCCAAAACACCTGCTGGCGAATTGCAGCCAGTTCAATGTCTTGACCCCAAACAACATGTCGATAGAGAGGACGCCCGACTCCTTTTGAATTTTTCCCGCGGCCAGTCGAACCAGCTCGACAAGCTTGGGCAAGGGCTGATCTTCGGCGTCGTCGCCAAGCTTGAGCAGATTATCGGACACGAGGCGGGCAATCCCGCTTTCCATTTGTTCTTCCGTCGGTATCAAATCCTTGTCAAGCGACGAATCCTTGATGTCTTTGATAACTGCCTTGGCGAGTTTTGCAAATGGGCCCATGACTGTTTCTCTGTCTCGTAAATCTTGATGCTCGTGGTGGAAGTTAGTAGCCGTAATTCATGCGCTGCATGTCCGCCTTTAGCCGGCCGGTGTGCCAGATTCGGGACCGCAGCGTGAATGGAATGATCGGCGCATGGTGGTGGGGCCGATAGCCGGAGTAGCCAGAACTTGAACCTCCGCCCGAAGAGTTGCCGCCGGCGGCGCCTCCCTCGCCTGCTCCCTTCGTGGCCTCCTGGTGGGCATCCTCAATCAATCGGCCCCAACGGGTGGCGTCCAGTTCGCTCTCCTTAAACGCCCTCACCAAGGTAGCTTTGTACTCGAGGGTCGTTTTGCCTTTCACACTGGGAAGCAGCTCCTTCTTCCACTGATTCCAAAAGTTCTTCCAGGCATTGAGGTTTGTTTCGGTGCGGGAGGTTGTTTCGAGCTCCTTGAGGAATTCGTCTCGCAACTGAGTGGGTAGATTCTTGAGTTCCTTGGCCGCGGTTCCTTCCACCTTGCTTTCACCTTGTTTCATGTACTTGGCCAACACTTGAGTTGCTTCCAAAATGGCCGGTTCAAATTGGTAGATCCCCAAGTCCTTGGCGGATTCAATGGTCCACAGAGTCGGACTAATCACCGTATCGCTCTTTTCCTCCGCCGGAACATCCTTTGGGTCGTTCGGATCGGCAGCCGCTGCGGGAGGCTGGGTTGCGTCGGTGAATTTCTCGGGAGCTCCACCGGGGGCTGGAGGTGGCGGCAATGTTTTGCGGCGCACTTCCGCTTGCAGCTCCGTAATTCGTTGCTCCAAGTTGAGCTCTTTGAGCTGGCTGCCGACTTCTTGCTTGACGACCTCTCGGACTTTCTCCACGATCTTGGCCAAATCGGCCTCGGAAATCTTGGTCTCCGCGGTAACTGCCGGCTTGGGGGGCTCCGGCTTGGCGGGTTCTTGCCCAAATGCGGAGCTGCCACCAAACAGGCAAGCCACTATACCCAGAAAACAGCAAGTCAATCGCATGGCGCGGGCTCCGCGTTAGAAAACCCCTTGAAATGATGGGGAGTCATTCGGAGTATAGCTGGGAAGTCGTCAAAGTAAAGTCCCGCACTGGGAAATGCCTTTGCAACGGTCTTAACCTTCAGAAGACCGTTTACAACCCAGATGGCAAGTGTATGTCGCGGTTTAGATGCTCGCGTTGAACCAACTATCCGTCATAATAAGGCGAACACTCAAAATCATTCCGCAGGGCTTCTTGATTAGGCATTTAGGGCTCGAGAAAACCATTAGATCGTCATGAAGCCGCTGCTCTCGGGTCTCTTCGCCTTCCTGTGCATCGCCCTCCTCCTGGGCATCGCCGGTTCCACGATTGCCGCGACGGTCGAGATTGAATCCATCGTTGGCACCGGTCCCATCTTTAGTCTCGTCGGCGTGGCGACGGCCCTAGGGATTTTGACTTCGCGCTCTCCCGCGAACCTGCTGTTCGGTCTCTCGGTGCCGATCTTCAGCGTCTGCATTTTCTTCCTGATCTTCACCCGGAGCTGGTCCCCCCAGCAGGCCGCGGTTCCGGTCTCCTCCATCATTCTGGGATATGAAGCCTTCGCGATCCCGCTCGGCCTGTGGGCACTCTTCCGCACGGTCCGTCCCGCCACGGCAGCGGGGAGCTCCGCTCGCCGGCCGTGGCAATTCAATCTGCGATCCCTGTTTTACCTGATTCTGATTTCCTCCATCTCCCTCGGCGTCGCCCGTTCCTTCATGCAGTTCGGCGCCAATCTGCGGCTCTCCATCGCCATTGTGGCCTGCCTGCTGACAGTGGTCCTCATCGGACTGACGTATTGGGGGGCTCTCCGCCTGCATGCACCCGTGCAGGAATTCGCAAAAGCCATTCCGACGGCATTCGCGACAGGGCCGTCTTCGGCCATAATGGAGCATCCCTTCGAAAAACCGCCCCCCCTTCTCCATGCGTCGCCGCAAGTTTCTCCCCTACCTTTGGATGCTGCTGGGGACCTTCGCGTTTGCGGTGATGGCGGTGCTGATCAATGAACTGAAGGAAGAAGTGCCGTGGCAGTGGATTGCCCTGGCCCGCAGTTCGCTGGCGATGGTGTTTGGGGCAGGGCTGGTGCTGTTGGCGGGGGCGAAGTTTGTTTTTTTGAAGCCGCGGATACTTTGGATGCGGAGCCTGGCGGGGAGCGTCAGCCTGCTCTGCGGCTTCTACGCGATGACCCACTATGACGTGTCGGTGGTGCTGACGCTGACCAATATGTATCCACTCTGGGTAGCGGTCCTCTCCTGGCCGCTGATGGGGGAACTGCCGAGCACGGATACCTGGATAGCCGCGGTCGTGGGAGTAATCGGCGTAGCCGTCCTGAGCCTGGGAACCACACCGCCGGTTTCACCCCTGGGGATGGCCGCGAGTGAAGTCGCCGGCACCTCGAACTGGTCCGCCACCATCGCCATCCTGGCCGCCATCGTGAGCGCCATGACGAGCGCGATCGCCCTGATTGGGCTGCACAAGTTGCACGCCATTGATTCGCGAGCGGTCGTGACGCACTTCTCCTTCGTCTCCACGCTGGGCTGTCTGGGGGCCATCGTTGTCGTCGCTCTCACGCAGCCAAGCTCCCACCCACTCGGCCTTCCGGCGAGCGCCACCCCGGCCACGCTCCTCATGCTGGTCTGCGTCGGCCTGGCCGCCACCGCGGGGCAGCTCTTTCTCACCAAAGCCTTCACCACTGGCTCACCTTCCCGCATCTCCGTCATCGGCCTCGCCCAGACCGCGATCACCATGCTCTTTCAGGTCATCCTGCACGGCCAGCAATTCTCCCTCATCACGCTCGCCGGCATGGCCCTCATCGTCGCTCCGACTGCCTGGGTGCTGCTGCGAGGCAGGGCAGTTGCGGATGAGCCGGATCCGCCTACATAAGAGTGCGCGGCTTCGCTCCTTGGGTAGAATCATGCCGACCAAAAAGTAGAATCAAGGCCGCGGCGACGGCTGTGGGTGTCAATCGTTGGGGGTATCGCCGCGGCCTTGCGCGAAGAGTCGCTTTGCCAGAGCCGTAAACCTAGAGTTGGAAGTTCTTCTCGCCATTCTTCAGCAAGTCGTCTCCCGGTCCGCCGAACAGCCAGTCATAGCCGTTGCCGCCGTCGAGGTCATCGTTGCCGAGTTCGCCGAAGAGCCAGTCGTCCCCGTCCTCGCCGCGGAGCGTGTCATTGCCGATGCCGCCGAACAGGAAGTCATTCCCTCTTCCGCCCCAGAGCAGGTCATTCCCCGCCAGGCCGAACAGGAAGTCGTCGCCGTCGCCACCTTCCAGGGTGTTGTTGCCGGCCCCGCCGAAGAGCGTGTCGTTGCCGTCGCTGCCGCTGAGCAAGCTGGTGGCGGTGATAGGATAGGCGAGCAGCACGAAGTCGTTCCCATCCAGACCGTAGGCGCGAATGGAGGAAACACTGGCCGCGGGGAACAAGCCGGTCCTGCGTCCATTGACGAAGACTCCGAGGTTGCTGCCAAAGGACTCGACGATGATCCGGTCGTTGCCGTTGGTGCCGGAGACGTTCAACACGCCGTTGGACAGCCGGGTGGAAGGGACGCTGATGAGCAAGAGTTGGCCAGGTTCGACGAGCGTCGGGTCCGCGGTGAACGCGGTGTGAGCCTGAACATCGACGAGGTATTTTCCCGCCCCCAGAATATCCGTCATGTCGATCACGCCCGACGATTCCTCGTCGCGGGTCAGAAACTTTGCTCCTCCCGTGGAAAAAAAGGTCGGATTATGGGAGGCCATCAAGTTCAGGCCACCTGTGACCGTGTCATATTCCCAGATCTTTGCGAGGTGTTCCTGGTTCCCTGGATCCTCTTGGATAATGATCCGTCCCTGACGATCAAACCCGATGTTGTCCATCATTTCCACCAGCACGGCGGGATTGGCCCCGTCGATTACCAGATGGATTGTTCCGCCGGCTGCCGGGGTGGCGATGTTGGTGAACTGGAGCTTCCACAGGCGGGACGCGCCGCCGAACTGGTCGGTAGTGACGTAATAAAAGTCATTCGGATGGTTGGGGTCCCAGGCCCCGTCTTCCACCCGGCGAAACTGAGTGATGCCGGCTGCCGTGGAATTGGTTTGCAGGGTCGTGGCCGATTGGGCGCTCACGTCTCCCAAAGTCTCGAGCGTGAACGCGGCGCCACTCACCACTGCCAACTCATTGGCGGCAGATCCCACTTTGACCCCCGTAAGCGTCCCGTTGGTCAGGCCGGCCCGATCGGCCGGAGTGCCGGAATTGGTTTTCGTCCCCACGTAGAAGTAGACCTCGCTCGGATTGGCGGCTCCCTCGGAACTGAAGTTCCGCGAGGAGTCATCCAGGCCAGCCACGATGGTCAGGTCCTGGGCATACGGACTGGCCACGATGTTCTCAAAGGCGAATTTACCGAGTCGCGGGAGCTGGTAGCTCGTGCCGGCGTTTGCGCCGGTTGCCACGTGGGCAAAGCCGCGGCCCGCGGTGGTTTCTTCGCCGCTCATGAAGATCTTATCGAGCGTCCCCAAGCCGGTCGCCGAGTTGAAGAAGGCATCGGCAGTGGGCAAATCCGCCGAGCAGAGCCGCTGGAGGGCGTTGGTGCCATCCGTCAGCACCACGGACTGAATCAGGTCGGAGCCGCTCAGGACTCCCAGCGTGCTCTTGTCGATGATGAATTTGGACACAAACGAACCGACGGAGCCGTGGGCATGCAGGGCTCCAAGCGTGGATCCGATCTCATGGTTGATGAGCACAGTGAAGGTGCCATTTCCGTTATCGTAAGCCCCCATGCCGTCGGGAATGCCCGCGAATTTATAGCCGCCCACCGCGTCTCCGACGCTGAGAATTGGCTTGACGGTCACATCGGCGGCCGCAGGAACCAAATAGGCTTCGACTCCCGTGAGAAAGCCGGCAAACACCTCGCGGCGTTCCAGGGTTTCCAGCATCGGTCGGCGATGCAGCATTTGACGGTGAGAGCTTGAGTTCTTCCGGTGGGACTTCCTGTTTGAATTCTGACGGCGAAACTGCATGGGCGCATACTCCATTGGTCAAAGAAATCGATAGCCGGCTGCTGCAAGCATCGCACCGGCACCATTCAATACGGAGGCGAATCTAAGAGTCCCGCTTGAGCGCCGCGAAAAGAGCCGGCGAAGAGTTGCCCAAGAATCGGCCAAAGAGGCGCGATGAAAGGGTGAAGATTTGAAGCGGGGCCGTGGACAAGTTGCGGAAAGCCATCCCGAGACTTCCCAGTCCTAACTGGCGGTATTTCAGAAATCCGCACTTGTCACGGCAGTGAAAAGATCTCCGCGCCGGTAGCGTGAAAGTAACTCAGCTTGGCTTGAAACACCCAGTCCAGCGGAACCTTCCAGAGCGAAAACCAGAGATAAGCCAAGTCGGCGGCTGCCACAAGCTTTTCGCCGGACCGGTAACATCGGTGAACCGGGTTGAATTCCCGCACCAGTTTCGCCCAGCGTGCGGCATTAAACGCGGACGGAGAATCGGGGCGATCCTTCAGATAAAAGAAAGCTGGACGAGCTTGGATCAGTTTCTCTCCCTCCGAGGGGGAGAGGGTCATGTCCGGAAGCTCGAGATAGAACCAGTCGCCAAGAAACGCCACTTGCGCATAGCGCGTAAATGTGTCGCTGCCGCGGTGGCTGCGGTGCGAAAGGGAATCGTCCGCGGCGACTTTGGCTCTGGGTCGCGTCAGGCCCACGGGATATTCGTCGATTACCAGGTAACAGTCTTTGCCGTCGCCATGCGCCCGCCATTTGACTTCCAGGCGTTCCAGCAGCGACGCAAACTGCTGCACGCGCCGGGCGAGTTGTGAGGCTGAAGGAGGCATCGCCGATTCCTACTGCGATTTGACGGTGACGAAATTTTGATTGGTGAGCTGAGACTCTCCCTCCCAGCGATAGGCCACCAGCATTCCCCCCTTGGCAACGCTGTAATCCAGGCAAGCCACATTCGCACGGCTCCTCCGCCTGGAGCCAATAATGGCCAACAAAGACCGGCGGCTCCGTTGCACCGTAAGCCCTGTCCGGAAGTCCGTCAGGTACCGGGATGTCGGGCAATTTTGCATCGCTGGGGAGGGCGAAGCTGCGGTATTTTTGCTGCCGCGGAGACTCAAACCAGCGGGTTCGCATCTCGCGCCGCTGATGTCCATCCTTGTCGATAAACACAAATCGTTCCGGGAGTTCGAGCTCCGGCCCTTTAAGAACTGCCTCCACGGCATGGAAAAGCTCAGGGCGGCCCTCTTCAGATGTGCCGGCTTCCCGCAGAAATTCGTCCGACAAGCGGCTCCCCTCTGGTCGGCGCGATTGGATCAGGGCGAGAGACCTGGCGTCCCAGCAGGCGTGCACGACTCGCAAACCGTCGAGCTCCAGCGCCAACGGCCAGGTGCGAAACCAGTTCAGGTAGTCGCTTAACTCGCGGGGCGGAACTTGCGCCAGCGTCTGTTGATGTTGCTTGACGTTTTTGGCGTCATGGGGACGAATGAAATCGCCGGAGTCCCCGCCATGAGGCGTATGGTAACGCGGTGTGTGAAAACACAGTGCGTTGAATTCATGGTTTCCCATCACAACCAAGGCACTCCCCCCCTGCGCAATCGACCGCACCAGGTGCAATACTTCGCGAATCTGCGGCCCGCGGTCGATCAAATCGCCGACGAAAACCGCGGTCCGCGTTGGGTGGGCGAAGTGTCCCTGCCGGCTGTCGTAGCCGAGCCGCTCCAGGAGAGCGGTCAGTTCGCGGGCGTGTCCGTGAATGTCGCCGATCAGATCATACATAGATTCAGAATACCAACTGCCGCGTTCAGCCGGATCGTCAAGCCGGTCCCGCCAACTCAATTGCGCGTCGCGGCAACTCTCAACCGACGTTGATGATCGTCAAGTTCCACGTTACTGAATTGGTCGCTCCGCAGCGAGGACAGACGAGTTCCTGGGGCTGGTTGGGGACCACTGCGTCCTGCCAGTCTTCCTCGCAGGCCCCGCACTGGAGCGGGAGCACACTGCAGCGCTGCGAACCGATTTGCATAGCCGTAATGTCGGCTTTATTGGGCAAGCCCATTCCCCCGACGGCCACTCTTTTGCCGGCGTTGCGTTTTGTCTTCGATTTGAAAAAGTCGAATAGACCCATGACTAAGAATTCTCCTTGTACATGCCGTCTTTATCTTTCCCCCAATTCCCTTCCGGAGTTTCGACAATGCAGTAGGTGTTCGCAGCGGTGATGGCCTTTGTATTGAGATAGTCCCGCGCTTCCTGGGCGGTCTTCGCGGTAAAGACCTCGTAATAATAGGTGGCCGGTCCCACGATGGTATTCCTGTTTTCGGTGTACTTCTTCTTAAACTTCACACCAGAATCGCCGAACAGAAAGTCAAAAAAACCCATGGAGCACCTCGAATAGTCGTGACGAGAGGAGGAGGATTATTCTTGGTTTATCCATTGCACACGGGCATGTCAACGAAAATATCTATCGACATTGCGCGAGTCCAAAGGGAGGCGGCACCAACGGGTTCAGGAGGAGTTTTCGCCGCGGAGCCTTCACCGCTAATTTGTTTGCGAGGCGCGAAAACACCTCCCGACCCCTTCCTGTTTACCCATAGTTCAGCTTCGGCTGCTGCTGGCGGCTGATGGGGACGTCGAAGAGGACGGGGCCGGAGTTGGATTTCCAGGCGGCGGTGATGGAGGAGCAGAGGTCGGCGGGGTCGTCGATGCGACGGGCCGGGACGCCGAGGGAGCGGGCGAGGGAGACGTAGTCGATTTCGGGGGCGACGAGGTCCATCCCTTCGAAGTTGCCGGCCTGGGCCTGCGGCAGCCCGAGGACGTGGCCGCAGATTTTGAGGATTTGATACTGCGAGTTGTTGCAGATGACGAAGACGACGGGGATTTTGTATTTCGCTGCGGTCCAGAGCCCCTGAATGCCGTACATGGCGGCTCCTTCGCCAAGCAGAGCCAGCACCGGGCGATCGGGCCAAGCGAGCTTGACGCCGATGGAAACCCCGAGCCCCCAGCCGAGCGCCCAGCCGCGATGGCCAAAATAGCCGGTGGTGTTTTTGAGGACGCCGAGACGCTCGAACGTGGTGTTGGTCGTCGTCACGGCTTCTTCAATGACGGCGACGTCCGACGGCAGAATGTCGGCGAGCGCCCCCATCAGGCCGAGGGGCGTGAGCGGGCGGATGCCACGCTGGCTTTCGACCTGGGCGCGGAATTTCTCCCGAGCAACGGCGTGCTTCTGCGTCCATTGCATGTGCCGCTCGAGGGCGACGTTCTTCTGCTCGCGGCTCATGAGCTGATTGAGCTGGTGGAACAATTCCTGAAGCGACTCGCGAGTGTCGCCGATGACGCCGACTTCGACCGGATAATTTTTGCCGAGCTGCCAGGGGTTCTCATCGATTTGCACCAGTTTGATATGTTCGGGAATCGCCCGACTCGGCTCGGAATAGATGTACTGCCGCAAGAGGTCCATGCCGGCCACGAGGAGCACGTCGTGCTCCTGCAAGCGCTGGCGGACTTCCGGCGACCAGAGCGGCAGCCCCTGACCGTTGAGCGGGTGATCACTGGGAAACGCCAGGCGGCCGTGCGTGGTGCCGGACTCCGTAATGACGGGAGCGCCGAGCAGATCGGCCACGATGCCCAGTTCCGTCATCGCGTCCCGCTCCGTCACGCGGCTGCCGGCGAGGATGGCGGGGTTCTTGGCGGCGGCGAGGACGACGGCGGCTTTTTGAATGGCTTCGAGCGGCGGACGGACGCGAGAGTCGGGGAGGCGAATTTGCTCGTAGTAACTCGCTTCAGCGGGTTCACTAACCGGCTGAAGCCGGTTACTACGAACTTCCTCCATCTGTACATCGACCGGAATGGAGAGAAACACCGGCCCCGTCGGAGGAGTAAGAGCAATCTGCACCGCCCGACGAACAGCAGCGGGCAAGTCTTCCACGCGGTCCACCTCGGCGGACCACTTTGTCCAGGGCTTGGTCACCCCAACCATGTCTCCATACAGAATCGGCTCTTCAAACCTCAGCCGGCGGTCCTGCTGGCCGGCGGTGACGAGGAGCGGCGTCCCTTCGCGATAGGCGTTGTAAAGCATCCCCATCGCGTTGCCGAGGCCGCAACTAATATGCAGATTGACGACGCCGAGCGACCCCGACGCCATCGCATACCCATCCGCCATCGCCATCACGGGGACTTCCTGCAAGCCCAGGATGTACCTGATGCGGCGGTCCGTGACCAGCGCATCATTCAGGGGCAACTCCGTCGTCCCCGGGTTGCCAAAAATCTGCGTCACGCCAAAGTCGGCGAGCAGGTCGAGAAACGCTTGAATGCCGGTGAGTGCCATGCCAGGATTGTAATCCTATTGAGCCCGTTCCTCGACCTATGATGAGTCGCAAAATGGCCGGCTATTCTGGAACTCCCCTCGTCAAGAAGCTCGGCATCAAGGAAGCGGCTTCCGTTCTGTTGGTCAGTCCTCCGGAGGGATTTCTGGAAACGCTCGGACTGTTGCCGGCGGATGCGGAAATAGTTTCCGGCCGCAGCCGCGAAAAGCTGGATGTGGTGCTGCTGTTTGTGCTCTCCCAGAAGAAGCTCAATCAGGAGTTTTCTCGTCTGGCGGCTCGGCTCAAGCCGGCGGGAGGGTTGTGGGTTTGCTGGCCGAAGAAGGCGTCGGGGGTGGAAACCGATCTGACCGAGAACGTCATCCGCGAAGTCGGCCTGGCAGCCGGTCTTGTCGATAATAAGGTCTGTGCGCTGGACGAAACGTGGTCGGGGCTGCGGTTTGTGATTCGCCTGGTAGATCGGAAGTAATGACTCGGTTTCACGCCCACGCAAAGCCGTGGAAGTGCCCTCCAATTGCTTGACGGACCCCTGGGCCGCAATTAGTCTGGAGAGAAGTTCGCCCGCAAAATCCACGAGATTCTGGCATGTCCACGGACCCCACTTCTGCCGCAGCTCCCAAGGTGAAAAAGCCGGGGACCAACGTCTATACCGTGATGCTGGGGCTTTCCCTGCTGGCGATCACTCTGGCCTGTGTATTCTTGTTCCTGGAATGGAACAGCTACAACCGGGAAATCATCCCCGGCAAGCCGCTGTTTTAAGCGACTCTTTGGCCGCATCTCATTGTGTGGAGTGCGGCAGCAGCGGGTTGGCAATGGGTGAAATGAAGTGGGCCGCCATTCCATTTACCGGGCCCTAACTTGTTTGCAACCGTAGCGGCCGCCAGGCATATAGCGTCAGTGCGCCCCAAATGGCGAGCGGCGTCAGGAACTGGGCGAACACGCCCCAGTGGAATGCATTGCCAACGCTGATGCCAAACTGCATCGACGATTTCCCCTCGGGCGTGCCGGAAATACCCGCGGTGAACATCGCGGCAAAAGCCGCCACGCAAACGCAGGCCAGCAACGAGTACAGCTTTTTCCGAGGACAGCGATACGTCATCCGGTAGCAAAGCCCGGCGGCAATCGCAAACGGAACGTAACTGCACGAAAAGGCCAGGATCGCAAATTCGCCACCATTTCGCGGCCGGCCGAAAACGTCTACCAGTAGGTACACGACCAGTGCCATCAGCAGCAGATAACCGGTAAGGCACGAAGAGGCAGCGACGATGCTTCCCAGGCCGCTCACGAAAATCGGATAACGCCTCGACATGCTGACTGGCTCTTCGCGCCAGCGCTCCCCTCGCCAGGCGGCCCAATACCAGGTCCCCAGCGAAGCCGCGGCGGTCGCAAGGGGAACCACCCACAGAGCAGTTTGCGACTCCATCACAGACGCGGTCAAAAACAAAGTCCCCAGCGTCAGCGCGGCGCTCCCTAACAACGACATCCACCACGAGAGCCGATTGCGCCTTGCCGCGCAGCAAAACCAGGCAGTCACGGCAACAGACGCCAGGACGGTCATGACGCCGAAAAAGATTGGAAGCACAGAATTCAGGGACTCGGGCACTTCCCCCTGTGGCACTCGCTTCAAGCAGTAAAGCAGCACTAACGTGAGACAGGTCAACGGGAGCGCGAGCAACCAATGAAAAGCCAGCGGGCCCACGGTGAACGCCACACAGGCCAGCCACAAGTGCCGGGCCAAGAAACGCTCGCGGCGATAACTCTCCGCCATCGCCACAGCCACAGGCTCTGGAGGGCCCATTGTTTGTTCGAAGTCGCTTGGTTCGTTCCTGCTCATATTTGCCTCCTGCAAGTCGGTGAGATGATCCTGCAATTCTTCCATGAATCGCAGTTGTTGGTGCTCGGGAAGTCCTTGCTTTTGAAACGCGGCTTGCGCCCGTTTAAGCCATTTCGATGCTGGCATGGGGCAGCCCTCCTTCCAAAACGGCTTGCACCGCCGCCACGACTTCACCCCATTTTCGCGAACTCTCTTCCAATCGCATTTTCCCCTGCGGCGTGAGGTGATAGACGACGCGCGTCCGGTTATCGACCGACTCCCGCCGGCTGAGCAGGTCCTTTTGGGCCTGCAAGCGATGCAAGATCGGATAGATGCACCCCTCGCCAAACTCAAAGCGGTTTCCCGAAGCATCCTTGATCGCTTGCACGATCTGATACCCATACATGGGACGCTGCCTGAGCAGCCGCAGTACGAGCAGCTCGGGCACGCCGTTCAGAAACTCGGGATTGGTGCGGTTGGTTGACATGGCGGGACAATACCTCAACGCTTGAGGTATGGCAAGAGAGAATTAGAACTCTCTGCTCTTCCGCATTCCTAATCTGGCAGATGGAAACCGTCAATATTTGTACTTCCGGTGTGCGTTGTCTTCAGAAACAAGCGTCAACGTCGGAGGTCCACCGCCATGCCATTCACTATGAGTGTATGTCAGCTCCCACTTCCTTCCATCACGTTCATCAACATATAGAATATCCCACCCATCTTCAGAGACTGCGACCTTTGACAATGACGATGAAACGATCTCGTCGATTCGACGAGCCGTCTCGTCAGCAACGACTTTTCCTCCGACTGTCGTCCAGCGGCCTATGAGAACCTGCTCATTTGGTTGCAATGGAATCATCGTACTTTTTAAAGGAAAGAAGGCGTCCCATTCAATCTTAGAAGAGAAGCCTCTGAAAGAAGATCGGCTCAAGTTCTTCGTCCCATCACGCGCCACGCCACAACCGCCCCGAGCAGTACGCAAGCAATAATCCCCGCTACGCGACTGACGCCACCTTCAAAGATGACGGCTCCGTTGAACGCAATGAAGAACATGTAGGCATGCAGCGGCCAGTCAAGCCAGGTCGGGCGAGTGCCAGGAGCGAGCCAGCGCCAGGCGACGTCCATGATCCAGAGGGCCAGAAACAGATAGCTGAAATAGATGCCGCCGCCGAAGGCGAAGCCGATTTGCTCCAGGGTCTGGCGGGCCGTTTCGTCGTAGGCGGTCTGGTGGCTGAAGTGATGGTAGTAGCCGAAAGCGGCGACAACATGAGCGATGAACAGTCCACAGCCGAGGGTCCAGACGATGCGGACAACGTCGTTCATCCTGCTGCCGACAGTGCCGCGGCGAAGGATGGCGGCGGCCAGGCAAAAGACATAACAGGCGAGCGCCAGGCGGATGGTCCAGCGGGTGAGAAACTCGCCAAAGGGGTCGATCATGGAGCTGGGCGGAGTCTGGCGGGAAGAGTCTAACGGAGAGGCCTCAGATGCATTTGCACGCCCACAGGCGCGGCGGTCGCACCGGGCGCGGGGGGAAGCGAAGGTTCCAGTGGGGCCGTTGAATTGAGCTCCGCAAAATTCAATGGATACAAGAATCTGGTGCTTTTGCGATGCACCACCCGAACTTTGGCAGGGAGCAGGGCGGCTTCCAACTGGGTTGCACCATCCTGGGGATTGTCCTTGCCCGGCAGACTGATTTCCGTGCCGCTGATGTCCAACTGCTTAAGATGAGTAAAAGTGCTAAGCACCGGCAGAGCGTCATCGTCAATTTGTTTGGAATTAAGTCCCAAGCTCAACAGTTGCTTCAGCCCGGCAAGGTGGGGAACGGTTTCGTTATCGATGGGAACCTGAGTCAGGTCGAGCAAACGCAGCCGCGGGAAACGTTTCAGATCCAACAACAGGTGTTCGAAAGCGTCCCGATCGACGGTCAATTGACGCAAATACAAGGACTGCACGCTCTGCAAATCGGCGAGAGCCCGGCAGGCCTCAGGTGTGAGTTGGCAACTGAAAATCTGCACGGCCTCCAGCGTCTTGATTTTTGCCAGGCTCGCCACGAACTTCTCCTCCAGCGGCATGCCCGCCAGTCGGAGTGTCCGCAGATCGCGGCAGCCGCCCAGCCGTGAAAGATCAACATCCGCCGAGGAAGAATCGGAGATGTTCAGTTGCCGCAGCTTCGGCAGTTGCGCCACGGCGTTCAGCATTTCGGTGGATATTGGCATTCCCTGAATGGTGACCGATTCCACATCGGCGAGCTCGGCGACCAAAGGGATGTCTTGTTCGCGCCCTTTCCAAAGCTCCGGCTGGAATATCAATCGCATGCCGCCGTTGGGATTGCGATTGTTGCCGCCGTAGGCCTTGGTGGGCAAAAGTCGCAATACCGCGGCTCGAAAGCGGGGAGATGGTGCCGGGCGAAAGTGGACCGTGGTCGTGGCCTGAGTCCCTTGGGCGAGCCGATATTCTCCCCGCAACCGTTCTGCGCCGGCAGGGGTGATGTCGGTGCCGGAAATGTCAATGCTGGACAGCCCTGTCAGCATTGCCAGGCGGGGAATCGACGCGTCGGTCAGCGAGGTGAACTGCAATTCCAAGCTGTCGAGATCTTGCAGTTTTTCCACGCCGGCCAGATCGGCATCCGTGAGCGGGTTGAACGCCAGATTCAGCCACCGCAGGTTTTCCAGGTCGTAGATGGCCTGAAAATCCTCGGACTTCAAATTGGCGTTCATGAGTCGCAGGCGGTTGATCTCGGGAAAGTGACGCAGCTCCCGCAAGAACGAAACATCAATGTTTCCATTAATTCCGTTGCCGACAATGCCAGTAATGGCGACGGAGGAAAAATCTCCGAGCAGGGCGAGAAAATAAGCGTCTTCCTCGGTGGAGAGCAGGTTGACGCTCCGGGTGGGTACGGCTCCGGCGGAAGTGATCCGCTGATTCAACCTTTCATAGTTGTTGGCCCGCCAGTGATTGATTCCGAAATTGCCAAATACAATGACCGCGGCCACCACGACCAAGGCATAGCCGCGTTCACCCCAGCTCATCCTCCGGTAGCGAGCAAACAGAGTAGAAAGTAATGGAAGCATGCAGCGTATCCTTCGATGCAATCGAGAGGTTTTCCAGCAGGACCTTTGTCGGCGGTGACTAGGACGAACGATAGCCTTCATGACATTCGGTGCAGGCCTTGCCAATTGCGGTGCCGGCGGAGCTGGCGGCGTCAAAATTTTTGACCTTGGCAGCCTCCACGATTTCTCTCGCAGCCTTCAGCATTTTTACGCAGAACACCTTGTATTCATCGGCGTCGGCGTCTTCCATGCCGTCTTTGGCAAGGACCGTCGCGATGGCTGCGATGACTTCGGCGTCGTGAGTCACTTTGTCGAGGTTCGCCGTGAATTGCCCTTTGTCCGACAGCAGCGGCTTGAGTTGCGGCTCGAAAATCCGGTCGAGATGTTGCATCAATGGGGAGCGGTCACAGACTGTGTTCCATACGGCTTTGGCGTCGGCATCCTTGCCCTGGAAAGGAGAACTGCCGCCGACGAGATCCTGCAACTCCCCTTTGCGAAGTTTGGCTTCCTGAAAGACCTGGCTGGTTCCTACCTTGGAATTAGCCGCGGTCCTGGCAAAAACATCGCGGGCAGCCGGCGAATCCTTTTTCCAGCGGACATCGCCGTCATACTCTCCGGCAATGCCGAACAACATGGCCAGCATGCTGAATTCGCGACGGGCCACTTTGTAACCCTTGCCGGCATAATCGCTGGGAGTGGTCACCTCCAGATCGATCATCTTTTTAAGTTCTTTAACTTCATCCTCAATCGCCTGGCCGGAGATAATGGCCGACCAGCCCGACCCCGCCACGCCTCCCGAGCCGCCGGCTGCCGGAACCATCGGACCTCCTGCCACTGCTGCGGGTGCTGCCGCTTTCCCCAAATCAGCCGGCCGCGAACCGACCAGGCCGTCCTTGAAGGCATCCGGATAGAAGACATCCCCCTTTTTTTCAAACTTCGGGGGCTGGGCCCGTTTAATCCCCTTTCCCTTTTGCTGAGCCCACACCACGGGGACTGCCGCCAGTGCGAAACAGGCAGCCAAGCCTAGGACCAGGCCGCGATGCTGAGAAACGGATCGAAGCATGAAACAGCGCTCCGGGTAGAAAGGAGTATCTCGACGGATAATTCTGATTATCAGCGGCTATTTCTTTCCATGCAATTGTCCCTCGGGAAATAACTAGGCTCGTAGACCCGTTCCAGAGACAGCGACCAGCCAGAAGTCTACTCGTGTTTCCAACGGTGCTTGCCTCGACAACTGTTAAAAGAACTCCCGTCAAACTAGTGCATCGCAAGCCTTTACCCGGACGCGACTTGCGCCACTTTTCGTCGGCGCAAGTTCAAATCAGAAATCGGTTTGGAATACAAGTGATAAGCGAGCAAGCCTAAGTGTGAGAAAATCAGACAAACCCGAGCAATCCATACCTTTGGTTTCTGACCTAGAGTTCCCTTGTCGGATCGGCACTTCGTGTCCGTTTCGAACCGCTAGCCAAAGCGGTCCCGCAAGACACGGACTCACGAGCAGCATCATGAAAATCTGGTATGGACTCTCCCGCGAAGCGCAGCTGGGCTTTCGTCAGACCGTCCAGCGGCTGGCGAGTGCGCCGGGGGTGAGGCGGGTCTGCGAAATCGGCGGCGGGGCGAATCCGTTTTTGCCGCCCGAGTTTGTGCAGCAGCACAACTTGGAATACACGGTGGTCGATATCTCGGCCGAGGAACTAGCCAAGGCACCGGCGAATTATTGCAAGGTACAGGCCGACATCGCCGCGCCGGAGCTGGAAACTGGCGGCGGCTTTGATTTGGTCTTCAGCCAATGGTGTGCGGAGCATGTTTCCAGCGGGCGAACGATGCATGAGAACGTCTGGCGGATGCTGGCCCCTGGTGGCAAGGCAGTGCATATTTTTCCGACCCTCTTCTCGCCGCCGTTTGTCGTGAATCGATTGATGCCTGAACGGCTGTCGGCGTGGCTCCTGAGCTGGCTGCAGCCGTTCCGAGCGCCGGAAGGGAACCACGCCAAATTTCCCGCTTACTATCACTGGTGCCGCGGGCCGATGCCGAGCCAACTCCGCCGGCTGACTGGTTTGGGCTACGGGATTGAAGAGTACGCCGGCTTCTTCGGGCACAGCGGCAACGTGGCGTATTGCACGGGCTACCTCAACCGCCTGCCGCCGCTTTGCAAACTGCATGAATTCCTGAGCCGTCAGTTGGCGAAGCATCCCATCGCCGCTCTTACCACCATTGCCTACATGGTGCTGGTCCGGCCGACGGCGACCGTTCGCGAGTCCGCGGCGGAATTTGCCACCGACCCCGCTCACGCAGCCGCCCTGTAGATCACGTACCGAAAGTCCCTTGGTGAACTCCATGCCTTTGCGAATCGAAGTTCTGAAACCAGCATCCCTGGCGGCCGTGCATTGGCAGCGGTGGAGCGAAATCCAAGCCGCGGAGCCGGCGCTGGAGAGCCCGTATTTCCGGCCCGAGTTCACACAGGCGGTCGCGCAGGTCCGCCGCGATGTGGAAGTGGCCGTGATGTTCGACCGAAGCGAGGCGGTCGGCTTCTTTCCGTTTCAGCGCGGGACGCTGAACATCGGCAAGCCGGTGGGAGGGAAGCTTTCGGACTACCACGGCGTGATTGCCCGCAGCGCAACTTCCATCGATGCCACCGAGCTACTCCGCGGCTGCCGGCTGGCCGGTTGGGACTTTGATCACCTTATCGCCAGCCAGCAGAGCTTTGAGCCGTTTGTGATGGCCCGAGGTGAGTCGCATTATCTCGACTTGTCGCAGGGGTACGAAGCCTATGTCGCCCAGCGCAAGGCGGCGGGGTCCGGCGAGATCAAGGAAATCGGCCGCAAGCTGCGCAAGTGCGAGCGCGAGCAGGGTGCAATCACATTCGAACTGGATAGCGACGATGAAAGCGTCCTCGACCTGCTCATGCAGTGGAAGTCAACGCAGCTTCAGCAGAATGGCCTCTCGGACATTTTTGCGTTTCCCTGGACGACAACGCTACTGCGGAACATCCATCGCCACTGGAACGAGAAATTCAGCGGATTGCTCACCGTGCTGCGGCTGAACGGCCGGCCGATTTCGATCCTGTTCTCGCTCCGCGCGTCAGGTGTCGTGCATGGCTGGATCTTCGCCTACGACAAAGAGCTGGCCCCGTATTCGCCAGGCTCAATCCTGCTGCTGAAAATGGCCGAAGCGGCTCAGCAGCATGGCATTGGCAAAATCGACTTGGGGAAAGGGACCGAACGCTACAAGCTGAGCATGGCCTCGGCAGCGACGCCGGTAGGAGAGGGGACTGTCGGCCGTTCGAGCCCCGCCCTCTGGCTCCGGAGCAGTTGGCGCTCCGCCCGCGACTGGGTCAGCCGCTCGCCGCTGGCGGAAGTCTCGAAGGTCCCCGCCAAAGCCATCCAGCCCCTGCGGGACTGGCTGGCACTGAATTAATCATTAGGCCGCCGCGCTGTGCGAGCGAATTATCGGAAACCATCCATGTTACTTGCCTTGAACCTATTTCTGCTTTGTGGCGCTGCAGCCATCTGCTTCCCGATTTGGATGTTCTGCCTGGAGGTTCTGCTCTCGTTCCTTCCGCATCGACGACACACCGTTGCCATCACTGGTGAACAAGGACCTCTCGCCGTTCTCATTCCGGCTCATAACGAAGCCCTCGTACTGGCAGGTACTCTGCAAACACTCATCCCGACCCTTCCGCCAAACACCCGTGTGTTGGTTGTCGCCGACAACTGCACGGATGGCACTGCCGATATTGCCCGGCAACACGGGGCGGAAGCGATTGAGAGGACCAGCCACGACGAACGAGGCAAAGGCTACGCGCTTAAATTTGGCTTGGCTCACATCGCACAAGATCCTCCCGCTGCGGTGGTATTCCTGGATGCGGATTGCCAGGTTGCGCCGGATGCCGTGAGGCTCCTCGGCCAGGCCGCGCTGTCCACCGGCCGCCCAATTCAGGGACTCTACTTGTGCGACTCCGATGAGATTGGCGGGCCGATTCAAGCGGTCTCGGGGCTGGCGTTTCGGTTCAAAAATCTGATCCGGATGACGGGCCTGGCGCGACTCGCGGACATTTGCTACCTGACGGGAGCGGGAATGGCCTTGCCCTGGCCCCTCATCGACAAAGCTCGGCTGGACGGCAACGTGGTGGAGGATATGCAGTGGGGCATCGACCTGGCAATGGCCGGCCATCCCCCCCTCTTCCTGCCCGAAGCCTACGTCAACAGTCCGCTGCCGCAGACGCAGAAAGCGGCCAGCACGCAGCGGACGCGGTGGGAACATGGTCACCTCAGCACGCTCCTTTCACAAGTCCCGCGACTGCTGCTTCTCGCCGCCCGTCATCGCCGCTGGAATCTGCTCTGCCTGGCCGGCGACCTGGCGATTCCCCCGCTGTCGCTGCTTGTGGCGAGCTACTGCGTCATGCTTCTTATCACGTCTGCCGCCGCGTTCGCGACTTCGCAGCTAGCGCCGGCACTGTTTCTACTGGCGAGCGCCCCCTTCTTCTTCCTCGCCATCGCCGCCGGCTGGTTCGTCCACTGCCGCTGCGTCATTCCGCTCGGCACGCTCCTTGTCGCACCACTTTACATCCTGCGAAAGCTCCCCATCTACGGTCGCTTCCTTTGGAAACGGCAGTTGACATGGGTCCGCACGGAGCGGGATTTGGCCCCGCGGGTTTAGTCCAAGTTCGACTTTAGTTTTTGGCCGACACCGACAGGGGGAGGAACTGCTTCTCGGTCAAGTCGTACTGAAAGACTTCCCCCGTCTCGATCTTGTACATCCAACCGTAGATGTTCATCTCGCCCCGCCCCATGGCGGCAGCCACGGGAGGCATGGCTTGCAAGTGCCTGATTTGGACGAGGACGTTTTCTTCGGTCGCGACGGTCAGCCGCGCTTGGCCTGAAAGATGCTTGTAGTTCTCTTCCACAATTTGCTGGGTGGCCTCGGCATGGCGCAGCCATTTGCGAACGTGCTGCATGGTCTTGATCGACGGCATGTCGAGCAGTCCCTTCATCGCCCCGCAATGCGTATGGCCGCAAACGATGATGTCCCGGATCCCCAGCCCTTCCACGGCAAACTCTACCGCTGCCGCCTCGCCGTTGTTGCTGGTGCCCGAGGGGGGAATGATGTTGCCGACGTTGCGCAGTACGAACAGGTCGCCGGCATCCGTCTGTGTGAGTTGATTGGGGTTGATGCGCGAGTCCGAACAGGTGATGAACATCGCCATGGGGTTCTGCCCGCCAGCAAGCCGTTCGAAAAAGTCCTGGTTGGGTTGCACGATCTGATTTTGAAAACGCTGAATGCCGTGAACGAGTTTTTGCATGAGTGAGCCCTTGGGAATTGCAAGCGTAGAAAGAAGGACCGGATTCGCGGCGCGGTGCGCGCGAGAAATCGGCCAGGTCAGCCAGCAGCTAGCAAGTGCGCATTACAAGCGCAGTGGTCCGCCGATTCCGTTGCGGGCGGATTGTTCGCGCGCAAGACGAGGCGCGATCGAACGAGAAATGAGCGGCGACGAGTTGACGACTTCAGCGGCAACAAAGCGGCTCTCGCCGCCCGCGTGGAGCCAGACCAGGACTTTGCGGCGAACCGGAGTGATCGTTTCCGACTCTTCCTCGGCCTCCTCTTCTTCCGTTGGCTCGCCGGAAGGAGCCTTTTCGGAAGTTCCTCGTTGGTCAGGCGTCAATTTGCCGGCACGCAACGGCTGCAGCCCCAGCGCCAGCAGCGCAACGAGACAGGCAAGCAAACTGTAGTTGGCGATGTGACGTGACAGCATTTGCAGAGCAGAAACCTGGGCGAGGGTTCCCGGAATCCTTTCCCCTATCGGCAATATAGCAGCTATTCGTTACCGTCTCACTACGAATTTGGCCCAAAAAGGGTTCGGCCCCGCTGCTTTCCGCTTCACCCCGTGATAATGAGCGGCGCCGTGGCTGCCGCCGGATTTTCCGCGGGCTTTCGCGTCGCCCAGCGCCAGCAGAGCCGGCCGATGGCACCGTTGATGGCAATGAATGCGAGGAGCGCGAGGAGGGCCACCGAAACCGGATAAGTGGCGATGCCGATTGCCAGAATCACGCCATCCAGAATCAACATGGGGTAAAGTAGCGTGGCGAAAAATGCCGCGGCCAGAACCAGCTTTTGGCCCTTGCTCCGTCGCAGATAAAATAGCGACAAGGCTCCCAGCAGGGTCGACGCTCCGGCCAAGAGCATCAAGAACAACGCGCCGATCACTGCTCCCTCCCCCGGCCCGACGATCGCCACAAACACCAGAGCCAAGAGCAGCGAGAAGATTCCCAGCCCAGCCGCAAAACAAGCCAGCCACGCGGGATTCCACTCCGCCTTCACGCGCTCCACCACCTGGTTCGCGGCGGCGCGCATTCCGCGTAACGTTGGAGTCCCGCCTTTAGGCGGCTCTGGAAGACCGTCTGAAGACGGGACTCCAACCCCATACGCCTCCGGCGGGTCGAGCTTCGCCAGCACCGCCAGAACGTCGGCCCGCGTGTACTCAGCCACTTCCAGCCGGCTTAGCATTTCCAGGATCTGGTTTTCCACCTCCTCGACGATGCTCCGCCGTTGATGGCGCGGCAGTCCCGCCCGCAGCAGGTTCTGGTCGATGGCGTCGAGGCGATTATCGATGATCGCCTGCAGGTCGTTACTCAGGGTCTTGGCGGACATGGCTTTGGTCTCCGTGAAGAAGGATTTGGACGCTCCTCGCGGTTGTCGTCCAGTGGTCGGTCATTTCAAGAAATCGCTTCAGCCCCTTCGCGCTCAGCCGGTAATAGCGCCTGGGCGGTCCGGCGGGACTGGCCGCGGTCCGCACGGCCAGGCACCCATCCGCCGCCAGCCTCGCCAGCAGCGGATAGACCGTACTCTCCGTCATCTCCAGCCCCGGCACCGCGCTCAGCCGTTCCACAATCTGATACCCGTAAGCCTCTTCCTCGCGGAGCACCGCCATCACACTGAATTCGGCGAGCCCCTTGCGAAATTGGGTAATCCAGGACTGCATAGTGGGTGATTTTCGAACAAGCTGAGGTGAATTTTCCTACTCGTACTCGTCTGATGGGGACGAGGAGGAGTAAGAGTACGAGTAGAAGCATGAGTACGATGTTTGGCCCATTTCTCTTGCACCGGCTGGTACAACGCAATGCATAGTAGCAAACCCAAAGGGGAAGTCAAGGCAGGAGCGAAATAGACTTTCGGGGCTCGAATGGGGATACTAGAATAGTCGTCATCCCCGGAGGCTTCATGTCTGCCGCACCTCAAGAGAACAAGCCTGGCTCCGAATTCGATTTCAGCCAACTCGCGACCAGCGGAAGTTCGCTCCAGGCAGGCGGCGGCGCAGCTCCGCGAAGTAACCGCCAACCCAGCTTTGCCGAAATTTTCATCGCGCTGGTCTTTTTTGCGACTGTGTTTGGCGGGCTCATGGCCTTCGTCTATTTCAAGGACTCTTGGAAGAGACGGCAACAAAGAGAGGCGATTGAAATCCAGAAGGAAGTCCGCGAATATCGCGGAGCAACATGGTCCAAGTGAGAGGACTCGTGTTCGCGAGAGAATTTCTGGACACGGCGTCTCACATTTTCTCCATCAGCAACCGCATCCTCGGAGCCCGGCTCAACAGCGGATCGACGACCAACTTGCCGGCAGGGCCAGTTCCGGTGAACGCCATGCCCAGAGCGGCGTCACGCCGCGACTCGGGCCAACAACGGCGATTGCCACCACTACGCTGGTTTCGTTCCCTCATAGTACTCGCCTGCGTCCTCCTCCCCACGACTCAGTCACGAGGATTGATAGAGATTGCGGGTTTCCAAATGGCTGCCTCCCCTTTGGAGGAACCGGCAAATGCCGTTCGCACACCCAACCCGGCCAAGGCTCCCTGGGTCAAGCCAGGCGATGAGTTCATGACATCGGTAAGTCCTCGGCTGGCACATTTCGCACATCGCTGGAAGTATCTTCCCCTCCTTGTCGCCGTGATAAGTGCCCTGGCACTGCCGCTGGTGGTTACTCGCTGGAAGGCCTTGGTGCCCGCATCGCTGGCCATCGGCACCGTTATGGCATGGCCGTGGCTCATGATTCTGGGGACTGCTTTCGCGATGGAGTAATCCAAGAACGCGAAAACGCCTAAGAAGCCGCAAAGGGGCGGCGGTGGCCTTCCCCCCTCTGTGCCTCCGTGCCTCTGTGTGAGATTCCTCTGCGGTTATCGATGCCAGCGGAAGAGGTGGCTCACACAAAAGCACGAAGGCACCGAGGGAAGTACCTTGTTCCCTCCAGAAATCTTCCAAAATCTTTTGGGAGGGGCTTGAAAGTGCCAATCCTGTTTTGTACACTTGTTCATATATGCGACGAGGCAGAGCGGACGCCCTGCGCGCGTAGCAAGACTCGTACTTGAAATCGGGTCACGGATAAGCAGTGCGGAGGTGGTAGAAGATGGGTAACATTCCCACCACCTATCACTGCCAAAAAGTGCTTATCAAACCACTGATAAGTGCGTGAATCAGAAATGACGACTATGAATCGAGTTATGGCGAGATGAATCACTGCAACTCGATTCGGCAAAACGACTTGCAGCGTCGGCCCTCGACGTAAGTCCCCGATGAAAATGACCGTGAATCAACGAATCAGACACCCCCTTAGAGGGGATTGAACGATGAATCAGCACCTTATCAGCCTGGCACGAAACTTACGCCTCCACGGCCACTGGCTCGGAGCGGGCAGCGTGCTTTTCGATGGACGCTTTGACAAACCCGGCAAACAGCGGCTGGGCGAGGGTCGGCTTGGATTTGAACTCGGGGTGGTACTGGACGGCCAGGAACCAGGGGTGGTCCGGCAATTCGAGGATTTCGACCAGCTTGCCGTCGGGGCTGGTGCCGGTGAAGGCCATGCCGTGGGCGGCGAACTGCTGGCGGTAGGTGTTGTTGAATTCGTACCGGTGCCGGTGCCGCTCACTGATTTGCTCGGCGTCGTAACACTCGCGGGCCTTGGAGCCTTCCACCAGTTTGGCGATTTGAGCCCCCAGCCGCATGGTCCCCCCCATCGACGTGATGTTCCGTTGCTCGTCGAGCAGGCAGATGACTGGGTGCGTGGTATCTTTGTTGAACTCCGTGGAATGAGCCCCTTCCAGGCCGACCACGTGCCGGGCAAACTCAATCGCCGCGCACTGCATACCCAAGCAGATGCCGAAGAATGGAATTCCCCGCTCCCGGGCGAACTGGATCGCTTCAATCTTCCCTTCGATACCTCGTTCGCCAAAGCCGCCGGGAACAAGAATGCCGTCATACCCGGACAACAGCCGGGCTGCTCCCTCTCGCTCGATTTCCTCGGCCTGGATGCGGCCGGTGCGAATTTGGGCGTGATGGTGGATGCCGGCATGGTCGATGGCTTCGTAGATCGACTTGTAAGCGTCCTTGTGCTCGGCGTATTTGCCGACGACGGCGATGCTGATTTCGTGCTTGGGATTGCGGAGGACGTGCAGGATGTTCCGCCAGTCGTCCAGATTCGGATTCGCAGCCGGCAGATGGAGCTTCTTACAGATGATGGTGTCCAGCTTGTTATCGACCAGGCTCAGCGGCACTTCGTAGATGGAGAAGTCCTTGTCCTTCTCCTCGATGACTGCCTCTTCCGGCACGTTGCAGAACAGGGCGATTTTCTTCAGGTCGTCGTGCTCGATGGTCCGCTCCGTCCGGCAGATCAAAATATCCGGCTGGATACCGATCTGCCGCAGGAGGCCGACCGAGTGCTGCGTCGGTTTGGTTTTCAGTTCACCGGCCGCTTTGAGGTACGGCACGAGCGTGAGATGAATGTAGAGGCAGTTTTCTTTCCCCACGTCGAGCGAAAACTGACGGATCGCCTCCAGGAACGGCTGGCTTTCAATGTCGCCGACAGTGCCGCCGATTTCGGTGATGACCACGTCGACGTTGTCGCCGGCCAACTTGCGAATGCAGTCCTTGATTTCGTTGGTGATGTGCGGAATGACCTGCACCGTCTTGCCGAGAAAAACGCCCCGCCGCTCCTTCTCGATGACCGACAGATAAATCTGCCCGGTCGTGTAGTTGCTGTCGCGGCTGAGCGGGCTGTTGGTAAACCGCTCGTAATGCCCGAGGTCGAGGTCGGTCTCGGCCCCGTCGTCGAGGACGTAGACCTCGCCATGCTGATAGGGGCTCATCGTCCCCGGGTCGACGTTGATATACGGGTCCAGCTTCTGCATCCGGACCCTGAGGCCGCGGTGCTCCAGCAGCATGCCAATCGACGCACTCGTCAGCCCCTTGCCGAGCGAACTGACGACCCCACCGGTAACGAAGATGTGTTTGGTCATTGTGACTTCCGTGAGAGAACCTCCGTGACGGGAAAACCAATTCTAGCTTTTCTCAGGATGGTGAAACATGGGGAGGAGAATGACGAAATCCGAATGACGAATGACGAATGGGAGAGTCACCGTGCCTTCGTCATTCGTCATTCCGGCTTCGTCATTGACTTCCGCTCCGAATGCCGGTTATCTCCTTCAATTCCCCACGGTTGGAATACCGAGAAAGGAGCCAATCATGAACCTGCTCACCTACACCTATCTGGCTTATCTGGCGCTCAGCGCCGTAGTAACAATCTGGGTCGCCCAAACACTGCACTTTCGCGGGCGGCTGTTTTTGGTCAAGAATTTCCATGGGGACGAGCTGCTCGCCGATTCGGTGAACCACCTGCTCGTCGTGGGGTTCTACCTCCTGAACTTTGGCTACGTCGCCCTGGCCCTCAAGTACGGCGACAAGCCGACCGACCTGCAGACCGCGGTCGAGTTCCTGGCAACCAAGCTGGGGCTGGTGCTGGTCATCCTCGGCACGATGCACTTCTTCAACCTCTACATCTTCTCGCGGATCGGCCGTCAGAAGGCAGTGCCGCCAGTGCGAGCCGAAAGCCCGTTTGCTCCGACCAATTATCAGCAGCTCAGGGGAGCAGTGCTGAATGTGGTGCAGAACAGAACTTCGTAACGAACAATCATCGACTTCTTAATCTTAATCCTACTCTTAATCTTAATCCTCTTCTGAACGACGCCGAACAAAGCCAAAGCCGGATTAAGAGTAAGAGGAAGAACGATAAGGAGACATATCATGAACACCATGGTCATCACTCACGGCCTCTACATCCTCCTCGGAGTCGCCGCCACGATCTGGGTTACCTGGACCCTCGCCCGTCGCGGCCGGCCATTCATCGCCCGGGCCTGCGGCGGGGACGAAGCCCTCGCTGGCTCGTGGAGCCACCTCCTCTCGGTCGGCGTCTATTTGCTGCACGTCGGGGCCTTGCTGCTGGCCCTGCGGATCGGCGGCAATGTGTTGACGCAGACCGAGGCAGTCGAACTGCTCAGCACCAAGATCGGCTTTGTGCTGCTCGCCCTGGCGGTCACACACTTCCTGCACATCAAAGCCTTCTGGAAGATGCACGAAGAGGGACAAACTGCCCCGCGGAAGTTCGTGAACCCGACTCCTATGCAAGTGGTCCAGGCCGAGGTGGTGCAAATCAACTGAGGTCCATTCGCGAATTGACTCGCGGTTCGGCTATAATGAAATCTCCGGCGTGTGACACGCCACGCCGGTTCCCGCCCAATTATCCCGCCCGTTCCATGCTCGCCCGACTAACTCCTTTCTGGTTGACGCTTGTCATCGGGCTCTTCGTCCGCGCAGCGAACGGCGAGGAGGTCTCCTTCGAGCAGCAAATTCGTCCGATCCTGAAAGCCAACTGCTTTCACTGTCACGGCGAGTCGGATGAATTCAAGGGCAAGCTCGACGTTCGCTTGGCTCGTCTGATTTTGAAAGGTGGCGAAACAGGACCGGCAATCGCGCCCGGAAAACCAGCGGAGAGTTTGCTGCTGGCGAAGGTGAAGAGCGGGGAGATGCCGGAGGGAGATAAAAAGCTTCGCCCCGAGCAGATTGATCTCATCGAGAAGTGGATTGCGGGCGGCGCAAAGACGCTTCGGCCAGAGCCCGATGATCCGGCTCAGCTTGTCTTCACCGAAGAGGAACGCAACTTCTGGTCTTTTCAACCAGTGGTGCGGCCAACAGTTCCCGCGGCACAAGGAACAGAAGCGAGAACCACCGTCGATTGGTTCCTCCTCCAAAAACTTGCCGAAAAGTCCCTCACACTCTCCGCGGAAGCTCCCAAAGAAACACTCATCCGACGAGCCACGTTCGATCTCACAGGCCTGCCGCCGACCCCTGAAGAAATCGCTGCCTTCACCAACGACTCTTCTGCCGATGCTTACGAACGGCTGCTCGATAAGCTGCTCGCATCACCCCGTTACGGCGAACGCTGGGGACGCCACTGGCTCGATGCTGCTGGCTATGCGGACAGCGACGGCTATACGGACAAGGACCCGGCCCGCCCCTGGTCGTATCACTACCGCGATTACGTCATCCGCGCCTTCGCTGCCGACAAGCCGTATGACCAGTTCGTTACCGAGCAGCTCGCCGGCGATGAACTCGCCGGGCCGCTCACGCCGAACCTCACGCCGCAGCAGATTGAGCTCCTCGCCGCCACCGGCTTTCTGCGAACCGCGCCGGATGGGACTGCCGGAGGAATCGAAGCCAAGCTCGCCGGCAACGCCGTCGTATCCGAGACTCTCAAAATCGTCTCCACCTCGCTCCTCGGCCTCACCGTCGGCTGTGCCCAGTGCCACAACCATCGGTACGATCCGGTGCCGCAGTCCGACTACTACCGCCTGCGGGCCATTTTCGAGCCGGCGCTCAACGTGCAAGCCTGGCGCGCTCCGCCACAGCGCCTCGTCTCCCTCTACACCGACGCCGACCGGGCCACCGCAGCCGCGATTGAGGAAGAGGCGAAGAAGAAGGAACAAGCCATTGAATCCCGGGTGAAGGAGCTCATGCAGAAGGTCTTCGAGAAGGAACTGGCTAAGGTCCCCGAAGAAAAACGCGAAGCGGTGAAAGCCGCCGTCGACAAACCGGAGAAAGAGCGGACGCCGGAGCAAGTCGCCCTTCTCAAAGAATATCCCAGTGTCATCACTCGCGGAGCCCTCGATCTCTATGACCCCGCCGGCTTCAAGGAAGTTCAGGGCAAACGGGAGGAAGTAAAGAAGTACCGCGCCACCAAACCGCCGGAGGCTTTTCTAAGCATCCTCAATGAAGTCCCCGGCCAAGTCCCGGAAACGCATCTCTTCCATCGCGGTGACCCCGATCAGCCGAAGCAAGTCACGCCGCCGGGGGAACTTTCGATTTTGCAGTCCTTCATCTCGTCCGAAATCGCCCCGAAGAACCCCGCACTTCCCACCACTGGCCGGCGGCTGGCATACGCCAAACATCTCGTTAGTGGCAAGCATCCGCTGACGAGCCGCGTATTCGTCAACCGGGTCTGGATGCTCCACTTCGGCCGCGGCATCGTGGCGACGCCGGGCGATTTCGGCTTTCTCGGCGAGCGGCCGACCCATCCGCAGCTTCTCGACTGGCTGGCCAGCGAACTCCCCGCCACCGGCTGGCAGGTGAAAAAGCTGCACCGCCTGCTGATGGCCTCCGCCGCGTATCGGCAGTCGTCGCGCCGCGTCCCGGCGGCCGACGCCGTCGACCCGGACAACCAGCTGCTCGCCCGGATGAACGTCCGCCGCCTGGAGGCCGAAGCGGTGCGGGACAGCATCCTGGCCGCCGGCGACCAGCTCAACCTGCGGCAGTTCGGCCCCCCCGTGCCGGTGATGGAGGACGAGGACGGCCAGGTGGTCGTCGGCATCGAGAACCTCAACGGCGAGAACCGCCCCGGCCCCGTCCTCCCCATGCAGGGCGAGGACCTCCGCCGCAGCATCTACGTTCAAGTCCGCCGCAGCCGCCCGCTGGCCGTGCTGGACATGTTCGACCTGCCAGCCCTCGACCCAAACTGCACTGCCCGCACCCCCTCGACCGTCGCCCCCCAGTCGCTCCTCCTCATGAACAGCGACTTCGTCCTCGGCGGTTCCGAATCCCTCGCCACCCGCCTCGCCCGCGAACCCGGCAATGACACCCCGGCCAAAATCCGCCTCGCTTGGCAACTAATCTACGGCCGCTCTCCTGCACCACAGGAAATCGAAGCGGCTCAGAAATTCCTCGCCGAGCAAACGAGTCGCCTTTCAGAATCCACCAAGGCTATAACCGATCCGAAGCTCAAGCCGAATCCGGAAACTGTCGCCTGGACGACGCTCTGCCAAGCTCTGCTAAGTTCGAATGAGTTCTTGTACGTCGATTAGCTTTAGCTTCCACGCTCCCTTTCGAAGAGGCCGGGCCGAAGATTGTCGCGCCGATTGTATTTCGCAACCGGTTAAACCGCCGCTGGGGTCTCTTCCAGATACTGCGCCAGCGTTTTGGAAGGGGTGGCCAGTCGCAGGACGGGGGCGAATTCGAGAAAGGCCTTGTCCACCTCTGCCATGAGGCACGGCGCGGTCGTTCCCTTTCCGGCGGTCAGTTGGTTGAAGGCGGCAAGGAAGCGATCGCGGTCGTTCCATTCCTTGTCGCTTGTGGCCGGGAGCAGGGACGAGAGGGCGACGGCCAACTTGCCGGGGAACTTGCCGCTGTTGGCGACGAGTTCTTCCAGTTGGCAGTGCGATTCGATCAGGACGGCGAATTCCTCGGGGAGGCTCCAGGAGCGGCACATAAAAGCGGCGGCATCGGCATGTGTCCAGCCGAAATTGGCCTGCTCGAGGTCCGAAAGGCGTTCAAGTCCTTCGGAGCGGTCCTGGAACAATTTGAGGTACCGCTGGGGAATCTCCTTGGCGAGCAGCGGAATCGCCATGTCCTGCAGCAAGGCGGCGGCAAAGCATTCTTCCGCGTCCTTCATTCCCAGCAGCTTGCCAAAGTTGCGGGCGAACAAGGCCCGGCGGAGGGAGTCCTGCCAGAGGCTCTTAAGGTCGAACGGCCCGCAGCGAGGATTGGGCATCAGGCTGAAGACCGCGCTCCAAAGAGCGAAGTTCTTGATCGTCCGGATGCCGACCAGCGTGATCGCCAGCTTGACGCTGCTGATCTCGCGCGAGAAGCCGAAGTAAGAGGAGTTGACGAACTTGAGAACCTGGCCGGTGAGCCCCGGATCGGCTTCGATGGGGACGGCGAATTCGACGGGGCCGTTGTCGGGATCTTGCGACAGTTCCAAAAGACGAATGGCACTTTGCGGCAGTGCGGGTAACTGGGCGCTCCGGAGCAGGTCTTTGAGGTCGAGGGCGGCTGTCGTCATGATCAAAATTCCTGCGTCGCGCGGGGAATGTGGGGTCTGGTACCTGATACCTAGGCGCATGAAAACTTAGGTCAAATATGGCCAGCGGGCAAACCGGCAAACCAAACGGAACAGGTCACTTGCGAACTTTCCAAAGTAGGGGCTGTTTTGAATTGGCAACGGCGGCGAATTGGCAACAGTGGAGTCGCTGGAATGATGCTTGGAGGCAACACCTTTAGCTGGCCGGAAAAGGAGTATTTGCTCTAACTCCATGACTGGCAGGGGCATGCAGCAAAGTGATCGTAGCGATGAGTTCCGCGGCCTTGCGCGTGCAATTGCTGATGAGGCATGACACGAAACATGCTTCGACGACTCGGCGTTTGCGGCGGAGCGATTTTGCTGTTGGTGATGATCGGTTCGGTTGTGTCGGGTGATGCATCGCCCTTCGACAACGGCTGGCGCAGGACGGCGCAGGGCTGGGAACTGCTGCATGTGAAGCCGGTAGTCGCTGCCGCGGTTCCTTTAAAGCCTTCACGGACGTCGGCGCATTTTCACCCGCTGCTGCTCGCGGCCCTGCAAGTGGGGCTGGTGGCGGGAGCTTATTGGCGCTTTCCGGTGAAGAAATAGCTGCGCTACAGAAGAGACTTCATTTCGCGGACCGCTCGCTCCAGTCCGACGAGGACGGCGCGCGAGATAATGCTGTGGCCGATGTTCAGTTCCAGCATTCCTTCAATCGTGGCGACGGCACGGACGTTGTGGTAGTTGAGCCCGTGTCCCGCATGGAGTCGCAGGCCCAGATCGTTGGCGATTTTTCCCGCCGCGACGAGTGCCGCGAGTTCTTGTTGTTGAGAGGGCCCCTTGGCGAGTGCATATTGCCCGGTATGCAACTCGATCGCTTCGACCCCCAGTTCCTTGGAGAGCTGAAGCTGCCGCGGATCGGGATCGATGAACAGGCTGACGACGATGCCGGCTGCTTGCAGACGTTTCACGGCCCGCGCGATGGTGACCATATGGGAACTGACATCGAGCCCCCCTTCGGTCGTCACTTCCTCGCGGCGTTCCGGAACGAGCGTCGCTTGTTCCGGCTTGGCCTGGCAAGCGATGCCGACGATTTCCTCGGAGACGGAAAGCTCCAAATTGAGTTTTGTGGTCACCGTCTCCCGCAGCACACGCAGGTCCCGGTCCTGGATGTGTCGGCGGTCTTCGCGGAGGTGGATCGTGATGCTATCAGCCCCGGCCAGCTCGGCCAGCACCGCTGCCGCGACGGGGTCCGGTTCATAGGTTTTGCGGGCCTGACGGATGGTGGCGACGTGATCGATGTTGACGCCGAGTTCGGGCATGGGGTGCTCCTTAGTAGCTTGCACACTCCGTGTGCAGGCCTGTCCGCTCACGGAGTGAGCGGACTACTTTGCATTTGTTAACGTCTGCAGGTCATCAAAAAACTTGGGATACGTCTTCGCGGTGCAGCCTGGGTTCTGGATGGTGACTCCGGGGATCTTCATGCCTGCCAAGGCGAAGCTCATGGCCATGCGATGGTCGTTGTAAGTATCAATCGTTGCGCCGCGGAGCGGAGCGGGAGTGATTCGCAGGCCGTCGGGGAATTCGTCCACCTTCGCGCCAAGCTTACGGAGTTCGCAGGCCAAGTCGCCGATGCGATCGGTTTCCTTGTGCCGGATGTGAGCCACGCCACAGATGGTCGTTGGACTGTCGGCGAAGAGAGCGACCACGGCCAGAGTTTGAGCAGTATCGCTGATAGCGTTCATGTCGACGTCGATTCCGCGGAGTGGCGCGCCAGAGCTACTGACCGTCGTGCCGCGACTGTTGTAACTGACGCGGCAGCCCATTTGCTCGAGGCACTGCACGAAGGCGACATCTCCTTGCAACGCGCCCTGGCCGAGTCCTTCGACAGTTACTTCTCCGCCGGTCACCGCGGCGAGGCCCCAGAAGTAGCTGGCGGCGGAGGCATCGGGTTCAATTTCATACTCGCAGCCGCGGTAGCGCTGCTGGCCGGCAATGAGGAAACGGGAGAGGCCGGAGTAGTGGGCTTCCACGCCGAACTTCCGCATCACACCGATGGTCATTGTGACGTAAGGCTGGGAAACCAGTTCTCCTTCGACGAGCAGTTCGACATTGTTCTGGGCGAGCGGAGCCGCCATGAGCAAGCCGCTGAGGAACTGGCTGGAGATATCACCACGAATAGTGGTTTTTCCGCCGGGCAAGCCGTTGGATTTGACAATGACTGGCGGACAACCAGTGCCGGCTTCGCTTCGCACATCCGCGCCAAGCTGGTTGAGTGCCGCGAGCAAGTCGGCAATCGGCCGCTCGTGCATTCGGGGAACGCCATCGAGCCGATAGGTGCCGCGGCCGAGTGTGGTCAGGGCGGTGAGAAAGCGAATGGTGGTTCCGCTATTGCCGACGAACAAATCCGCTTCGCTGGCGGGCAGATTGCTGCCGCAACCTGAGACAACCAGCTTTGTCCCCTCTTCCTGCCGCTGCACTTGAATCCCCAGCCGGTGAAGGCTGTCAATCATTACCTGCGTGTCTTCACTGTCGAGGGCACCCGAGAGCTTAGACTCTCCTTCCGCCAGGGCAGCACAGACGAGAGCCCGATTGGTGATGCTCTTGGACCCCGGCGGGCGAATCGAGCCGCGGACGGGGGTGCACGGAGTGAGGGAGAGGGAGTCGGGCACTGGACCGTTACGGGACAATCTTATACAGGAACTTGTCGCTGCGGAGGTACATGGCGTTGCCGGCGACCGCTGGGGAACCGAGGATGGAGTCGCCGAGTTCCATGGTGCTAACGAGCTCTCCCTTTTCGGTGTTGGGCTTAATGACAAAGCACTGCCCGTCCTGGTTCACACAGTAGACATGACCGCCGGCGACTACCGGCGTGGCCCAAAAGTTCCCCTTCAAACGGACTTGCCAGAGCTCTTCTCCCGTCTTGTCATTTCCGCCCGTAAGGACCGCTCCGCGAAGCGCGAAGACTTTGCCGTCCGCGATCACGGGACTGGCATTGCCGGGGCCGAGTTTGTTGGAATCCCAACCAATGTTTGCCGTTGTGGCACCCGTTTCCGCTTCCAGAACGGTCAAGCCGTTAGCCGCCAGATAAATCCGGTTGCCGACGGTAGTGGGAGACGGAATGATGTTGCAGTCGGCGTCGTACTTCCATTTCTGTTCGCCGGTGAGGGGATCATGGGCGGTGAGTCCTTTTGCGGACTGGAGCAGCACGAGTTGCTTCCCATCTTTGCCGCGGAGAGCGGCCGGCGAAGCCCAGTTGGCCTGGGCGGGCCGATCGACGCGCCAGCGGGTTTCGCCCGTGGAGGTATCGATGCCCGCGGCGAACGAGTCTCCTTGATTTTCGACCTGCACGACTACGGTTTCTCCGACGACGACTGGCGAACTAGACATGCCAACGTCATTGCCAGCTTTTGGGTAGTCCTGAGCGAGTCCGCGATACCAGAGCAAATTGCCGTCGAGGTCCAAGCAGGCTAGGTCGTTACTGGAGTAGAACGCAAAAATCCTCTTGCCATCGCTGGCCGGCGTGGGGGCGGCATTGGCCGACGTGGGATGGTGAAAACAACGGCCGGTGGCCCAGAAGTGCCGCTTCCAAAGTTGTTTGCCGCTGTTGGCGTCAAAGGCCAAGACATACAGATGATCCTGCTTGTCCTTTTCACTGCCGCTGCTGGCGGTGACGTAAATCCGGTCGCCGACGACAATCGGCCCGCTCACGCCGCGGCCGACGAGCGGGGACTTCCAGGCGAGATTCTTCTCGGCGCTGTAGCTGAGCGGCAGTTTGCTTTCCAGAGCCAGGCTCGTCTGATCACTGCCACGGAATTGCAGCCAATCCGCGGCAGTGAAGAGGGGAAGGAGCAGTAATGCGAATGTGATGAGGGCTAGGCGTTTCATATAAAGAATGGGGATTTCAGATTTGTGATTTGAGATCTGAGACGTAGGAGGCGAAAGTACCACTATCGCTTGACCATGGGCAGCAAGGCTGTCTTCGCCAGTGGCCGGTCTTGGGACAAGATGGCAGTGCCAATGGTGTCGCAAATGCGAAATTGGAATTGCCAGTTCTGAGCCCACATCTCAGTTTGTTCGTTCTGGCAGATTTTCAGCAAGATGGCGTTCTTCCCTTTCTTCATCTTTCCCTTGGCCAGGTACTGGTCGATCTGCTGCCCGGCGTGATAGACGTGATTGGCGGTGATTTCCTCGCCATTCAGCCAGACCTTATTGGCATTGATGCACCCCAGCCTCAGATCAACTTCCTGGTCCTTTTCGGAAATGAATTCGGTCGAGGCGTAAGCAATGGCTCCTTTGTGCTTGTCGAGTACTTTCGTCAGGTCCACCAGGCCAAAGTCATCCTGGCTGGTCGTTTCCTTCCAGCTAATTTCCCCCTTCAGTCCAGGATAAGACGCGGCCAGATCCACTTTCTCCTCCGGCGGATAGACGATGTTCCAGCCTTTGTCCCCGGTGTTGTCGAACGGCCCGATAATCTGCCACGTCGTCAGAAAGCCGTAGTGAGTTGCCAGGTCGACGGTGTCGCCGAGTTCCTTGAGCTTCTCAGCGGCCAACTTGATTTGGTCGTGATCGCGGGAAGCAGAGAAGGCTTTGCGATAGGCGGCTTTGGCGGCGTCTTTCCCTTCGGCCTTGGCGGCATCGGCTAAGGCCAGCGCGACGGCATCTCGGCGAAGTTCCAGGCTGGGGTCGCTCAGCAGTGTTGGGATCAATCTCGCCTGGGCAGTGTCATCCACACCGGCAATGATTTCATACGCCAATCGCCTCGCACGGGGTGAGTGTTTGGTCTGCGCCAGGAACTTCTCAAGTTCCGCGACAGGCAGTTTCCCGCTGGCCCCCTTCTGCGCGACCGCCTCCGCGATGCCGCGAAGCCAGTTTTCGGCCAGAACATTGGAACCGTCCATCGCAGCGAGAATGGCCGGCAAATCGGCCGCATTCGCGTTGGCCAGCGCCTTCGCAGCCACACCCGCTTCGCGATGCCCTTCCCCTTTGACTCCCACGGCTCGAACCTTGGCCAGGTTCTTGGCAAGATCCCCGTCCGCGGCATAGGAGAGAACAGGAACAGCCATGACCAGGCCCCAAGTGAAGAGAGCATTTCTCAAGATCATCGTTACCTCAAGGAAACTGCGGCGGAGAGAGCCGAAGGCAGGATTTGGAACACGAACAACACGGCTGGAAAACAGAGCCAATTGTAGCGGACTTTTGTTGCGCCGGGGACTACGGGAAGTTATGTCGCCGGCAGCCTATTTTTCTTGCATCTTTTTTCCGTTCTTCTCAAACCACTCCAGCCATGAAAGCAAGATAGCGTCGCCGATGGTTGTTCCTTGACGAAGTTCCGCCGGGGTCTTTCCCCAATAGAACCCAACCCAGCCGTGAGCGTGGTCACGGGAGGCGAAGAGGAACTTTTCGAATTCGTCGAGCGGGGCATTCAATGCAAATGTCTCTTCGATAACCACCGGCTTGCCGGTTTTGGCGAAGCCTTTGAGCGTTTCGATATCCTCCTTGAGCTGCCCCTTCTTGGGATAAAGATGGATGCAGAGGAAGTCGACTTCGGGGGCGATTTCATCCGGAACAAAGCCACTCGTGAGGCCGGGGCGATCGAGGCTCCAGTCGACGAGGCCGATAGTGACGAGGTGCCGCTGATCGACTTCGCGGATGGCCGAAACGAGTTGCTTGGTCCAGGCGACGGCAACGTCTGGCCGCTTGCGCCCCGCCTGATCCAAAGTAATTACCTGCACAAAGTGTTTGCCGCCGAACGGCGGGCCGAGCCAGTCCTTCTCCTTCCGCTTGCCGCCGGGAACCACCGGCTCATTCATCAGGTCGTAGCAGAAAATGGCGGGACTGTCTGCACAGTTCTTGGCGACCGCTTTCCAAAACGTCGCTTGCGCTTTCCAGCGACCCGCTTCGTCGAGTTCGTCGTACCACACCGGCACATCCTGCTTGTGGTAACAGCCGAGGCCGGTCAGATCGAGGTAGAGTCCAGTCTTCTCAGCCAGCGCAAGCAACTTCTTCAATTGGGTCAGCGACTTTTCGTTCGGCTTATCTACAGCGTCCATGAACTTGCCAAATTGAATGTGAAGCCGGACGACATTGGCCCCGAGTTCCTTCATCTCGGCAAAGTCCGCCTCCACCTTCGGCCATTCCTTCTCCCAATAATCCTCAATCAGCCGCCCTTCTTCGTCGTGGTCGTAATTGACGCCCCAGGGGACGAACTTCTTGCCCGTGTCCTTCGAGACGAAGCCGGAATTCTCCTTGGCGACTTCGATGAAGGAAAGTTTCGTGTTAGCGGCCGGGTCTTCCGCCTGGGCAATCGCCAGATTGGCACATGCAACGCAGAACAAGGCTATTTGCACTCTTGAGTAAGGCATTAGGAAATTCTCTGCGGAAGAAGTGGCAAGACTCCGCTCGCCATCTTATGCGATTCCGTGCCTCCCTGCCTCCATTCCACGGCGCTTGCTGGTGGCTTTCCAAAGTGGCGGCTACAATGCCGGGGCTTTGAAGACGACGGGTCTCCAAGGCTCCCGCCTGTATTCTCCGCCATTTGAATACCACCCATGAGCCATTCTGCTTCTTTCGAGCCGGCCCTCAAACTTACCGGCACTCAGTGGCTGATTTGCGTTATCGCCGCCATTGGGTTTGCATTTGATATCTACGAACTCCTGATGATGCCGTTGATTGCTCCCCCCGCTCTGGCGGAGCTGCTGCATGTCGATCCCTATACTGACAGCGGCTTTAAGGCGATCGCCAACTGGAACACGTACATCATGTGGGGGAGTGCTCTCTGCGGCGGCACGTTCGGCCTGCTTGGCGGGTATTTGACCGACCGCTTCGGCCGCCGCCGCGTGCTTACCTGGAGCATCTTGCTCTATGCGTTTTCGGCCTTTGCCGCCGGATTCAGCACGAGCCCCATGATGCTGCTGGTGCTCCGCTGCACGACCTTCATCGGCGTCTGCGTGGAGTTCGTGGCCGCGGTTGCCTGGCTGGCGGAACTCTTTCCCAATCCTAAGCAGCGGGAAGCAGTGCTTGGTTTTACCCAGGCATTCTCATCCGTCGGCGGATTGCTCGTGACGCTGGCCTACTGGGTCATCAACGAAAACCGCGATAGCCTGCCGGCGATTTTTGGCGAGTTTGATCCGGCCAAGCAATCACTGGTCTGGCGGTACACGCTGATCTCCGGGGTCATTCCCGCACTGCCGCTCATTATCATTCGTCCTTTCCTGCCGGAGTCCCCCGTCTGGCAAGAGAAGGCCAACAAAGGAACTCTGCGGCGGCCGAACATCGGCGAACTTTTTCAGCCTTCGCATATTCGGGCAACACTCGTCACGGCATTCCTCTTCGCCTGCAGCTACGGTGTTGCCTTTGGCGCCATTCAGCTACTGCCACAGATTGTGCCGGGTCTCGTGAAGGAACTCGGTCCCATCACGAAGATGCGTGCCGACTACGAGAAGCTCGTCGAAGCCAAGGGAAAGGCCGATCCGGCCGTCGCCGCACTTTCCACGAAGCTCAAGGACCTCGATAAGAAACGGCAGACCGTCGTGAAGGATGTGCAACTCTGGCAGGAACTGGGGGGGCTCATCGGCCGCTTTGCTCTCGCCGGCCTCGCCATGTATATCCTCAGCCGGCGCAACTTGCTTCGCATTTTTCAAATCCCCGCCCTGCTCATTGTGCCGCTCGTGTTCTTCTTTCCCGCGGCTGGGAGGACGCCCGAGGGGGTGCTCTCGGCATTGCATACGGATAACATCATGCTGCTGAAAGTCGGCATTTTTGTTACCGGCTTTCTCATTGTCGCCCAGTTCAGCTTCTGGGGAAATTACCTGCCGCTGGTGTACCCCGTGCATCTCCGCGGCACGGGCGAAGGCTTTGCCGCGAACGTTGGCGGCCGCATGGTGGGGACAGCGGCTAACGCGCTGACCACTCTCCTTTTCTGGCCGATGTTCAAGTCCTCCATCGAGGGGATCAAACCGCCGAGCGCCATGGCCCTGGCAGCGGGAACCTCTGCCGTCCTCATTTTGATTTTGGCGTTTTTGGGGAGTTTCTGGCTGCCTGAGCCGAAGCCGGAGGATGTGGCGGAGTAGACAAGCGGACTGTACCGGCCGGGCTGCGAATACGGCCACACGCATGTTCGAACAAAGATTCCATCCGCTGGCCACACACGCAAGACTTCTGGCGCGGCGGGCGCGGGACTTTAGTTGGACGGTGTTGATTGTCAGCGCCCACTGCTTTATGCATCGCCTGCGCTTGGAAGCAGTGGACGATGAAGGGGCGGCGATAGCGACGAAGCTAAGCCGTAGTGCCCCTGCCGTTTCGCGGAAGAAAGGCGTAAAATACTGTTCCCACCTGCCTGGTCAATCTCTTTTTGAAGGCTCGCCCGCCATGGCCAAAAGTTTCGATTCCACCACTGCCCTGATGCAGCTCGACCTTGCCGTTTCCGCAAAAAAGGTTACTCCCGCCGCGGCGGCCAATATCAAGACCTGGCTGACAGAGCCTCGTTACAGCGAGTACGCGGACCAGGTGGCGAAGCACATCACTGCCGGCAAGTGGAAAGAGCTTGATGACGCCTTCTGGACCGTCATCCCGTTCGGCACCGGCGGCCGCCGCGGCAAGATGTACCCCATCGGTTGCAACGTGATCAACGACCGGACGATTGGGGAAAGTGCCCAAGGGCTGGCGACGTACGTCCTTGAGCAGAAGCTGCCGGCCGAAGCACTTTCCTGCGCCATCGCCTATGACACGCGGCACAACTCTCGGCACTTCGCGGAACTTTGCGCGTCGGTCATGGTGGCCAACGGCTTCAAGGTCTATTTTCTGGACGATTACCGCAGCACGCCGGAGCTTTCATTCCTGGTCCGTTACAAAAAGTGTGCCTGCGGCATCATGGTCACGGCCAGCCACAATCCGCCGAGCGACAACGCGGTCAAGGTCTACTGGTCCAGCGGTGCACAAGTCGTCCCTCCCCACGACAAGTCGATTGTCGAGCGGGTGATGACGACGACCGAAATCAAGAAGGCCGACTTCCAAACCGCGGTGAAGGAAGGAAACGTCATCTTCTGCACGGCAGAAGTGGACGCAGCCTTCACCAAAGCCGTCGCCAGCCAGTCCTTTGCCGGTTCGAGAGATCTCAAGATCATCTACACTCCGCTCCACGGCGTGGGAGAGTCCGCCGTCTGCCCGGCTGTCGCTGCGGATGGATTTAGAGAGGTCGAAGTCTTTGCCCCGCACCGCGAGCGGAGCGGCGACTTTCCCAATGTTCCAGGGCACGTCTCCAACCCCGAAAACCCAGCCGTCTTCGACGCCCCCATTCAGCGGGCGCAAGAATCCGGAGCCGACGTCATCCTGGCCACCGATCCCGACTCCGACCGAATGGGCTGCGCCGCGCCCCTTTCCAAGGATCGCCAAGGCTCCTGGAGGACTTTCACCGGCAACCAACTCGGCGCACTCCTCGCCGACTTTGTATGCGAGCAAAAGAAGAAATCTGGCGGCCTGACCAAGGAGCACTATCTGGTCACGACCTTGGTTACCACTCAAATGATCCGCCGCATCGGCGACTCTTACGGCGTCAAGACTTTTGACAACCTGCATGTCGGCTTCAAGTGGATCGCCCAGCAGATGGATGTTTCTGGGCCGGAGAAGTTCCTTTTCGGGACGGAAGAATCTCACGGCTTTCTCGTTGGCACACATGTGCGGGATAAGGATGCCGCGGTCGCCTGCATGCTGATGGCGGAATTGGCCGCCCAAGTGAAAGCAACGGGCAAAACGCTCCATGAGAAGCTCGATTCCCTCTACTGGCAGCACGGCTACCACGGGGAGCAACTCCTCAATGTCACCATGACCGGCTCGGCGGGAATGGCCCGGATGCAAGCCCTGATGCAGAACTTCCGCACCGCTCCGCCCATCATGCTTGGTGGAATGTCAGTAACTAACGTGCGGGATTACAAACAACTCACGAACACCCACATTGCCAATGGCACACCCAAGTCCGTGGCCAAGCTCGATGCTCCGCCGGGGGACATGGTGATCCTCGACCTCTCCGAAAGCGGCAACTATATTGCCGTCCGCCCCAGCGGAACCGAGCCCAAGGTCAAGTTCTACATGTTCACCTATGTCCCCGCCGAGCAGCTCGCAAACCTGGAGCAGACGAAGCAAGCGATGCAGACGCGGCTGGCGACATTGGAGGGGGATTTGAAGGCGTATGCGGAAAGGGCGTAGGACGTCTTACCTTATTAGAAGTGTCCTTTCCGACCTTTGCAGCTATAATTCAGGACACAGATTCAATAAGGGTCAATTGATGCTTGCCGAGAAAACAGTTGCCGGGCGGTCAAGATATGTTTCTGCAAAGGACTTTCTATTTCTTGATGAACAAGAGATTTCGATTCCCGAGCGAGCGATGACGTTTGAGGGTTTTTGCAAGTGGGCTTGCTCCGACGATTATCCGGAAAAAGCTCGCATATCCTGGATCGGTGAGGAGATTTTCATTGACATGACACCCGAAAAGGCTGACTCGCACATTAGCGTCAAGCAGGCATTCAATCGGGTTATTGATTCTCTTGCAGAGGAGCTCAACCTGGGAATCTATTTTCCCGATGGGCTGCGAATCATTCATCGGCGAGCCAAACTCTCGAACATGCCAGATGCTTGTGTCATCGGACACAAAGCGGTTGCTGAGGGGCGAATTAAACGGATACTTGATTCAGACGGCGAGGACTGCACTTCCTTGGAAGGGTCGCCGGACTGGGTCTTGGAAATCATCTCTAAATCTTCGGTCAGAAAAGACACAAAAACGCTCAAGACTCGCTATTATCGGGCGGGCGTTCAGGAATACTGGCTCGTTGACGCACGGCGCAAAGATCAAATTGATTTTCAAATCTTCATCCGCGGCAAGGAGGAGTTTAAGTCGCAGCCAAGAAACGGCGGCTGGTTGACATCGCCGTACTTTGCGCGGCGTTTCTCGTTACGTCGCCGTACATACCCGGGTGATTTTTGGCGTTACGAATTGCAAGTTGCAACAATGGCCGGCGAATAGTTGTATCCTGAATTCCGAGGATATAGGCGGTTGGACAGAATGGCTCATGATGACGACTCCGAAGAGCCGCTCCCTGAAATGACCACCGAGGCCGCGGAGCCTCCCGAGCCCGATCCGGCCACCGTTGATGCGGCTCTCGATGCCGCTGCGGAGGGGAACACGGACGAGGCCGCGTGGGACTTTGCCTTTCGCCGGGCGGCAGCGAAGGTGCGGGAGTTTCCCCGCAAACCGGGCGTCTATTTGATGAAGAACGCCGCCGGCACGGTCATTTATGTCGGCAAGGCGAAGAACCTCCGCAGCCGGGCGGGGAGTTATTTTTTGGCGGGTGCGAAGGTGGAGTTTCGCACTCGCGAATGGGTGCAGGAAATCGCCGACGCCGACTACATCGAGTGCGAGAGCGACGTGGACGCCCTCCTCACCGAGTCCCGACTCATTAAGGACATTCAGCCCAAGTACAACCTGGAGCTTAAGGACGACAAAACTTTCCCCTACCTTATGATTTCGGTGCGCGAGGATTTTCCCCGCGTCGAAGTCACCCGCCAACCGCCGGTGAAAGGGGCTAGGTTGTTCGGTCCGTTCGCCAGCGCGGGGGCGCTCCGTGGGGCAATGCAGATTTTGCAGCGGATTTTCAAGTTCCGCACCTGCAGCCTCGACATCGAAGATGGCGACGAACGGTGGAAATGGTTCCGCCCCTGCTTGCTCGCCAGCATCAAACAATGCACCGCTCCGTGCAACCTTCGCATCAGCAAGGAGGAGTACAAACACGATATCCAGCGGCTCATCACCTTCATGGAAGGGGGAAAGACGAAGCTCCTCAAGCAGATGAAGGAGGAAATGGCGGAAGCCGCTCGGCTGCTGGAGTTCGAAAAGGCGGCTCGCCTGCGGGATGAAGTCAAAATGCTGGAGACGCTCGACCGCCGCGGTGATATTGATACCCATGCCCAGCCGGAGGTCTTCTACATTGACCCCAAGAAGGGTCTCGCCGGCCTGAAAAAAGTCCTCGGCCTCGCCGAGCAGCCGCGGACGATTGAAGGGGTGGACATCGCCCACCTGGCCGGCGGCGATACGGTCGCGAGCGTCGTGCAGTTCCTCGACGGCCTCCCGTTCAAGCCGGGCTATCGCCGCTACAAAATCGGCGGCGTACAGGGAATCGATGACTTCCGCAGCATTCACGAAGTCATCGCCCGCCGCTACCGCCGGCTCTCCGACGAGGACGAAGTCTTCCCCGACATTCTCTTGATCGACGGCGGCAAAGGACAACTCAGCGCCGCCTTGGCCGCGTTCCGCGACCAGGAAATTACTCCGCCGACCATCCTTTCGCTCGCCAAACAGGAAGAGGAAATCTACCTTCCCGGTGCCGATGAACCCCTCCGACTATCACGTCACTCCTTTGCCCTCCGCCTGCTGCAATATGTCCGGGACGAAGCCCACCGCTTTGCACAGCACTACCACCATCAACTCCGGCGGAAACGACAGCGAGGGGAGTAAGACGGGGATGGAACCGCCTGTACCGCTTGGCGCGATTGTATCCAATGCCTTTCTTTGACAACGGCTGGACGCAAATTACGCTGGAACCTTGTGTCCACTTCACTCTCCCTCGACGATTCCCCCGCTCTCGGTGAAGGGCTCACCACCTGCCGCCTTTGCGGCGTAGCCGCGGCCTGGCGACTTCCGGAGATGAAGCAGGGGCCGCTGATTTGCCGCTGTCGCCATTGCGGCATCGCTTTCGCCAGCCATCCGCGGAAGTTAGCTTCTCAAGCTGCCGACCAGGATCATTTCGGCGGCATCGATGAGGAGAAGTATTTTCGCAGCGTCATGGCCACGCGACTCCGGTCCTATTCCGCACTTGTCAATCGAGTGCAGAAGCAAGCTCCCCGTGGCAAGTGGCTTGACGTCGGTTGTTCCTACGGTTGGCTGCTCAAGTACGTCAACGAACATGGCTATCAAGGGGAGGGAATCGAACCCTCGGTCGCCGCGGCCAGCCGAGCCGCTCAAGAGGAACTCCTTGTTCGGACCGGTCTCTTTCCGGCGGCACTGGAAAAGGGAGAAAAGTTCGACATCATCAGCTTCATGGATGTGCTGGAGCACTTTGAGAATCCCAGCGAAGCATTAGAAGCAACTCGCGAGCACTTGACTCCCGGCGGCGTCGTGGTCATTCAGGTTCCCGACCAGGCTTGCTGGCTGTTCCGCATGGCGGAAGCCATGTATCGACTCTCCGGCGGACGCGTCTCCTTCGCCCTCCGCCGACTCTGGCTGGATGGATTTGATTTTCCGCACCAGTTCTATTTCACCCGCTCCACGCTTGCATACTTGCTGCGGCAGAGCGGATTTGAAGTCCTCGACTGGCAGCGGACCTCTATCGGCCACCCAGCCGAAGCTTTGGACCGCGTTGCCTATGCTGAAGGAACCGGCAATCGCCTGCGTACGGCAGTCGTGGGCTTGTCCGTGGGCCTCATCAACGGAGTGGATACGGTTTGCGGCCACGGCGGCCTGCTAACGATGATTGCCCGGCCGCGCCTTCGCTCTTGAATTCCCTCTCTTCCCGCATCGTACCGCCGTGTTAAGATGAGGTGATAGCTCCTTTCGAGCAACCGTTTTCAATTGCAGTCGACCCGCCTTCCAAGAGTTCTCCATGGAAGAAATTCCTCCCTATGCTCGTTTCGTGGCGATGGGGATGGCCGCCGCCGCTGCCGTTGGGCTGCTGATCAATCACTTCATGCCGGAATCCCAGAGCGCCGCTCGCCTGATGCTGCTTTGCTTGGGGCCGATGGCTTTCTTGCTGGGGATCGGCGGAAGCGTGGAACCAAAGGTGATTTGGTCACTCGGAAAATATGGTCAGCATCTGCCGCTCAAATACAAAATCATCGGAGGGAGTTTGGCGGGGGCCGGCGTGGTGCTGACTTTGATCTTGGTATTCGTCGTTTATCCAATCAAAATGGGATAACAGAGGCAGCAGATGCCGGCGGGCGCGGAATGACTGCATCAATTCCTCGCCCAAATTCCCTCTCGCCCCAAATCGGCCTGCCGTGGTAAGATGCGGTGCTTGCTGAATTCGGGCGGATTTGCCCGTGGTGGCGTGGATGCCGGAGGGAGTCGGCGATGTTTAACCTACTGTGGTGGGAATGGGGTCTGCTCGGTATCGGCGTTTACGTGGCTATTGTCACGCTGGCCCGGCTGATGCGGGCTCGCCGTGAGTCGTTGATCGCGGAACTCACTCGCCAGGCAGCCGACGAACAGCACCGGAACAAGAAGGAAGAGAAGCAGCGGCTAAAACGGGAGAAAGCGGCCTTGCGGCTCAAGGAAATGCAGTCAGCGAAGAGAAGAGCAGCGTAAATAACACCAGCCTGACGCGCAAGCGAAGGACAGCGCGGAATAGCGATGGATGCCTTTCCTTCGCTTGCGCGTCAGGCTGGTGTTGGCAGGAAAATCAAGTTCTCAGAATATGAAGCGCCTATATATCGAAACTGTCGGCTGCCAGATGAATGTTCTCGATAGCGAGATGGTGGTGGCGAGCCTGCGCAAACAGGGTTTTGAGCTGGAGAGCGAACTGGCCGCGGCGGACGTGATTCTGTTCAACACCTGCAGCGTCCGGGAGCAGGCAGAAAATAAAACGTACAGTGCCCTCGGCCGGCTCCGGTCATTTAAAAAGGAGCATCCCGAAAAGATCATCGGCGTGATGGGGTGCATGGCCCAAAAGGACCAGAAGCTGGTCTTCGAGCGGGCCCCCTACGTGGACCTTGTTGTCGGCCCCGGCCAGCTCAGCCGCATTCCGGATTTGCTCAGCGATATTTCGGCAGGCAAAGGGCCGCAGATGGCGGTTGGCCTCGGCCGGAAGGACGGCACCGTCGATGAAATCAAGCGGAGCCACGAGACCTTCGACCCGCTCCGCGATCCGGCAATGCGGCCGACGCCGTTCCAGGCGTACCTTCGCATCCAGATCGGCTGCGACAAGTTCTGCACTTATTGCATTGTCCCGATGACCCGCGGCCCGGAACAGGGGCGCGACCCCGAGCAGATTTTGGCCGAAGCCCGCATCCTGGCGGACCAGGGTTGCAAGGAAATCACGCTCATTGGTCAGACGGTCAACAGCTACAAGCACAGAAGTTCCGCTCGCGGAGCGAGCGGACCACAGTCCGGCCAAACGACGCGGCTC
>JBJXFF010000058.1:0-3023 GCA_046153945.1 Pirellulaceae bacterium
CGTGCTGATCCTCGGCGACAGCCTCGCTTCGGGCTATGGGGTGGAACCGGAGGCCGCATTTCCCGCACTGCTGCAATCGAAAATTGACGCTCGCGATCTGCCGTTCTCCGTCGTCAACGCCGGGGTCAGCGGCGACACCAGCGCGGGCGGCTTGCGTCGGATCAACTGGTTATTGCGGAGGCCGGTGGATATACTCGTCCTCGAACTGGGTGGTAACGATGGCTTGCGTGGCGTTCAGCCGGTGACCACGCGGTCGAACCTCCAACAGATCATCGAGCGCACCCGCGAGAAGTATCCCCGGGTGAAGATTGTCATCGCTGGCATGCGCATGCCGGACAACATGGGGGAAGATTTCACGCGTGAGTTTCAGGAAGTGTTCGCGGGCCTGGCCAGGGCCAACCGTGCGGCATTCATTCCGTTTCTATTGGAAGGAGTTGGAGGCAACCCGGATTTGAATCAACCCGATTTGATTCATCCAAATGCCGAGGGACACGGGATCGTGGCGGAACATGTCTGGGGCACGTTGGAACCGATTCTAACGGAGCTCGTAGACTCTGCGAAGAACCCTGCTCCGACCGACGAACTTTCGAATTAGGTGGGTAGGGAGCATTACGGTTGCGCTTACTCCCTCGCTGCCGAGCCGGTCGTGATCGCGATCACCGCCGGGCAGTCCCGACAGACGAAGAAGAGCACTTGGATCGGGGCAAGCCCTGCTTCGCCGCCTGAAACTTCGGCCGTGCAGACCAAACTCGCAAGGAAGGGCGGGGCCATGCCGCAGAATGGGCACGCTGATGACGGCATCTGGCCGCTGCCGATTGCGGGCTGCCCGCCGACTTGATTGGTAGGAGTTCGCCAGTTGTAATCGCTCGCCCACATTCCCGCTTCGTCGAGGCGACCTTCGGCCGCCAGCGTCCGCGCCTCGGCGATGCGATCGGGGACAGCATGCAAGGCGACTGGACGGAATTCGGGCGGCTGCAGCTGGACGGCAAACAATGGGGGGCTGGTTTGGAATCCTTGGACGGCAATCACTTCTCCGTCATCGGCGATCGTGTATTGCGATTGGTGGCAGCGGGGGCAGACACAGAGGTGTAGGTGCGTCCCACCCAATGCGGGCAGCTCAAGGCGCCCATCGGCTGGGTCCAGCGAGAGCAGGGTGACCAACGGCTGATCGCACTGCGGACAGTTTTCCCGCACCGATTCGGCGCTGCCCAGGGAGTGCGAGGGCAGGCCGGTCGGCAGCGCTCCATAGGGCTGCAGAAAGTAAGCCTGGGCCGGGAGTGCGCAGAATGTCATACCGCTGCGAAGCCGCGTGTCGATTTGCTCATTCGCGGCTGTCACCGGAAGGTTTTCACCGCTGCACGCGAGCGCTGCCGCCGCCGATCAGGGCCTCTACCTCTTTCAGGCTGGCCATCGAAGTGTCGCCCGGAGTGGTCATGGCGAGCGCCCCATGTGCGGCTCCGTATTCGACCGCCTGTTGGGGATCGCCATGTTTCAGCAAGCCGTAGATCAGTCCGGACGCGAAACTGTCGCCACCGCCAACCCGATCGAGGATCTCCAAGTCGGTCCGATGCGTCGCTTCGTAGAACTTGCCGCCCGCCCAGCAAATGGCCCCCCAATCGTTACGCGTGGCGGTCCGGACGGTCCGCAAGGTGGTCGCGGTGACTTTGAAGTTCGGGAATTCCGCGACGGCTCGCTCGATCATTTTCTTGAAGGCAGCCACTTCAATGTGGGAGATGTGCTCATCCACGCCCTCGACTTCGAAACCGAGGCAGGCGGTGAAGTCCTCCTCGTTGCCGATCATGACGTCCACGTAGCGGGCAATCTCGCGGTTGACCTGCTGTGCGCGCTTCTTGCCGCCGATGGACTTCCAAAGCGAGGGGCGGTAGTTGAGGTCGTAGGAGACAATCGTGCCGTGCTTCTTGGCGGCCTTCACCGCTTCAATGACCACGTCCGGTGTGGAGTCTGAAAGGGCCGCATAGATGCCCCCAGTATGCAGCCAGCGCACGCCTTGCTTGCCAAAAATGGTCTCCCAATCCACGTCGCCCACCTTGAGTTGGGAAGCGGCTGTATTACCGCGGTCAGGAACCCCTACGGCGCCCCGGATGCCGAAGCCCCGCTCGGTAAAGTTCAATCCATTGCGAATCGTTCGACCAATTCCGTCGTAGGGCCGCCAGAGGATGTGGGAGGTATCGACGCCACCCTGCAAAATGAAGTCCTCAATCAGCCGACCGACGTCGTTGTCGGCAAACGCGGTAACCACGGCGGTCTTGAGTCCGAAGCAGCGACGGAGACCCCGAGCGACATTGTACTCTCCGCCGCCTTCCCACGCCTTGAATTCCCGTGCGGTCCGGATCCGCCCTTCTCCAGGGTCGAGGCGGAGCATGATTTCGCCAAGGGCAAGCATGTCAAACATGCAGGATTCGGGAGCGCGTAGGGTCAGCATAGAGTCAGTATGGTTTCAGTGAAGAGCGGCGAGGTTGAGAAAAGCTTGGGGCGAACTCAATCGAAAAATGGTTCAAAAAGGCTCTGAAAAGCCCGGATTCTTGCATTGGCGCGAAATGGAGAAGGCATGGCCGTTGCTAGTGTCTGTTAGCGAGACACGCTGCTCACAATCGAGAAACTGAGCGCGGATGATAAGTAAGCCAACTGCTGAAGCCTATGAGAACCAAAACGAGACAGCGGCGATCAGAAACCCGGCACCCTGCCGATCCGAGGAGAGCCGGCTTTGCGTTCATCGAACTATTGCTGGTGGTCGCATTGGTATCGGTGGTGAGCGCCCTCGCGCTGGGTGGGATCACGAGGCATCGAACCGAGGCGAAACAGCAGGAAGTGGCGATTTCATCAATGTTCTCGAAGGAGGCTGGTGAATGGAGAGTTTTAGAAATTGGAGAGGGCGGAAGTACTTTGGTCGGCAAGATTTAGTGCTTCACAATGACAATGAAAAAGTTAACCTCCAACCGTCTAGTGATGAGAGACTTAGGTATTCGAATTGGCGATTCGGCTGGGATTGCTAGTACTTTGAC
>JBJXFF010000063.1:0-36333 GCA_046153945.1 Pirellulaceae bacterium
CGTGCTGAGCGTGTTGCCGGTCGGCGTGTTCATCACGACGATGCCTTGGCGGGTGGCGACCTCCTTATCGATGTTGTCGGTCCCGACGCCGGCCCGGGCGATGGCCCGGAGGCGATGGTTCCCCGCCAGCGATTCGCCGGTGATGGTCACGCCGCTGCGGCAGATGGCCCCGTCGAACTCAGCCAGGGCCGATTTGAGAGCGTCCCCCTTGAGGCCGGTGCGGACTTCGTACTCGATGCCGGGAGCGGCGGCGAGCATTTCGAGACCTTCTTTGGCGATCGAATCTAGAATGATTATCTTAGCCATGGGAAGCGTGGAGTTCAAAGTTCAAGGTTTAAGGTTCAAAGTTAAAAGGCTGTCAATGCAACGTCTAAACCATGTCTTTCCTCCAACTTTGAACCTGGAACTTTGAACCTTGAACTCAGCCTTTTTTCGCCTTGAATTCCTTCATAAACTCGGCCAGCGCATCGACGCCGGCCACCGGCATGGCGTTGTAGATGCTGGCGCGGATGCCGCCGACGCTGCGGTGGCCCTTGAGGCCGTCGAGGCCGCGGTCTTCGCCGAGCTTGCAGAATTCTTTTTCGAGGGCTTCGGTGGGGAGGCGGAAGGTGACATTCATGAGCGAGCGGTCGGCGGCTTGCGCGTGGGCTTTGTAGAAGCCGCCGCTGGCGTCGATGAGGTCGTAGAGGATTTTGGCCTTCTGCTTGTTCAGGGCGTGCATTTTGGCCAGGCCGCCGATGTCGTTTTTGAGCCACTGCAGGACCAGGTTCATCAGGTAGATGGCGAACGTGGGGGGGGTGTTGTAGAGGGAGTCCTCTTTGACGTGGCTGTTGTAATTGAGATAGCCGGGGAGGTTATCGGGGCTACGCTTGAGGAGGTCGTCCCGGATGATGACGGCGGTGACTCCCGCCGGGCCGGCGTTTTTCTGGGCACAGGCGTAAATCAAGCCGTATTTGTTGACAGGAATCGGCCGGTGGAGAAAATCGGAAGAGCAGTCGCAGATGAGGGGGACACTGCCGGTGTCGAACTCACTGGCGAACTGCACCCCTTGGATGGTTTCGTTGGAGCAGGTGTAGACGTACGCGGCATTGGGGGTGAGCTTGAGTTCGCTTTGTTTCGGCAGCCGATCGTAGTTGGTCGCTTTGCCATCCCAGGCGAGGTTGACTTTCCCTTCCCGCTTCGCTTCGTCGATGGCGTACTTGCTCCAGGAGCCAGTGACGACGTAATCGGCAGCTTCGCTTTGGTTTCGGAGCAAATTCATCGGCACCATCGAAAATTGCAAACGGGAGCCACCCTGGAGGAAGACAATTTGATAGTTTTCCGGGATGCCAAGCAGCTGTTTGAGAAGCGATTTGGCCGAGGCGAGAATATCCAGAAAACCAGGGGCCCGGTGGCTCATTTCCAGCACGCTCATGCCGTAGCCGGGGAGGCAAACGAGTTCCCGCTGGGCTTGCTGGAGGACCGAGAGTGGCAGGACGGCGGGGCCGGGGGAGAAGTTGAAAACGCGGTCGGTGGTAGCGAGAGTTGCGGGCATGCTCGGAATTTCCATGGGCGAGAAGATTTCGTAGGATGGGCTTCCTAGCCCGTCCTTGTCTGGGGACGGCCTGGGAAGTCCGTCCTACATGTGGGGGACAATCACCGGAACGCGAAGGTTCGGCGAAGGTTCGATTGTACGGGGAAGGGAAAAAATGCGGTAGGCGTAGAATCTGCGTGCCGACGTCGTGGCATGCTTGACTTTTGTTCATACTAGGTTAAATTGTGGTCGCCATTTCGGCAAATTCATTTTCACTTTCGGAGGTGCTGCCATGAAACGCTTGTTGACATTCGCTGCGATTTTTGTTTTTTCGTTGCTCTCGCAATTCTCGTCCGCCCAGGAGCCCGCCAAGCCCGGACCCGAACATGACATTCTGAAGGAAATGGTTGGGACATGGGATGCGGTGCTATCCATGGCCGGCACGCCGAAGGAGGCCGCCAGCAAGGGGAAGTCGGTCTACAAAATGGAACTCGGCGGCCTGTGGCTCACCAGTTCCTTTGAGGGAGACTTTGGCGGCGCAAAGTTCGAAGGCCGCGGCATCGACGGCTATGACCAGTTCAAGAAAAAGTACACGGGAGTCTGGGTCGATTCGATGAGCAGCACGCCGATGTTTTTTGAAGGGACGCGCGATGAGAAGACCAAGATTCTGACGATGACTACCGAACATCCCGGTCCCGATGGAAAATTGGCGAAGTGGAAGTCCCAGTCCAGCTCCAAGGACAAAGACCATCACACTTTTAAGATGTTCATCATCGGCGAAGGTGGCAAGGACGAGGAGATGTTTACGATCGAGTACACGCGGAAGAAGTAGTCAGTGGAAACTGACAACTTGCAAAAGTTACCTCTACACCGACTATGGTGTAGAATGGAAATGGTAACTTTCAGGAGTAAGTCATGACTGCGACCTTGGACAATGTTCTCGAAGCGGCGATGCAGTTAACCGATCTGGAACGATCGCAACTGGTTGATGCACTACTTGTTTCCGTGCCAGGCCGTTTTAGTCCAGGAGCACCACTCACTCGCGCTGAACTTGACGAAAGATGGGCCGCCTACCAACAAGGGGGCGGCCAAGGCCTGACTTGGGAAGAGGTCCGTTCGCGGTCGCGTGAGCGGGCTGGCATCCATGATTAAAGTCGCCCTTAGTCCGGATGCGATCCTGGACTACGACGAGTCCTTCGCCTGGTACACATAGCGGAGCCGCAAGTCAGCCTTGGATTTTGAAGAAGCAGTCGCCGCGGCTATAGACCGCATTGCGGAGGAACACGCGGATTGCCCTCGCTTTGACGACGTGTATCAGTACATGCGTCTTAAGCGGTTTCCGTTTGCCGTGGTGTTCCGAGTCGAAGGCAATAGTGCGCACATCGTCGCAATCGCACACAACAGTCGCAACTCTGGTTTTTGGAAGGCGAGAGTTCAGTCGTAGGCCGTGAATGTCGAGCGGCTAATAGTTCCGGGTCGTGGCACCCGTCGCGCTGCGGAGCGGGCCGGTGCCGGCTGGAGCAAGATTAGTGGCAGGTGCAGCGCCGACCCGCTGCTGGAGGGAGGCGATCCGTTCGGGGACGCCAGGCTGGAAGGTGTTGAGCGTGTAAGAGCGCTGGTAGTTGGCGAGGGCTTGCGGCAGGTCCCCCATCTTTTCTTTCACGCTTCCCAGGGAAGCGTGGACGCGAGGATTGTTCAGGTCGAGTTGCAGGGCTTGCTGGAGTTGCAGTTCCGCGGTTCGCAGATCGCCGTACTCCTCGTAGAGGCGGGCAAGTTCCACGCGGGCATCGGCTGACTGCGGACTTGTGACGCACCAGTTTTTCGTGACTTCAAATGCCTGGTCCACCCGCTGCGTCTGCGCCAGCAGCACGGCGAGACCGCGATGACAATCGACGTGGTTAGGATTCAAGCTGAGACATTGCCGGTAGAGCGATTCCGCCTGTCCCAATTGAGCCGTGTTGCGGGTCTGGAAGCCTTGCAGATGGGCAACCGCGCCGAGGTTGTAGTAAGCGTCGGCATTCTGCGGGTTGGCCCGCTTGGCCGATTCGAACTTGGTCTGAGCCACGGCGAGTTGACCGCGGTTGTAATAGCGAATGCCAGCCGCATTGCGGTTCTGCGCGACCATGCCGCAGCCGGTGCAGGCTGAAATCAGCAGCGAGAGCGTCAGAAATCGGAGGGGGAGGGCGAACACGGCGGCGGGGGACTCCAGTGCCGGCGCATATTCACCGGCGCGCATTCCTTCACAAATCGCCGCGAAGAATAGCTCTGGAGCATAGGCGCAGCAAGGGCAATTTGAGCCCAAAAACGAAAAAGGGACGAGCCGCGGGGAGCGACCCGTCCCGGTTCCTGGCTGTGGGTCAGGGAGGAACTGGCTGTTATTGTTCGTTAGGAAGCGGTCGTGCCGATAGCAGTCTCCGCCGCCTGAGCCGCCGACTCTTCCGGAGGAGCGACGGGGGTAACCCGAATGTAGCCCAAAGCGCGGATGACTTCCAGGATTTCGCTGCAGGTGGGAAACATCCGGCCGCTGGTCCGCTTGTAAGCGTCAAGAGCGTGCATGAACTGGATTTCGTCGTCGGAATATTCGCGTTCGCAGGTGGTCGGGTCAATCTGCCGCCGCCGCTGGACTTTGGCCCGGCGTTCCTGGGGAACGGGTTGGCTTTCCTTGCGGCGGTCTTCCCGGTCGGTCCGACGATCAATGCTCAACTCTGCTTTGTTCGCTTTGGCCACAACATTCACCCTTGGCTTGGTTGCTACTAGTGGGACAGGACTCCGGCGATGCTAGTCTGAATCGGCCCGCCGGGGCGCGAAGATGTACCGCTAGGGTAAAATGTGCGGCTGCGCGAACTCTTACGGCTCTTGCGGATATGACCGCTGGCGCAAAGATGACAGGCGTAAGGGAGTCCCGCGGGGCAAAGGGTGCCGACTGTGCGGGTTATAGGAGACGCCCGAGATGAACCGGCACCAGCGGACTGTTAAACCACTACATCCCGTTGCAAGGCATAACATCCGCTGTCCGGCCTGATGGGCCGGTTGTCTCGCCTGGTGCGATTGGGAATGGTTCGCTGCAACGTGCCAATGGCCATGGAGAAGGAGGCCCGGAGCGGACGAATAGCCGGCGTTGCCTGCTGCACTTCGTCAATCTTCTCCACCGCGTAAGGCAACTGCGCACCCACCGTATTGAGCATCACGCGATATTCCTGATACTCTCCCGTTTCAGCAATATGCGACTGCGGCCGCGGAGAGGGAACGTCCTTCGCAATCTCTTGAGATGTTGCAGTCGGCTTGGGCAGGGAGTTTTTGGCGACATCGACAGCTTTCGGCAAGACAGGCTGGCCCGGTTTCTCAGCAACGGGACGTTCGCGCCCTTGCTGCCGCGATAAGCCTATGAAAACGGCGACGAGAACAACAGCCGCCAGCGAAACCAAAGCGGCAATTGTGCCAATCCATTTTGACTTAGAGCGATGCGGCACATCGACCAGGGCCGCCACTGGTATGGCCTCCGCTTGGACTAACACCGCTGACGCAAATCTGCTGGAGAGCGAAGGTGCTTCCCAGAGCTCCAACCCAGACAACAGCGCAACCTGTCCGTCCAACATGTGACGGCAAGCCTGGCATTCCCCCGCATGGCGCACGAGCAGCCCGTCCCGCTCCGGCGCTTGCCGCTGGTCGAGAATGTCGTTCATCCGGTCTTCAAATTCACGGCACCGCATGTTGCTGCTCCTCGGCGATGGAAACCCGCTCCACCACCACTCCACGCCTTTGTAACTGGTCGATCAATTCCCGCCGAGCCCTGTGTACCCAGGTCTTGACGGTCCCCAACGGAACGTTCATTGCCTCCGCGATTTCACCATAGCTCAGTTCCTGTTCGTGAAATAACACAAACGCCTGGCGGTAATCGTCCCGAATTCCGGTCAGGGCCAGCGTCACTTCTTCCGCCAGGTTTTTGGCGGCTTGCATGTCCGGCAAGCCATCGGAAACTTGATCCGGCAAAATCTCCGCGGGGGGACGGCGCTTTCGCGTGGAAAGGGCCGTCCGGCAACGGTTGCCGGCAATCGCCAGGAGCCAGGGCTCAAAATCGCGGCCGGCATCCCAGCGATGGAGGTTCTTCAGGACCCGGACGAACGTCTCTTGGGCCACGTCCTCGGCGTCCTGTCGCTGCCCGAGCATGCGATAGCAAAGACCGAAGACCTGGCCGCGGAAACGTTCCACCAGGGCCAGCATCGCCCCCTGGTCGCCGGTCAGACAGCGGCGGATGAGCGGCCGGAGTTCGTCAGGCAATTCGGTGGTCATCATGCCGCTGTCCCGAAGAGATACCTTGTGCTGAGCCGCCCGGTTTCAGGTCCATTGAGGGCAAACGAGATTATCCCGTTCGCAGTAATTCCATTGTAACGGCAAAATCTTGGATTTTGTGCGGATTTGGACAAAAAAGGCCCAACAGATAAAGGTCCAAAATGGGAGAAACTCCATACCAGCCAGAACGCGTAAGTGAATGCCAACCGGTAGTATCAGGGTGATGGTCCGCGATTTGACACTCGGTACGGTCCAGACCTACACTGGAGTCGCATCAACGTGCCGCGATGCGTCCAGCGGGTTAAAGGCGTCCAGCTAGAAGGCGGTTAAGTGCAGCGTTGTTCCAATATACGTGACCTGGGGTTAGTCCTCCCTCAACCGCTACTTGCGGCCGTGCTTATCGTTTCGCTCCTAAATCCTCTGCTAGCCGCGGAGCCGGCAATAAGTGCGGACACAAAGTCTCTTGTCATCCAGTCGATCACCGTGGAGCCGCAAGAGGTCCTGCTGCGGGGCGAAAATCGACGCCAACAATTGCTGGTAACCGGGCTTGTGGCGAGCGGTAAGAGCCGCGATGCGACTGTTTTAGCCAGCCTGGAATCGCTCGATCCGAAGGTTGCGAGGATTGAGGAGGGCGTGGTGGTGGGAGTGGCCGACGGGGCCACGCAAGTTCGCATTCGGCTGGGGGAACAGGAGACACTGGTCCCCGTGAAGGTGGCCGGCTTCGGAGACTATCCGCCGGTCCACTTTATTAATGACGTGGCACCTATTTTTTCCAAGCTCGGCTGCAACAGCGGAGGCTGCCATGGCCGGGCGGCAGGACAAAATGGTTTTAAGCTGTCCGTGTTTGGTTTCGACCCGGCCGGAGACTACGACGCGCTGGCCAAGCAAGGGCGAGGGCGGCGGATATTGCCGGCCAGTCCGGAGCACAGCCTGTTGCTTGCCAAGCCAACCGCCCGGCTTCCTCATGGCGGCGGACTCCGCCTGACGGAAGGGTCGCCGGATCACGAACTTTTGGTGCAGTGGATTCGCCAGGGAATGCCATGGGGCAAGGCGGATTCGCCCACACTCAAGTCGCTGCGGATCAGTCCCACGGAGCGGGTCCTGGGGATCAACGACCGTCAGCAGATTCTCGCTACGGCGATTTATTCCGATGGTCAGGAGCGAGACGTCACGGCCGCGGCCAGCTACGCCTCAAACGCAACGCATGTCGCCGAAGTCGATCACGGGGGCGTTCTGCGAAGCGGAACGTTCCCCGGACAGGCCGCCGTCACGGTGGCCTATATGGGACAGGTGGCTGCCGTCAAAGTGGTGATTCCTCGGCCGGATATTCTGGCAAGCTTGCCAGTGCTTCCCGTCCGCTCCCCCATTGATGAACTGGTCGGATCACGCCTTAAACTTCTGGGGATTCCTCCTTCCGCGCCGGCGGATGACGCTACATTCCTGCGACGAGTTTTTCTGGATACGATCGGCCGTCTTCCAACACCCGACGAGACACGAGAGTTCCTTGGACAAACCGGCGCGGACAAACGGACTCGTTGGATTGAAAAAGTCCTGTCGCGCGACGAGTACGCGGACTTTTGGACGATGAAATGGGGTGACATTCTGCTGGTGGACCGCCAGAAGCTGGGGGACCGGGGTGCGTTTGAACTCCATCGCTGGCTCAAGGAGCAATTTGCCGCCAACCGTCCCTACAACGAATGGGCGAGTGAACTGATCACGGCGACGGGGAACTCGGCCAAGAATGGGCCAGCAAACTTCTATCGCACCATGGACAATCCGGAAGGACTGGCTCGCGTTTTGTCCCAGGCATTCCTCGGTGTGCGCATGGAGTGTGCTCAGTGCCATCACCATCCGTTTGAAAAGTGGTCGCAGGACGACTTTTACGGCCTGGCAGGCTTCTTTACCGGTCTGGAGCGCCAGCCGCTCGGCACCGACCGGGTGCTGGTCTATCACGCGGGCCTCCGCGAAATGCGAGTCCCCTTTTCAGATCGCCTGGTGCCGACGCGAGTTCTAGATGGACCGGCATTGACCGCCGTCAACGGCGATCCCAGAGGCATCCTCGCCAAATGGATGACCGCTCCGGAGAATCCTTGGTTTGCCCGGCTGGCGGCGAACCGTTTGTGGAAGCATTTCCTGGGGCGGGGACTCGTCGAGGCCGAGGATGATCTTCGCTCCACGAATCCGCCGACGAACGGGCCGCTGCTCGACTACCTCGCCAATAGGCTCATCGCGCAGCACTTCGATTTGAAATTGCTGTCCCGTGAGATCATGGATTCGAATGTCTATCAGCTTTCGTCCACCACAATCCCCGGCAATCAGGATGACGAGCAAAGCTTTTCGCACTATTTGGCGAAGCGCCTTCCCGCAGAGGTCATGCTCGATGCCATTTCCGATGTGACCGGTGTAGACGAAACCTTTCCCGGCCGGCCTCCAGGCACGCGCGCGGTGCAACTTTGGGATAATCGCCTCCCCTCGTATTTTCTGGAGATTTTCGGCCGCCCCGAACGGACCAGCCCCTGCGAATGCGGACGCTCCAGCGAGCCGACGATGGCGCAGGCTCTGCATTTGATGAACTCGCCGGAAATTGAGACCAGACTGGCTAGTTCGCGGGGACGAGTTGCGAAGCTGGCTGCCAGTGGGAAGACGGGGAGAGAAATCGCGGACGAGCTGTGCCTGACTGCTCTGGGCCGATTGCCCAATTCGGAAGAGCGAAAGATAGCCGATCAACTATTTGAGAAGGCCTCGCGGCAGGAAGCGGCCGCGGATTTCCTTTGGACCCTTTTGAATTCGCGGGATTTTCTGTTCAACCATTAAGTCGGAGACTTGCCCATGCCTGCCCCCTACTGTGACGGAATCAGCCGCCGCGGATTTCTTCGCCTGGGCTCGGTCGCTGGGCTCAGTCTGGCGCAGATTCTGCGGCTCCAGCAGGCGCAGGCCGCGGTCGATGCTCAGAAGAACGTGAACTGCATCTTCATTTTCATCATTGGCGGAATGGCCCATCAGGACATGTGGGATCCCAAGCCGAATGCCCCCGCCGAGATTCGCGGCGACTTCCGCCCCATCTCCACGGCCGTGCCCGGCATGCAGATTACGGATCTGCTGCCGCATATCGCGAAGGTGACCGACAAGCTTTCGCTGATCCGTTCGATGACGCACAACGATCCGGACCACACCGCGGGCTACCACGTGATGATGACCGGCCAGCACCCGGGGACCGGGCCGGCCTTCAATCGCAACGTCGCCAACAACAACGTGCATCCGGCTTTCGGTTCGATGGTCGCCAAGCTGGGACGGAGCAGCGGCGCACTCCCCCCTTACATTTCTCTGCCGAACTTTCTCAACAGCGGCGGCCCGGCTTTTTTGGGGGCGAGTTGCGCCCCTTTTGTAATCGAGGCCGATCCGGCATCGCCGGATTTTTCCGTCCGGGACATCGTCCTCCCCGAAGGTGTCACCAGCGACCGGAGCGTTCGCCGCCAGGAAGCCCTTCGCCGTCTCAAGGAGTTCGAGCAGAAGGCCGAGCTGGCCAGCAAGGAAGCCCGCTCGCTCGACGTATTTCAGCAGAAGGCCATTTCGCTGATGACCTCGAAAGAAGCCAAGCTGGCTTTTGATATTTCCCGCGAGGACGACCGGACCCGCGAAGAATATGGGATGACCAGCCTTGGGCAATGCTGCCTCATGGGTCGCCGGCTGGTCGAAGCCGGCTGCCGGTTTGTCTCGATTGAGAACGGCCACTGGGATACCCACCGCCAGAATTCGATGAGCCTGCGAGATCTGTTAGTCCCCCCGCTCGACCAGTCGCTCGCCGCGCTCCTCAGCGATCTTGACCGCCGTGGCATGCTCGATTCCACGCTGGTTGTCGTCGCCACCGAGTTCGGCCGCACCCCGCGGATCAATCAAATGGCGGGCCGCGACCATTGGCCGGGGGCGTTTTCGATTGTCATGGCCGGCGGCGGCGTGAAGCCCGGCAGGATCATCGGCGCTACCGACAAAGATGCGGCCTCAGTCACGGATCGCCCCACCACTCCCGCCGACTTCGCCGCCACGCTGCTGACCATCCTTGGCATCGATCCGCAGACCATCATCCATACTCCGGTGGGCCGCCCAATACAGTTAGCCTCCGGCGGCCGACCCGTTCATGAACTCCTGTGATCGCCATGCGTTCCGCCTACTTATCCCTGGTCGTGTTGCTGCTTCCCCTGGCAGCCCTCGGGCAACAGGTCGCGACTGACCCGACTAGCACCCACATTTTCCCCGCCGGGGGACGTCGTGGCGCCACGGTGGATGCGCGGATTGGTGGAGAGTGTCTTCCCCCCCTCACGAGAATTCGGGCAGAAACGAATGGAGTTACGTTCCCCGAAGTGCTCGGCCCCCGCGCCAAGCCGCGAGGAGAGTCGTCTCTCCGCCGCCGGCCCGGAGAACTGCACATCAATTATCCCAAGGAATGGGAATCGAAGATCGCGATTGCCGCCGATGCTCCGCTCGGCCCTCGGCTCTGGTGGCTCTCGTGCGCACGAGGTGGAACCGGGGGGCGGCCGTTCCTGGTGGGCGAGTTGCCGGAGTACATCGAATCCGAATCGAACTCCTCTCCTGAGAAAGCCGAACAACTCACGCTCCCCGTCACGCTCAACGGCCAGACGGACGGCGAGCGGGATATGGACTATTTCACGTTCGACGCGAATGCAGGCGAAGTGGTCGCCGTTGATGTTGTTGCCGCCCGGATCGGTTCCCCTCTGAATGCCGTCCTGGAGTTTCATGACCAGAATGGCCGCCGGCTGCCGGTGCAGGAGATTCGCGTCGGCAGCGATCCCGTGATTGCACTGCGAGTTCCGAAGGCGGGCAAGATACGGTTCTCGGTGGCAAACCTCAGCGCCGCGGGGGGCCCTCACTTTGTTTACCGCATCACGCTTTCCAAGGAGCCCTACGCCCGGCTGGCATTTCCCAGCGGCGGGCGAGGCGGTGAAGCGCGGGAGTTGGAACTGTTCACGCTGACGGGAGAGCCCAAGTTTGCCGCGCTGAAGCAGACCGTTCAATTTCCGATGGCAGCCGGCACTTTCCTTTGGAGCCTTCCCGGCGGGCACGGCAATCTGCAACTCGAATCGGGCTTGTTTCCCGAAATGGTCGAGCAGGAGCCCAACGACAAGTTTGGCGAATCCAACAAGCTGACTCTACCCGCCCAAATCAACGGCCGCTTGGAAATTGCTGCTGACGAGGACTGGTTTGGATTTGAAGCTCGCCAGGGAATGCCGCTGACGATTGCTTGCCAGAATGCCGGCGCGGGGCTCCCCACGCTCCCCATCCTCAGCATCTGCGATTCAGCCGGCAAGGAACTAGCTAAGGCCAGCGCGATTGACGTTCCCGACCGGTTGCCTCGCATTGACGCCTGGGCTCCGCCGACGGACGGTGCCTATTTCTTACGCGTCCGCGACGTGCAGCAAGGAGTGGCGGGCGGTCCCGAGTTTGTCTATCGGATTTCCGTCGCACCGGTGCAGCCCGATTTCGACTTGGCTCTCAAAACCGACTTCGCGAACCATCTCCCCGGTGGCCGCACCGAACTCGACGTGACGGTTCTCCGCCGCGGCGGATTCTCGCTCCCGGTGAAAGTCGCAGCTCAGGGCCTGCCGGAAGGCGTCCGGGCGGAGCCGCTCGAAATCGCGGCTGGAGTTCCTTCCGGCAAGCTGGTGCTGGTTTCGGACAAGGACAAGGCGCCACCGTCCAGCGCGCTCCTCAAGATCACCGGCACAGCCGACATCGCGGGCCAGCCGCTCACACGGATCGCCGTCGCGCCTCATCTTGGCCGGGACGTCGAAGGAGTCTCCGTCGGCCGGCCGACCACGGATTCCTTCCACCTCACCGTGCTGCACAAACCGCTCTTCCGCTTGTTCTGCAGCGAGGCCTACCAATACGCGCATCGCGGCACGATTCACCAATATCAAATGGAGGTCGAGCGATTTGACGGATACGCTGGCCCGATTCGTCTGCAAATCGCCGACCGGCAGAACAAGGACCTGGACGGCGTCGAAATCCTGGAGACCACCATTCCCGCAGGAGAGAACAAGATATTGCTGCCGCTGCATCTACCGGAAACCATGCACATCAACGTCCAGGCCCATTCCAATGTCTACGCCCAAGGGACGGCGATCTTCCAGGACAGCCAAGGGAAGGACCAATCTACCTGCATTGTTTCCGAGATGCGCTGCATGATCCGCACACTGCCGACCGTAGCTCGCTTACTTGCCGTGGATCACGAGATCGTGCTCGCTCCGGACGGACAAGCCTCCTGCCGGCTGCGCTTGGAACGGACCTCCCTCTTCAGCGGACCGCTGACTATCGAGCTTGTACCGGAAGCGTCATCGCAAGGCATCACCGCGGAACCCGTCGTTCTTCCCGCTGGAGAAAAGGAAGTTACCGTCAAACTTCGCGCTCCGCCAGGAACCAAATTGCTCCAGCCCGCCGCATTTCACTTTCGCGGCCGAGGAGATTTGGGAGGTGGCACGACAGTTGTCACGGAAGCAACGGTCGCCGTCCGATGCCAGTGATTTTCGGCGATAGCGCCGTCACCGCCACCCGCAAAGATATGTCGGTTTAATGTATCGGCGACCTTTTATGCGTGGTATAAAGAGAAGGAGGCAAGTCAGCCCGCAGGAGACGGCCGCATGTTTCGAATCTTGGGAGAGGGATACGACCGCAACTGCCAGGGGGTGAGCCGGCGCGAGTTTCTTCGCGTGGGGAGCCTCGGGGCTGGGGCGCTCGCTCTGCCGCAGCTTTTGGCGGCGAGTGCGGAGGCGGGGGCTGGCCGGGGTTATCTCCGGGGAAAGTCGGTCGTGCTGCTCTTCCTGAGTGGCGGGCCGCCGCATATCGAGTTCTTTGATCCCAAGCTGACCGCTCCGTCCGAGATTCACAGCATCACCGGCGAAGTGCCGACGAAAATTCCAGGCGTCACTTTCGGCGGGACGTTTGGAAAGCTGGCCGCCCTGACGGACAAGCTATCGGTGGTCCGGTCTTACGGCTCGAAGAACGGCGGGCACACCTATGAGACTGTGACCACCGGGGGAAATTCGACGAAAGCGGCGCTCTCCGCCATCTATTCACGCATCGCGGGAACGAACAATGTCCGCAACGGGATGCCCAATAATATCCTGGTGAAGCCGGAGGCGGTGCAGGATGGCCTCAAGCTGGATGGGAACTTTGAGACCGGCGCACTGCCGACGTTGACGACGCCGGGAACGCTTGGCAAGACGTACGATGCCTTTGACCCCAGTGGTGGCGGACCGCTGAAGGCCGACATGCAACTCGGCATCCAGGCGGACCGGCTCGATGACCGCCGCGGCCTCCTCGCGCGGCTCGACCAGGTCCGTTCGCAGGCGGATCGGAGCGGCCAGGTGGACCAGGCGGGAAAATACCAGCAGCAGGCGTTTGAGATCATCACCCGCGGCATTGCCCAGGCGTTCGATCTTTCCCAGGAAGACCCGCGGACGCTGGCCCGCTACGACACGTCGGGCATTTTCCGGGCGGCGGACTTGCAGCGGTTCTATGACATGCGGCGAGTCACCAATCTGCTCGGCAAGCAGATGCTCCTGGCCCGCCGCCTCTGCGAGGCGGGGTGCGGGTTTGTCACCGTTTCCGATTGCGGCTGGGATTATCACGCCAACGAAAACAGCCCCAAGGGAATGGCCGGCATCTGGCCGATGGGAAACCAGGTGGACCACGCGGTGAGCGCGTTCATCGAAGACGTGCATCAGCGAGGGCTGTCCGAGAAAATCCTGCTGGTGGTGACCGGCGAGATGGGACGGACGCCGCGGATCAACAACAACGGCGGTCGCGATCATTATGGCGAGCTGACGCCGCTGCTCATCTCCGGCGGGGGCCTGAAGATGGGGCAGGTGATCGGCCAGTCGGACCGGAGCGTCTCCCGCCCCGCGACCGAGCCCTATGACCCGCGGCACTTGCTTGGCACAATCGCCCACACCCTGTTCGACGTCAGCCAGTTGCGGCTCGATCCGGCCGTCCCCACGGAACTTTCCCGCGCCCTCACCGGCAGCGAGAAAATTGAGCCGCTGTTTGGGTGATGCTACTTTCCGCCCGACTGCGAGCGGATGTACTCAATCAGGTCCGCACCTTCCTGGGGGGTGAGGTCGCTGAGGATGCGTTCGGGCATGAGGCTTTTGTCGCTCTTTTTGAACTGGTCGATGTCGCCGGTCTTAATGCGGACGATTTGCCGTTCGGCCGTTTTGAGGACGACTTCCTGGTCGGTCTTCTCGACAAGGAGGCCGGTGTGGGTCTGGCCTTCCGTCGTGAGGAGCACATACGCGGCGAAGGGCTCGTCGATTTTGAGGGAGGGTTTGAGAACGTGCTCCAGGAGGTCGTTCGCCTTGGGATATTTTTTGGCGATGTCGAGGAGCGTGGGGCCGACGGATTTGCTTTTGTCGTCCGTCTCGTGGCAGTTTCGACAGCGAGCCCCGTCGCTGAAGAAGATGAGCTTCCCCCGGTCGTGGTTCCCTTGCAGCTTCAACACCGTTTGCGGGTCGATGCTCGGCCCGAGCGTCGGACGCCGCTGCGCTTCGGGAATGAAGGTCTCGAAGAGGCCGCGGATATCGCTCTTGGCGGCGGGACTGAGAGCAATGGCCTTTTTGTAACCATAAGAAAATATCCCGGATCCGTGCATTCGAAGTGCCAGCGCCAGCGAACCTTCCGTCGATTTCAAAAGCTCACCAATCGCCGCGTCGACTTCCTTGGGCGGTGCGTCCTTCTGCTTAAGCAACGACAGCGAATTAGCATCGGCGGAATCAGGAGAGGCCGGACCGGATCGAGCCACACTTTCTTCTACCGGCATCGAGCGGATCCATTCTTCGATCATCGCCACACCCGAGCTGTCAACCTTTCGGGAGCCAATGTACGGCATGCGGGCATAACCGAGCTTGGACATTCGATACATCAGGACGCTGCGGTACGGGTCTCCAGGAATGATAATCTTTGCGTCTTTCATCCCGAACGTTCCGATGCCCGTCCCTTTATTCGTGTTGAGCTTGTCGAAGGGCATGTCCCGGCGGAGATAAAACGAGACGATGGCATTTCCTCCGGGCTGATGGCACATGCTGCAGTTGACGTGGAGGTAGGAGCGGGCGCGGGCGTCGAGGCCGGCTTTATCGTCATGGGCATTGGTGAGCAGGTCGCGAGGCTCCGAACTCGGCTCAATGGGAGGAATGACTCCTTGGTTCGCAAGAGTTTCCAGGCCAGACAACTGCAGCGAAACAAATCCGAGGACGTTGCCGGATTCCGCGTTGTGACAGAGCTTGCACTCGTTGACGGCATTGACGTGCCAGGTCCGGACTGGAGCGCCCGCGGACTGAATGGGCCGGCTGCTGCCGACGGACTCGACGAGCACCGCCTCCTGGCCGGCGTCATCCCACAAATAGCTGTAAGGATTCCACTTGCCATTTTCGTAATGCAGAACCTGCGTTTCGAGACGGAGGGCAGGGCCGAAGTGTTGTGACTCGCTCAGATGTTTGACCAGCACGGTCCCGTCAGGAAATTCCGTTTTCTCCTTCGTGTTGCGAGCCAACTTGGCATGGCCTTGACCAGGGATGGCGATGAACCGCTGCCCGCTCGCGCCGTCCAACCACCTTGGAACGATGATCGAGTAAGGCACCACTCCCTCCGCCGGCTCCATCGTCTTCAGCGACTTGAACAATCCCGTCTCGCTCAGTCGCCGCGGGAAGGTGGCGGTGGTGTCTTTGAGGCCGGAGGGGACGAGCTCGTAGATTTGGCCGGTGAGGTCGTAGTCGAGGACGTAGATTTCGCCGCCGCTCCCTTGGGTGAAGGCGACGATGCGGAGGTCGGTGTCGCAGAGGGTGGTGTGGGTGTAGGAGTTGTCTTTGTCGGGGCGGATGGCCCAGATGGTGCCGGTGATGTAGTCGCCGTAGATGAACGAGCCGGCGAGGGGAAGCTTGCGGCCGCGGTAGACTGGGCCGCCGATGACGGAGTTGGCCTCGGTGTGCGGGTGGTCCTTGACCGGCGGGAGGATGGGGGTGGGGCCCGGTTTGACTTCGGTCCGGAGGGCGGCCCGCCCTTCCATCACCGGCCAGCCGCAGTTGCCGCCGCGGACGATCTTGTGGACCATCTCCCACGTCTCCCAGCCGTTGTCGGCGGCGAAGACGTTGTCTGTGACGGTGTCGGCACCGAACTTCCAGGGGTTGCGGAGGCCATAGGCCCAGATTTCAGGGAGGCCGAGCTTGTTTTCGATGAACGGATTGTCGGCGGGGACCGTGTAGAGCTTGTCGGCCGATTTGTGGTCGACGTCGATTCGGAGGATGGAGCCGAGGAGGTCGAAGACGTCCTGGCCGCTGGTCCGGCCGTCGGGCGGGTTTGGCCCCGAGCCGTCGCCGGTGGAGATATAGAGCATGCCATCCTTGCCGAACTCCAGACAGCCACCGTTATGGCCGCCGGAGGGCCAGGTGATGAGGACCTCTTCGCTGCTGACTTGCGACGGGACGTCGGCAGTGAGCGTGAAGCGGGAGACGCGGGTGTGGCCTCCTTTGTCGGGATGGACGTAGCAGAGGAAGAGCTGATGGTTATCCGTGAACTTGGGGTGGTGTTCGGCGTCGAAGAGGGAGACCCCTTTCGGGGAGAACTCTTTGGGAAGCTTGGCCGTGAGGTCGATAAGGAGATCGGGCTTGGCTGCCTTGGGGTCTTTCGGAAACGAGAAGACCTTGCCGCTCATCTCGGTGATGAGGAGGCGGTTCTGGCCCGGGACTTCTTCGATGCTGGTGGGGCGATTGAATTTAAGGGCCGGGAACGACGAGACGACTTTGTAGGGTTCGGGGGGCTCTGGCGAGCCGTGGAGGCGGGAGGTGGTCCAGGGCTTGCGCGCCGCGGCTGGCTTGTCTTTGTCTTCGGCGGAAAGAGGGGCCGCGAAGAGGAAGGTGAGAACGATGAGTGCTACAAGTTGCGAGGCAAGGTGTCGGACAGAGGGCATGGTCAGCTCCGGGAGAGGATGGATGCCGGATATTGTAGTCCGCTCACTCCGTGAGCGGATATGCCAGCACACGGAGTGTGCTGGCTACTTTCCCGCGAGCATCCCGCAGCCCCCCTGGATGTCCTGGCCGCCACTGTAGCGACGGGCGACTGGCATGGCGAGGTGCTGGCGGAGGGCATCGCGGAAGGTATCCAGTTCGGACTCGCTCGGCGGCTGGAACTGGCCGGTGGCGTCGTTCACGTCGATGAGGTCAAGCTTGATAGGGAGCCCGGCAGTGAGCTCAGCCAGCTGGCGGGCGTCTTCGGCGGAAGTGTTGACGCCGGCGATGGCGGTCCAGGCGAGCATGCTGCGCGTGCCCGTCGCGGTCTGGTGCTCGCGCACCGCGGCCATCAGTTCCGGCAGCGGATAGGTGTTCTCGATGGGCATCAGCTCGCGGCGTTTGTCGGGGTCCGCGGAAGTGAGCGAGACGACGAGGCGATAGGGTTGCTCTTCCGCGGTGAAGCGGCGAATGCCGGGGACGACGCCGGCTGTCGAGATGCTGATGCTCTTGGCCGCGATGGCAAAGCCACAGGGCTCCGAGAAGATGGCTGCCGCTCGCATCACACGGTCGTAATTGAGCAGCGGCTCACCCATTCCCATGAAGACGACACCCCGGACGGGATGCTCGGAATCGGCCTGCACCTTCACGACCTGATCGACGATTTCCCACGTCTCTAAATTCCGACGAAAGCCCATTCGCCCCGTGGCGCAGAACGCACAAGCCAATGCACAGCCAACTTGCGAGCTGACGCAGACGACGTATTTGGGATCGTTCTCGCGGTGGAGCAGCGGAATACGGACCGTTTCGAAGGGTTCGTCTCCGTGGCCGCGGAATAGGTACTTGGCGAAACCATCTCGCGGGGAGACGACTTTTTCGAGAAGCGTCAGATGGGGGACTTGGGATTCTTCTCGCAAGCGAGCGAGCACCTTCGGCGAGACTTCGGGCAGTTCAAGTGGAAGTTCTGCCGCTCCTTTGCGAACCATGAGCGATTGCAAACGACGAGCGAGGCGCAGTGGGATGCTCAGATGTTTGCTCAGCTCATCCGATGTGTGGTCTTTGACGAGAATGGGCATTACGGCACGGTCACTCTTCCGCCGCAAGTGAGAATGCACTGGCCTGTCGTGAAGCTGGCGCGGTCGCTGAGCAGGAAGCAGGCCATCTCGGCAACTTCTTCGGGGGTGCCGACTCGCCCCATGGGAGTCTGATCGACGACGGACTTAATCTGCTGATCGGAGAGGACGTGCAAAAGCTCGGTCTCAATCAACCCCGGCGCGATGCAATTGATCCGGACGTTGGAAGGGGCAAATGCTTCCGCACAGCAGCGGGCCATGGCGATGACGCCGGCTTTGGCGGTGGCATAGTGGATTTGGCGGGCGCGGGGGCGAAGGGCGGCGACCGAGGAAATGAGCACCATGCTCCCCGATTTGCGAGCCAGCATCTCGTCCTTCACGGCCCAGACGATGCGGAACGCGCCGTGCAGGTTGCAGTCGATCATCTCCCGCCAACGCTCGAAGTCGAGTTCGGCGTGAGTCGCCGTGTTGCTGATGGCTCCGCAATGAGCGAGGTAATCAATCGGACCGAGTTCATCGCGAGTGCGGCGGACCAATTCATCAATCTGCTCCTGCGATGCCACATCGCACTCCCCACAAATGGCCTTGCGGCCGAGTGCTCGAAACTCGGCTACTGCCTCCTCAGCCGGCCCGTTCCGTGAGCCATAGCTGATCGCCACGTCGGCTCCGCCGCGGGCCAATTGCCGGGCAATCGCCAGGCCAATTCCCCGTGAGCCGCCGGTGACGAGGGCGACCTTTCCCGCAAATTCAGTGCTCACAAAGACGTCCTTGGATGTTGCCATTCAAATTCTTCACGCCGCTCTGTTTTACCACCTTTTGACGAGCCGGGAAGCTTCATGAATCGGCTCGCGACTTGGTGGCGTCCGCGACAGGCAGTTCTTATAGTGAAGCGATGCCTAGATTCGCCTCTTCAGCCGTGATTTGCACCCTGTGCCTCGTGGGCTGGGCTCTTTCGTTGCCGGCTCGTGCGGCGGATCCGGACTTCGACCGCAGCATTGCCCCCATCCTCGCCAGCCGTTGTCTGGATTGCCACAACAGTGCGGAGAAAAAGGGGGGGCTTGATCTGAGCCAGGTAAAAACGGCGGAGGCGGGCGGGGATAGTGGCAAAGTGCTGGTTGCTGGCAAGCTAAATGAAAGCCTGCTCTGGGAGCGGATTGAAAAGAGCGAGATGCCCCCCAAGAAGCCGTTGCCGGAAAATGAGCGGGCGGCGATCAAGGACTGGATTGCGGCGGGGGCGAAGTGGGGGACCAGCCCTATTGATCCGTATAAGTACACAACAGCGGCGCGGGCAGGTTACGACTGGTGGTCGCTTCAGCCGCTGGTGCGACCTGAGCCTCCTCAGATAAAAAGTACTCCGTGGAGCAAGAATGCCGTCGATGCGTTCGTCCTCGCAAAGCTGCAAGCTCGCGGCCTCGCCCCTTCGTCTCAGGCCGACCGCCGTACGCTGATTCGCCGCCTCTATTTCGACCTCATAGGCCTTCCCCCTTCGCCGGAAGATGTAGAAGCTTTCGCCAAGGATGATTCGCCGGATGCTTACGAGAAGCTCGTGCAAAAACTGCTGGACTCGCCGCAGTACGGCGAGCGCTGGGCGCGGCACTGGCTGGACGTGGCCCATTTCGGCGAAAGCGACGGCTTTGAGTATGACCGGATGCGGCCGAATGCGTGGCGATATCGGGACTGGGTGATTGAGGCTCTTAATCGCGATCTTCCCTACGATGAATTCGCCCGGCTGCAAATTGCCGGCGACGTGCTGCGGCCCGATGATCCGGCGGCAGTAACGGCCACTGGCTTTCTCGTCGGCGGGTCGCACGACAGTCTGCTGCCGAAGGGGGACGCAATGCGGGCCATCATGCGGCAGGATGAGCTGGAAGATATTGTCGCGATTGTGGGGCAGACTTTCCTGGGCGTGACCGTGAACTGTGCCCGCTGCCACGATCACAAATTCGATCCCATCAAGCAGACCGATTATTACCGCCTAGCCTCGGCTCTGGCGGGTGTCCGCCGCGGAGATCGCAGCTTGCCCCAGCAGGGAGCGCCGGTTGAACTGGCTCGCAGGCGCGACGAATTGAAGAAACAACTCGCCGATTTAGAAGAGCCGATACGTGCAGCCATTTTGGCCGAGCGCGAAACCGCGGCGAAGAAAAAGCCTGCTCCGCCGCAGCCGTATGCCCACTGGGCACTGGACGGGGACTTGAAGGATGGTCAAGGAGCGCTGCATGGGGAAGCGAAGGAGACAGCCCGGCTGGAGAAGGGTGAACTGCTCCTCGATGGTCAGAAGGGGTACGTCGTCACCGCACCGCTGCCCGTTGATATCAAAGAGAAGACGCTGGAAGCATGGGTTCGCCTCGCGAATTTGGACCAAAAAGCCGGCGGCGTCATTAGCATTCAAACGCTGGACGGCAACCTGTTCGATTCCATCGTGTTTGCCGAAAAAGATCCGCAGCAGTGGCTCGCCGGCAGCAACGGCTTTGTCCGGACGCAGTCGTTCGAGGGTCCGAAGGAAGAGCAGGCCAAAGAGCGGCCCGTGCATTTGGCCATTGTCTACTCGACCGACGGCACCATCACTGGCTATCGGGATGGGTTGCCCTACGGCAAGCCTTACAAGAGCAACGGGCCGCTCGTCTTCAAGGCGAAGGAATCGCAGATTGTGTTCGGCATGCGGCACGGACCTCCGGGTGGGAACAAGCACCTGGCGGGAGCCATCGAGCGGGCCAACTTCTACGACCGGGCGCTTACGCCGGATGAAATAGCCGCGTCCGCCGGCGTTGCCTCGCGGCACATCAGCGACGAAGAGCTTACCGGTCGATTGGAAGCGCCGCAGCGTGACTTCCGAAGGAAATTGCTGACGGACATCGGCGACCTGAATCAGCAGCTCTCGCGACTAAACGAATCCAAGGTTTTCGCCTGCACTCCGCAACAGCCTGGGGAAGTGACCAGCTTGCTCTTACGGGGCAATCCGCAGGCGAAGGGAGAACCGATTGCCGCGGCCGGTCTTTCCGCGCTGACAAGCAGCGGCAGTGAATTTGGCCTGGCTCCTGATGCACCGGAGGGAGAACGCCGCAAGCGAATGGCGGAGTGGATTGCCAGCGACAAGAATCCGCTCTTCGCCCGCACCATCGTCAACCGCGTCTGGCAATACCATTTCGGCCGCGGTCTCGTCGATACTCCCAATGACATCGGCTTCAGCGGCGGAGCGCCGACCCATCCGGAACTGCTCGACTGGCTGGCCAGCGAGTTGATTCGGCAGAAGTGGAGCCTCAAGGAACTGCATCGCACGATTGTGATGTCCGCCACTTGGCAACAAGCATCGCTGCCGCGAAAAGAAGCTCTCGCTCTCGACGCTGACAATCGGCTCCACTGGCGATACAGCCCGCGGCGGCTGGAAGCGGAGGCCATTCGAGATGCGATGCTGTCGATTACCGGTCAGCTCAATCCGACTGTCGGCGGACCTAGCTACAAAGACTTCCGCCCTTACGAGAACAAGGGAGGTCAATTCTATGAGCCGCAAGACTTTGTCGGTGCGGAGTTCAACCGCCGCAGCGTCTACCGGATGTGGGCTCGCGGAGGCAAAAATCCGCTGCTGGACACGTTCGATTGCCCCGACCCCTCCACAGCGACTCCCAAACGGGGGGCGACGACGACGCCTCTGCAGGCCCTTTCGCTGCTCAACAATTCGTTCACGCTCCGGATGGCGGACGACCTGGCCGTTCGCGTCCAGCGAGATGCCGGCGAAGACAAGTCCAAGCAAATTGCGCGAGCGATTGAGCTGGCCTATGGCCGCCCGGCGGCGGCCGATGAAATCACCGCCAGCCTGTCGCTCGTGGAGAAGCACGGACTGGCTCCCTGCTGCCGCGTGCTGCTGAATACCAACGGATTCTTATATGTCCATTAATCGCCGCGACTTTTTTTCGTTTGCTTCCCGAGGCATTGGTGCGGCGGCGTTTGCCAGCCTGCTGATGCAGGACGGCATCGTCCGCGCTGCGGGAATTCCCAGCGAGGCGAAGGACGCGCCGCCCCATCACGCCGCCAAGGCCAAACGGGTCATCCACATCTGCCTCTGCGGCGGCATGAGCCATCTCGATTCGTTCGATTACAAGCCGGAACTAGCCAGGCTGCATGGCAAGCCCCTCGGCGGCAGCGAGAAACCGGATGTGTTTTTTGGGCAGATCGGCTTGCTCCGCAAGAACGACTGGGAGTTCCAGCAGCGGGGGAGCAGCGGCCTGTGGATCAGCGAATTGTTCCCGCACCTCGCCGGTGTAGCGGACGAATTGACCGTCATCCGCAGCATGTTCGCCGAATCGTCGAGCCACACCCCGGCCACACTCCACGAAAACAGCGGCTTTCGGCTGAACGGGTTTCCGAACCTTGGCTCCTGGCTGTCCTATGGCATGGGAAATGAAACGGACGAGTTGCCGGCCTATGTAGTGCTCCCTGACAGCCGCGGCCTTCCCGCCGGCGGCACCAACAATTGGTCCAACGGCTTTCTCCCCGCTCAGCATCAGGGGGTGATGTTCCAGAGCAAAGGCCCCGTCATCAGCGACCTCTTTCCCGCCCGCGAAATCCCCGCCGACGTCGAAGCCGCCAGCCGCGAGTTGCAGGCGAAGCTCAATCAGCTTGATCTCGAAGCCCGCGGCGGCGAAGGGGAACTGGCCGCCCGAATGAAGGCCTACGAGCTAGCCGCCAAAATGCAGCTTGCCGTACCGCGAGTGACGGACCTCTCCGGTGAAACGGCGGATACGCAAAAGCTCTACGGCATCGATCAGGACGCCACCAAGGACTTTGGCCGGAGCTGCCTCCTCGCCCGGCGGCTGCTGGAGCAAGGGGTCCGCTTCGTGCAGCTCTTCTCCGGCGGCTCCTTCGGCTCCCCCCGCATCAACTGGGACGGCCACGAGGACGTGAAGGAAAACCACACCCGCGAGGCGAAGCTCATCGACCAGCCGGTCGCCGCCCTCGTCAAAGACCTCCGCCAGCGTGGCCTGCTCGACGACACGCTGGTCCTCTTCACCTCCGAATTCGGCCGCACCCCCTTCACCCAGTCCTCCGCCGACGTCGTCGGCACCGGCCGGGACCACAACCAGTACGGCTTCTCGGTCTGGCTCGCCGGAGCCGGCCTCAAGCACGGCCTCGCCTACGGCAGCACCGACGACATCGGCTGGAAAGCGGTGGAGCACCGCACCGCCTGGCACGACTTCCACGCCACCATCCTCCACCTCCTGGGCATCGACCACACCCGCCTCACCTACTACCACAACGGCATCCAGCGGCGGCTAACGAACGTGCATGGGGAGGTGGTGGAGGGGATTTTGGCGTAGCAAGCGGAGTAGACATTATGCCTGCCAAGAATATTCATCACGACGTGGTTATTGAAGCTTTAAAGGCGGACGGGTGGACGATTACGCACGACCCGCTGACAATAGAATATGGCGGACGCAACCTGTTCGTTGATCTTGGTGCCGAAAGGGCGACCATCGGCGCGGAGAAAGGGACTCGGAAAATAGCGGTGGAAATTCAGAGCTTCATGAATCCGTCCGCCGTGAGGGACTTGGAGGAAACAGTAGGACAATACTCAATTTATCGCACACTTCTCCACGAAGATGAGCCGGAGCGTACGTTATACTTGGCGGTTCCGCGGCGCGTGCGAGAAGAGATTTTGGGAGAGCCGCTTGGCCAGCTCGTTATCGAGCGACTTCGACTCTTGGTGCTTGTATTCAGCGAAGAAGAACGGAGAGTGATTGAATGGATAAACTAACCCATTATCGGCAAATCGTGGAGAAAATCGTCAGGGAGTACGCCTCGTATAAACCCTCATACGGGCAAATTGAAATCGAGCCGATTATCGATCGCGATCACGACCATTATGAGGTCATGCAAGTCGGCTGGAACAAAGAGCGCCGCGTCCACGGAGCTGTCATCCATCTGGACATCGTGGATGGAAAAATCTGGATTCAGCACGATGGGACCAACCGCCCAGTCGCTGATGAGTTGCTCGCGGCCGGCGTACCCAAAGAAGACATCGTGCTTGGGTTCCATCCCGCTGAATTGTGGCAGCACACGGGGTTTGGCGTAGCGCCAACCCCAACGGCAACCAGCGCCGGGTGACGAACGAGGATAGAAGGGTGTGGAGAAGACTTTAAGCTGGCTAGGCCGGCACGCAAATGAATTTTGAACCGCGACGATCACCGTGGAAACTCTCCCGCGCGCTTTGGGCTACCAGTCTTTGCGCCATACTTGGTGCAACAGCGCCTGTGGGTTTAGCCGTCGTAATTGGTCTATGCCGCTGGGCCGTGGGGCCTTCCGAATTCGCAAGTGAGTGGTTCCGACGCGATCTGGAGGAGAACATAATTCATCCCGTCGTCGGCTGTGGTGTAGTTTGCGCCTGTGCGGGATTTGCGACATTCGCACCAACCGGAAAACACAGTTTTGCTTGGTCGCTGGCGATCATATTTTTATTTAGTCTGGTGATTTGGGCCGTTGTCGCGTCGATGGAATTGACGCCGCGTCGACTCAAAGGCGTGGAACATCCTGTATTCTATCCGTCGGATTTGATAGCCTTGATCGCTCCGCCAAGCGTGGTCTCTGTGTTTCTCACGATGATTCGGACTCGGCGTTTGCCGAAGTCAGTAGCAGCGAATGGGTTGTAGTTGTCCAGAACCAAGTGCCGCCAATCTGGCCAAACGTCTACGATTGCACCAATGACAGGCGATACTTTGCAATATTGGGTGCGAGTTCGCAGAGATCGGAGGAACCGAATTGTGCCCAAACCCACTCCCCTCCAATCCGCCGAATCCACTCTCCGCAAAACGGCTCTCGCCTATCCGCAAGCGACGGAGGATTTCCCTTGGGGCCACCGGGCGTTCAAGGTCAAGAAGAAGATGTTCCTGATCCTGTCCTTCGACAAGGACGTCTTCAACGTCACGATGAAGCTCCCAGACTCCGGCAAGCAAGCAGTGCAACTTCCCTTCGCCGAGCCTACCGGATACGGCCTCGGCAAGAGCGGCTGGGTGACGGCCAGCTTTGGGCCCAAGGACAAGGTTCCCATCGAGCTGCTGGAGGACTGGATGGACGAGAGCTACCGGGCGATTGCCCCCAAGAAACTCGTCCAAGAGTTAGAAGCGGAATGAGAGAGTGAACCGCAGAGAACGCTGAGGAACGCAGAGAAGAAGTTCTGCCGTCTTTCCCCTCCGCGACCCTCAGCGAACTCCGCGGTACATCCCGCCGTTGCTGTCTGTGATTCGAGTGCTCGCTCTGCACTTTCGCCGCTCGGAAAGAGGGGGGCAGACTTCGTTACAATCTTCTTACCTGCATCGTGCCTTTGGTCCCAAGAAGAAAGTTCCGCTTCGATTAGAATCCAAATGCCTGACAGTTCATCTCATTCCTCGGACTCGTAGGAGGTGCCGCGTGCGTTTTCGATTCATTACATTTGTTGCGCTTTCTTGCGTTGTCTTTTCGTCGCTCTTGGCCGAAGAGAAAAGTCCCTTGCCCCAAGGGGTAGGGCCGGAGTTCTTCATCTTAAGAGGCGTGAACAAGGATGTCCTCGACATCCAGCGGGTCAATCCGTCCACGAAGGATCCCACACCCCCAGAGCCGATTCGGCACAAGGTGACGCTGAAGGATGTCCGGGCCACCGACCCTAAAGGGAAATCGCTCACGATGGACGAAATCGTCAAGCGGGTGAAGGTGGGGGGCGTGATCATGGTCAGCGACGATGCCGATCCGATTGATCCGGTCTACCTGGCGGTTCTGAAGGAGGAGACCGTGATCCTGACCTGGGTGAAGCCTCGCAAGTACGGCACGGCGGGGGTCCCCGCGGAATGACGCGGAATTGGCCTCACGGGCATTCTCTCTCGGCCAGGGTTACTACGTGTTTCAAATGGCAAAAACACTAGCCCGACGCGCCAGTTCTGTTGTTGCGCTTTGCCGGATTCGCAGCCTGGTTTACCAGGCTTTCTCTTGTCAGCCCCGCCGTTTACGGCGGGGTAACGGGCATACTACAGCCTCGTTCACGAGGCTTCTCGTTCCTGGCTTTAGCCACCCCTTAACGGCTGAAGCCTAGGGATGAAGCCTCGTGAACGAGGCTTTCAAAACGACATTTGCCGGCGTGAACCCGCCGTGAACGGCGGGCCTAACGGGAAAAGGGCCATGAATGGCCCTGCGAACATGTCACCGCATGGGAAATAGCGCAACACCAAAACGCGCAAGGAGGGTCTTCAATATTGCTAAGGAATGCGGCCATTTTTGCCCCTGCGGCGCGGAATTCCCTCGCTTGCGCGTCGGGCTAGTGTCGGTTTCGGCTCCCTAACTTGCCACGGCACTGGGCGTCGTCCACAATCAGTCGCAGTCGTTCTCGCAACTGATTCCAGGAGCCACGCCATGCCCGTCAAGCCGATTCCCGAAGGCTACCACACCGCCACGCCGTATATCATCGTGAACGGTGCGGCCGCTGCGATTGAGTTTTACAAGAAGGCGTTTAACGCCACGGAATTGTTCCGCATGGCCGGGCCCGACGGCAAAATCGGCCATGCGGAAATCAAGATCGGCAATTCGCCAATCATGCTGGCGGATGAATCTTTGGAAATGGGGGCCAAAAGTGCCAAGACCCTCGGCGGCTCGCCTATGTTTCTGATGCTCTACGTCGAAAATGTGGATGTGCTCGCCGCGCAGGCCGTCGCTGCCGGGGCGAAGGTAGTTCGTCCTCTGCAGAATCAGTTTTATGGTGACCGGAGCGGCACTTTTGAAGACCCGTTCGGTCTTTGGTGGACGATTTCCACGCACGTCGAGGACGTGTCACCCGAAGAGATGAAGCGGCGGAGCGAAGAGGCGATGAAGCAGAAGAGTTGTTAGTTGCGAAATCCGAAATCCGAAATCCGAAATCTCTACTCTCCCAGGTGTTGCATGATTCGCAGTCTCGTGACGGTATTGATTGTCGTAACGTTTCCCCTTTTGGCTGGAGTCACTCTAGGGCAGGAGCGTCCCAGCGAGCACGCGATGCCGAGCGAGCACTCTGAAGCCGAGCATGGGATGCATGCTGGGCACATGAACGAGGATCCGAGTGTAGAGGAAGGTTTAGCGCATTCCGACAACTATATCGTATGGATCATCCGGGCTATGGGCTGGAAGTATACGTTCCTTTTGCCTGTTTCGGGCCTGCTTTCGTTCGCGCTTACCGCGGCGATTGTCATTGCTGGCAAGGGAAAAACCGCCGGTGCAGCCATCGTCTTGATCGTGGCAATGCCAGCCCTGATTGGAGTTTTTGGGACCATTGAGGGTGCCGTCAATGTGGCAATGGTCCTGAGGTATGATCTTATGACCCGAATCAATGGCGAGGCGATTAGCTCCTGTCTGATGACCACGATGGTCGGCATGTTTCTGATGATACCCAGCTATTTGCTGGCGACGGTGGGACTGACTATTCGGGCGCTAAAAGGGGATCCAAAGCCATAATTCGGAGACATTCGCTCTCGATCCACTCCTCCCGATTGAACAGAAGCCGCCGACAAGGAATAATCCGCCCTATCTCTCTTTTTCATTTCTACTCGCGGACCGTACTCGCAAGGAATTCCTCATGCACCCGATTCTCAATCGCAACCTGTTTTTTGTCAAAGAGCATTACGGCATGTTCAAGGCTTCCAACAGCTACGACGTGCTCGATCCCCAGACCCAGCAGGTCATCATGAACTGCCGCGAGGAGCGGCTGGGGTTCTTTACGAAGATGCTGCGGTTCACGAAGTACAAACGGATGACTCCGTTTGAGGTGATCATCCGGACGCCCGAAGGGCAGCCGATCTTGTGCGTGAAGCGGGGGGTGAACCTGTTCCTGTCCAAGGTGGACGTGATGGATGAAAACGGCCAACGGATCGGCGGCTTTAAGCAGAAGTTCTTTTCGCTCGGCGGCGCGTTTCAGGTTCTCGGTGCCAATGACGAACCCCTCTGCGAACTGCGGGGGAAAATCCTCGGCTGGGAATTCACCTTTAAGGCGGGCGATCAGGAACTTGGGAAGGTGAGCAAGAAGTGGGCCGGCTTGGGACAGGAGCTCTTCACCAGCGCCGACAACTACATGCTGCAAATCAGCGATGCGGTTCCCCCCGACCACACCGTGCGGCAGATGATCGTGGCCGCGGTGATGTGCATTGATCTGGTGCTGAAGGAATAGGCGGCGGGGAAATGACCAATGTCCAAGCACCAATGTCCAATGGATGACCATCGGCATTGGTCATTGAGACTTGGTCATTGGTCATTTGGACCCTCCTCGCTAGAATGGGAGAACGAGGATCACTCCATGCGCTTCACCAAGATGCAAGGCTGCGGCAACGACTACGTCTACCTGAATTGCTTTGAGCTGGCGATTCCCAAGGACCCGGCGGAACTGGCCCGCAAAATGTCCGACCGGCACTTCGGCATCGGCAGCGACGGACTGATTTTGATCTGCCCCAGCGACAGCGGGGCGGACGCCCGGATGCGGATGTTTAACGCCGACGGCTCGGAGAGCGAGATGTGCGGCAACGGGCTGCGGTGCGTGGCCAAATATGTGCATGACCACGGCATCCGCAGCGCACCGCAATTGAAGATTCAGACTGGCCGGGGGAACCTGGCCGTGGATTTGGAAGTGAAGGCTGGCAAGGTCGAGCGCGTGACCGTGAACATGGGAAAGCCCATTCTGGAAGGGGCGATGATTCCGACGAAGCTGGTGGGCAATCCGCCGGTGGAAGTCCCGCTCGCCGTGGCCGGCAGGGAATTTCATGTCACAGCGGTGTCGATGGGGAATCCGCACTGCGTCACCTTCGTCGAAAAAGCGACGGATGATTTGGTCCTCGGCATCGGCCCGAAGATCGAAACCTCTCCGATGTTCCCTGCACGTACCAACGTGGAGTTCATCGAGGTCATCTCCCCTACGGAAGTCCGCCAGCGCACCTGGGAGCGGGGGAGCGGCGAAACGCTCGCCTGCGGCACTGGGGCCAGCGCCGTCTGTGTTGCCGGTGTCCTGACCGGACGAACGAAGCGGCGCATCGTGAATCACCTGCTCGGGGGCGACCTCGAACTCGAATGGCGCGAATCGGACGGCTGTGTTTATAAGACCGGGCCGGCAGTGGAAGTGTTCTCGGGTGACTGGCCGGAGTAAGTCTCAAATTTGACATCTCAATTCTCAAATCCGCCTTCCGCCCTCACGGTGACGCAGCTCACGGCGCTCCTCAAAGGGACCGTCGAAGAGAGCTTCTACGATCTCTGGGTGAGTGGCGAACTATCCGGCGTCACCCACCATCGGTCCGGGCACATTTATTTCACTCTCAAGGACGACGCCTCGCAAATTAAAGGGATCATCTGGCGCAGCACGGCCCAGCGGCTGAAGTTTCAGGTGAAAGATGGATTGGAAATGCTCTGCCGTGGCGGCGTGGAGGTCTATGCTCCGCGCGGCGAATACTCTCTCGTGGTGCGGCAGATGGAACCGCGCGGACTCGGGGCTTTGCAACTCGCCTTCAAGCAACTCCAGGAAAAGCTGACCGCTGCCGGGCTTTTTGATCCCGCCCGCAAGCGTCCTCTGCCGCGATTTCCTCGCAGGATTGCCTTTGTCACGAGTCCGACCGGCGCGGCGATTCACGACTTTTTGCAAGTCGCGGGACGACGTTTCCGTGGCACACACATCCTGATCATTCCGGCGCGAGTACAAGGAGAAGGCTCAGCCGCCGAAATCGTCCGCGGCATTCAAACCGCCAATCGCCTCGCTGAACCGCCGGATATCCTCGTTGTCGGCCGCGGCGGCGGGAGCCCGGAAGACCTTTGGAGCTTCAACGAGGAGATCGTTGTCCGGGCGATTCATGCCTCCAAGATTCCGGTCATCTCGGCCGTCGGACACGAAGTGGACGTCACGCTTTCCGACCTCGTTGCCGACGTCCGCGCTCTCACTCCCTCCGAAGCAGCGGAGCTAGCCGTTCCTTCCGCACAGGAGTTGCTGGCTCAAATCGCCGTTCTCCAGCGCGGACTAACGACAGGGCTCCGCACTCGCGTCTCGTCCGCCCGGCTCAGGCTTCAGCGAATTTCCGGCCGCCCCGTCCTCAGCAATCCGCTCAGCCGCCTCCGCCTGCTATCCCGCCGGCTCGACGATCTGGATGAATCGGCCACACGGGCCCTCCGCCGCCGCCAGGGACAGTTCCGCGAGCGACTCGCCTCCCTCTCCGCCCGGTTGGAAACCCTCAGCCCCCTCGCCACCCTCAGCCGCGGCTATAGCGTGACCACGCGCGAGGATGGGAGCATCGTGCGGGACAGCAGCGAAATCCGTGAAGGCACTGTCTTGGTCACTCAACTTGCAAAGGGAAAGATTTTGAGTCGGGCCATGATGAGCCAGGAAAGCCTTGCGGAGTCCAGCGGCGAACGCTCATAATGGGGATTAAGCAAGCACATCCAGGGATCATGAAATGGTAACGACTAAACAGCAAATCCTGTCGGCTTTTGATGCCCTGCCGGACAATTGTTCGATTGCCGAAGCAATCGACCATCTCTATCTTCTTCAGAAAATCCAGAAAGGACTGCAGGATGCCGACGATGGCAAGTTGATGGATCACGATGAGTTCTTTGACGAACTAGAGCAAGAAGATGAAGAAGTTCCAAATAGCCTGGACCGAACAGGCACGAACTGATCTCCGGGAGATTCGAAAATTCATTGCCCGGGATGCACCTCTCACGGCGAAGGCATATATTGCGCGGCTTCGTCAAGACGCGAAGAAGAGACTTTCAACTGCTCCGCACGCCGGAACAATCGTAGTGGACGCGGCGGGTGAAACGCTCCGTGAGATCTATTTTGGCAGCTATCGCATCATTTATCGCGTCCGAACAAAGGTAGAAGTGATTACCGTCTATCACAGCGCCAGGCTCTTGCGAACGGACGATTTGGATCGTGGCTAACTCTGAACAACCAGTGAATTTGGGCAATCTCAATCCACCTGCTGATACTCCCTCCTTCGAAGCGGCCCTCGCCAGCCTGGAATCCATCGTCCACGACCTGGAAGACGGCGACTTGGGTCTGGCCGAAGCCCTGGCCAGGTACGAACAGGGGATCAAGCATCTCCGCCACTGTTACGACCTGCTAGAGCAAGCCGAGCGGAAGATCGAACTGCTGACCGGCATTGACGCGGAAGGTCGGGCCAAGACCTCCCCCTTTGCCGAAACGGAACCGGTCTCAGCGGAGTCCGCCCAAGAGTCAACTCCCAAGCCGTCCCGCCGCCGCAAGCCGCCGCGGACGCTGCTGGACCTGGACGATGGGTCGGACGACGATAAGAGTGAATGAATCTGGCGCTAGCGGCTATTTCTTTGTCAGTCGCGGCTCCACCCAGACGGCGTGGACGTAGTGGTTGTGGGTCTCGGCGACTACGCTCAACTCCAGAACCTCAATCCCCTCCAAGTCGAGCTGGAAATCCTTAACCTGTCCGCGGCTCTTAATCGGTGGCGATTTCCAGAGCAGCTTGCCGTCCCCGCGAACTTCGAAAACGGCGGCTCCCCAAGGAGTTTCCGCCGTGTCGTTGAGCGCGGCCCCGCCGCGCAGAATGGCCCGCTGCTTGCCAAGGCGATAACTGGCCTTCGCTACATTGGGCGGCAGAGCTGGATGCATCCCCAGGCCATTTTTGCTCTCCTTCCCCTGCACCACAATTCGGCTGCCGTTCCCTAGTTCGCCGTTTTTTCCGAGGGGACAGGCTCCGGCCTGTACGTCGAACTCCACTAGGTCGGTGAGGTAGACCATCGGATCGCCGGCAAGCAACTCCGCTAGCGTGGGCGACTTCTTTGTGGCGGGTACAGTGCCAGGGTCCCTCTTTCCCCCATCCGCAGTGGTACTCGCCGCCGCAGGGGGCGGAGCAGCCGGCGGCGCAGGCCAGGGGCCAGGCATGACGACGGAGTTGCGCCGGAAATAGGATCCCAAATCCGGAATGAACAACGGCGAGAGGCAAAGCAATCCTCCCATGACAAACACGCAAAACGGCGGTCCAAAAATCACCGGCTCCTGAATGACATAGCCGGTCAGTTGCAGCAAAACTGCCAGGCCTCCGCGCAAATACCAGGGAGCCTCGTCCTGCATGTGCTCCCCGGTGAATCGCTTGAACCGAAACCCAAACCAAATGATCCCGCCAAAAATCAGACCGATTCCCCACAACATCAATAGCCCCTTGGGAAATTCCAGAAACATCGACATGGGGCAAAGGCACGTCATTCCGGCCAGGGTTATTCCCACCACGGCCAACAGTGGAGGGCAGAGGAAAGTGGGCTTTGGTTCTAAAGGAGCCTGCGACTTCCGTTGAAGCGGTGTATTCACGGGCCTTGTCTGTGTGGGAACCTCCGGTGGCGCGAGCTGGTAATCGTCCTCAACTGGCGAACGAGTTTGCTCAGTCGCGGCCGGCCCTGCTGCGAGTGCTTCTGGCGAGCCTATCGGCGGGGTTCTGTTCGCCTGGGATCGGCAATCCAGGCAGACTCCCCAGTCCTCGGGAATTAGCGAATCCGAGGGCATCTCCACGCCGCATTGAGGACAGTGAGGACCAGGCATAGGGCCAATTCAGGAAAGGTCACCTACCAAGTTAATAAACCGATCGAGTCGAGGCTAGAAGTGTAGAGTGCAAAGTGCAAAGTGTAGAGTAAAATGAAAACCGCCCTTTGCGCTGCACTCTACACTTTACACTCTGCACTTCGCGCCATGCCTAAACGCAAACATCCCGCCGTCGGTATCGACCTGGGGACCACCTTTTCCGTCATCTCTCGTCTCGACGATCTGGGCCGGCCGCAGACGATGATCAATGCGGAAGGAGACAAGATCACTCCTAGCGTGGTCTTCTTTGAAGGGGACAACGTCGTCGTCGGCAAGGAAGCGAATAAGGCGGTAGCGACCGACGCCGACCAAGTGGCGGAGTGTGCCAAACGGGACCTCGGGCATCGCTTCTTTCACCGGCTGCTTGGCGGAAGGCAATATCCGCCGGAGGCGCTGCAAGCTTGGATTCTGAACAAGCTCCGAACCGATGCGGAGAAGCAGATTGGCTCGATTCAAAAAGTCGTCGTTACCGTCCCTGCCTACTTCGACGAAGTCCGCCGCAAAGCGACGCAGGACGCCGGATACATCGCTGGGCTGGAGGTGATGGACATCATCAACGAGCCGACCGCCGCGGCCGTCGCTTTCGGCTTTCAACAGGGATACATGAACCCGGCCAACAAAGATGTGGAGCGGAAAAAAATCCTGGTCTACGACCTCGGCGGCGGCACATTCGACGTGACGGTGATGGAAATCGGCGGCCCCGATTTCAACGCCCTGGCCACCGATGGCGACGTGCAACTCGGCGGCCGGGACTGGGACCAGCGGCTGGTCGATTACGTGGCGGAAGAATTCATTCGCAAGTTCAAGGTCGATCCCCGCGAGGACCCCAACGCCGCCGGCCGCTTATGGCGCGAGTGCGAAGATGCCAAGCGAACTCTTTCCGCCCGGCAGAAAGCGGGGATCGCCTGCGACTACAAGGGAAATGCCGTGCGGGTTGAAGTCACTCGCCAGACCTTTCACGAACTCACGCAGGATCTGCTCGATCGCACCGCTTTCACGACCCGTCAGACGCTGCAAGCTGCCGGCCTCACCTGGGCCGACATCGACCGCGTCCTCCTCGTCGGCGGCTCCAGCCGCATGCCGGCGGTGGTGGAGATGTTGCGGCAGCTTTCGGGGAAGGAGCCGGACCAGAGCGTTTCGCCGGACGAGGCAGTGGCCCACGGGGCGGCTCTGCACGCCGGCATTCTGCTCGCCTATCACGAAGGGAAGTCGCCGAGTTTTCACATTCGCAATGTCAACTCCCACAGCCTCGGCGTCGTCGCCACCGACATCAAAACCAAGCGTCCCCGCAACGCCATTCTCATCCCCCGCAACACGCCGCTGCCGGTCGTGGCTCGCCGGGTCTTCAAAACGCACAAGGCGGGGCAGAAGTCGATCCTCGTGCAAATTGTGGAAGGGGAAAGCCCCTCCCCCGACGACTGCTCGCAGCTTGGCAAATGTTCGGTTCGCCACCTGCCGGCCGATCTCCCCGCCCAGACCCCGATCGAAGTCCGCTTCAAGTACGAAGAGAACGGCCGCCTCACCGTGATGGTCAGCGTCGAAGGAACCAAGAAGCAACTCAAGCACGAAATCACGCGGGAAAACAGCCTCACCCAAGACCAACTCGACTCGTGGCGGAAATACATCTCCGGCCTCGACCCCGCGGAAGCCCCCGCTCCCGCCAACCTCTCCGGCGAAGTTCACACCGCTCCCCTGACGAAGGCAGTTAAGGAAACGGTTGACTTCTCTCCGGAAGTCGACCTCGACAAACCGGAAAAACCCGCCAGCAAAACGCCCGATCCGGGAGAGGGGACGCCGAGCGGGATTAAGAAGAGGTGGAATTAGATGTCGCCAACGATTTTTGAGGACGACTGGCGTTTCGCATTGGTCCTCAAAGATATCAAGCGGCAATGGGCAGAAACTGTTCAAAGTCGATCTGGCTACTTTGCAGTGATCCGGCAGCAAGGAATCTGCGAGGAGGAAGCAGATTCACCACTTTGGGTTTTGGATAAGAGTGGAGTCCGAGAAATCTCTGGAGCCGAGTATCGGTCGTATTCCAAGGACCGATCTAGGGGTCACCGTCACTGTCTATTCTGTGAGTTTTCGATTGATGAAGTACGCAATAGGGTATGGCTAGAATTCTATTTCGCCCCGTTGAGCGGATGTGGAGCTCACTACCTCATTAAAGGCGAAGGTAAGGATGCGAAATTAGAGATTGACCCGAAGGGCGATTTTATGATTTCTTAGGCGAGTGTTACGTCGCGCCCCAAATTCCAATTTCTTAACCGCGGCAGCGGTGTCAGAACTCAGCCCACGGCGCAAGCCGTGGATAGGTGGCGTACAACCAAAAAAGCCCCGGCAGGGGCGAAAGAATCGTGGATTCGACGTACCGCCGGATCGTCTCGTTCCGTCATTGCCGAGACGCTGTCGACGAATCGCACGTTTCTCGCGACCACGGTTCTGCCGCCCCTGCCGGGGCTTTCGGCATGATTGTGCGTTCTTTCCCACGGCTCGCGCCGTGGGCTGGGTTCTGGTCGCCGCTCCCGCGGCTGCAACCCACGAGTGCCTAAAAGTGGGTAAGTGTATAGTTATTTATGCAGAATTTATTTCCACTTTTCTTGGCACTGAGGGCTTGCTTGTGGCATCCTTGTTTGTGAACAATTGGACATTCACAGGCAAAGTCCACATTCACAAGGAGCCAAGGTCATGTCCAAAGCAGCGAAAAACAGGCCGAAATGCGGGGCCGAACTGGGGGAGGGGATTCGGGGGGTCTGGCCGGCGGGAATGAGGATGAAGGAGCGGTTGCAGGCGCCGAAGTTGCCGTGGACGCCCCCAAAAGTTCCGGGCCTGCCGCCGCTGGCGGACCGCAATGCCTTCGAGATGCATAGCCGGGGGATGAAGCAGAAGGAGATTGCCGCCCAGCAGCACCGCTCGCAGCCGACGGTCAGCCGTGGTATTTCGGCGGTGGAATTCTGGCTGGCCAGGACGCTGCCGGAGGACAGCGGGAATTTGACCGGCTGGGAGCGGTTTCGCGTCGCAATGGTGCGGCACCGGATTTATCTGGAGCACCTGAAGAGCCAGGCGGAGCAGGAGTATCAGCGGTCGTGCGAGACTCTGAAGATCGAGCGGGTGCGGACTAAAACCTATCCCGAGGGGCGGAAGCACGGAGGGGAGCTGATTACGGAGACGGTTACCGACGTCTATCCCAAGCATCAACTGGGACGCGTGTCGTATCTGCGCTTCATCGACAAGGTGGAGCACGAGCTGGCCGAGCTCCACGCCGGCTGGCTGGGGAACGGCAACGTCAACATGACCCTCGACAAGGCGATCGACATGGAAGAGCGCGACCGCTGGGACCGGTACGTAAAGTGGCAGCAGGCCAAGATCGACGAGCTGCAGGCAAAGCTGGCGGCAGTGGAAGCCAAGGGAGCGGAAGCCAAGGCGTTGGGCGCGGGTCGGAGGGCCCCGCCCCCGCCCGCGACCGAAGGTCTTCCGAGTGCCGGCGCGGGAGACCTGAGGTCAGCCGTTTCGGCGGGGTCGGAGACCCGCGCCGAACAAGTGTCCGCGACCTGCTCCGAGCATGAATACGAAGTGGCGGAAAATCGCCCTGATTCAGGTCTTAGGCCGCCGCTGGTGAATGCCACAACTCCCGCTCAAGAGACGACTTGCGTCGAAACAGAGCCTTCCGATCTTTCTCGTGCGCAGGAGGTGTCAAATGTGAATAAAACGCCCGCCACCCAGCCCAAGTTGGGCTGGGTGGCGAAGCTGGCGACGGCCATTCGGCAGTTGGGATCGGCACCAGCCCAGTTGGGCGCAACCAAGCTGGGCGCGGGTCTCCTGACCCCGCCCTCACCCGCGACCGCAGGTCTCCCGGATGCCGGCGCGGGAGACCTGAGGTCAGCCGTTTCG
>JBJXFF010000070.1:0-71132 GCA_046153945.1 Pirellulaceae bacterium
GGCTCCCGAAGGGCATTTCCTTCGCGTCTTCGGACAGCCGAATCGAACCGATCTGGGTGATTTGCGAGACGATAGCGCCTCCATGCGTCAGGCCTTGATGATGCTCAACGGCCGCATCACGCACGAAGCCGCCCGCGTTGGCGACCTGGAGCCGATCGCCAGGTTTGTTAACGGCAAGGATGCGAATCCTGATGAAGCAGTCAAGTTTGCTTACCTCGAAATCCTTACTCGCCAGCCAAGTGCGGAGGAAATCAACGAAGGGAAGGACATCATCGCCACTGACGCCACCACGGCCGACGGAGTTGCCGACCTTCGTTGGATTCTCCTGAACTGCAACGAATTCCGGTTTTTACCTTAAGACACTAGCCGAAGCGCGAGCGAGGGAAATGGACCTGGCAGTGCGCGACGGTCGAGTGAAGCAACTACCTCAATAAGCACTCATCTCGGTTCCCAAGGAGTCAACCTATGACCATCGGTTGTGAAGGCTATCGGCTGTCGCGGCGAGCGATGCTCGGCACGACCGGCGCATCTTTGCTGGGAATGAGCATCCCGCGTCTCCTCGCCGCTGCCGGCAAGGACCATGCGGCCAAATGTGAGAACGTCATTCTCTTCTGGAATGGAGGCGGCATGACCCACATTGATACGTGGGATCCCAAGCCGGGCCGTCCTACTGCCGGCGAATTCCAGCCCATCAAGACCTCGGCACCCGGGGTTGAAATCTCCGAGATTTTCCCCACGCTGGCGAAGCAGATGCACCACTGTGCTCTGATTCGCTCGATTGCCGGCACTCAGGGAGATCATGGTCGGGCCACTTATCAGTTGCAGACCAGCTATTTGCCTGGCCCGAACCTGATTCACCCCGGCATGGGTTCGGTCGTCGCTCACGAAATGCCCAACCTTGGCGATCTCCCAGCCTACATCACCATCAGCGGCCTCGCTCCCCGAGCCGGCTACCTGGGCCAGAAGTGCGAAGCCTACTTCGTACCGAGCCCTGGCGACAAAGATCCTTATCTCGCCTTCCCGGAAGGGATCGCTGAACTCCGCGGCAACAAGCGACTTGAGACGCTGGAGAAATTCAACAAGCGGTTCAATGGCAATAGCAAAGATGAGCGGCTGGTTTCCACCCAGACCTCCATCGACGATGCCGTCAGGCTCATGCGGAGCCCGGCTCTCGAAGCCTTCGAGCTTGGCAAGGTCAACAAGTCGGTCATCGACCGTTACGGTGACAATCCCTTCGGCCGCGGTGCACTCCTCGCCAAGCGGTTGGTCGAAAAGGGTGTTCGCTTTGTGCAGATCAATCGTGGTGGCTTCGACGTGCACACCAACGCCTTCCCGGCGATGCGCGACCACGGCGAAGTGATGGATCCCGCCTTGGCTGCCCTCGTCGCCGATCTGGCGGAGACGGGTATGCTCGAAAAGACGATGGTCATCATGCTCAGCGAATTCGGTCGTACGCCGAAGATCAACAAGGACGAAGGTCGCGATCACTGGGCCAGCGTCTTTAGCTGCTTCATCGCCGGTGGTGGTGTCCGCGGCGGCCAGGTCATTGGCTCGTCCGACGAAGATGGAGCTGAGCCGAAGGATCGCCCTGTCAATGTTCCTGATATCCACGCCTCCGTCTGCCACGCCTTGGGCATTGATGCCACCAAGGAAGTCATGACGCCCCTCAAGCGGCCCATGAAGCTGGTGGACAAGGGCGAGGTTGTGAAGGAACTGTTTGCTTAACCGTGGGACAAGCTGCCAGCTTGTCCTCCGTGTTGCAGAATGAGTTTGCAAATCACGGCCCGGTTGGATCGCGCTCGCGCTTTCCAGCCGGGCCATTTTGTTAGCAGGATGAATCACCGGTACAACCGTAACGAACGGCAAAGGCTACGCCACTAGCAGGTAATGCACATCCCCTAATTCTTGACTAGTTGCCCGCCGGAAAATACCGTGAATAGTTTGCCGCAACCTCGGGCAACTCGCCTGGGGACAGGATTGAATTGCAGGACCAATTTCATGCGCATGACTTCCCTTACCGGGCTAACACTGGTTTTCCTCGGCTTCATGTCGGTTTCCGCCCTCGCTCAGGAGAAGCCCGCTGAACCCGCCGGCTCTCCCGTTCGCGGCTCGATTGTCGAGGACCGCGCGGCTAAGCAACTCCTGGAGGCGGGTGACGCGCGGCTCGACGCCGACGAAGCCACCAAAGCCGTCGAAATCTGGAAGTCCGTCATCGAACGCTACCCCCGCAGCAAGCACCGTTTCGAGGCCCACCTGCGGCTGGGGAATTACTATCTGGATCGTGACCGGGCATATGACAAAGCCCGTGCCCACTTCGAGCAAATTGCTGTCGAAGACAACAAGAGCGAAGAGCAGCGAGCTGAAGCAACGCTCAAAACCGGCGTCTGCTTCTATCATGCCCGCAATTTCGGCAAAAGCTTTCAAATCATGCGCGAAGTTGTGGAGAAATACCCCGTCAGTCCGCAGGTCAATGAAGCCTACTATTACATCGGCCTCGGCCACTTTCAGCTCGGCCATTACAGCCGGGCGATTACGGCGTTGGAAAAAGTCGGCACTACGCTCAGCGGCGAAAACGGCAAAACGGAGAAGCTCGAAGCCGGCAAGCGGTTCTTTATCAAGATTGAAGACGCCGATCTGGCAGTGCTCGACCCGAGCCAGACCGTCAAGGTTCTCTGCAAGACAGCCGGAGGCGACGAGGAACTTGTCGATGCCTACCCGGTCGGCCGGAATGTACGACTCGTACTCGGTTCCATTCCTTCCAAGCTGGGCCGTCCCCAGCCTAAAAATGGGACTCTGGAAGTCCGCGGCGGCGACAAAATTCTCGTCACTTACACGGACGAGCACACTGCTGAGAAAAAGTTAAAGGTGCCAGTGACCCGTGAAGTGCTCGTGGTAGGCACCGCGATGAACGCCATCACGGATGGTGCATTCAGCGAGACGGTGAATGGCGTCGTCCTCGGCAAGTCGGTCAACGTGCGGATTACTGACGCCGATAAGGACTTAACCGACGCCGCCGACAAGCTCACGGCGGTGGTCGAGGTCTACCGTCCGAAAACCGATTCGGAAATCGAGCTGGAACTTGCGGCGAAGGTCAAGGAAGCCGGAACTCCAGCGGCAACGCCGGCAGCCGATCCGGCGAAAAAGCCTGGCGAAACGCTCCCCGCCGCGGAAGCGGAAGTCGATAAGTGGAAGCTTGTCGACAAAGTCGAAATCGTGCTGAACGAATCCAAGCTCGCGGCTTCGGTTTCTACGCGTGCCAAGGTCAACAAGCCGGGTGCCAAGCCTGATGCAGTTGGCGACGAAAAAGCACCTCCGACCGCCAACGTGCCCGCCGGTGATGAGCCGGCAGATGATGGAACGCTCCATACAGGTGTTTTCCAAGCAACCATTTCCCTGCAAAAGGCGGAGCAGCCCGTAGCCGGCGATGCGGTCCTGCAATCTATCCCCGGAGATCAGGTTCGGGTCACTTACCTTGACGAAGTCCATAGCAAAGATGGCGTGCGGCAGGTGACGGCTATCGCGCGGTGTTTGGAAGGGAACATTGGCGGCGTTCGCGTGACGAAGGCGGAAATCTCTGATCAAGAACTTCGCATTCAAACGCAGCTTAAGACAGCGGACGCGCTGACCAACATCGGCAATCGCTACAAGGAATTCGGCCTCAAGGAAAAGGCGGAAGAGAAATACTCGCAGGCCCTCAACGTTTGCGAGGACGTGGCCGAGGATGCCCGCAAGCTCGGCGGCAATTTGCTGGAGCAGACCTACGTGCAACTTTGGCACATCTATTTCGCCATGGACAAACTTGATCTCGCTGCTGCCATGTGCCAGCGATTGCAGAGTGAATTTCCGCAAAGCGGCTTTGTGGATGACGCTCTGCTGCAACTTGGCGAAGTCGCCCGCAAGCAGGGAGACTTGCAGCGAGCCATCGGCATTTACTCGCGGCTCGTGGCGATGCAAACCAGCCAACTCCGGGGCGAGGCTCAGTATGGCATCGCTGAGTGCTACGAGCAGATGGCTCTAAAGAGCGAAGGTGCCCCCGCAGCGCAGCTTCAGGACCGGGCCTTTCAAGAATTCAAGAAGGTTTATGACGAGTTCCCGGAGAGCGGTCGCGTGGGCGAAGCGGTCGCCAAGATGGCCAACTACTACTACATCCAGAAGGACTACGCCCGAGCAGTCGATACTTTCGAGACCGTCCTCAACAACCAGCCCGACGCGAAATTCCTGGACGTGATTCTGTTCAACTACGGCCGCTGCCTCTATCGCATGGACCGCAAGGTGGATGCGAAGCGGCGGTTCGATCAGCTCATCAGCGAATTCCCGGAAAGCCCACTCGCCGCCGACGCCAAGAAGATTTCCGAAGCCCTCGGGAAAACAGGCGGCTAAATAGTGAGGCAGGCCTCGAGCCTGCCCAGAGTAAATGAATTCAAGCAGGCGGAAAGCCTACTCACCAAAAGACACCCACCAGGCTAAAGACTATGCGTAACTCACTCACCCTCGCCCTGCTCTTGCTAGCCAGCTTTTCCTTCGCTCAGGAAAAACCCGCCGCCCCGAAGCCAGAGGAAAAGACCGTCGATGTCGTCGGTCAGCAGGCCGCCGCTCTCGAAGCGGAACTCGGCAAGTTCAAGGACAGTACCCCCGAAGCCGCCGAGGCGATGGTCAAGCTGGTGGACCTGTACCACAAGGACGGCCGGCTCTTCGGTCTAGTCCGCGTTGGGCAACAATTCGCGGCCTCCCACGCGACTGACCCACGGCACAAGGCGGTGATGCTCAAGCTGATCGATGGCTTGGAAGCTATCAGCCGCAATAAAGACCTGTCCGCCGTCTGCCGCCAGTTCCTGGCTCGCTACGAAGGTCAGCCGGAGGCTCCTGAAGTTGAAATTCGCCTTGCGAACGCCATGAACCAGCTTGAGGACCGGGCCAGAGCCGCCGACGCTTGCAAAGCCGTTTGGAAACGCCAGGGCGCAACCGAAATCGGCCGCCGCTACGGCGCTCTGGCCGTGCAGCAATACACTGCCGCCAACACGGGAGAAACCATCACCGCTGCCGCGGAGCTGGGGGATGAGATGCTCGATAAGCTTCCCGCGGGCGAGTTCGCCAAGGAGCTTGGCCATCATTCATTCTGGGAATGGAGACGCATCGGACAGTGGGCCAAGGCAACCGCGGTCGGCACCAAGCTCATCGCCAAGAATCTCGTCGGCGATCCTGAGGCTCAAAGGCAGTTCCACTTGTATATGGCGGAGAACCAGGCAAACCTTGGCCAGCACGCCAACTCCGCCGAGAGCTTCAGAAGGGCTCGCGCTATCCGTGATGACCAGTCCGCTCATTTCAATCTGGTCTTCCGCCTCTATCACGCCGGGGCCAAACCGGCTGAGATGGAGGCTCTCGTCAACGAGTACGTCGCGAAGTACCCGTCCCGCGCCGACCGCTTCCAGCTCCAAAGTTACCTCGCCATCTCGCTCCTCACCAATGGCGATAAGCCGCGAGCCGTGGCAATGTTCGCTTCCGTGCTGGCCGACGATCCGCTCACGAACGGCAATGCCGCTTACTTTGCACGCGAGAACGGTGCCGAGCCGGCGCAGATTGCTGACAGCGAAGCCAAGCTGCTCGCCGCCATCGCCCAGAAGAAGGAAGGAACCTTCTATCTTCGATATGTCCTGGCGACCGAAATCTACCGCGATCGCTACAAAGACATGGTGCAAGGAAAGGCCAAGGCCAAGCAAATCTTCCGTGAATTGATTGCACAGTCTCCGACCGATGACGGTTACACGTCCGGCGCGATGGACTACCTGCTCTACAACGCCGCCAGCGACGACGAATTCAAGAGCGACCTCGCGCTAATTTTTACCGCGCGGGTTCAGAATCCTCATTTGGCGACGTTCCGGGACATGGTGAAATCCTGGGCCGCTGCCGCCCGGCAGAACAAAGACCATGCCGCTCGGGCCGCTCTCGCCATGGAGGAATTCAAGAAGGTTGCCGCCGAACCATTGACCACCGCTTTCGCGGAACAGCGGAACAATCAGTACGGCCCTGGGGAAGCCATCCGCAACAACTTGATGGATGCCGCCACCTTTGACAAGCTCAACGATGGCGCGGCCCGCTATGTTCTCACAACGCAAATGGAATGGTTCCGCCATTATTCGCCCGCCAACAAGCGGGGTGAAATGATTCGCGTCTATGCACTTTGGTGCAAGCGATTCCCCACCGAGTTTCCCGCAGCATTTGGCTGGCTGGAATCGGCGACCGACTACGGCAAGCCCGAAGATTGCAAAGCAGCTGCGGCGCACTTTCTGAAATTTGAACCGCTTTCGAACAATGCCGATGTCTGGCGTCGGCTGCATGTCGCCGCGGACAGGAACAATGACGCCGCCATGGTGAAACAGGCCCACGCCTGGATGACCAAGGCCATTGCCAAATTTGGCAATGACCCGGTCTATGCCAGCGGCATTGGCGACACGCTCCTGAAATACCAGATGGAGACGGAAGCCGTTGCCCATTGGACCGCTTGTGTCGCTCTAAATCGGCAATACTCCGAATCTCGCGAGTGCGCCAGCAGGCTCGTCGCTCGAATGAAAACGCCCGCCGAACGACTGCCGTTTGTCACCGAACTGCTCAAGCACGACACCGATTTCTTTGGCCGCTACACGCAGTGGCTGGCGGATGACTACCTCAAGGCGGCTGATTTCGCCAACTTTGAGCGGGTTCTCAAAGAAGCTCGCGTGCGGCAGAACGAACGGCCTCTCCGCCCCTGGGACATGGACATCTGGGTCGCCAATCAGTGGTTCGACGGCGTTCGGGCCAACGTGGAAATGAAAGAGGACGTCAAGCAGAAGTTTTACGCAATGCTGGCCGCCACCGAAATCTATCCCGCATCGGGCGGCGCGGCGATGGCCATTCTGGAAACGCAACCCGAAGACCCGGCCAACAAGACCAAGCGGCTCTTGGAACTGCAGAAAATCACCCGTTCGGTCGGCAATGAGTATTACGACTGGGACCGGCTTTCTCCGTTCGCCCAGAACGCCGTCACTCGCAAGGACTTCGTTGGAGCAGCCGTGCTTTCCACCGGCATGCTCGCCAACATTCCGAATGTCGATGAACCCCGCAAGAAGGGGGCTCGCGACCTGGCGACTCAGTCGTTCGCCCGCCTCGGCAGCGTCGGCCTGACCATTGATGAAAACAGCCCGCTCGCTCCGCTCATGCAGGCCGCGCTCTACTACCGCCTCGGCGACGAACGGCTGGCCTTTGAGTCGTACCTCACCAACAAGGCTTTGTTCGACGCCAATCGCAATCAGCTTCCGCCCGACTTCCTGACCTTCATCTGTGAAAAGCTAATGGCAGCCAGCGGCGATGCCAATCACGACGCCGTTGAGGAGATCCTTCGCGGGTGGCTGGTCCAATTCAGCGAGTCGATGCAGGTTGATGACGGCACCAAGGCCAAAATGCAGCTCGGCCTTGCCAAGAACTTCTTCAAGGCCCGCCGCTACGACATTGCCCGCAGCGAATACACCACCGTCGTCAATCGTTACCCCATGTCGTCTCAGGCCATCGAAGCGGAGTTCGGCATTGGCGAAACCTTTATGGCTCAAAAGGTCTATGACCAGGCCGAACTGGTCTTCGAGAAGCTGGCGCACAACACGGAAATCGACGTTGTAGTCCGGGCGGAATTCCTTCGCGGCGTTCTCGCCTTCCGTCGCGGCGATCGGGACGAAGCTCGCGACATCTTCAAGGCAGTTCTGGAAAGAGTTCCCAGCGTCGAACTCGCCAACCAGGCGCTTTATAACCTGGCCGAAGTCTACGGCTCCGAAGAGAAGTACATCGACCAGCTCAATTTGCTGCGGACGGTCGGACGTTTGGGTAGGGCCAGCAAACGCCGCCACGTTCCCGGCATGCCTCTCTCGATCGTCGTTCACGACAGCGACCTGGGAATCAGCCGCGGGCATAACCGCATTCCGGTCCGTGTCACCACGCAGCCCGGCGGCGATAGCGAAATGGTTTATCTCACCGGCTCCGGCGCGGGGAAAGGCCTGTTCCGCGTCGATTTGGAAACGCGATTGGGCCAGGCAGTTGCCGGAGATCACGTTTTGCAGGTGACCGGCAAGGATGTCATCAAATGCGACTATCCGGAGGAATTCAAAGCCGAGTTCAAGAGCGTCCCGCTCTCCGACGTGGAGATTCAAGTCGCCGCGGATGCAAAATTCGATGTCGCCAGCAGCAAGATTGAAGACCGGAAGCAGGAGTCGTTCAGCGAGGTACTGCAGCGCGAGGTCGTCGATGAAGACAACCAGGACCGCCGCCGCTCTCTCGTTCGTCCGGCCAATCAAATCAAGCCCGGCAACGAGGTCTATCTCCGTGTGAAGGATGGGGATCGCGATTTGACCAACGACGCCGACAAGATCGTCGTCAAGCTCACTTCCGACAGTGGTGATCAGGTGCAAGTCACCATGGTGGAAACAGGTGCTCATACGGGCGTGTTTGAAGGGTCGTCCAAGACTGGCGAACTTCCTGCGGGGGCGCTTGCCACGGATAATGCCATCGATCACAACCCGCTGATGGCCATTGACCGCGACCTCAAGAGCTTCTGGATGAGCGACCCCGACGGGGCGACTCCCAAACAACTGACCGTGGATATGAAGGATCTTCGCATCGCCACGCGCGTGCGTCTCTCGACGCCGGATGTGACGAAGAACGCTCCGATCCGAGGCGAGCTCTATGGCAGCCAGGATGGCGAGTTCTGGTTCCGCGTTGCCAGCCACCCCGAGCGTCCCCCGGCGGCACCGGTCAGCGGCGTTTACGGAAAGATGACTCAGCGGGTCTATGGCGGTAATCTCACCGGCTATACCACCTGGCAGCAAGTATCGGACTTCACCAAGAATGCCAAGCCGGTCGCGGAAAGCGAACCAGACCACCTACAGTTCGCTTGGAAAGAAGCGGACGAGAACTACAACAAGCCTTACGCCGTCATTTGGAGCGGCAGATTCGTCCAGCCGCGCGACGGGGCGGTTCGCATTCAGGTAAACGGCGCGACGACGGCGCTCGCCATTGATAACCGCGAAGAATTGCAGCTCGGTCCCGGCGGCCGCACTGTGGACCTTTGGCTCGATGCCGGCACCCACGACCTGGCCATCTTCGCCAGCCATGCGGACGGCAAGCTGCCCGTGGAAGCGCTGCTGGCACGCAGCGATCTTAACAATGCCCAGGTCCTGCTTGGCTCGTTCCGTCCGCTCGATTTTGACCTGGAAAGTGCCGCCGCCAAGAAGCGGGCCGCTTCCGCTCCCATGGCCGGGGGCGCGGGGAGCGTGCCGCTGCTCATCACTTCGGCGAAGGTGAATAAGAAGTCGGAAAAATTCGGCCCGGCGAAGGAAAATGGCCGCGATGTTCTAACAGGCTGGGCAGCTCCAGAAGATTCGGTCTCTTGGGAGTTCGATGCTCCCGCGACGGGTGCCTACGAAGTTTGGATGCAGGTTGCCCACGCTGGCGAAGGGGGCAGATACAATATCGAATTTGGCAAACAGATTGTTACGGGCGCGGTTCCGAATTCCGGCGGCGCTGACAAGCCTGTTTTGGAAAAGGTCGGTACATTGCTTGTCGAAGCCCCGGGCCGACAGACTCTGGCTCTAAAGGCCGTAGAGATTAAGGGAGACAGCCTGCTCAATTTGTACGGCATCACGCTCAAGCCCTCGGTCGGCGGCAGTGTGATTGTGGCTAATAATGATTGGGAATTTCGCTTCCCGGCCAGGCAACTTCGATATGCCCGCTTTGTCTGCCGCGAATATCTAGGCGAAGCGCTTGCCATCAATAATGTGGAAATCGGCGGGGTCCGTCCGGGAGAAGTTTTCATTCCAACGAAAGAAGATGTCCTCGGCCTGGCCGCGAACAACGTGCTGGAAATCGCAGCCGGCGATACCGTCACGGCTACCTACACCGATGAATTGACCCTCAATGACTCTGGTGCCAGCCAGATTCTCACCGGCAAGCTGCAGGCCACGTACTTCAATGCCTACATTCGGCCGATTGCCTATGACTTTGCCCGCACCACGGCTGGAGATGTCTACACGATTCGCAAAGACCTGAAGCGGGTCGAACCGGGTGACCGGTTTATTGTGGAAATGCTCGACTACGACGAAGACCGCACCAACCAGCGGGACACGCTCAAATTGCAGGTCGTAGTCAACGATGGAGAGCCCGTGGAACTCGAAGCGATTGAAACCGAAGAATATAGCGGCATCTTCACCAAGGAAGTTGATACGTCTTCCAAGCAAGAGAAGGACAAGCTCTTGGTGAAGCCAGGCGACCGGATTTACGTTCGCTATATCGACACGCACAACACTTTCCCCGGTCACGCCGTGCCGCGGGAAGACGTGGTCTACGTCAATCAGCCGAGCCAGGGGAAAATTCGCATTCTGGAGACTCGCGTCATCCCCGCTCCGGCCGATTCCAAACAGCCGCCGCAAATTACTGTTCTACCCACGGCCGGCAAGGAGACCAGCGGCGTAGCCTTCGAAGCTCCGCTGACGGTGGAAGTCATTGACCCCGATGCCGCCAAGGACAGTCTCAGCACGGTGGCGGTGCTGCTGACGACAACGGACGGCGCGACCGTGGAAGTAAACTGTGCCATTAGCACTCAGTTCTCACCCAATGGAGCGGTCCCCGATGAGCGCTGGGCGCTCGAAGAGGGGCGCTTCATCGGCCAGGTCATCCTGCAACTCGGCGGTAAGAACAGTCCGGCCGTGGTGCCGCTGACGACTTCGATGCCGCGGAACCTGCTCGGCAAGGTGAAACTTGGCGAAGGAGCCGAGGAGCAGACAGCCGGTGCCAATCTGGTGACGCGAGTCCTTAATTTGACCGGCAAGGATTTGATCAACGCCGCCTATACCGACGCCAAGAGGCCCGACGGCAAAGCTTTGAAGCTCACTTCCAAGGGACGGCTGATTTCCAATGGTGTCCTGACGGTGACCGACCGGGACTATGACAAGGAAGTAACGCAGCTTCACGTCGGCGAGAAGATATTCATCAAAGTGACCGATGCGGACCTGGATTCGTCCGACGCCCGTGACGTTGCTTCGGTGGAAATCACTTCCGACATGGGAGAGAAGGAAACTGTCCGCCTGGAAGAAACGCTGGCCCACAGCGGTATCTTCACCGGCTCCTTGCAGCTCAAGGCGGTCGATAAACCGAAACCAGGAAGCCTTGATACTGCCGATCCGGTCATTGAGACCTACTTCGGCGACAACATCATTGTCCAGTACCTAGATCCCTCCGCCAGCACTGAGAGTGGCAAGCTGGAACTCAAGAGCCGCCTGCCGGTGGTTGTCGGAACGGACGGCCTGGTCGCGGCCTTCAGCAAGACATTCGGCGACGAGACTCTGGCCGTGGAGACCAAGTTCCGGATTGCCGAAAGCTACTTCGAGCTGTTCAAGAGCCACAAAAGCTTGCAGCGAGAAGATGAAAAGAAGACCGACCTGGAAGCGGGCCGCCGCATTCTGCGGGAAGTCATGGAGGATTATCCCGATCCGAAGTACGCTCCGCGAATTGCGTATCTCCTGGGACAGTTCGCCCAGGAACTGGAGCAGTGGGACGAAGCGATTCGCTCTTACGACCTAATTATCTCGCAGTATCCCGACCACACCCTGGCTCCCGATGCCCAGTACAAACTGGCCCAGAGCTACGAGGAGGCGGGGGACTTTGATCAAGCCCTGGAGGCCTATGTGACGCTCGCCGCCACCTATCCCAAGAGCCCACTGATTCCCAACGTGATGATTCGGATCTCGGATTACTTCTACAAGCACGAGCGGTATCAAGTGGCGGCTCAGGTGGGGGAGAAATTCCTGGAGCGGTTCCAGACCCATCAGCATGCTCCCAAGCTCGCGTTCCGCGTCGGACAGTGCTACTACAAATCGAAGAAGTATGCCACCGCCGGCAAGTCGTTTGATCAATTCGCCAAACTCTTCCCCGATGACGCCCTCTGCGCCGATGCCTTGTTCTGGTCCGGCGAAAGCTTCCGTTTGGGAGGAAACAACAGCGAGGCCTTCCGCCGCTACAACCGCTGCCGCTGGGACTATCCCAGCAGCGAAGGGGCCAAATACGCCCGCGGCCGCCTGGCTCTGCCGGAGATGCTGCAGCAATTCGAAGCCGAAGCCAACAGTGTGGATGACAATAAGTAAAGGCGAGCGGGGGGCGTAAGCCCCCTGATATTTACGCTTTTATTCCGACTGACACTTTCCAAACCCAATACGCCATGTGGACCCTCATTTTCCTCGCCTTCGCCCAGGCCGACGACATCCTGGCGGATGAAGCCAAAGGCAAGAAACCCGCCGCCACCAAAGTCGCCGAGCCCGCGACAGTTCCTCCCGCGGCCGGCGTCAAATCCGCGGAGCCCGCCGGCGCGAAATCTCCGGACGGCAAGATTCCCGAGCCGCCGAAGGCGGGTGAGAAGGCCAGCACACCACCGGCCGCCAAAGCAGATTCCGGCGAAACAAAGTCGGAAGCGGCGGAGCCAGCGAAGCCCAAGACCTGGGTCAGCACGCTCGACGAAATCACCAACACGGGTGCGATGGGAGACATGCGGAAGGGTGGCTTCTTCATGTGGCCAATCCTCGTCCTGGGCATCTTGGCTTTGGGAGTGATCATCGAGCGATCTCGAGCGCTCCTCATGTTGACGACCAAGAACCCGCAACTGCGGCAGAAGGTGCAAGACCTGCTGCAGGAGGATCGGGCCGAAGATGCCCTTGAGCTGTGTGAACGCGAACAGGGTCCGGTGCCCGCAATTCTCGGTGCTGGCCTGCGGAAGTACGTCTTCCTGCGCAAGTTGGACTACGATCCTGCCCAGATCAGCGAACAGGTCTCCAAGGCGATGGAAGACTACGCGGTGCATGTTGTGGCTGCCTTGGAAAAGCACCTGCCCATTCTGGCCACGGTCGCCAGCGCGGCTCCTATGATTGGCTTCCTTGGTACCGTTTCCGGGATGGTGCAGTCCTTCCGCGACATCGTCGCCCAGATGGGGGAAAAGAACATCGTCGAAGCAGCCGCGGCTGGTATCGAAATTTCGCTCCTCACCACGGTGCTCGGGCTGATCGTCGGTATTCCGGCGTTCATTGGCTTTAACTACTTCACCAGTGTGACCAATACCTTTGTGCTGGACGTGCAGGAATCCGCTGCCGAGCTGATTGAGACGTTGACATTGCAGACGGCCCTCTCCGACAAGCAGCCGGCGTAAGGAGAGGCCATGAAGCTGGAACGAAGACTGGGAAAACTGCTGGTGGAGCCCGCGGCCGTTGCCACGGGGGATATCGCGTTCAATTTAATCGTGTTCTTCCTCGTTTGCGCCTCCACCCAGCCGGACAGCGGCAGGCGGCAGGATCTTCCCAGCAGCGAAAAGGTGAAGCAGGAGCAGAAGACGGAAAATATCCTGATCGCCCTCAGCTCGAGCGACAAAATCGTGACCGTCAACGGCGACCAGGTGAAAACGCCAGAGTTTCCTGCTCGCTTGGCCCGTCTGCTGCAAGGGAAGACCAGGCCGGAAGACCGAATCATCGTCGTCAAAAGCGACCCGAACACGCCCTACATACACTGGATCGCGATCACCACGCAAATTCAGGATGCCGGCGCGAGCATTACCATCCAGCGCGAAGAAGAACGAACCATCGCCGTTGGCGAGTAGCCAATTTTGAAGGCCAGTAAGCGACCATGAAGATTCCCCGTAAACCGATGAAGGCGGACGTGCCGAGCACGGCGATGGGGGATATTGCGTTTAACCTGCTGATTTTCTTTGTCATTCTGGCCCGAGCTCAGGACGACAGCCATGTCCAGTGGCAGCCGGCCGAGGCGGCCAACGTGCAGGCGGCAGGTACGACCAAAGTCAGCGTGGCGATTGATACCAAGGGAGATTTGTACTTAAACGGGCAGCAGCTTGGCGAGGTGCAGTTGGCCTCGCGGATCGGCGCTTTGCTCGGCGATGCGGGGCCCGGAAATCGAACAGTATTTCTCAAAGTCAATAAAGACGCTCCGGCTCAGAAATTTGAGCCGGTCATTGAAGCCATTAGCGAGGCGGGGGGCGAGCTCGTCCACGTCCTCGAAGAAAAAAGGTAACCAGTCATGGCAATCACCGACTTTCGTAATCTGAAAGAGCATGGCGGAGCTTCGCTCGCCGAACTCAAAGAATTCTTGTCGCAACTTCGGGGACGTAGCCCGCAGGAAGTGATCGGCATCGTGAAGACCAGCTTGCTCATCCAGAGCCTGGTCATCGCGACCGTAGGGACCATCGCCTTTCTCTTTGTCTTCACGGTCGCCCCATACATGATCTGGGGGCCGCAAGTGGCTGAGAAACCCAAGAAGGTTCAGCCGCCAGTTGCAGCGCAAGCCGCCGCTCCGGCACCCGCAACCGCCGCGGCCAAGGGGGAGACCAAGTCCGATGGGACTCCGTCAAGTGCCGACACCGCCAAGGCGGTCAAAGCGATGGGGATGGATGAGACGAAGACGGCGGACCCGAAGGCGAATCCGCTGGAGAAGGACTTTGACAAGCTTTTGGATGGTGCCAAGTAGCTTTCTGGCCACGGATCGAACACGGATTAAGCACGGATACGAAGGAAAATCAGGAATGACCAAATCCGTGTTTCATCTGTGTTCAATCCGTGGCTAATTAGACTGATTTATGAAGTCCCTCGATACCCACACCAAGAGCCTGCTCATCCTCAGCGTTCCCTATGCGCTGATCTGGGGGCTTTGCACACTTCTCTGGCGGATGTGGCCGGATACGCCGGTGGTGTTCTTTGCCGTGTTCGTACTGGCATTCCCCTTGGGCCTGGCCTGGGTGAACTGGATTCGCATGACTTGGCGCTCGCCGGGAGAGCACGCCAAGATTCTATCGGCCGCGGCGGCAACGTGGGTTTACTTGCTCTGGTGGCAACTGGCGGTGGTTGTCACCGATTGGGGAGGCCTGCACGACTGGCGGACCAGCATCGCCTACTACGGGACCGGCGGGCTGTTTCTGATCGGCCTGGGCTGGCTGATCTGGTGGCTGGAACGCTCCAGCAGGCGGATTGAAGTTCGGCGGATGGAATCGGCAGAGGCTCAAGACGGCAGGAGGACCTGGAACCCGCTCGACCCGGAAGCCTGGTACTACGGCCGCGGCAGCCAGAAGCTCAAGCAGTCCCTTATCGGATTTTCAACCTATGCGCTGCTGTTCTGGCTTGTCGGTCTGATGCTCAGCCAGGTTCGCGGCTGCCACGAAATCTACGAATTGCCCGCCGGCGGCGGCCAGCAGAAGCAGCTCGCGGTGCAGAAGGTGCAGATTCAAAAGGTCATCCGCAAAAAGTACATCATCAACCCGCTCTCCGCCATCAAGTTCAATGTCCCGCCGATTGACGAAGTGAAATTGCAGCTCGATCAGGCAACCGAGCATGCTTACACGGTCGGCTATGGCGAAGGAACCGGCGCCGGCTTCGCGGGGGGGACGAATAAAGGGAAGGTCCGCCTGATCCGCCTGGAATACGACGGCGGCGACTGGGCCCTGAACCACGGGATCGGCGGCGACCTGAACATGCTCTTCGAATACGGCATTCTCACGCAGCAGAAAGTGGCTGAGCAAACTGAGTCACGCCGCGTCAGCCAGCTCGCGGCGTTTCCGCCGGACAAGAGCCCCCCTGTGATGTTCATGACGGGACAGGGGTCGGTTTCGCTCTCGAATTCTGAAACAAAGATTTTGCGCGAGTATCTGCTCAATAAGCACGGGATGCTCTTCGCTTCTGCGGGAACCGCCCATTTCCACAATCAGTTTGTCGCCATGATGAACCATGTTCTGCCGGAGGTCCGGCCCGTGCCGATACCGATGGACGATATCATCCACCGCGCCCCCTTCGCGGTCCCCAAGTTCCCTTACGTCGTGCCGCACGGCGGCAAGGAGCCGCTGGGATGGAACGTGGACGGCCGCTGGGTCTGTTATTACCATCCCGGCGACATTTCGGACGCCTGGGCGGACGGTCACGCGGGGATTTCCCCGGATGTCTACAAGGGATGTTACCAACTCGGTGCGAACGTCATTAACTATGGGCACACGGAATATGCGAAGTGGTTGATGTCGAAACAGAAGAAGTAAAGGAGTGTAGAGTGCAAAGTGTAAATTGCAGAGCGTTGATCCTGGTGGCAGTTGCCTTCTCTCTTGGACTTGCAGTCCAGGGCCGCGCCGATGAGCTTAACGAGCTTCCGCTCGATGGCTGGAAGAAGCTCCGCGAGGTCGAGCGCTACCAGATGCAGGTTGCCGAGAAGTACTGGCGGGAACAGAACTTCAAGGCGGCGGTGGCGGAATATGAAAAGTTCATGACGCTCTACGAGAAGAGCGAGGGAGCTCCTTTCGCGCAGCTCAAGTGGAGCCTTTGCCAGTGCCAGCTCAAGAAACAAAACACTGCCATCAAAGAGGGATTTCAGTCGGTCATTGATTACTGGCCCGATTCAGACCAGGCAACCGCTTCCTCCTTTTACATCGGGCATACCTACAAGGAGATTGGCCGGACGAAGGAAGCGAAAAAGTCGCTGCGCGAGGTCGTGGCGAAGAATCCCGCTCATCTGGCCACGGTTTATGCCCTGGCAGACCTGATCGAAATTGCCGCGACCGAGAAAGACGAAGCGACGCAGGTTGAACTCTGGAAGAAAATGACTTTTGACCTCAAGCGGACGCCCTATGCTGCCGCCCCCTGCCAGCAGGCTTCGCGGGAGTTGGCGGTCCATTCCTTCCGACAGGCAGCGTTCGAGGATGGCGTGAAGGCGTTGGCAACGACGTATACTCCCGACTTAATGCCGTACCACGTCCAGGCTTATATTCGCACTCCGATTGCCGAAATGGTGGCGGACTCCAAGACGAAGGCCAAGGGAGAGAAGCTGGCGGATACGGCTGTGTCGTGGCTCAAGGGGCAGATACCGGCGGACATCACAAAACCGGAGGGAAAGGCCCTTGCCCGGCAGGCGTGGCTTGCCGTGGGGGATGTGTTGGCGGTGGCGCTGAAGGATGCCGATGTCCCACCCGCTTACGAGCAGATGCACAAGCTGTTCGCGCCGGATGACGAGGTGCTGGGACGCTTTGCCGCCTGGCATAAGTCGAAGGCGAAGTACGATCAGGCCCGCGACGTCTACAAGCGATATGCCGACAAGAATGAGGGGCTCGGGCAGATCGCCTATTCCTATCGCGAGCAGCAGAACTGGGCCGGGGCGGTGCAGGCCTATAATCAACTCATCGGCCAGGATGCGGAGCATGCTGTCCGCTGGAAGCCGGAACTGGCGGCCACTCAGCGAGCGGCTGGGAAATGGGCGGAAGCGATTGCCGTTTATGAAGACCTCTATTCGTCGGATGCCAAGAACTCAGGCAACTGGCGGTGGCAGGTGGCAGCCACACATCAGCAGGCCGGACAACTCAAGGAAGCGATCGGCCATTATCGCCAGTGCGACAATTTCCCTGAGAACTACAAGGCGATGGCGTGGTGCCACCGGCAACTCAAGCAGCAGAACGAGGCGATCATCCTCTATAACCAGGTCGCCACGCATGTGCCGTCGGCTCCGTGGGCATTTCTGCAAATGGCCTATTGCAAGGAAGAAGCCGGCCAACAGGAGCCGGCGATCCAGGCCTTTCAAAAGGTCTGCAAGAAATTTCCCAAAGATGCCCACGCCGGCATTGCCCACGCCCACTTGCAGCAGAAGTACAAGATTTCAGTGACGCTCGGTGGGGCGGCGGAAGAATAGCGGTGTCAACTCGGCGGCGCGGGGTGGGCAACGGCCGGCTTCATCCGGACGAGCAGCACGATGGAGGCCAGACAGCAAACTCCCGCGATGCCGAAGAACAGTACGTGGAACCAGACCGGCAGCGGATCGGGCAGGTACTTCAGCCGGCTGCCGATGACGTAGATGTTCCAGAGGCCGTTGAAGGCGGCGTGGCTGACGATGCCGGGCCAGGTCGATTCGGTTCGCCAGGCGAGAACGCCCAGCCAGATCCCCACCGGAAACGCCAGGGCCATCGGGTGCGGCATGATGTGGAGCAGGGCAAACAGGAACGACGCCACCAGGATTGCCGCCCACGGATTCCAGCGTGCGAGCAGCCGCCGCTGCATGTATCCGCGGAAAAGCATTTCCTCGTTGAACCCGGGAGCGATGGCGATGAAGAAGATGAAGGGGATCGCCATCACCGGCGTCATCTGCTCATAAAGCGAAGCCACGGATTCGTCGGCCGGAATGACCCAGGAAACCGCAATCGCACAGAACATCCCAAAGGCAAAGGGGATGATTCCGCCAATGACCAGCACGGGCCATTGCCAAAGCGGCAGGCGGGGTTTTATCAGCCCCAATCGCTGGATCAAAGGTTCAGGCGAGAGCCAGGCGGGGATAATCGCCGCCACGAAGATTCCCAATTGGCTCAGCGCGGCCAGGAAAATGAAAGGGGCCGGCTGGGTGATGAATTTGGGAAGCTCCGCCGGCAAATCACCCGACGCTCCACCGTTTGCGAAATACCAAACGACAACCACCACCGCGCCGACGATCGAGAGGACGATCGTCCCCACGAAGGCCGCAACGAATGCGGCAAAGACCGTCCAAATCCGCGGCTTACGATTCGCTTCGGAGGAGGCGATAAGAGAATCTGCTGGAGCGCTGGGCTCGCTTTCCAGCGGAGCCGGCGCGAGGTATGGATTGGTGGGGGGCGAGAATTTGGCGTCTTCGTTCACGGGGCCTACTCCCGCGTGAGTTGATGAAACCGCTTCGTCAGATCCTTGGTCACCGGACCAGGTTTGCCGTCGCCGATGATGCGGCTGTCGACTTTGATGACCGGAATGACCTCTGCCGCGGAGCCGGTGAGGAAGCACTCGTCGGCGATGTAAACATCGTGCTTGACCAGAGGGATTTCCAGGACTCCAAGCTTGGCCGAGCGGGCGATTTCAATGACGGCGTCGCGGGTGATCCCTTCGAGAATGCCGGCGTCGATGGGAGGAGTGAGGAGCTTCCCCTTTTTGACCAGGAAGATGTTGTCGCCGGTGCACTCGGCTACTTCCCCTTTGGCGTTGAGCATCAAGGCTTCCACGCAGCCGGCTTGCAGCCCCTCGATTTTGGCCATGATGTTGTTGAGGTAGTTGAGTGACTTGATCCGCGGGCTGAGGGCGGCCGAATGGTTGCGAATGGTGCTGGCAGTGACGATGGTCAGGCCGTTTTCGTAGAACTCCTTCGGGTACAACTGAATGTGGTCGGTGATGATGATGACTTGGGGATCGCTGCACCTGTTCGGGTCCAAGCCGAGCGCTCCGGCACCGCGCGTAACGATGAGTCGAATGTAGCCGTCCATGATGCCGTTCTTGGCCAGAGTATCGTTGACCGCTTGGGCCAGATGCTGCTGCGTCATCGGAATCTCCAGCCAGATCGCCTTGGCCGAGTCCCAAAGCCGTTCTAGATGGGCTTTGAGTCGAAAGACCTTGCCGCCGTAGCTCCGCATCCCCTCAAAAACCCCGTCGCCGTAGAGCAGTCCATGGTCATAGACGCTGATTTTGGCGTTTTCTTTGTCGTAGTACTTGCCGGAGATGTAGATTTGCAAAGGCATGGGGGGGAATTCCGAGTGACGAAAGTCGATTGATGATAATAGGTGCGGAGTAAACGACGATTCCGGCCCGATGGTGCCAGGACAATCCCCATCATACTTAGGTTCGGGGAGATTGGGGATGGAAGTGCGCGCCCCCGGCTGTTTGTTGGGGGACCTAGCTCTTACCAACGACCCCGCCAACCAGGCTCACAATGCTATCCGCTTGGGCAGCAATCGACTTGTCGTGAGTGACCATGACGATAGTCAATTCCTGTTCCTCGTTGAGCCGTTTGAGGAGGGACAGGATCTCGCCTCCAGTCTTCTCGTCGAGATTCCCCGTTGGCTCGTCGGCGAGAAGCAGTTTGGGGGTCGCGATGAGAGCGCGGGCGATGGCAGCGCGCTGCATTTCGCCGCCCGAGAGTTCCCGGGGCTTGTGGGTGAGGCGGTGGGAGAGGCCGACCATTTCGATCAGCTCCTTGGCCCGCTCCACGAACTGCCGCTTGTTTCGCCAGTAGCTGAAGACGCCGTTGGCAATCATCAGCGGCGTGAGGACGTTTTCCAGCGTCGAGAGCTCCGGCAGCAGGTGGTAGAACTGGAAAATCATGCCGAGCTGCTGGTTGCGGATAGTGTCTCGCTGACCGGCGGCGAGATTGTCGATGCGGCGACCTTCGAAATGGATTTCACCTTTGTCCGGTGCGTCAAGCGTGCCCAGCAAATGCAGCAGCGTGCTCTTGCCACTGCCGCTCTGGCCGATGATGGCGGTGAACTCGCCGGGACGGATGGAAAAATCAACGCCGCGAAGAACCGGCACTTCCAGCTTTCCCTTGCGGTAGCTCTTGTAGACGTTCTTTGCGGCCAGGATCGGCTTGCCGTCCGCTTTGAGCTGTCGCTTGGAGGCTTGAAAGGTCGCATGCGGCCCCGCGGCTTTTCCGGGAGCCGAGTCGCCGCGAGTTTGACGAGTGGCGCTGAGTTGATTGATGACGCTCATAGATACTTCCTTGTCTCTGGTAGCTGGCGTTTCCTTCGCTTGCGCTTCAGGCCGGTGTCCCTGTTAGTCCTCTACTCGTAACGCAACGCCTGTACCGGATGCAATCTCGCCGCACGGAGTGCGGGCAAGACGCTGGCGAGGACGGCAATCAGGACCGCGCCGAAGACCACGCCGACGATGGTCATCGGCTCGATGATGGTTGGAATGCGGCTGAAGTAATAGACCGTGGGGTCGAAAACTTCTTGGCCAGTCATCCATTCGATGACTTTGGCGATGTCGTTGATGTAAACAACGAACAGCAGCCCGCCGATCATTCCCGCTCCACTCCCGACGAGCCCAAGCGAGAAGCCGTAGCTGAGGAAAATGCTCATCACGCCGCGGCTAGGTGCGCCGAGGGCTTTGAGAATTCCGATGTCCTTGGTCTTTTCGACGACAATCATAAAAAACGTGGCAAGGATGCCAAAGCCGGCGACGGCGATGATCAGAAATAGCAGGATATTGAGAAGCGTGGTCTCCATCTGCACGGCGGAAAGGAGCGGACCTTGCATGTCCCGCCAGGTCTGAATGCGGTAGGGAAACTCTTCGGCAGGGAACCTGGCCCGCAATTTGTCGCGGATGGCATTCAGGTCCGCGCCGGGGCGTAGCTTGAGCTGAATCGTGGTGACGGCATCGGTCATTCCGCGCGCCTCTTGCAGCGCCTTCAGCGGGACGAAAACAAAGCCGCTGTCGTACTCGCTCATCTTGCTTTCGTAGAAATCGACTACCGTAAACTGCTGATTGAGGGCCTGCGGCTTCTGGCCGGCGGAGGCGAAAGTAATGGTCACGTCATCTCCGGGGCGGCAGAGATAAAAGTCCTTGACCTTGCCGTCCGGATCTCGCTGCTTGATGCAACCGAGGGCAATGCCCAGGATGGCCCCGGTGTATTGTTCCTTGCTCTTGTCGAACTCTTCGACATTCTCATCGGGCTTGGACTTGGCGAAAGGGCTCTCTGGTATTTCCTGCCCACTCTTTAGCGGCAGCGGCTTGCTCCCTTCGAGCCTCTGACTCTCGCGGTACATCTCTTCTTGCTGCTGGAGATATTCCCTTTCCAATGCGGCTGATACCCGGCGATGCTTCCATCCCGAGGGGGGGAGCGGGTGGTCCTTGTCGCCGTAGCCGTCTTCCCGAAGGTCGAAGGAAAGCTTTTGACGGTTCGCCTCGTGAATCAGATACTCGCGGAACTGGCTGACGTCACCATAGGTCGCTTCGTCCACGCCAATCAGCATCACCTGCCGCGGCAGGATTTGGCCGCGGGTCTTGATATGCACGATCGCCGGCACATGGACTGCAGTCGTCATGCAGAGCATGTCTGCCCCAACGAGTTTGCGGATCTCTTCCGCATGCCAATCAGGCCGCGTAAAGCCGTCGAGGCTATGAGACTCGAACACAATGTCCGAGAGAATCCCCTTCAGCCGCACATGCATCTCATGGGCAAAGCCCGCCATGACGCTGTTAACGACGATGAGCGTGCCGACGCCGAGCGTGACGCTGACGATCGAGGCCAGCGCGATGTATCGGGTGCGGAGATAACGCCACGACAATAAGAGCTTGTACATGCTAGTCCTTTAGCGGTACGAACTTCCAGGTTCATTATGCAAGCCTGGTACTCAGTACTGAGCACCAAGTACTCTTTACTTGGGTCTCAACAGCGGGAACAAAATGATGTCTCGAATCGAAGGAGAATTCGTGAGCAGCATGACGAGCCGGTCGATACCGATCCCCAGACCACCGGCGGGCGGCATTCCGTGCCGCAGGGCGGTGATAAAGTCGTCGTCCATTTTGGCCATCGAATCGTCGGCTGCTTGCCCTTCCAACTGTGTGCGGAAGAGCTGCTCTTGCAGATCGGGGTCGTTGAGTTCGGTGTAGGCGTTGGCGACTTCCATCCCATGCACGAATAGCTCGAACCGCTCGGCGATGTTCGGGTCGCTCTTCTTCCGCTTGGTGAGGGGGCAAATGCTGGCGGGATAGTCGATGACAAAGATGGGGCCGGTAAGGGCGTCTTCAACCTTCTCTTCAAAGACCTCGCTCTTGATTACATCGGGGTGCTTGCCGGCCGTTTCAAAGCCGATTTTCTCAGCCAGCGCCTTCACACCGGCTGCATCCTTGGGATCAATGCCGGTGTTTTCCTGAAAGAGCTGATCGTACGTCTTGCGAGCGAAAGGGGGTGTGAAGTTGATCTTCTTCTCACCCCACGGCCGCTCATAGCCGCCGCCAATGGCGTCGATGGCGTCCAGAATGATCCGCTCGGTCAGGTCCATCATCGATTCGTAGTTGCCGAAGGCCTGGTAGACCTCCAGCATCGTGAATTCGGGGTTGTGCCGAGGGCTGATGCCTTCGTTGCGATAGACGCGGCCTAGTTCGTAAACCCGCTCCATCCCACCGACCAGCAGTCGCTTGAGGTGCAGTTCGAGGGCGATGCGAAGATAGAGCTTGAGATCGAGCGTGTTGTGATGCGTAATGAACGGCCTCGCGGCTGCTCCGCCGGCGATGGAGTGAAGCGTGGGGCCTTCGATCTCGCAAAAGCCTTGCTTGTTGAGGGTGCCGCGGACGGATTGCACCACCTTGGTCCGGCTGAGGAAGCGCTCGCGGACACCTTCGGTGTAAGTCAGGTCGAGATATCGCATCCGCTGCCGAAGTTCCGGGTCGGCGAGTCCGGCATGCTTATCGGGGGGCGGATTGATGCTCTTGGTGAGGAAATGGAGCTTTTCGGCAAAGATGGTCAGCTCACCCATCTTGGTGTACTTGAGTTCGCCGTCGACGCCGATGATGTCGCCGAGATCGAAGTTCTCGGACAAAGCCCAACTATCATCGCCGACCTGTGCCTTGCCGATGAAGAGTTGTATCCGGCCTGTCCAATCCTGGATATCGACAAAACGGAGCTTTCCGGTGTCGCGGTTAAGGACAATTCGCCCGGCGGCGCGGACTTTCGGTCCGGTCATTTCTCCCTTGCCTTGATCCGCCACCCACTGGCGGAAGTCGATACTGGGATCTACTTCGCGGTCGGGTGGGGCAATCAGGTCCCCTGTTTCCTTCTTATAACGAATCTCTCCCTTGCGGCCGCGAATCTCTCCCAGCAGCGTCCGGCCATCAAACCGCCCGCCCCAAGGGTCATGCCCCAGGGCAGCAATTTTACGAAGCTTCTCCCTCCGGGCCGCTTCGTGCAGACCGGCATCGGCAGCGGTGTCGTCAGGTGTTGGGGAGGGTGGGGGCTGGGTCATGCGGGCAATCGGGTGCGAGGAAGGCGGGTTTCCATCGAAGGCAAATCAGTCCCACGATAGGAGGGCATTCCATCGCCGGCAGTTCGCGCCATCGTCGTGCGGTTAAGTCCAGGAATCGCAACATTTTAGTGATGGATGGAGCGGGGTCAACGTCAGAAACAGCCGCGAAGCCACCCGTTTTTGACGAACAGCCCATTTCAAGCCCTTGGCAGCCTTGCCGAAGCATGTTAGATTGTGCGTTTTCTCGTAAGGTCTCGCCCGGCAGCCAGTTAGGAAGCCGCGGCGCAAATGGGGAGTAGTTCAGTGGCCGGCACGAAGACATATCAAGCCAAGCCTGGCGAAATCGTGGAAAAATGGTGGGTGGTGGACGCAACCGACAAGGTCGTCGGCCGCCTCGCCAGCGAAATCGCCATGATCCTGATGGGGAAGCATCGCCCCTGCTACACGGCGCACGTCCTGTGCGGGGATTCCGTAATCGTTCTCAACTGCGGCAAGATCAAGTTCAGCGGTAAGAAGATCGCCCAGAAGGAATATGACTGGTTCACCGGATATACCGGCCGTCGCACCGAAACCGTGGAACGCCGGTTGGAGCGGCATCCTGATCGCGTGCTGCGGGACGCTGTCCGCCGGATGCTTCCTAAGAACAAGTTGGCGTTCAAGATGCTGGCCAAGCTCAAGCTTTACCCCGGCTCGGAACATCCGCACCAGGCTCAGTTGCCGCAGGTTAAAGAATTCTCCCTCTAGGAATTCAAGTTACCCCCTTTCTACATCCGTCCAATCTCCGCCCGTCGCATTTGCAGGAATTAAATGGTCGCCACGAAGAAAGACAAGATCAGCGGTCAGTCCCTCGGTACCGGCCGCCGCAAGACCGCGGTCGCCCGCGTCCGCCTCAAGGCCGGCACCGGCCAGATTGTGATTAACGAGCGGACGCTAGAAAACTACTTCCCCGTCGTCGGCGATCAGGCCGCAGTGCTGGATGCCTTGGAATCCACCAACCATCGCACCGACGTGGACATCCATGTTCGCGTTCACGGCGGCGGACCAACCGGCCAAGCCGGAGCCATCAAAATGGGCATTGCCCGCGCTCTGTGCGACTTTGACGCGGCTACTTTCGCCCACCTCCGGGGAAATGGCTTCCTGACTCGCGATTCCCGCATGAAGGAACGGAAGAAGTACGGCCTGCGTGGTGCACGCCGCGGTGTGCAGTTCAGCAAGCGCTAATTCCCGTAGAGCAAGCTGCCAGCTTGCTTCGCTTCAAAAAAATCAAAAGCCCGCGGAATCATCCGCGGGCTTTTTTGTTGGACTTCGCTCACATTCCCGCGAACTTTCTCATCTCCGCCAACTCCCGTTTATAGCCGCCCGAGAGAATCGGAAAGCGGCACCAGGTTTTGGGATCGAGGTTTTCGTCATCGAGGTGGAACGACGGAGCGTAACGCTCCCGCTTCCACTGGTTGCGGCACCAGAGGCGGAAGAACCGCTCGATCCAAACGACAAGTTGTTGCCGCGTGAATTGCGGGAACTGCAATTCTGAGAGCTGCAGGATTTCCTTGGGCGACATTTTGTCCCGAATGCTCGCGCGTTCCACGGCATCGAGCAGTTCGTAGGGCATCAGGTCGTCTTCATCGGTCTGCATGGCGGACGGTGGTCGCAGTTCCGCGGTGGGGGCCTGTTCGTTTACTGCCGCAAGCGCGGGGAGTGGACCGATGCCGGCAGGGCCGGTTTTCTCCAGCCAGCGGAGCCAGCGGCGGATGAAGGCCTTGTCGATGCCGGCGATTGGGGAGAGGCCGCCGGAGGTGTCGCCGTCCATCGTCGCGTAACCGATGGCGGCTTCGGAGCGGTTGCTGGTGGCGAGGAGCAAGGCCCCTTTGATGTTCGTCAGCAGCCAGACGCTGGGAGAGCGGACGCGGGCCTGGATGTTTTGCAGGGCGACGTCGTCGGTCTTCCAATCGAGCTGCCGGCCGATTCCCTTGGAGACAGTTTCGATGTACCCCTGCACCAGCGCGTCTACGTCAAACTCCAGGAATTCCGCGCCGATCGATTCCGCCACCGCGCGAGCTGCGTTCCTCGTTACATTGCCGCTGTTGCGGGTGGACTGATAAACCGTGGTGAGCAGTTTCTTGGTGAGCGAGCGACTGTCTTTGGCATCGGCCAGGCCGGGTATGTGACTCAGTTTGGCGAGAAATGCCTCCCGACTGATTTCTCCGATCCCAAAGTCAATCATCCTGGCGGCAAGAATCGAAACGGCTGCGGAGTCGGCTCCGCCGGAGAGGGAGACGACGAAACCGCGGGAGCGGCTTTTGCGGAGGTAATCGAACAAGGCCAGCGATTCGGCCCGGGCGAATTCCTCTTCTTTGATGAACGGGGAGGATTCCCAGGGGGCTGGCGCCGGCTCTTCGGGGGCGGGACTCAATTCTGGATAGTCGAAACCGGCAAAAACCATGCCTTTCTGGCTGCCGGTGATGAGGGGGTCATAGCTCCCGGTACGGGCCCGGCTCATGCGGATCGTGTCGATATCCAAGACGGCGGACGTGATGAGGTAATCGGCGTAAGAGAATCGCGGCCCAGTGACCAGCAACTTTCCGGCTGAGGCAATCATCGCGTCGCCATCATAAATTGCCCGCCCCGATTCATTCCCCAGCAGATTCGCGTAGACGTAGCCGACGTTAAATGCCCGCGAGCCTTCCGTCACGAACCGTTTGCGGACTTCGTGCTTCCCGAAGGCAAAATGGCTGGCGCTGGGGTTAAGAATGATGTCCACCCCTTGCCTCGCCAGATTGCTGCCGGGACGGCCGGCGACCCAAGCGTCCTCGCAGATTTCAAAGCCGATGCGAATGCCTCCGCAATCGAAAATCAAATCGCCGACGGGGTACTTGAAATCGCCGACATGCAACTCTCCTTGCACACCTTCCGGCCAGCGCTTGAACCAGCGCGGCTCGTAGTGAATCCCCTCTCCCGCCAGATTCTGCTTGCCGACGAATCCGAGGATTTTCCCATCCGCCGCCAGGCAAGCCGTATTGAAAAGCCCGCCGCTGTAGAGCACCGGCAGTCCGAAGGAGACAATCATCCCCTTCGTTTCCGGCAGCAATTCATGCAGTACCTCGAGGGCGGTCTGCTGCAAACCGGGGGCATGAAAGGCATCCTCGCAGCCATATCCCGTGATGCAGAGTTCCGGCAGACAAAGGATGCTCGCTCCCGCCGCGCGCGCCGCCCCAATCGCCCCCGAAATGCGGCGGCGATTGCCGTCCCAGTCCAGAGGCGTGGTATTGATTACCGCGGCACTGACGCGCAGAAGCTTCATGACGCTTGTTTCTCTTGGTCCTCTCGAACTTTCCGATGCCGATGCTAGTCCTTCAATTATACCAGTTGAGTCGAGCTTCCGATGAACTTCGCCAAAGTCATCACTCCATCACGATCAAGTCGCGACTGTAGCGGGAAAGTAGTTGCGCGCCGCTGTTAGTGACGAGTACATTGTCGATAATGCGAGCGCCGAGATGTTCGTCGCCGAGGAAAACCGGGGGTTCCACCGTTACGACCATGCCGGCCTGCAAGGTGTAGTTGCTATCGCCGAACAAGTGGATCGGTTCGGCCCAAGTCGGCGGAGAACCGGGAGCGAGGCCGTATCCGGATAAGTGGACTCGGCCGCGATCAAGTCCGGCATCGGCGATGACGCGCTTCGCGGCAAGATGAGGGACGATCGCTGGGACACCGGCGCGGATTTCAGCAATGCAGGCATCGGAGGCGCGGAGGACCAGATCGTAAAGTTCTAGCATCCGCGGTGTCGGTTCGCCGAGGCAGAATTGCCGGCCGATGGTGGATGTGTATCGCTTATAGGTCGCCCCATATTCGACATTGCCAAAGTCTCCCCGCCGCAGGCGGCGGTCGGTCGGCGCGCCGTGGCTGAAGCAGGAGCGTTCGCCAGAGACGAGATTGATCGGACTCGCGGCCATTCCGCTGCCGGCAGTCAAGAGAGCGTGATAGACTTCCCCGGCAATTTCCAGTTCGCTCCGTCCTTCGGCCACCGCAGCGGCAAACCGCGTAACGGCGACATCAGCGATGCGGGCCGCTTCGCGGATATAGCCCAGTTCGGTGGCTGACTTCACGAGCGTCAGATCGTGAATCAGGTTGGTGGCTTCGACGACGCGAGACTCGCCAAAGAGTTGCTTGATGCGGACGTAATGATGGGGGTGAAGATAATACCCCGGCACTTCCATTCCGATTCGTGTACCCTTCACTTCGAGCGAATCCGCGAATCGCTCCAGAGCCGCAATCGGGTCTTCTGGCTCGCCCCCTCCCCAGGTCCGCAATTCATCCACCAGCGCGTCATCGAGGAACTCCTGCTGCTCCCCATTGCGAGTCAGCACGCAAATCGGACCAGGCTTGGCCGAGATCAGCAGACATTGAAATTCCTGGTAGCTCTTTGCGTCCGAGCCCGTCAGCCAGCGAATCGAGACCGGATGAATTGCGAGAAACCAATCGAGTCCAGTCGCTCCGATCGCTTCCCGAGCGCGGGCGCGGCGGGAGGCAAATTCTTCGGCGGTGAAATCGTTCTTAGACATGATTCCGTGAAGTCTAGAGTTCCTTCTCGAGAGGCGCTTGTGGCAACTGGATGCCGAACCAAACCAGCCCCCCAATCCCGCTAATCACGCAGGCAACGGCAATGGCAGCTTGCCACCCCATTCCTTCTGCCAAATAGGGAGTAAGCACGGGGGAAATCAAGCCGCCGACGTTGCCGCAGGTGTTCATGAAAGCACCCGAAAAGCCACGAGACTTTCCCCCCAGGTCGGTCGCGGTGGTCCAGAAGACCCCTTCGCAGAGGCCCAGGGCGGCCATTGAAAGTGCTAGCCACATGGTGATGCTCCATAGGCCAGTGACGCTGACTCCCTTCAGTCCAAATACGGCGGCCAGGCACATCCCACACATGACGATACTGCGGCGGCCCCAACTCGTTCCGAGCAACTTGCAAACCCCGTCGGTGCTAAATCCGCCAATAGCCATGCCCGCCGCTTGTGACAGAGTGATAAATAACGCGGCAAGACGTGAATCGAATTCCGACACATGCAGTATGTTCTCAAAGTAGTAGGCCATCCAATAGAAGAACAGGTACTGAAAGTAGCCGAAGGCCGCGTAGCTGAGCCCCAAGAGCCACAGGTTGCTCTGTCGGAGCAGTGCCCAGCCCGCATCTAGGTTTCCTTGTTCTACCTTTGAAGACGGAACTTCCTGTGGAGCAGGAAGGGTAGGTTGGGCGAAGAGATGCCATGCCATTCCAAAACTCACTAAGACTCCGCCGCTGAGGACGAACGCCCAGGGCCAGGTCACCTTGTCCATCAGCCAACCGAATAACGGATAGCAGCCAGCAATTCCAAGCAACGCGCCAGCGGTCACCATGCCGTTGGCGGTCGCCCGCCAGCGAGCAGACGTCAGGTCCGATACGACGTGTGCCGCGCCCGGATGCAAAGGAGAGTTGCAGACTCCGGCGATGCCGCGAACGAGCAGGAGCCCCAGCCACAAGGTTGTGGGGGTGGTCGTCATCCAGCCGAGCGTGCCGGTCAGGGCGACAAAAGTTCCCATCGAGAGTCCAAAGAGAGTCAACGCCTTGGCCGCGCCTATCCGGTCGATCAGCCAGCCTCCCGGCAGCATGCCGATCGTGTAGACAATCAGAAACGTGGTGTAAACCCAGCCCATCTCTTTGGCGGTGAGGCCCAGATGCTTGATGAACACTTCGCTGCCAGCGACGGAGATGCCGACACGATTGAAATGCCCCAGCCCCGCAAATGCCATCAGCATGAGCACTATCCAGCAGCGGGTCATCACCGAGGGGGAGTTCCAAGTGGTGGAGTGCATCGTGGTAATCAAACCTTCCAAGTCGATCAAACGACTTTGTATTTCGCTTCCAAGTGCTCTGGAAAACGGTATCCAATGCCCGGTGAATTGGGAAAGTCGATGACACCATTCTTCACGGGAAAGCCGGCCATTTGCAGTTCTTTTCGCAGCGGCGAGTCAAAAACTTCGGCTGGGGCGAACTCGATGAAGGGGGTGACGGGGGAATAGGCGGCAAGGTGGACCGATGCCGCGCCCAGGATTTGCGTGGACCAGTTGCCGGGACAAACAAGCGCGCCTCGCGGGACAGCAAGATCGACGATTCGCTTGGCTTCGGTCAGACCGCCACAAGTGGTCATATAGGGCTGAACTACGGAGACCTTGCCGCGGTCCATCATGTCCAGAAACTCCCAGCGGGTAACGCCGTGTTCACCCATCGCGAGCGGAATCGAAGTCAATTCGGCAAGCCGCGCGTAGGGTTCTGGCAAATCGACGGGAAACGGCGTCTCCAGAAAGAAAATGTCGAGTTCCTCCAACTCGCGGCAGATGCGGGCGACCGTTGGGACATCGTTGAACAGATAGCCGACGTCGAGCATGAGTGTTGGATCTGGGCCGAGAACGTTTCTTGCTCTGCGGGCCATTTCGACGACGTCTCGCGGCGAAGACATCATCGGCTCGACCTTGAACGCTTTGTAGCCAAGTTCCAGCAGTCGGGCCGCGCGATCGGTCTGCTGGGCGATCATCGCTTCGCCACCCCAGATGTCGGAAACCAAGGTGCAGTACGGCACGACGCCGGTCCAGCGAGTCTCCGTGTGAGTTTGAAACGGGCCTCGCTGAACCCCGCCGAGCAATTGCCACACGGGCTGGCTGAGGGACTGCCCGTAAATGTCCCAGATCGCCACGTCAAGCGCCCCGAGAATGATGATTTCCCAGCCGCGACGATTGGTGTGTATCAGCGAGTCCCACACATGTTGCCAGAGCCGCTCGGGATGCGTGATCTCTTGACCGATCAGCAGCCGGCCAAAGTGCGTTTCCGGTCCGCCGACGGTCGCCTGCACAACTCCCGGAGGGACGCGAAAGACTTCGGAAAACCCAATTAGCCCGTCTTTCGTATGGACTCGCAGGCAGGCAAGCGGCTCGATGCCTCCCTTATCCGGATCGATTTCCGGTCCATCACCGATGACAAAGGTTTCCAGCCGCGTGATTTGAGTCATAATGAATAGCCCGACGTCAATCGCCAGGGAGTACACTAATGGATTCCCCGTCCCCTCGAAATCCCCTGACGATGAAGCATTCAGTTAACACCGCGCCAAACATTTCCCGCCGAGCCCTTTTGCGGCGCTCGGCTGTGGGTTTTGGTTCTTTGGCTTTGGCTTCGCTATTGGCCGACGAGTCCCTCGCTCAAGCGGCAAACGAGAGCCCTCTAGCGCCGAAGGTGCCGCATTTTCCTGCCCGAGCGAAGCGGATCATTTTCTTGCTGATGTCGGGGGGGCCTTCTCAAGTCGATACGTTTGATCCCAAGCCGCTTCTCACGCGTGACGATGGCAAGCCGCTGCCGTTTGCCAAGCCGCGGGTGCAGTTCAATTCGACCAGCAACCTTCTGAAGTCGCCCTGGAAGTTTCAGCAGTATGGCCAGAGCGGTCTGTGGGTCAGCGAGCTGTTTCCCAAACTCGCGGAGCGAGCCGATGACCTGTGCATGGTGCATTCGGTCTATGGGACGAACCCGGCTCACGGCGGGGCGATGATGAAGGTGCACACCGGCAGCGACAATTTCATTCGGCCGAGCATGGGCTCGTGGGTGAGCTACGGCCTGGGCACCGACAACGCCAATCTGCCCGCTTTCGTCACGATCTGCCCGTCGCTGGCGTTTGGCGGCATCAATAACTGGAGTTCGTCGTTTCTCCCCGCGGTGTATCAAGGGACTCCGCTGGGAGATGCCAGCGTGCCGTCGGACAAGGCTCATGTGAAGTACATCAGCAACTCGCAGCTCCCGCGCGACATTCAGCGATTGCAACTTGATCGCCTGCATGCGATGAACCGCGAGCATTTGGCTCAGGCCGGTCCCGAGGCTTCGCTGGAAGCGAGGATCAATTCCTTCGAACTGGCGTTCCGCATGCAGTCCGAAATTCCCAAGGTCGAAGACTTGTCCGGGGAATCGGCTGCCACGCTGAAGCTTTATGGCATGGATGATCCTGTGACGGCAAACTTCGGCCGCATGTGCCTGATGGCTCGCCGCTTTGCCGAGTCGGGAGTGCGGTTCATTCAAGTCACGCACAGCGACAGCAAGGTGCAGTGGGATCAACATTCGGATCTGAAAGCCGGGCACGAGAAAAACGCCCGCGAAGTGGATCTGCCGATGGCCGGTCTGCTGACGGATCTGAAGAACCGTGGACTGCTGGAAGACACGCTGATCTGGTGGGGGAGCGAATTTGGACGGACTCCCACCGCCGAAAGCACCAACGGACGAGATCACAATCCCGAAGGGTTCACCATGTGGCTGGCTGGCGGCGGCGTGAAACCCGGTTTTCGCTATGGCTCGACCGACGACTACGGTTACTTCGCGGCAGAGAACAAAGTCCACATTCACGACATGCATGCCACGCTGCTGCACGCCCTCGGCCTGGATCACGAGCGGCTCACGTACCGCCATGCGGGCCGCGATTTTCGTCTCACGGATGTGGAAGGGAATGTGGTGCATGAGCTGTTTGCCTGATGCTGGTTGAACACAAACGCATCATTCATCACGCTCCTGCTGGTTTCGTCCCCAGCGAACATTGCCATAGCTTTCGCGGCTCGTGGCCGGTCTGCCGATCATGAACGGCTTCGCGAGCGCCATCCCGGCCAGGAAGCCGCCGATGTGCGCGGCATAGGCCACTCCGGTGTTCATTCCGCCGAGCATTCCCAGGCCGCTGACGATTTGGAACAGGAACCAAAGGCCGACCGCGACATAGCCGGGAACGTTCATTACGGATCGTAGTATCAACACGGTGACGCGGCGATTCGTGTGCAATATGAGGTACGCTCCCATGACGCCGGAGATGGCCCCGGAAGCTCCCAGGCTCGGGATCTGCGCAGATGGCCCCCAGGCACTCACAAACACATGGGCGAGCGACGCCAAAAGGCCGCAGACCAGATAAAACGCCAGGTAGCGGGCTCGCCCGAGGTCCTGCTCGATGTTGTCCCCGAAGATCCAGAGGAACCACATGTTCCCCGCGATGTGCGCCAGACCGCCGTGCATGAAAATGGAAGTGAGCAGCGTCAGGAAGACGGGAATGGGCGTTGGTTTGAGTCCGGGCACAATCATCACTGCTGGTCCATCCACCGATTGAACTTGTACCTTCCGATCCTCGGTCACGATGTCTTTTCCGGAAATAATCTCAGCCGGAACGGCGGAGAAAGCCATCGTGAAGGACTCGTTGGTGCCGAAGCCTTGCAAAATGACGAAGACCAAGACGTTCGCCACGATCAAGCAGACGTTGACGACCGGAAAGGAAGTCCGATCGCTGTTGTCGTCACCTAGTGGAAAGACCATTGCCGCATGCCTCTTATCTCAATATGTTTTTCCTGGCAGGCTCATTCTACGGGTTCTCCAGCGAGGTCTTCGTTTCTTTCGCCATCTCCAAGAGGCTATCGAGCATTTTCTCGGAGGCACTGGGCTCCAGTCGATTAGTTCCGATCCAGGTTTCGTAGCCCCCCAGCCGATGTTGCCGTGGCGTCGGGAGGTAGCCAAGGTAACCGTGTCCGAGCGAGACCAGGAACGATTTCGGCAGCGGGCTGCGGCTCTTGAAATCGAGGCCGATTTCGCAGAAAACTTCGCAGGGCATGGTCCCCAGGCAGACGTCGCCGATTCGCAGCACCTGCAGCGGCACCTTTGCCGTCTCCGGATATTCGGCCAGTCGCGTGGTCCGCTCGGCATAGATGAACGACAAGTCCGTCTTGCCTTCCGCGGCTGGACCCTTTTCTAGCGTGGCCTTGGCCCAGGCGGCCTGCTCCGGAGTCGGCTTTCGCCAGGTTACTTCCAGTTCGCGATAGCGGGCGTCGAGAGTCACCTTACTCTTGTACTCAACTTTCGCGAGGGCCTCGTGCACTTTGGTGGCGACGTCTTCCGCCACGGTTCGCATTTGCACATACGGGTCTTGCCGCGGACGAGGATTGCGGAAATTGATGTTGTTGATGTCGCCGCTGGTGCCATTGGCGAGCAGGGCGACAAAGGGGCCGCTTGGGTGGTCCGCCTCCAGAAGATGTTCCAAGTGCCAGCAGAACATCCCGAAATAGTCGGCGGAAATATCGGCGTCCGCCACGCCCCCCACATAATGGAGCGAGTAGGCGGCATAAACCGAGATTGGCTTGCCATCCATGCCCCGCACGGCCAGGAACGAAATTGTGGGATCGGTCGGTCCGGCTGGTTCCAGCAGGTTGGGACTGCCGGCGGGAGGATTCATTTTCACCTGGTCGAGTTCACCGAATGGATTGAGCGGCATCGTTCCTGCCTTCATGTACCAGCGGCGATTGAAGACATGCTCAGGAGCCTGGGCCGTGCCAAAGCCGAGTTGCGCCGGCCGCAGCCGATTGACCGCGCATTTCACGCCGTCGGCAATTCGCCGGGCGACGAACTGCTGATATTCGTCGATTTCCTGATCGTGCTTGAAGCGGTTTTGCCCTAGGGCGCTGCTGGCGGAATGAGTGTGGGTCGCGGAAATCAAAACTCGCTCCGGCGGGATGCCGCTGCTTTCCTGAATCAACTTGCGAGCCAGATCGCTAACGTTGCGATGGATACCGAGCAGATCGCAGACAACCAGAGCGAGGCGAGTCTTGCCATCGTCCAGGACCAGACAGCGGGCGTGCAATTCATCATGGATATGCTTGGACGGAAAGGGCTGAAAGCCGCCGATGATGTCCTTGCCGAGCGGCGGCGTGATATTGCTCGTCGCGGCTCCTGCTTTCAATTCTTGACTAACGACGGTGGCTGGCACCGCGAGAGACAGAATTGCCGCGCATAACCAGCCCGAGAGACAGAAATACTCATTCATGGGAGATGCTCGCAGGTAAAAGTGAGTGTTGATCTCGTCGCCGTTGCCGTCATTTCCGTGGATTCTCGCACCAGACAACATTCTTGCTCGCCTGGCCGGCAATCAGCAGGTCGAGATCGTCGTCCAGGTCCATGTCCACGGCCCGAATGTCGTAAGCTGCCTGATCAGCCGCCACGAGGTGATTCTTGAATTTCCCCTGGCCGTCGTTTTCAAACCACATCGCTTTCTTGTCGCCATAGGCGCAGGTGGCGGCGTCCAGGTCGCCATCACCGTCCAAATCGATCACCACGAGCGAATGCGGCTCCAGCAGGGTTTCGTGAATCACGTGTTCGCGCCAGTCGGGAGCCTCGAACCAGATAACGCCGCGGCCGTGGCCGCGAGTGGCAATGAAATCCGTCTTGCCGTCGCCGTTGACGTCGCCGGGATGGATGTTGGTCGCGCCGGGCTGATTCTTCGCGATGAGATGCTTTGTCCATGGCTTGGTGCGATCTGCGGGAGCTTCCCAGAAGGCAAACCATTCGCCGCTCTTGCTTTCGTCTTGCGGACCTCCCTTGGCGGCCAGGGAAATGTCCATCCGGCCGTCGCCGTTCACGTCTTCCACGCCGAAGTAATGACTGAGTCCTGGCGCATCTTCCTTCGCAAAGATAAACCGCTCCCAGCGATCGGCTTTGAGCGGATCCTTCGGCACCCGCAGCCAGGCGGCCGAATTCGGAAAAGGCTTGAGCGGCTGACCGCTGTTAGCGATCAAGTCCGGCTTCCCGTCCCCGTCGATGTCTCCCTTGAGCAGGCCGTGAATGCCATTCACTTGGTCCTCCGCAATACGCTGCGTCCAGCGTCCTTCCAGCGGCTTCGCAGGCTGCTCCAGCCAGATGATCAATCCCGGCTGATAACGGGCACCAATCCAATCGAGGTCGCCGTCGCCATCCACGTCGAAGAACTCACTGTGAATGAAATCGTGTCCCTCGCCTTCTGCTAGAATTACCTCCCGCCAGGCCGGAGCCACAAACAGCCGCGTCTTGCCGCCGCTGTTGCTGATGACGTCCGGTTTGCCGTCCCCAGTGAAGTCTCCGGCCACCGCCGTGCTGGTATGCAGTCCTTCGTGGACAACGTGCTTCTTCCAAGGCCCTTCAGCGCTGAGCGACGAGGCTACGGCGAAGGCCATAATCGCCCCGCTTGTCCATTTGACCTTCAACGACATTGTATTCCCCCGGTGACGGTAACTCTAATCAAGCGGCCGGCTTTGTCGCGACCACCAACTTCAATCCCCGAAACGGCCGCGAAAACAAGTCATCATGCACCATAACATCAAAGCCATGTTGCGTCAGCAGCCGTTTCGTCTCGGGCAAGAGGAAGGTGAGATAGAACATGATGAACGGCGGGCGGACGAGCAAGTTGCGCAGACGCATCGCTCCGTTAAAGGCCCGGGCGGCCCAGTAAGCGGGAGATGTCAACGGCGGCATGTTGGCGGTGACCAGAACAAAGCGGCCGCCGGGACGGAGAGCTTTGGCAACCTGCCCGACGAACTCCGCTTCTTTGCCGCGGGGAACGTGGCCGAGGGAACCTACCGTCACGGCCAGGTCGAACTCGTCTTCAAACGGCAGATTCAGAATCTCTCCCTGCACGAGTTCGACGGGACAACTCGATTCATCATCCGTTGCCAACAGATTCTTCCGCGCCTGATCGAGCATCCCCTGGCTAAAATCGATTCCGACAACTCGGCGGCGGCAGAGAGGGCGAAGGATTCGGATGGCGGCTCCCGTACCGCAGGCGATGTCGAGCGAGTCGTCTATCGATTTTGGCGTGCCAAGGACTTTGGCCATGCCGTCCAGAATTTCATCGGGCGTGCGGAACGGCGTGAAATCGAACATAGGGGCCAGCAGATCGTAGCCGTGCTGCGTTGACGAGAGTGCCTGGCGAGCAAGTTCCCAGAAGGTCGGTCCTTGAGGATGGAACATGCTTGGGAAAATCCGAAATCCGAAGCACGAAATTCGAAGGGCGAAATTGCGAGAGATGGTTTACCGCGGCTGCCGGGGTGGTTCGCCGGGGGGCAGGTCGCCATGAGGGCGTGGCTTGGCGGGAGAGCGAGCGGGAACGAGGGTGTCGTCCGTGGTGTCGACGAGGGAGCCTTGATGGACGCCGAGGTCTTCCAGATCGAGAATGCGCACCACCTCCAGCGGCAAATCGGCGGGAACTTCATCGCGAGAAAGAACCACTTGCCGGCCCATGCGCGGACGGACCAGCTTCCAAAGCGGCAGACGCAGATCGGCATCAACCAGCAGGGCCAGGTTGCGGCGGCGCTCGGGGGCATCTCGGAAGAATCGAGAGAGGCAGACCACGAGGTGATGCACCCAGTCGGACTTGGCGAGGTCGCCGTCGGCAAGTTGGGCCTGGATGTAGTCCGTGGCCGCGCGGTCAAACATGATCACATAGAGCCGGCCGTCGTCGCCGCAAAGGTCGTGGCACATCGCCCGGCTGATGGCGAGGCGGGCGGCGATGACCAAGTCCTCCGCCTCGTGGGGGGAGCAGGCCCGAAGAGCGATGGATTCCAGAATCCGCGGCAGATTCTTGATGGAGACCTCTTCCATCAGCAGCCGCCGCAAAACAACGTGCAACTCCGGCACCGGCACGCGGAGCGTCGCTTCACTGACTGCCGCGGGGGCAATCTTTTCCAGCCGCGTCAGCAGTTGCCGCAGGTCATCGACCGAGAACATCTCCGCGGCATATTCCTTGAGGACATGCTGTAGATGGACGGCTAGGGCCGCGCTCGGCTCGCAGACCAGATAGCCGAGCATTTCCGCATGTTCCCGTTGTCCGGGCATGATCCAGAGCGCCGGCAAGCCGTAGACCGGCTCCTTGGCGGCGGTGCCGACGAGCGTCTTGGTGACCTGGCCGCTGTCGATGGCCAATAGTCGATCGCACGTAAGATCCCAGGCGGCAATGGGAGCATCTTCGAGCAAAATGCGGTAAGCATTGGGTGCGAGGCGAGGATTATCTTGTACGCGGACTCGCGGCACCGCGATGCCAAGTTCGCTCGCCACCTGGCTTCGGACGAGCGGAATCCGCCGCAGCAAATCTCCTTGCTCCGCGGACGCCAGCTTGACCAGCCCCATGCCGATTTCCAGCCGCAGGCGGTCGATGAAGAGACTCCGCTCCAGCACGTCTTCGGGCGACTCGGCAACAACGGTCTCAGGATGGGGAGCACCCGACGAAATCAGGCGGGGCTCTGCCTTGTCCTCGGAAATCGCACTGCCGAGTTCTGGGTTTCGGCCGTAAGGAGCGGCATCGGGATGGATATTGTCCTGGCAACTAATGGCGACGATCTGATGGAACTGAATCACCGTCTCCGCGTTCCGGGGACCATGAGCGGCCTCTGGATCAGCGTGCTGCAACTGGCTGTACCATCCCTGGTCATCGTGTTCGGTGGTGACAAGCGTATTGACCAGCCGCACGTGATCGCCGTTGACCTCCGCCACCTCCCCCCAGATCTTGATGTATCCAAAGGTGGTGATGGTTACCTGCCGGCCCAGGTAGCGAAGCAGAATGTCCTGGTAGTCCATGAATGGATCCTTGGGCGGGCAGTCCTGGTACTGAGCTCCATCTTTGTAGGACGGGCTTCCCAGCCCGTCCAGACGGCCTTGGAAGGCCGTCCTACACTACTTCGCGGCGAGCTTCTCGCGGACGCGTTCGAGCAACTTTTTGGTCGCCTTGATTCCTTCGGGCTCGCCAAGTTTGCTACCTTCGTACTCAATGCCGCAATATCCGTGGTAGCCGGCGTCGAGAACGATTTTCATCATCTTCAGGTAGTCGGTGTGGGTCTCATTTCCTTCGGCGTCGAAGTCGTGGCTCTTGGCGCTGACGGCTTTGGCGAAGGGCATGGTTTCGGTTACGCCGAGATAGCGGTCGTAGTCGTGGAAGTTGCCGAAATCCGGAAGCGTGCCGCAGTTCTTCAGGCCGACGGATTTGATGGTCTCCGATAGCCATTTGCCGTTGGAGGACAAGCCGCCGTGATTTTCCACAATGACATTGAGCTGGCTTTTGGCCGCGAATTCACTCAGCCGCCGTAAGCCGTCGGCAGCGAGCTTCTTGGCCTCGTCGTAATCGTTCGTGGACTGGGCGTTGACCCGAATTGAATGGCACCCGAGGAACCTGGCGGCTTCGACCCACTGGTAATGATTCTCGACGGCCTTGGTCCGCTTGGCATCGTCTTTGTCGCCGAGGGCTCCTTCGCCATCAATCATGATGAGGAGCATCTTCACTCCCAGGTCGTCGGCCCGCTTCTTGAGTTCGGCGAGGTACTTTTCGTCCTTGGCCTTGTCCTTGAAGAACTGGTTGACGAACTCGATGGCATCGATGCCATAGTCCTCCTTCGCGGTTTTGGCGAAATCGAGGTTGTCGAGCTTGCCGCCGAACAGTGTCTTGTGCAGCGACCACTCGGCCAGCGAAATCTTGAACAGCGGCTCGGCTTGTTTGGCCGCTTTGCCCTCGGCCCAAACCCGGGGAAGTGACGAAGCCGTCAAGGCGGTGATAGCGGCGGCCGTGGCGGATTGCAAAAACGTCCGGCGAGAGGTTGTAGTCATGGGTTGGATTGTAGGGGGGCGCAGAACACTCACATGGCGGCAATCACACAGAAGCCACCGTATTTTCTCGCGAAATTAATATACTCCTGCTCTCTAGGTGTAAACAACAGGTCGCAACTGGATTTTTGTGGGAAAAGGGCTGTTGTCAAGACTTTTCTCTGATTCCTTCCAAAAGGCGGCTCCCAACTCCCGTGGGCACGAAACTTTGATTACCATGCAGCCGCAAGTTGAATACACCGCACCGCCTAAACCTTCTATGAGCGATAGCCCCGTCGCACCAACCCCTGCCAAATCCGCTCGCACTGCTGAAAAGACCGCTGGCAATCGGCTGGAGGAGATTGCGAAGGGAGCGACGTTTGATTCAGTGATTCACAAGGCGGTGCTGGCGGAAGACCCGATCGTCGAGGTGCAGGACTTCAACCTCTGGTACGGCCCCAAGCAGGCCCTGTTCAACGTCAACATGCGGTTCCCCCGCAACAAGGTCACCGCCATCATCGGCCCCAGCGGCTGCGGCAAATCGACGCTGCTCCGCTGCATCAACCGGATGAACGACCTGATTGACACCGTCAAAATCAAAGGGGACATGCGGCTCTCGGGGGATTCAATTTACGGACCCGGCGTGGACGTCATCGAGCTTCGCAAGCGGATGGGAATGGTTTTTCAAAAGCCCAACCCGTTCCCGATGAGCATCTTTGACAACGTGGTCTACCCGCTGAAGATCGACGGCGAACGGGACCGCGCCATCATTAAGGCCGTTGCCGAACAATCCCTCAAAGGGGCTGCTCTGTGGGAAGAAGTCAGCACGCGCCTTAAGGACAGTGCACTCTCTCTCTCCGGCGGACAGCAACAGCGCCTCTGCATCGCCAGGGCCATCGCTGCCGAGCCCGAAGTCCTGCTGCTCGACGAACCCTGCTCGGCTCTCGATCCCATCGCTACGAATAAAGTGGAAGACCTCGTGCGGGAGCTGCGCGGCGATTACTCCATTGTCATCGTCACGCACAACATGCAGCAGGCGTCGCGGGTGAGTGATTACACCGCCTTCATGTACCTGGGCCGGCTGATCGAATTCGGCCCCACTGCCGACCTCTTTACTCGCCCCAAGTTGAGCGAAACGGAAGCTTATGTGACCGGGCGGTTCGGATAGTCGCCAAATCTCTTTGGAAAACTATTTTTTGACCAACCGGAAGTCCGCATAAACTGGCTCGGTGCCAGTGCTCGGTGTAGAAGTTAACAATTCTTGCCATTGGAATGCGAAGATGGCTCCGCTAATCTCGAAGTAGAGGCTCCAGATCGCGTGCTCCATGCAGAATGCGGATCACCTCGACCCAGTCTTCATGGACTCGATAAAACACCAGGTGATTCGGAAAACCGTGCAGAATAATGACTCGGATATCGGCTAGTTCGGGATCTTCCGGCTTCCAGGCTCCGCCACTGAATGGCAAGGTGGCTAATCGGTCCAGCGCGCGATCCAGTGCCTGAAAAAACCGGTTTGCGGAGGCAACACTTCTGGCAGCGAGATATGCATATTCGCCGTCCGCGTCCGCAATCGCTTTCGGACGGAGTCTGACTTCACGAGTCACGACAGCTCGCCCTTCAGATGGCGCTGCTCCAGTTCCTGCCGCCTGGATTCCCACCAACCCGAGTTTACTGGAATCGGCTCACCCGATTCGATCCCTTCTCTAAGCAGGGAATCAATCCTCTGGCGAACCGCGCGTTTGCGATCTCCTTCGACCAGATCGCGAATGTACTCGCTGACATCTTTGTACCCGCAAGTCGCCACCTGTTCGTCAATGTAGGAACGGGTGGAATCAGGCAGGTCAACATGAAGGTCGGCCATGGCTAACACTCCGCAATGGCTTGATAGGAATTATCTAGCAGACACTTATATAAGTCGCGGGGCCTTCTACGGAAAATGCAATGCCTTGAGCCGCTAGTTCACCGAGAGCTGCTCCGGGAACGAGCAACTCACCGGTTTTCCAGGTCGTGAACGAGAACCTGCCAGTTAGGAACCCGAGCGCACGCTTCTTGGCATCAAGATCTTTGGGGCGAATGAGGATCATGCTTTTAGTTTACCGCCAGGGAGACGTCTTTCGCAATCATGAAATCATGGATTTGCCGGCCCCAGCCGCTTGTACTTCTCCTCATACTTCTTCCAGAGCCGTTTGTGCCGGTCGTTAAGGTCAACCTGGCGGCCTTGGACGTACGCGGCGGTGACCTGGGTTGCCGTTTCCAAAGGATCGCCCGTGGTCACGATCAAAGTGGCATCTTTGCCGGCGGCGAGGGAACCGACGCGGTCAGCCACGCCGAGGATTTCCGCGGGGCTGAGCGTGATGCTGCGGAGGGCTTCTTCGGCGGGAAGGCCGTAGGCGGCTGCGGTGGCGGCGTGGTAGGGGAGGTTGCGGACGTTGGAGGCACCGAACCGGCCGGCGCTGGAGATGCAAAATCTGATGCCGGCTTCGTGCAGCCGGGCCGGGGGGGAATAGGAGGCGTCGTAATCGTCTCCCCGTCGGCGGGGCAATCGATAAACGCCGGCCACAACGACCGGAATGTTGTGCTTTTTCAAAAGCGAGGCACACCGAGGAGCATCGTAACCGCCGTGCAAAATGACCTTCACTTTCTCCTGGTCGGCGAAGGCGACCGCGGCTTGGATGGCAATCAGCTCGTCGGCATGGATGACGACCGGCAATTTACCCGCCAGCACCGGCTGCAGAGCTTCCCAGCGGGCATCCAGCGGATAGTTCGGATCCGCCTTGCGGCTGGCGGCGTAGGCCCGGGCATCCGCAAAGGTTTGACGGAGCTTGGTCGCGACTTCGTCATGCTGCATTGCCGGGCCTGCCTCTTCGTCGTCAAAATTCCGTCCCCGGCCAACGCGGGGCCACTCCAGATGCATGGCCGCCTCCGGCAGCAAGGCCATATCTTCCCAGGTCCACCCATCGAGCTGAATCACCGCGCTCTTGCCAGCAATCAAGCCGCCGTGCGGCGCGGTGAGAGCCAGGAGCACGCCGTTGCTGCGGGTGACCGGGATGATTTCACTATCGGGATTGACCGCAACAATCGCCTTGACATTGGGATTGATCTGGCCACTCTCCTGAACATCCACGGTCGCCCGGACCGAATTGATCTCGACGAGGCCCAGGTCAGTCCAAGCATCGAACAGCGATGGATAGACATGCTTGCCGTCGAGGTCGATCTTCTCCGCTCCTTCTGGAACGGCGACCTCCTTGCCGAGGGCGACGATCTTCCCTTTGTCGAAGAGAATCGTCCCCCGGTCGATCACATCACCGCTGATGGGGTGAATGACTGCGTTGACCAGGGCGATCGGCTTCTCCTGCGGTTTGCCAGGGACTTCGGGGTTGGCGAAGGCCGTCGGCGTCAGGATAAGACAGACGATGGAGATTAAGGTGCGAAGGCTTTTCATGGAAGGGTAAATCAATCGGCTAGTGTTAGTGATCGTGTGTATGTCCGTGGCAAAACTCGTCGTGTCGCGGCCAGAGGTCGGACTCGTCATCGGTTTTGTCTTTGCCGTCCCCAGCATCCTGGCCCGATTCGAGGATTTTGCGCATCAGGGCGGTCCGCATCTTGTCTCGCTCCAGTCTGCCGGCTTGATCTTCGGCCCGATCAAAATACTTGCGACCGTCGACCCACGTCTGCTCGCAGCGGGAAAGGGTGGAGAGGGGAGAACTGCTCCAAAGCACGAAATCCGCCTGCTTGCCGGGCTCCAGTGAGCCAACGTACTGGTCGATCCGAAGTTGCTTGGCAGGATTGAGCGTGACGAATTTGAGGGCTTCCTCTTCGGGGACACCGCCATATTTCACCGCCTTGGCGGCTTCATGATTGAGGTGCCTGGCGAGTTCCTGGTCGTCGGAGTTGAAGGAGACGACGACCCCCGCGTTGTGCATCAGCGAGCCGTTATAGGGGATGGCGTCGAAGACCTCGAATTTGTAGGCCCACCAATCGGAGAAGGAGGAACCCATCACGCCGTGCTTGGCCATTGCATCGGCGACCTTGTATCCTTCCAGAATGTGCTGGAGGGTCCCAATTTTGATTTTGTGATCATCGCAAACCCGGATGAGCGCCAGGATTTCATCCTGCCGGTAACTGTGGCAGTGAATCCACCGCTTGCCGCTGACGACTTCCGCCAGGGCATCGAGTTCCAGGTCTCTTCGCGGCGGCAGACCGACGTGCTCGGCGGCCCACTTCTCTTGCTGCCTCTGGTAATCCTTGGCGGCGGAAAAGGCGTCGCGGATGATCTGCTCCACACCCATGCGGCTTTGGGGGTAGCGGCTGGTGAACTTTTCTCCCCAGTTGCTCTGCTTGACGTTTTCGCCGAGTGCGAACTTGACTCCCTGCGGCGCTTCGCGGAATTTCAGCTCTTCGCTTGGCAGTCCCCAGCGGAGCTTGATGACCTGGTTCTGACCGCCGATGGGGTTCGCCGAGCCGTGCAAGATGTTGGCACTCGTTACGCCTCCCGCGAGGTGACGATAAATGGTGATGTCGTTGGCATCCACAAAATCACCGACGCGAACCTCAGCCGTGATGGCCTGCGTCGCTTCATTCACGCCGCCGTCCGTTCCCATGTGGGTATGGCAATCGATAATGCCCGGCGTCAGATGCTTTCCAGCGGCATCGATGACGACGGCACCTTCGGGAATCACCACGTCTTTGCCAACCGCTATGATTTTGCCTTCTTGAACAAGCAGCGTGGCACCCGAGATCTTTCCCGCGGCACCGCAGGTCCAAATGGTGGCATTCTTGATAGCAACCACTTTCGCCTGCTCCGGCAGATTCACACGGCCGAAATCGCCGAGGGGATAGTTCACTGGATAGAGCGCGGGCGTTTCCGGCTTCGGCTCCTTTTTCTTGCCGCCATCCCTCTTATCCTCTTCCTTCTTTCCTTCCGCTCCCTCTTTCTTCTCTTCCTTTTCACCAATCTTGAGTTCCTTCACGGCCGGCCCATCCGACTTTTCCTTATCGCTTTCAGCACCTTCTTTCTTCGCTGCCTCTTCGTCTTCGTCCTCCTCTTTATCGCTGGCCGAAGGTCCCGCGGTCTGCTCCGCTTTGACATTCTCCTGCACCCCATCCGCCCAAAGGATGCTGCCGAGCCAGGTCTTCTTCCCTTCCGATGGATAGGCAACGACGACACTCAGCCGAGCCGCGCCTTCGTGGCCGAAAGTCTTTCCCTCAAACGTCAGATTGAGTTGCGATTCTCGGAGACTGACTTTGGCAAACTTGGTTTCATCTTTTTTTTCCGCGCCGTCCGCGTCGCGGCGAATTGTCCCTTTCAGCGACTTGACGGAACCCCTAAGTTGCACAAACGCTTTGGCAAATCGCCCGTCGGCGCCCCCTAGTTCGACAGCCCAAGTGCCACGGATATCCGTTTTCGGCTCCGGAGCATGTTCGAAGCGGCGGCCATCCACCCAGGTTTCCAGAATCTTCGTTTTCTTGGCGAACAGATCTCCGTCAGTGATGACCAGATTGGCCGCTTTGCCGGGACCGATCGAGCCAAGCCGACTCTCCGCGCCAACAAGTGACGCGGGAGTAGTGGTCAGCGCTTTGAGAGCGCCTTCCGCGGTCAGCCCTCGTTCGACGGCCCGCCGCACATTCGGCAGCATGACGGCTGGCTCCTTGAGGCCGTAGCTAGTCAGGGCGAACTTCACGCCCGCCTTTTCGAGTCTGGCCGGATTTTCCGGGGCGTGATCCCAGTGCATCAATTCTTCCAGTGAAACATCCAGCGATTCTTCCACGGTCCCGATTTTCGGCGGCCGAGGAAAGTTGACGGGCAGAATGATCGTCCGGCCAGATGCCTTTACTTCCTCCAGCCGCCGGTATTCCCGCCCGCTGCCGCGAATGATGATGGAGAGGCCGAGTTCGCGGGCGAAACGGTCCGCCCGATCAAAGAACTGCTCATTGGCGGCATCGATGATGACCGCCTTTTCGCCTCCCAAATAGGGAGCAAGAGCCGCCAAGGCATCATTCCGTTCCGACCGCGGCAGCGAAGGATTTGCTTTGTAAGCCGCCATCGCTTTGCCGTACCAATCGGCGTCATAAATCGTCTGACGGGCGAGCGCGACGGCTCCCATGGGGGAGTTTGGATAATCATCCCGATCTCGGCCTCTCGGAACCGTCAGTCGGACGTGCTGAGCAATCTCACTTTGCAGCACGGCTTTCGACGGATCGGTCGCACCGGTGCTGACGAGGACACTCTTCCCCTTGATGATTCCTCCTTCGGGCGCGACCAGCCGGGCGGTGATTCCCGCTGCGCGAAATTTCTTGTTGAGTTCTTCATCCACGGCGTAATGCCGCGCCAGGTCGAATTCCGGTGTTACGAGCTCATTCCAGTGAGCAGCGCCAGAGCGGCGGACTTGCTGCGGAACACTCATTTCCGTGAAGGGGTCCACGAACCCGGCGTAGACGGTCTTGCCAGGAAGATCGATGACGCGAGCATCGGCTGGCGCGGCGACGTCAGCTCCCACGGCGACGATGACGCCGTCGCGAAAGACGAGGGTCCCTTTTTCAATCACCTTTCCCGGTTCGGGAACGATGCGGACATTCGTGAGGGCATAGGCGGCTGGAGTGTGCTCGCGGAGGCCATCGACGGGAACGGTCGAGGGAGGAGCGGCTGCTGCAACACTCGCCAAAATCAAGGTCAGACCGACGAAGATGAAACGCGGCAGATTCACAGGTGCGTACCTCATGGAAGCGATGCAGACGACCGTCCAACTCTACCATGCCGCCAGCGCAATTTCAGCCCGCAAATCAGTCCAAATCCCTGTATCCGGCCCGGCGGCAGATGATTACATTGAAGGGCCGTTTCTTTCTATTTTTCAATAGGTTCTTCATGACCAAGCAAATCCTTGCCGCTCTGTTCCTATCGCTGATTCTCCCAGGATTACTGCTCGCCGAGGGATCGCTCCCCGTGGCGGCGACCCCAGCCACCGCCCTCGCGGATTATGTCGGCAAGCAGGACGACAGCTACAAATGGTTTAAGCGGAGCGAAGGAGCATCCGGCACCACGAAATACGTGGAGATCATCCTTACCTCGCAGACCTGGAAAGGGATCGTCTGGAAGCATCAGCTTTTCATTCTCAAGCCAGAGAAGTGCAACGCGGCTTCCAAGCATGCCCTCCTCTTCATCACCGGCGGCGGATGGAAGGACGAGTTGGCGTTGCCGGGGGAAAGCAAGCTGCCGCGAGAAGCTCCGCTCTTCGCCGAAATGGCGAACAAATTGCAAACCCCCATCGCCATTCTGCTGCACGTTCCTCAACAGCCAATTTTCGACGGGAAGAAAGAGGATGCTGCCATCGCACACACTTTCTCACAGTATCTCAAGACCGAGGACCCGACCTGGCCCCTGCTTCTTCCCATGGTGAAGAGCGCGGTTCGCGGAATGGATGCTACGCAAGCAGTCATCAAGCAAGAGTGGAACTTGGCAATCGACACCTTCACCGTCAGCGGAGCCAGCAAGCGGGGCTGGACAACTTGGCTGACGGGAGCGACCGATAAGCGGGCGACCGCACTGGCCCCGATGGTGATCGATACGTTGAAAATGGACAAACAGATTGATTTGCAGAAGCTCTCCTTTGGTGACTTGAGCGAGGAGGTGGGCGATTATAAGGAGCAGGGACTCGATAAGGTTGTGAACACGCCGAAGGGACAGAATTTGCTCAAGATTGTCGATCCCTACCGCTATCGCGAGTCATTCAAGCAGCCCAAGTTGATCATCCTCGGCACGAACGATCCTTATTGGCCGCTGGATGCGCTGAACTTGTATTATGACGACCTGCCGGGAGACAAATACATTCTCTATTGCCCAAACAACGTCCACGGTCTCAAGGACTATCCCCGCATCTTCGGCAGTCTGAACGCCCTGCATCACCACATCACCGACCGTAAGAAACTCCCCAAGCTGAAATGGGGTTTTTCCGAGGCAGACGGCAAGCTGACTTTGAACGTCAGTTGCGACATGAAGCCGGCGAAAGTAACTACCTGGAGCACTTCCGCCGCCACTCGGGACTTCCGCAAGAGCGAGTGGAAGTCGTCAGAGTCGCAAGCTGACGGGGACAAGTACGTCTGCACTCTCCCCATTCCCGCCGAAGGTTACTCAGCCATGTTTGCCGAGGCGGAGTTCGAGGAGGGAGAGGAAATGCCGTACTTCTTTTCGACGAATTTGCGGATTGTGGGGGGGAAGAAGTAACAAACCTAAATGCCGGCGCAGTGATACTGCTCAGGCGACGAGTCGTTCGCCCCGGACAGTCCCAGAAAAGTCACCAGCCGCTTCACCCCCTTCTATGGGCAATCTCCAGGACCTGCGGATGCGCTCTTCGGGCGACTTGCCTTCGACACCGGACGGAAGCAAAACGGGTTCGGCAAGTCTCTTACATTCATCAGCCGATATTGATTTGTGGGTTCGTGCGGCATAAGCTAGCAGGTGAGCAGGACGGCCTAGGAAGGCCGTCCTGCGGAATTTCGAAAGGATCAAGGCAATCAATGCTTCAAATCTCCTGTGGCACACCGTTTCCCAACTGCCAGGGTTTGTCCCGGCGGACTGCGATCAAGGCCGGTTTTTTGGGGCTGGCCGGGTTGTCGCTCGGGGACCTGAATCGGCTGCGGGCGGAGGGGCAGGCGAAGAAGACGGACAAGTCGGTGATTTTGATTTGGCTGGACGGCGGGCCGAGCCAGTTAGAATCGTATGACCCCAAGCCGGATGCTCCCTCGGAATATCGCGGACCGTTTGGTGTGGTGAAGACGAACGTGCCGGGGATTATCCTCTCGGACACTCTGCCGCGGCATGCGAAGCTGGCGGACAAGATGGCCTTTGTGCGATCGGTGCATCATGGGACCGGAGATCACTTCGCCGCGGGCCACTGGATGCTGACGGGCCGCTTCGGTTCGACATCGGTCAACTTGCCGCAAAAGTATCCGTCGGTCGGTTCGTATATTTCGCGGGCGAAGGGGCCAAACCAGGCGGGAATGCCGGCTTATGTCGGACTGCCGGCGGCGCAGAGCATTTACCTCTTTCCCGGGTATCAAGGGGCGGCCTATCTCGGTGGCCAGTTCAATCCATTCGACGTGAACAACGAAGAGAAGTACCTGGGCTACAATTCCGCCGTAACCGTGAAGAAGCCCAAGTGCCTGGAGGCTGCCGGCATCGAAGTGCCGCGGTTGGAAGGGCGGAAAAATCTGCTGACGAATATTGATGGTCTCAAAAGGCAACTGGACCGAAGCGGCCAGATCGATTCCATCGACCGCCATCAGCAGAATGCACTGTCGATGATTTTGGGGGAGAGGGCTCGCGAAGCCTTCGACATCAGCAAGGAAGATCCCAAGATTGCCGAAACTTACGGCAAATCTCCGTGGGGCCAGTATACGCTGATGGCTCGCCGCTTGGTGGAGTCCGGCGTCACGTTCGTGACTGTTGACATGCCGCACTGGGATGACCATTCCAATATCGCTGTCGGTCACGGGACCAAGCTGGAAGCTGTGGACATCGCCGTCTCGGCCCTTATTGCGGACCTGTCGCAGCGCGGCATCCTGGACCGGGTGCTCGTGATGGTCATGGGCGAATTCGGACGCACTCCGCGCATCAACAACGGCCAGCCGGGCATCGCGATTCCCGGCCGTGACCACTGGGGAGATGCCATCAGCGTGCTTTTGGCGGGAGGCGGTCTAAAAGGAGGGACCGTCATCGGCCAGACTAACGCCAAGGCGGAGTTCCCCGTCGAGCGTCCCCTCAAGCCGCATGACCTGCTGGCGACGGTCTACAAAGTGATGGGGATCAACACCGAGCTGGCGTTCAACGACCTCGCCGGCCGGCCAGTCCCGATTCTGACCGAAGGAGAGCCGATCAAGGAATTGTTTTAGGTTTTGAGAAGATCATGGATCTCAAGGAACTGCAAAAAAATCCTCAGGCCCTGATGATCGGCGGAGCGGCGCTGGTCGGGATGATGCTCTTCACATGCTGTTGCACCTGCGGGATGGGGACTTGGCTCTTCCCTTCCAGCGGTGGTTCGACGAGCAAAGGGGGCGGATCGGTCGCGGGAAAGCTGGCGAAGGATGATCCCGCCACACCTCCACGCGGGACCACCAAGCACGGCAAGCCCCTCTCCAGCACGGTCCTCAAGCGGGCCATTTCCGGCCGGAGGTATGCGAACAAGGAAACGCTGATCCTGGGAACGGACGACGCCGACCAGCTCTTGCCCAACTCGCTCCGCGTCAGTCCCGACGGCAGCCGGTATGCGTACATTCTGAAGTCCGGGAGTGCGCACAAGGTCATGCTGGATGGCAAGCCACACGTAACAGTTCCGGAGGGGGTCAATTTGGCCACGATGTTGTTTTCCCAAGATGGCAAGCACTTTTACTTCGCCCCCAGCGTAGGCGGAAAATTTTATGATGACGGCGAAGAAAAGCGAGTTCTGTCAACCAATGACGAGTGGATTTCACCAACCATCACGATGTTGACTCCGACCGAGGATCCCGCCAACACAGCGACGGTCGGATATCTAACGTATAGAACCTATACCTACAAATGGCACCTGCTGGTTGGGTCGAAGGCCTTGGTCACCAGCGACGGCTATTCAAGCGGCGCTCCGTTCTCGGTGGTCACCGCGCCGGTTGTCCGCTGGTATCAAATCGAGACCACGGAAGGTGGTGCCAATGCCATCGTCGATGGCAAAAAGGGACCTATCTATTCTTCAATTACTTCTGTGGCTCTGGCCGGCAAAACAACCTCCGCCTACATTGCCGCGCGCGATAACAAGCAGTTCCTGGTTTACAACGGCCAGGAGAAAAAGCTCCATGACGGCGTCAGCAGCTTTCAACTCAGTCCAGATGGGAAGCGATTTTCCTACTGGGCCAGAGTCACCGCGGATGCGGCCGTTGGACGGGCGGAGGAAAGCAAGCTATACGTCGATGACGAGCCGATGGAGCATTACGCGACTAATTTTGTTTTCAGTCCCGATAGTGCCCATTGGGCCGGAGTGCAGAATCTCGAATACAACGTGAACCGCGTTGTACTTGATGATCTTCCGTTTCGTCGCTACGCCAGTTGCACGCAGCCGGTCTTTACACCGGACGGTCGCAACATTGCTTACGTCGCTTCCGCTGCCGATGTCAAAAACGTGACCCACCAATTCGCCGTTTTTAACGGCAGCGAGCAGCAGCCGTACACGTTCGTTTCGGGCGCTATCGTCTTCAGTCCGGGGAGCGATGCCTACGCCTACGTAGCTCGCAAGGACGACGGCAAGGCGTATGTCGTGGTGAACGGGCACGAAGGGCCGGCTTGGGACGATTTCCAATTCGCCGCCGACAAGAGCCCCATTCTCAGCTTCAGCAGCGATGGTCGAAGCATCGGCTATGTGGCGAAGGTCGGCGACTTCTGGGCCGCGGTCCTCGACGGCAAACAGTCAAAGGCGTACGACCAAATCGGCCCCGAAGGAACGCGGATCGGCTTCACTCCCAGCGGCACGTTCACCTACATCGCCGTACGCAAAGGGGCGTTTTACTGGGTGGAAGAGCAATTGCGGTAAACACCGTTCGATTTCACTCAATTACTCTGCTGCCGGCAATCGCACGGGCGATTCGTGCGACGCGGGAATTGCCGGCTGGCTGACGGCGGTGAGTGGGAGTTGCAGTTGGACCAGGGAAGGGGCGGATTTCTTGGCATCAACTTGCCGGGCAGCGGCGAGGTAAAGGACCTGCTCATCCTTGAGCCGTTTTTGCGTCTCGTGATAGAGTGTGGCCGGATAGCTGGCCATCGCTTTGTTCAGGTTCTTGATGGCGGTGGGAAAGTCCTGCCGGGCCTCGGCAGCCAGGGCCAGATTGTGCAGCGCCGCATGATTGGCCGGATCATGCTTGACGGCTGCCTCCCAGGATGCGGCGGCTCCCGTCCAATCACCTTGCTTGGCAAGCTCATTGCCGCGGCGGACGTCGTCCTTACCTTTGCCATAGTACTGCCGGGCCAGCGTGACGTCGGCCGGGACGTAATGCGGAGCGATGAGCGAAACCACGTCCGTCGCGCAGGCAGTAAGCAGTTCCGTCAGCACTCGCTCACGAGCCGGCAGATTTCCTTCGCCATTCACCTGCTGCGCCGTGACATTGTGCGACGACTGCCGCACGGCGATAACCTGCTGGGATTGCACATCAATGAGCTTGACCGACAGCGAGACGGAAGCCTCGCGGGTGATGGTGTGGTTGTTGTCGATGCCGATGCCGAAGGCATTGAATGAAGCGCCGCTCTTTTTATTCTTCCCGCTGCTCTCGCCAAAGGAGAAATGTGTGTCGCGTTGCTCGTCGTCATCCACTTTGTAGCTTACGACCTGGCCGCTAAGGATTGCGTCCACGCCTGCGGACTTTGCCGCAGCCAAGGCGGCTGAGACATCCGTCGCCCCCTCGCCGTTTTTCACGCTCCGGGCGGGACCCAGCACGGCCGGGTCCACAAGCGTGTAATGCCTATTCTGGGCAAACTGCGCCTCCAGCGCTCCGCGGGCAATCCGGCCGTAGGGCTCCTCGCCATCCAGGTCCAGAATCACCAGCTTGTTCACTCCCTGAATTTCTTCCGCCGCCGGCCGCCAAACCAGCAACTTCGCATGCGGCGCGCAGCCGGACGGCAACAGAGTGGCCAAAACCACCAGAATCAGGTTGTGCGTGCGCATAGCGTCACCGAGCAGCAAAGACAAAGATTCCGCCGGGCGAGGGATGTACCCGAAACGGTGGGGGCGGGCAAGGTCAGTCGCACCCTGGAGCGAACGGAATTCCCCTGTCACAATGGCCGGATGGAAAAATTCCACGCCACGACGATTCTGACGGTTCGCCACGGAGGAAAAGTTGCCATCGGTGGCGACGGCCAGGTGACGCTCGGGACCGCCATCATGAAGGCGGACGCGATGAAAATCCGCAAGCTCAAGGAGGGGAGCGTCCTCTGCGGGTTCGCCGGCAGCAGCGCCGACGCCTTCGCCCTGCTGGAGCGGTTTGAGGCCAAGCTCAAGGATTTTCCCGGGAATGTGCCGCGAGCGGCGACGGAGCTCGCGAAAGAATGGCGGACCGATCGGGCCTTGCGGCGGCTGGAGGCCCTGATGATTGTGGCGGACGCGAAAAATTCGCTCCTGGTCAGCGGCACCGGCGACGTCATTCAGCCAACGGACGGCATTATCGGCATTGGCTCCGGCGGAAATTACGCGGTCGCCGCGGCCCGGGCTTTGCGGGCTCATTCGCAACTGTCAGCGAGCGACATCGTTCGCGAGGCCCTGTCCATCGCCGCCGACATCGACATCTACACCAACAAGAACATCGTCGTGGAGGAGCTGCCGTGCGGAAGCTAAAAAAAGTCAGCGCCACGCCGATTGTGCCACGAGATTTGACCCCCAAGGAAATCGTGACGGAGCTGGACCGCTACATCGTGGGGCAGAACGACGCCAAGCGGGCCGTCGCCATCGCCATCCGCAACCGCTGGCGGCGGCAGCACCTGCCTGAAGAGCTAAGGCAGGAAGTTTCCCCCAAGAACATCCTGATGATTGGTCCGACCGGCGTTGGCAAAACCGAAATCGCCCGCCGGTTGGCCAAGCTGACGGGGGCTCCGTTCATCAAAGTGGAGGCGACCAAGTATACGGAGGTCGGCTATTACGGCCGGGACGTGGAGAGCATGGTCCGCGAACTGGTCGAAAATGCCATCGGCCTGGTCAAAGCCGCCGAGCGGACGAAGGTCGAAGGAGAGGCCAAAACTCGCGTCGAAGAACGGCTGCTGGATATGCTGCTGAAAGCGAAAGCTGGTGCAGCGCAAGAGGACGAAGAGCTTGACCGCGATCGTGAGAAAATGCGGGAAATGCTCCGAGCCGAGTTGCTTGAAGAGGAAAAAGTCGAGCTAGTAACCGAACAGAAAGCCATGCCCGTCCTCGTCGGCGGCATGGGAATGGAGCAGATGGATTTTGGCCTGCAAGATTTGCTCGACAAACTCCCGCTCCCCAAGCACACTTCCCGCCGCGAATTGACTGTCGCCCATGCCCGCCAGATTCTCACCGAACAGGAAACCGATGCGCTTCTCGACCCCGACAAGGTGAATGCAGCCGCCGTAGAACTGGCGGAAAACGTCGGCATCATCTTCATCGACGAGCTCGACAAAATCGTGGCCAGCGACACTCGCGGGGCGGACGTTTCCCGCCAAGGGGTGCAGCGGGACTTGCTCCCCATCGTGGAGGGGACGCACGTCCAATCTCGCTACGGCCAGATCCGGACCGACCACATCCTCTTCATCGCCGCGGGAGCCTTTCACAAGGCCAAGCCGAGCGAATTGATGCCCGAATTGCAGGGCCGCTTTCCCATCCGCGTCGAACTGCAGGACCTGACCAAGGACGACTTCGTCCGTATCCTCAAAGAGCCGCAAAACTCACTGACCAAGCAGTACTCGGCACTCCTCAAGACCGAAGGCGTGGATCTGGAATTTGGCGAAGACGCGATCGAGGCCCTGGCGGAGTTTGCCTTTCGCGTGAATCAAACGACCCAAAACATTGGCGCCCGCCGACTCTATACGATTCTCGAACGGTTGCTCGAAGAACTAAGCTTCGAGGCTCCGCACATGCAGATGGGGAAGGTCACGATTACAGCGAAGTATGTGCAGGAGAAGCTGGCGTCGATTGCGGAGGATGAGGATCTGAGCCGGTATATTCTTTGAGCGAAAAGAGGGAATCTGACGCATGCCCCGGTCTTCGCCGGGGGGCAACTCGACATTCTGCCCACAAACTATGAATCTCCAAGCACGGCAGCAATCTTTCCTTTTGCCGACACTCTCTCGCCTTCTCGTAACTCGAAGGTGTCTCCTACTGCGGGGGCAGGAGAACGGGCTGTAAACAGCCAGACTTCGGCATCGTGCTCCACGCCTTGAGGAATCTCGTCGTGGCCTGCGTACCCATCTACCTTATACAGTCCGCAGCTTCCGCCAATCCCGTTGAAGTGAAACGTCGCCTTATACCCTGCGCAAAATGGCTTAGTTCTTCCACCTTCTTCGTGCCGCAGCACATAAAGAGAGACGCGGTATTTAGGCATCGACTCCATGTGACAATTCTACCAGCGGAGCAAAATGCCCCGCTACTCTGGCGGGGCTGGCGGCAGACTAACTCGCCTGCGCGAAGTCCGGGCTAATTCCTAGGTCGTGCATCGGAGAGCGTTTTGCCTACAAACGGGCGCTTTTGACTGAGTTTGTGGCCGACTCGACGGTCTGGTCACGGGCCTTAGTCGCCTTCTGGATATAACAAGCCTTCTTTGTCTGGCCAAGTTCTTCCGTCCATTGAGAACATGGAGCCGCACCGCAGGCATTCGCGTTCTGGTCGCCCGGCGTGGACGATGCACCCTCCCAGCGTTGCCCTTCCCGCGTCAATTTCCGCGCGGAGGGCGGGTGAGGGTTCCACGAGCCCCCAAACGATTCTGGGCGTTCGTTGACTTCCGCATAAAGGGCACTTGGGTAGTTCGTCCATGCACCACATTCTACCAGCGGGCGGGACTATCCCGCCTGCGCGAAGTCCGGGCTAATTCCTAGGCAGCGGATTTCGTAGTTGTTGTTCAAGCGGAGTCCATTCGTCGTGATCTGCCCATCGCCCTGGCTTCGCCACGTAACGGTTTTTGACCCACATGAAAGCGTGGGGCGAGTCTTTCGGCCAAACGACATCGCAAATGATGGGGTTCCTTAATACCGCGATGCCAACCGGCGATCTTTCTTGGGCCTCTTGGTACTTCATTTAGCACATTCTATCCGTGCACGAAAAGCCCCGCTACTTTGACAGGGCTGACAAGTCGGGAGTCGGGAGTCTTAGGCGGTGGCGGTTATCCCGTTGGCGAGTCAGTGACGCCTAAGACTCCCGACCCCGGTCTTCCACCGGGTTCTGGCTTTCCAGAATTCCGGAAAAAATTTCGGCAAAGTGCCAAAAATAACTGAACAGTAGTATATAATGCGGGGAGTGTAGATGCCCCTCGGCTTGTCCGAGGAGAGTTTCACCTTCAACCCAGACCCCGGAAACAAACATCCCTTAGATACCGCCTGGTTCATCCGGGCGGAGTTTCACTTGGACCTCCGTAACGCGTGGAGGAAATCAGGTGAGCCTCCCCCCGCTTAAACTGGGGGGCAGGCGACTTTGTCTCGTTTCCTAGATTTAGGTTGAAGGTGAACCTCGGCCTGAATGAACTCGGTGAGCCGCAAGCGTCAGCGCGCGGAGTTCGAGTTCAGGCCGAGTCTACGAGGACTCCACGCGCTGACGCTTGTGGCTCCGGGCGTTGAATCAGAAATGAGAGCGCGAATCAAACTTACGGCGACATGAATCACTGGAACATATGTACACAAACCAACTTGCGACGAGGTGAATCGGCGTAAGTCTGTGAAAAAAGAGGTGTGGATCAATGAATCAGGATAGTAGGACCAGGGGGCGGTAAGCTTCGCGAAACCCTTATGACCTGGGACGACCAAAAACAGGCAGGAGGAAAGAGATGACAGGACTAGAAACCTACTGGGCGAATCCACTAAACGGCAAATTGGCATGCCTTAGAAAAGGCGTTCCGGTCATTCTTTTCCTCCGGGGACCGTGCAGAAGGGGGGGCATGGAAATCCTCCAAGGAGAAAGACTTGTCAACTTCGCACTCTACAACCTTCAAAGCGACATTGGTCAAAGGCACAACCTGGCAGAGAAAGAACCTACGCGACTGGCGGAAATGCGGCACAAGCTCACGAAAGTTGATAAGCAGGTTCAAGACCTAATGCCGGCCTGGGATTTGCCCTCTGCCACTCCATCCACCGAAAAACCGAACGTAAGACAGTAACACCGCATGGATGGCCTATGAAAACCTGCGTCATCACCAATCCGAATTCTGGAACGGCCCAAGCTCAGGAGAAACTGCGAGAGCAGCTCCAGAGGCTGCCGGGGCTTACCATTGCTGAAACCAAGGAGCCGGGGGACGCGCGGCGGCTGGCGGCGGAAGCAGTGCGGGCAGGTTGTAATTTGGTAGTGGCGGCAGGAGGGGACGGGACGATCAATGAAGTCCTCAACGGGATGGCTGTTGATTTTAGCTCCGCGGCATTGGGTATTTTGCCGCTAGGGACCGCGAACGACTTCGCCCGCACCATCAACATCCCGGCTGACGTTGCCGCGGCAGTGGAGATTCTGCTCGCCGGACACAAGCAACCGACCGATGTAATTCGCTATACCAGCACGGAAACCCGCTACTTTATCAATGTTTCCGCTGGCGGCTTCAGTGGCCAGGTCAATGAGGCCCTCACCGACGAGATGAAGCAAGCCTGGGGACCGCTGGCCTATCTGCGGTCTGCGGCCGGCGTCCTGCCGAATTTGACGGACTACCGCACGTTTATCGCCTGCGACGACGAGCCGGAGCAAAAAGTGCATCTCTACAACATGGTGGTAGCGAACGCCCGCTACGTCGCCGGCGGTATTCCCATCGCTCCGGAAGCACAGCTCAATGACGGTTTGGCCGACATCGTGATTGTCCCCGCCGCCTCCATGTTGGAGTTGGCTGTGCTGGGGCCGCAGCTTCTGCTGGGGGCGCATTTGGAAAGTGAGCTGATTCACTTCCGCAGGGCAAGCAAGATCACCGTTCGCAGTGAGCCGGGTATGTGGTTCAACGTCGATGGCGAACTAATTAGCAACGCACCGGCTCGATTTGAGGTGCTGCCGCGAGTGCTGCAAGTATTAGTTGGTCCACCGGCCAGCAGCCCCGAAACAACATGAGCGCCTACCAAACATCGCCGCTACTTTTTCCCCTGCTGCTTGAGCATCGGCTGGAGTTCATCGACGAAGTCCCGGACGTCCTTGAACCGGCGGTAGACGCTGGCGAAACGGACATAGGCTACTTCGTCGAGCAGCTTGAGCTCCTCCATCACCATATCGCCGAGGGCCGACGTTTCTATTTCGGCTTCGTGCTCGCTGTAGATTTTCGCTTCGATGGAGGAGACGAGGGTGTCGATCTGGGCGTCGCTGATTGGCCGTTTCCAGCAGGCCTTGGCCAGGCCGCTCCGCATTTTCTCGCGGTTGAACGGCTCGCGGACGCCGTCCTTTTTGACGACCTTGACCTCCATTTCCTCCAGCCGTTCGTAGGTGGTGAAGCGGCGGTTGCAGGCCATGCACTCACGGCGGCGGCGGATGGCAAAGCCGTCCTCGCTGGCGCGGGAATCCATGACTTTGTCGTTGTCGACGCCGCAAATGGGGCAACGCATGAGAACTATCCGGAGGAAACGAGCTAGTTGGTTCAATATAGCGAAGGATTTGCCGGGAGTAACCCGCTGCCGTGAATCTCTGAGGCGATGAACCTCCCTCCGGTTCCACTTGTCCTGCGAGCGTCCAACAATAGGAGCTAGGAGCGATAGCATGAACACTCGGCAACTGCGGGACCTCGGCGTTCCCGACGAACATCTAACGGCGGCCATTCAAGGAATCCAGGCGGCTTCCAAGGAAGGGAGTCTTCGCGGACGGGAAATGAAGGCCGCCATACGCAATGTCCTGGAGAAGCCGGCCGACTTTGTGGACGACCCGTTCTTTAGCGGACTCGCTCGCGGCATCCTTGAGGCTGAGCAGGTCGTTCACACCGAACCGATCAGCTACCAGACCTGGGGAACCGATATCGATCAGGCTGCGCACGCGCAGATGCGGCAGTCATGTTCCGTGCCGCTGGCTCGTGGTGCTGCGCTGATGCCCGATGCACATGTTGGATATGGTTTGCCGATCGGCGGAGTGCTCGCCCTGGAAAATGCTGTCATTCCGTACGCTGTCGGCGTGGACATCGCTTGCCGGATGAAGCTGTCCATTCTCGACACGCCGCCTGCTTCGATTGATGCGAAGTTTGAGTCTTACAAGTCGGCTTTGGAACGGGGAACCCGCTTCGGCATCGGCAGTGAACATGAAACGCCTCAGGACCATCCGGTGATGGACGAGGATTGGCAAATCACCCGCATCACGCGAGAAAACAAGGACAAGGCCCGCCGGCAACTTGGAACAAGCGGCTCGGGAAACCACTTCGTCGAGTTCGGCATGGTGACGCTACCGGATCGCGACGAGCAACTCGACCTTGATGCTGGCGAATATGTCGCCCTGCTCAGCCACTCCGGCAGCCGCGGAACCGGTTCGTCCGTTTGCGACACTTACTGCAACATCGCGCGCGGACGTCTGCCGAAGGCGTATTCCGAACTGGGCCGGCTGGCGTGGCTGACGCTCGACACTGAAGCGGGACAGGAATATTGGAACGCTATGAACCTGATGGGGGACTACGCAGCGGCGAATCACGACGTAATTCATCGGCTGGTGACGAAGCTGCTGGGGGCTCGCATAGTGGCTGGAGTGGAAAATCATCACAACTTCGCCTGGAAGGAAGAGCACGGCGGCCGCGAACTCGTGGTGCATCGCAAGGGAGCGACTCCGGCAGGAAAAGGTGTGCTTGGGGTCATTCCTGGCTCGATGGCATCGCCGGCTTACATCGTTCGAGGCAAGGGGAACCCCCTCAGCTTTAACTCCGCCGCCCACGGAGCCGGTCGCCGCATGAGCCGCACCCAGGCCCGACAGCAGTACAGCTTCCGGGCGGTGCAGAAGGACCTGGAGAAGAAGGGAGTGCATATCCTTTCCGCCGGTCCCGATGAAGTTCCGTATGTTTACAAGGACATTGATACCGTGATGGCCCAGCAGCGGGATTTGGTCGACGTCATCGGCCGGTTTGATCCGCGGATTGTGAAGATGTCCGGCGATGGGCGGGCTGAGGACTGATTCGACGATGGGTAAATGGGCAAAATTAGGCCCCGAAACTGGTGAAGTCGTGACACCTGGCAATTCGATGAAAGAAGAGCCTCGCTCTTTCCTCGCATTGGCTGCTAGCACCATGGCCACCAAATTGCCGCTGATTTCGAATTCTTCCGGCTCGGCAGACAGTTACTATCCCTCTCCGTTGCACGAGGAAGCGCTGGCTCGCCTCTCCTACCTGGCAGAAAAGGGCTCAGCTTGCGGGCTCCTCCTGGGAGCGAGTGGCTGCGGAAAATCGCTGATTCTGTCGAAATTCGCGCAGCATCAGCGAAAGCAGGGCGCGGCGATTGCAACGGTAAGCGCCGTGGGAGCTTCGGTGTCCGGAATGCTGGTAGAGATCGGGTCGGGATGGGGCGTGAATGTGCATCATTCCGATGAATTGCCGCAACTTTGGCAGAGGACGACTGACCGATTGAGGGAACTCTTCCTGGAACAAGTATCAGCGGTGCTAATAGTAGACGACCTCCACCGGGCCTTGCCCGAAAGTGCTGCCCTGGTCGACCGGCTGCATGCCTTCGCGGATGGGAACGCCACCAACCTCGTGCTGGTCATCGCCTGCGAAGCCGGCCGTCAGGATTCGCTGAATTCTCGTATTCTCTCCCGAGCCGATCTGCGCATTGAGTTGGATTTGTGGACCCTGGAGGAAACCGCTGGATACCTGCAGCAATGGCTCTTGCAATCGAGTGCAGAAAACCAAGAGTTCGATAATCAGGCCGTGGAGGTTCTGCACGAATTGGCGGAAGGGAATCCTCGGCGAGTGCGGCAGCTTGCCGAACTGACGCTCCTCGCCGGTTCGGGAATGAGAAATGGCCCCGTCCGCGAAGACGTGGTTCAAGCCGCCTATGATGAGCTTTGCGTTGGCCGCTAGCGTGGTGGCTTTACGTGAGGCAATTCGCCTTGACGCATCGCTACAATCTTGCCAAACTCTCCCCGCTTCTGGCCGGCAGTGGCTCATTGTCAATTTTCAGCCGCGTAGACTTTCGGCGGCATTTTCGCGAGGAATGGATTCCCCATGAAACGCTTTTTTGCGATGGCAGCTTTGGTTGGCCTGGGATTTGTGGGCTGTGGGGGGCCGTCGACGGCATCCAAAGAGCCGGCAACGACGGCTGAAAAAGCTGCGGAGATGGCGGCGGCCACCGAATCAGCTCGGGAGGAAGCCCCTGCATCCGCTGCCCGCGCCCCGGTCGACATCCCGGCGAATGCTCCACCTGATGAGGTGGTCACCGCTTTTCTGGAGGCCCGCCGAACCGGCGATCCCCAAACCACGTCTGCCCTTTTGACATCGACGGCTCGGTCGGCAACCGCCAAGCACAAAATTGACGTGAACGGAGAAGCCCTTCCCGATCTTCAATTCCAGGTTGCCAAACCCAAGTACCTCAAGAACAATTCCAAGGGAGCCCATGTCAGCAGCATCTGGACCGAGATATTGCCCGACGGCACTAAAGCTAGCTACGAAGTGGTCTGGGTGCTTCGCAAGGAAGCCATCGGCTGGCGAGTCGCTGGGTTCGCGGCGGAGCTAACACCAGGCACAGAACCCCAATTTCTGAATTTTGAAGACCCGGAAGACATGATGAAGAAGCAGCAAGAGTCCGTGGCAGCCGCGGAACAAGCCGCCCCTCCCGAGCAGGGCCCAGTTGCGAAGCAGCCTGAACAGGCACGTACACCCACCCGAGGAGGGGAGTCACCTCGCCGGCGATAAGATGCGAATATTTTGATGCAAAGTATTAATTTGTAACATCTTACGGTCATGAGATAGGCTCACCATTCGGTGAGCCTAATCTGTTTCTTGCCAACCCCGGCCTTCCAAACCTGTGCTAGAGTTTGGAAACTTCCCTCGGAACGCTGCAAGTCCCCCATAAGTCTAAGTGCACCCATCTTGTGTATTTTAACTGTGGCCCTTGACAGCACCCGGTCGGATGCTACCCTATCATCCTAACCTGTGTTTTCGCTACATCCTTCGCAACCCACAAAGATTCGCAACAGGGATTTCGTCGGGGTGCTGGGGCGCGAGAGCTCGCAGGGTGGTTTGGTCGTACCTCGCTCGACCCGTCGTCACGCGGCGAGGCCTGAAGTTTGACGGCAAATAGAGTTTTCACGCTTACGGTACCTGTTAAGTCTTATTGGAGGATCCCAGAATGAACCGAATTGTTGTCCTTGGTCTTGCGATTTTCTTCGCAATCGTTGGTTTCGCCATGTTTAGTGGCAACGCCTCTGCCGGCCTGCTCGGCGGCGGAAGCAGCTGCAGCGGTTGCAGTGGCTCGTGCCACGGCCGTCGTTGCTGCGGTGGTCATCATGACCGTTGCAGCGGTCGCCGTTGCCACGGCAGCAGCTGCAGTGGCAGCAAGTGCAGTGGCTCGTCGTGCCACGGCCATCATCGTTGCAGCGGTCGCCGTTGCCACGGTAGCTGCAGTGGTTGCTCGGGTTCGTCTTGCTGTGGTGGCGATAAGGCCGCCCCTGCCGCTCCTGAGAAGGCTCCCGCCCCGGCTCCTGCCGCTCCGGCTGCCCCCCCGGCTCCCGCCAAGTAAATTTGGCTCTGAATTAAACTCGGCTATCCAGCCGCCAGTGCCTGCCCTGTTGGCGCTGTCTGGCGGAATCCAAAAGCCACATGACCGCTTCTCGATTCGAGAAGCGGTTTTTTTTGCGCTCGTGTCAAGGGAAATAGGCCGGTTTGCGTTTACTTGCTGATGTTCTAAGCTTGGGATGAGCCGCACCACCCCCTGGCGCTCTCTCCCTCCGCTTGCTCCCGCCCATGACTCCCCCCAAACCGCCAAAGTCGCCTCCTGGCTTGCTTTCGGATACCACCCGCAGCGTCATTTCGCTGGTCATTCTGCTGCACTTTTGCTGCGTCTTTACCGTGTTGGCGTCCGGCTTCCGTCGCTCGCCCATGCTGGAAAGATTGGTCAGCCTTTTTGCCCCGTATACCCAAGGACTGGCCTTCGACCCAGGCACCATCTCTTACTACCATACTCTCGGGCGGGAACAGGACGATGACGCCATCCTGCTTGTCGACCTCTATCCCGATTCCGAGAGCCCCGTTGTCGGACAAACACTGATCAAAACAGTATCGCTTCCTGCTGAAGAGTCCCGTTGGCTCGAAAGCCGACGGCGCTATTTGGCGTTCGCTAAAATCGTTCAGGTCAACGCCCCAGAAGGGGAAGAAGCTGGTCCGGAACGCGATGCCACGGCCGCAGAAGTTGCCAAAGCAGTCGGTCGCGCGATCATCTTCGAGAACCGGTTGGAAAACGGCAAGTTTCCCCGGGCTGTCGTCCGCTGCGTTCGCCGGATGAGTCAGCCGAGAGTACTGACAGAACTCAACGAGGGCTTTCCTCCCGAACCGACCGCTGCTGCTTACGACATTCCGCTGTACACGGCTGATGTTTTCATCGCCGAAGACGGCAACACGGAAATGGTAAAACGGGCTGCCCGAAACCAGCAGGCACCGCTCCAACCCAGCTCGAAACTCCCATGACGTCTACTACGACTGCAGCCGCTGATGGCACCACCTGGACCAAGGACTTCGGACGGAGCTGGAATGAGTTCTGGTTTCGGCCCTGCGATCCGACGTTGACGTCGTTGCTTCGCATCGGCGTCGGCCTGATTGCACTCTTGCACCTTGCCTCGTATTCAGGCGATCTCGTCCGCTGGTTCGCGGCTGACGGGCTCCTGCCGACGAATACGGTCGACGCACTGCTTGGTGGTGGTGGCACATTTCATCCCACCTACCTCTCATTCGCCGGCTCGGCTTCTATACTCTGGATTCTTCACGCCTGCGGCCTGGTCGCTGCGATAATGCTGACGCTTGGCCTCTTCAGCCGCGCTTCAGCGGCAGTCACCGCCGTTGCGACCTTGGGCATCGCCAACCGCGCCCCGATCATCGGAGGCCAAGTGGAGCCGGTCCTCGTATTCATGCTGCTCTACCTTTGCGTCGCCCCATCGGGTGCCAGGTTCTCGCTCGATACATTCCTGCGGCCGCAGCTCAAGGAATTCCCGCTCAGCCTGTTCGCCCACAAGGACGAACCCTCCGTCTTCGCCAACCTCAGTCTCCGCCTGATGCAAGTCCATTTCGCAGCGTTCTATCTCATGATGGCCCTCGCCAAGACCTACGGAGATGCCTGGTGGGACGGTGCAGCAGCCTGGCATCTCCTCGCCCAGACCCACTCCCGGCCGATGGATCTCTCGTCCCTCCGCGGCAGCGAATTCCTGCTGAATGCCTGGACTCACTTCATCGCCTGGACGCAGTTACTGTTCCCCTTCCTGGTCTGGAACCGCTTCTCGCGTCCGGTCATTGTCGCGGCAGCAGCCCTGATGTGGCTTTCGCTGCTGCCGCTGACTGGGCTGACGAGCTTCTGCTTGCTCATGTTTGTTGGGCTCGCTTGCTTTCTGCCTGCCGAGACCTTCGCCCGCTGGCACACGGTTGCCAAAGCCTGATATAAGGGGCTTCTACCTTTCCATCTGGATTGCGGAGCCTCGCATGTCACTCGTCGGTGCATCAGTTAGCGACCTCGATACCCCCGCCCTCTGCGTCGATCTCGACGCTATGGAGTCCAACATCCGCGAACTCGCGGCGACTTGTCGCCAGCATGGCGTCGGCTGGCGGCCGCATGCCAAGTGCCACAAATCGATTGACGTTGGCCGCAAGCTCATCGCTGCCGGGGCCATCGGCCTCACCTGTGCCAAGCTGGGAGAAGCGGAAGTCTTCGCCGCTGCCGGCATCAAGGATTTGCTCATCGCCAACGAGTTGGTCGGCCCGCAGAAAGTGAAGCGTCTGGTCGAGCTTCGTCGCATTGCTGATCCCGTTTTCTGCATCGACCACCTGGACCAGGCTCGACCCATCAGCGAAGCCATGCAGGCCGCCGGCCTTCGCGTACGTGCCGTGCTGGAGATCAACATTGGCATGAACCGAGCGGGAATCCTTCCTGGCGAGCCCGCGCTGGAGTTGGCCAAGGAAATCAGCCTTCTGCCAGGTATCGATTTTTCCGGAGTCATGGCTTGGGAAGGGCATCTCGTCATTGTCGAAGACCAGGCCGACAAAGAAGCTCGCATTCGTGCAGCCCTCACTCAACTAAAAACAACTCGCGATCTTCTGGTCTCAAATGGCATTCCCTCCCCCATCGTTTCCTGCGGTGGCACCGGCTCATTTCCGATTTCCGTCACGCATCCCGGCGCGACCGAAATCGAAGCGGGGGGAGCGATCTTCATGGACGCCTTCTATCGCCGCAAATGCCAAATCTCTCTCTTCCAGCTCGCGCTCAAAGTCATCGCCACCGTCGTCAGCCGCCCTGCGCCCGAGCGGGCCATCATCGACGCCGGCCGCAAAACCATGAACATGGAAATGGCGATGCCCTTTGTCCTCGGCCGGGAGGATATCGAGATCAAAAGCCTCAGCGCCGAACACGGCACGCTCATTCTCGCCCCCTCTGCCCAGAATCTTCGGATTGGCGACCGGCTGGAGATTATTCCCGGCTACAGCGACTTCACCAACGTCCTCCACGATCAGTTCTATGCCCTTCGCGGCACCCGCATCGAAGCCATCTGGCCGCTGCAAGGGCGGGGGAAGCTGGCGTAATTCGCCCCACCCACGCCTCGCCACTTTCCGCTAAAATGGCCTCGCCCCTTTGCGAGGAAACTATGAGCATTGATGTAGTCGAGACCCTCCAGGATCTGGTTCGCATTCCCAGCGTCAACCCGATGGGTCGCAGTATCGGCACCCAAGACATTTACTACGAACACCGCGTCACCAAGTACTTGGAAGAACTGTGTACTCGCCTGGGGATCGCCTGGGAGCGGTTCACGGTCGCTCCGCTGAGGGACAACTTCATCGCCCGCGTGGACGGCTCGAAGTCCCCCGAGCGGGGCGGCAAAATCCTGTTGATGGAAGCCCATCAGGACACCGTCCCCATCGACGGCATGACCATCGACCCCTTTAAGGCAGAAATTAGGGACAACCGGCTCTACGGCCGCGGGGCCTGCGACATTAAGGGGGGCATGGCCGCCATGATTACTGCTTTGGCCCGTTTTGCCGAAAGCAAACCCCGCAAACGGCCGACCGTCGTCCTGGCCTGCACCATCAACGAAGAACACGGCTACAGCGGAGCCCTGCATCTGGCCAACCTCTTCAGCGGCAAATTGCCGGACATTCGCTCCAAGCTGCTCCCCCGCGTCCCCGACGCCACCATCGTCGCTGAACCGACCAAGCTCAACGTCGTAGTGGCCCATAAAGGGGCAGTCCGCTGGCGTTGCCACACCGGCGGCGTTGCCACCCATAGTTCACAGCCTCATCTGGGCGACAACGCCTTCTACCACATGGCCCGCGTGCTCCAGGTGCTCGAAACTTACGCCCGTGATGTGGTTCCGCACCTTTCTCAGCACCCGCTTGTCGGCCACCCCACTTTGAGCGTCGGCCTCATCAACGGCGGGGTCAGCGTCAACACAGTCCCCGATAAATGCACTATCGAGATCGACCGCCGCGTCCTCCCCGGAGAGAACCCCGAAGCCGCCTACCGCCACGCCGTGGACTATGTGAACTCCGTCGTCGCGGCCGGCACGCCGGTCACGCACGACGCTCCCTTCCTGAAGTCTTTCGGCCTCAACGACGACGCCAACGGCGAACTTTGCGAGCGGATGGGGGATGTGATTAAGCAGCACAATGCCCCGGGAGAACGGATCGGCGTTCCCTTCGGAACCAACGGCCCGCAATACGCCATGCCAGGCAGCCCGACCGTCGTCTTCGGCCCCGGCAGCATCGACCAGGCCCATACCTGCGACGAATGGCTGGACATCGACCAACTCCGCACCGCCGCCGATGTCCTCAGCGACTTCGTCCGGCAGGATTGGTAGGTCGCAAAATTCTTGCCGCAGCCAGCATTGACCTGCTGGCATGAGATATGTAATCTCCGCGGCGATTGAGTCCTACGCAGTTCTCCTCGCGGAGCCGGCATGCGATCTTGGCAATTGACAATCGCTTTCGCCGCGTCGTTGTATGCACTCCATTTGCCAACTGCGACCCTTCGGGCGGAAGATTCTCTATCGCAGTTGCGGGAAGAGGTGCGAACGGAAGACCCGCCCGCCCCCAGTCGCGACCGAGCCAGCGACCGCCGGGCCACGAGCTACAATCCGAACTCCGATCCATGCAACCCCGATACCCATTGCGATGATTGGGGAGGACTCTTCCTCCCCGCCGTCTATGTTGCTGGCATCGTCGCCTCTTCACCTTTCTGGGGTCCGCCGGCGCTTGTTGGAGATTCCTACCTGGACAAGGGCTATTTTCCTCGCTATCCGTACAAAGAGCGCGGCGGCTACATGTGGATTGGGGATCCTATTCCCGATACCTACATCGTCGGTGTTCGTGCTCGCAGCGACTTCGGAACCAATTTCGGGCGGATCGATTGGGTAGGTGGAAATGTGCTGGTCGAGTCCACCATGCGACTGGGTGTTGAATCCGATTTCCGCGTCCTGCAAGAGAGTGGTCCGGGCGCTGGCTTGGATTCGGCAACTCTGGGAGATGCCAACCTCTTCTTCCGCTTCGCTCAAAGCGACCAGTTCCAAGCACGGGCCGGACTTGGATTGAATTACCTTTCCGACCCGGCGGACACCAATTTTGGCGGCAACTTCACCTACGCTGTCGATTGGTATCCGGTTAAGCCGGTCATTGTCTCCGCGGAATTCGACTTGGGATGGTTGGGACACGAAAGCCTGTTTCATTTTCGCGTCACCGAAGGGGTCAACTGGAAATACGGCGAAGCCTATGTCGGCTACGACTACTTTGACATCGGCAATTTCCAAGTCGGCGGCATGGTCGCCGGCGTGCGGCTCTGGTTTTAGTGAGTTTTCTCGGGCTGCGATTTTGCCCTCCGCGGCATTTGGATGGTATTATGGTTTAGAGAAGTGAAAGGAAGTACCCAGGCGACTCGTCCCATGGTTGTTGTTGAAAACGGCACTGTTATTAGTGGAGCGATTTCCTTGGAACATCCGCTTCCGATTGCCGACGGCTCTCGCGTTGTTGTGCGCGTGGAAACCGCTAGTCCCACGCCATTGGCAGGTGCGAAGGACTCTGACCATGATCTGGCGTGGCATTCATTCTTCGGCCTTTGGGCGGATAGAACAGACATTCCCGATAGCAGCGAATTTGTCCGGCAGGAACGTGAAAAATGGCATCTGCGGGGAACTCGCCAGGAATAATTGACACGGACATTTTGATTGACGCCGAGCGGGGAGTGGCAGATGCCGTTACCTTCACGCTGGCACAAAATGCGAGTGCCGGAATGCAAATCAGTGCTGTGAGCGCTATGGAGCTCATTATCGGCTGCCGAGATGGTGCCGAACTGCTTGTGGTCAAGGCCTTTCTTGCGAGAGCAACGATTCACGAAATCAACTCCGCCATATCTCAGCAGGCGCGTGATTGGGTAGCCTCCTTTTACTTGAGCCACGGCCTAACGATTCCCGACGCATTGATTGGCGCAACGGCTCATCTGCTCAGCTTGCCGCTGTATACCAAGAACACCCGGCATTTTCAGATGCTTCCTTCGTTGGTTGTCATTCGGCCGTACTGAACAACGATGCGAATGCTGATTCTCGCGTATAATCCGCGGCATGACTTCGCCGCTTGCCAATCTCGACCTTGCCCGCTGGGCCTCTTTCGGAAAATCCTGGTCCATTCGGCCCGACACCACTTATCTCAACCACGGCTCGTTCGGCCCGCCGCCAGAACCTGTGCGCAAAGCTCGGCTGAAGTGGGTCAGCGACCTCGACAGCCAGCCGATGGATTTTTTTGTGAGGCAGCTTGAGCCGGCCTGGCGAACCGCACGCGATCAACTAGCGCAGTTCATCGGTGCACAGGCGGATTCGCTCGTCTTTGTGGAGAACGCGACCGCGGGCATGAACATCGTCGCCGACTCGTTCCAGCTTCATCCCGGCGACGAAGTGCTGCTGACCGATCATGAGTACGGAGCAGTGGTCCGCATCTGGGAGCGAGCCTGTGAGCGCGCCCAAGCCCGTGTCACCACCGCCCGGCTGCCGCTGCCGTTCACGACGGCGGACGAGACGGTCGATACGCTCTTCAGTCAGGTCACTCACGCCACCCGGCTGATTGTCGTCAGTCACATTACGTCGCCGACGGCGGTCATTCTGCCGGTGGCCCAAATCTGCCGCCAGGCGCGCGAACGAGGAATCGCCATCTGCATTGATGGTCCGCATGCTCCGGCGCAAATTCCACTCGATATCTCCAGCCTCGGCTGCGATTTCTACGCGGCCAGTTGCCACAAATGGCTCTCGGCACCATTCGGCTCGGGCTTCCTTTACGTTGCCAAAAGTTATCAGCCCTACATTCGCCCCCCACTCCTCTCCTGGGGCCGCCTTCCGCCCCAGCCGATTGAATCTTGGAGCGATGAATTCTTCTGGAGGGGCACGCGGGATTCCTCGCCCTACTTAGCCATCCCTGACGCCATCCAGTTCATGCAAGAAGTCGGACTCGAGTTTTTTCAATCCGGTTCGCATGCCCTGGCCCAATATGCCCGCCACCGGCTCGTCGAATTGACGCAGTTGGAGCCGATCATCCCCGATAGCCCCACTTGGTACGGCAGCATTGCCCACGTCCCACTGCCGCCGGGGGACCGAGCCAAACTCCAAGAAGCCCTCTGGCAGCAGCATCACATCGAAGTCCCCATCGTCGATTGGAACGGTCGCCGTTTTATCCGCGTCTCATGTCATCTCTACAACACGCCAGCACAGATAGACCGGCTTGTGGATGCACTGCGGACGCTACTGAGTTCAGGACTATAGTGACGTCCTTGTTGGCACAACTGCAGGGAAAATATCACACACTGGATTCTTTGAGATTTTTTAGCTCCCGCGGATCGTTTTCCACCTTGACAACTTCCACAATCGACTTGGTCGCATCCACCAGCAGCCAGCAAACCGCGCCGCAGGCCAAAGCGATGGCAACGCCGTCGAAGACGGGACGCCAACATTCGATTTTGCTAAAGCCGGCTCGCTCGCGGTCTTCCACCACGCGGCCGACGAGGAAGGTCATCGTAAAGACGCCGAGGCCTCCCATCGAGTTCATGAGCCCCCACATCGACGCTCCGTGCTTGCCGCTGATTTCCGCCACGACGGTCCACCAGATCGGAATCGCGATTTGCATCAGAAAAAGGGCGGTGGCGTTGCAGATGGTGGCCCAAAAGGCGCTTTCGCAATAGCGGCCACACCAGACAGCGGCGGCTGAGGAGAGCAAAGTACCGCAGCCGCAGATGCGGCGGGACCATTTGCGGTCGCTCAAGTTGCGGAGAATCCAGTCGGAGCAAAAACCACCGAGGAGACAGCCAACCGCGCCGCCGGAAATGGCGATGCTGGTGAACCCGGCGGCCATATCGGCAGAAAGCCCGCGTCCTTCCTTGAGATACGTCGGATACCACTGAAACAGCATGTAAAATAGCGTGGCCGAAACCATCTGAATCCCGCCGAGCAGCCAGACATTGGGGCTCGTAAGAACAATCCCCCACGGAATGGGCTCGTGAGCCTGGTGCCCGGCGGGGGGAAGGCCGATGTGGGCCCGCTCGGCTGCTCCTGCGGCGGGATGTTCGGCCGGGTCATCCCGGAACCACCAATAAAATGCCGCCGCCCAAACGACTCCGACGAGGCCAAAAATCGCAAAAGTCCACCGCCAGCCGACGAGGCCGATGAGCCAGGCGGCCAGCAGCGGCGAGAGCGCTCCGCCGACGAGCGAAGTGGTGGAGATCGACCCGCGAACGAGACCTCTTTCGGTTGCCGGGAACCAGTGTGTCACCACGCGGGCCACATTGGGAAATGCCCCTGCTTCTCCCGCGCCGAACAGAAATCGAATGATGATGAGCGGCCAGAGTCCGAAAGCCAGGCCGGTGAGGGCGGTGAAAATCGACCACCAAATCACAATTCGGGCGATGACGCCGCGCGACCCGAAACGATCTCCCCAGTGGCCGGTGGGGACCTCGAAGATGCAATAGGCGATGATGAAGGCGTTCATCACCCAACTGAACTGTTCCTTCGACAGCTTCAGGCTCTCGCGAATGTCATTCGCCGCCTGGCCGATGCAGACCCGGTCGATGTAAAGGACAAACGCGAGCGAGCAGAGAAAGAGGAGCACGCCGAAGCGGGCCCAGGTCGGGCGAGCGGGGTCGGGGAAGGGGGAGTCCGGTGGCGATTCGTAGGAAATGGGCTTGGGGGACTCGTACGGGTTTTGCATCCAGGCCCCTTCGCGGAGTATGGTATTCTGGTCGTCGGCTGGTCCACAGTATATCTGGTCCACGGGAGCTTTACTCATGCGCATCACCGCGATTGACACCTTCACCATCGACGTCCCTCAGAAGCCGCCCGTCGCGCCGTATCAGTCGCGGTACGTGGCAACTTCGCGGACAGGGGCACTTTTGGTGCGGCTGCAAACGGACAAGGGGCATGTCGGCTGGGGAGAGGCTCCGCAGCTCATGGCGTTTCATAACCGGACGCCCTACACGGGGCGGGAAGCGAACGACTGGCGGGAGAAACTGATCGGCCGCGATGCGACTGCGATTGAATCTCTGTATGCCGACAAGTTGTTCACCGACCCATATCTGCAAAGCGCCGTGGAGATGGCCTGCTGGGATGCTCTCGGCAAGCTTTGCGGGCAGCCGCTTTATCGGCTGTTGGGAGGAATGGTGCGAGAGCGGGTGGATGTCGCCTGCTGCATGGGGATTCAGACGCCGGAAAAAGCAGCGGAATTTGCTCGCGGGTACGTCGCCATGGGCTTTGGGACGCTCAAGATGAAAGGAGGCCGCCGGGCTGAGGAAGACTTGGCGATGGTCCGGGCGATTCGCGAGGCGGTGGGGGACAAGTTGAAACTGCGCGTCGATCCGAATACCGGTTATTCGCCGGAGGCAGCGCTGCAACTGGCCCGCGACTTTGAGCCGTATGAGCTGGAGTATTTTGAACAGCCGATGCCGGATGACTTGATTGACGATTCGGCGCGGATTCGCAAGCTCACCAAGACACCGCTGGGTCTGAATGAATCGGTGACGACGCTCGCCAGCGTGCAAGAGATTCTCTGCAAACAGGCTGCCGATGTGCTGCTTCCCGATACCTATCAGTGCGGCGGATTGTGGGCCTGCAAGCTCATCGGCGATTGGTCGGCAGCTTCAGGAGTGACGTGCGT
>JBJXFF010000109.1:0-116843 GCA_046153945.1 Pirellulaceae bacterium
TCGCAACCGCCGTCGCCACAGCTCGCGTCTCGCCAAATCCGGCCCACGACTCATCGCCGCCTCCACTGCCAGGGTTATGAAGTACCTTCAATACCCAGCAGCCTAGCCAATGCCGCACGAATGGCGGTGGAGTGCGCTCACGGCTGGCTGGGATCGCCGTCATAGTCGTGAGGAGGCAAGTCCGGCCCCACAAGCTCTCGCTCCAATGCGTCGATCATTTCATCGCGAAACAGTTCTTCGTTCGATTTTATCATCAATCCGTCCTACATTTATTTCGGCATGTTTTTTCGGAGCCAATCTTTGCGTCGCTCGTCACACAGCGGTCTCAACTTATCGTTAATAAGAAGGTAAAGACCGATCCTTGCCCGCGACATCCCGACGTAGACAACACCCTTCCACCACTCAGGCGTCACTTCGTCAACATCAGTCAGGATGACAAAATCGTTCTCCAGTCCTTTAAAAGACGAAACCGTACAATATGTGATTTGATTGAGCAATGTTGAGCCGACTTTCCATCCGTTATCTTCAGTAATTAGAGCGAGAGACGAATCTCCCAACTGGTGCGCGCAGCAGTCTTCAACCTTGCGACAAGAAAGGACTGTGATCCGTCGCGGATCAACATCTTCATTGATCAACATATTCATCGTCGTCCTGAGCAACTGTCGTTGGTCGTCCGACTTCCGATACCAACGGGTCTGCACAGGTAAGCCGTCGATGGTCGCACTGGGTGGGAATTGCGGCAGAGTTACGATCTCTGTTTCAGTCGCAATCGGAATCGTATTGCGACAATTCGTCGTCAGCATTACAACCACTCCGGAAGTCATCAACCGGAACATCGCATCGTCGTCGTAAACGCCAAAAACGGAGGCTTGATTGTTTCGATCGAGGAAAACCCACCACCGTCCGTCCTTGAGTCCTTTTTCGAGCATTTCGTTCATGACATCGAGCATCGGCTGAGAAAGCATGTCTTGAGCTTCGTCAACGATAAGCGTAGCATACCGCTTACATTCCTTCTCCATCATTGCCCGATAGCCAAGCTCTGGCATCAACTCATTGAATATCTGTAACGGTTTAAGTCCTTCCTTCCGTTGTTGAAATTCTTGTTCGCACGACGTGTCTTTCATTAAGTCCGCCAGCACCGAATGAATCGAATCGACGGTGATGCTACCTCGCTCAGGAGCCTTCACGTTGTGTCGAAGCACCCCCGCAAGAACTCGGTTGAAGCACAAGAACAGAATATCCCCACCAGTTCGTAGAGCCTCACGTTTTGCAATTTCGACGGCCAGCAGGGTCTTGCCGGTACCGGCGCCACCTTGGACCATGATTCGCGGGACCGGATACTTTTCCATTGCGTCCAGGACTTGATATTGCGCGGCTTCTAAAGCGTGCATCTGATGACATGATGCGTCGGCTATCGCACCGATCGATGGGACTCGATCAAAGTCTCCGCGAAGGAACTTGAAAATGTCCTCAATATCTTTCTCGGTGGGCGCATAGCGTCCAGGATTATTTCCCAGCGAACTCCGCTCCCGCCAGTATTCAGCAAGTCGGTTAATGTACGCTTTAATCGACAGCCGCTCAGTCCTGATGCTGTCGCGATCATAAAGTTGACGCCTTTCAGCTTCCGTACCAATCAGATCGCTGAATGGTGTATCGGGCATCACCACACCAAACCCATATAGCAGATTCTTCTGTCTCTGACCGCTCGCCTCGAAATGCTGTTTCAGTCGTCTCTCCAAGCCAAACATCGCGCCACTAGCTTGGTCGAATGGCCCTTCTGACTTGGTGGTCGTCTTTCCATACCGATCCGTGAAATGCCATTCTCCATTTTTTCGAGTAACCCGACCTCCTTTTACTTCAAGAACAAAAATGCCGAATCGGGTAAGCAAGAGAAAGTCAATCTCTGCTCTTCGCTTCGCTTCATGTTCACTCAAACCAAGTGAATGAAGGCAAATCCAATCTTCCGTGCCCGCTTCATCACGAATCCAATCGAAGAAACGACGCTCGGCGCTGCTCTTGACTTCTGGATGGATCTTTGGGGGGATCATTCGTGCCATAGTTCACCTTCAATCAGCCGATTTGTCGAAGCGTACCTGGCCGGAACCAATTCAGTCGCCTTCTCTGCCACTCGAACAAGCACTAGGTCGTCGCCGAGATGTACGAAGGTCTGATCCGCTTGCTCCTGCCGCACAACCTCAATGGCTCTTTCGCGAATTCGACGGGCGATCAGCCGCGGTGCTAGATGTTGATGAGCATTGCGGACATGCCTGATTGCGTCCACAACTGCGTTGACCTGACTATTCAGTTCTTCATCTCCAGTGACTTCGGCGATCGCTTCGACATCCCTCTTGTATTGCAGAGGAGCGATCATATCCTCGTCGGTAATCCAGTTCCTGACCGCTTGCGGACCGGATGTGCAGCCCGCTGCCTTAAGTCGATCGCACAACACTTCGGGCGTCAGATTGTGCTTGTCGACGAAACTCTTCAGCGATCGCTGCCACGTTGACGAAAGTTCGCGCTGCCCAGGTTGCAGCAGTTCATCGGCCACTTCCCGAATGAGGTCGCGGCTCCGTGGTCGAAAGACCACGGCATCGCCGACTTTTACGTCCTTAGCTTTCGTCAGGTGGACACTCGCCGTCTCATCCTCCTCATCGATAGAACCATCAATGAGATGTGTAACAACATTCAGGTTGTAGTTGTCGGTGAATAACCCGTAGCCGCCGCCTGCAAATAACACGAGCCTCGCGTTCACGTCGGTGTCAATAGCGTTGGCGTTGATTTGAGAATAGATTCGGCTTTTAAGGCTATCGTCAATTTCAGATCGCACTTCTTCAATATCATCGAGAGCAGTATCTGGTTCGACATCGGGCGAGGCTGGTGGCTTGGGCGGCTTCCAGCCGTTCATTCGGGGATAGATAGCTGACCGCCCCCTTAATTGTGCTCGCTCTTCTCGCATTACTTGGCGGTTTCGCAAAAACTGATCGTGCCATCGACGCTCAATGTCATAGAGAACAAGAATGATCGGCTCGGCAATCGGCGGAGACAGTGCCAACGACATCCGGCTTTGGCGGAACCAGCCGGGAATGATTAAACCGTCATCGAAGAAGTGATCGTCAGAAACACTGCCGATAATCTTGGTCGGCCTTCCTCGAAAGCTTTTTTGTATTTCGGGAATCAATCGTGCGTCGGGACACAAAATTGTTGCCTTGCGATACTTCGCAATCAGACGTTCAATAGCAACAGCCTTGGGGTTATCGTCCGAGATTTGGTTGACAAATGCCTCCAGGCGGTCAGATAACGCGTTGGCGGCGTTCCGCTCGTCTTCAGATAGAAATGTTGACCGCTGCGAAAGCGTCCTAATTTTTGCAAGTTGTTCCTGAACCACCGCCTGTGACGAAGGTGATCGAGACAGTGGAACTGTGCAACGCATAAGATAAGTCGTTACACAGAACCCCTCAGTCACAATTTCTTCAAGCTCTAATAGTGCGTCGGCACCGCGCTGCTTGGCTAGTCGTCGAACACGAAGCAACGCTTTGTAAGTATCCGCGACAATTGGCAGCGAAACCGATTCAACAGTTGGCCGCGATGTCGTCGTTGCTTTGACGCGATGCTCGAATTTCGCGATTCCTCCACATTCAGCAGGTAATTCCGACTCTGGCCAGACCAGCGCCGACAGATCATCCGGTCCCCACTCCCAAATACTGAGATCGTTATGTTGATCGAGTTCTGTCTCGTTTGCGGTCCGTTCGCTTGTGACCAACAAACACGGAATCTGCAAACGATTGAGACGCCTAAGACTTGCATGTTTGTCACGAGTCCGTCCAGCAACATCGACAACAATCAGTTCAATGTCATTGCCGTCAATCTGCGAGTTGTGTTCTTCGGCGTACTGTCGAGCGACGTCCAAGTCAGATGCAAACAACAATATTGGCGGCTGTTTGCCAAAACCGGTCGACCATCGAACAACTTCGTCGCCATCAACTGAAATCGATCCAACTGGAATCACGTCCTTTAGTGCCTGACCGTAGAGCTTCGTCGAACTGCAAAACTCTGCTGCCAAGGTTGTCGGCATGACTACAATGATTCGTTTGTCGATTGCATGCACCTCTGCTATCACTGGACCGTTGAAAAGGAAGGCAAGTCCTGACAACTCAGTAATCCTGTTTCGTTTCCCACGACCGATTTCCCCCCGTATCACGCGGTCTTGGCTGACCGGAACGAGGCGATGCAGGTCTGACATAGGCCATGAATAACGGCTCTGGCATTGTTGACCGCGTTCGGTGTAACGTTTGAGTAGTCGAAACATTCGACGTCCATCCGCTTCGTCATAAAAGCCGTCAAATTCCGCCACGGCTTCATAGTCTACAAGCACCTTCTGCCCCGGCGCAAAAGACTCTTCGGTGAGTCGTCGTCGCCCTGATTCGTGGGCCAGACCGAGCGTAGCGATGAAGCCAATCAAGATCGCAATCGGCCCTGTTTCGGGGGAAATCACCATCGTGTTCAGTGCATCATTGGATCGAAGGTTTCGACACGAAAGCGCGGAATTCAGAATCACAAACTCGGACGCAGGACGCGGTCCAGAACCATCGTCAATTGACAGCATGTTTAGAAACGGCCAAACTCCAACGACTTCGTCAAGCAGCTCAACAAGCGGTTCGCGTAACGGATTGATAAGGTCGACCGCAGTTTGTAAGACAAAGAGATCATCGAGGTAGCCGATCAAACCCAGGTTGTCGCCTATCACGTCGTCTTTTTTGACAAGATAACGCAGAGCACCCCGAGTCCAGACTTTGTCGTCCGTAGGTCGATTCGGATCACTCAAGACCGCGACCAGCGTATTCGCGTTGTTCGATAAGCGGCGAAGAAAACCACATTCAGAAAGATGCTCAATCTCACCCATAACGGCATTCACGCTTGCCACTAACTGTTCGTCACAACCATCAGCGGACGCCAATTCCTCGAAGATCGCTTCAGCCTTGGCCTGTTCCTCCTTGGTGATTGCCGGAGGATTGTAAGAGACAAGCTTGCCGAGCCGCACAGCAATTTCGTGGACCGCGTAGCTTGCGATAAAAGCCTGCCCCAGCGTTAGCCGTTCACGAGTCAGTTCGTCGGGCTCGTCCGACGAATCCTGGCCTTTGAAATCGTCCACGTTGCCAATGACAAAGCACAAAGCGCCGCGAGCAATCTGAGCGATGTCGGTTGCCGATTCAAACAATCGAAGATAATTCGCCAGTTGCGTCACATTCCGGACCAGGGCATGCTCGAAGCCAAATCGCAGTCGAAGCGAGCGAGCCCAATCACCGGTTCTCTCGAGGAGATCCCGTGCATCAGTCTGGTCTTCAGACAATCGATGAAGAGAGCTGAGCAGACTCTCACGGTCGGCAAATGAAAGGCGAGTGGTCAACTCTGCTCAGCTCCAGTGCTGGTCAATCGCCAAGGATTTCCTGGCGGTGGAAAACGAATGTCATGCCACGGCTGCAGCATGGGTAATAAGTCTAATGCAGGCCATTGGAGATTGCACCTGCGGGGGGGTAGTGACCCAAATGTGCCAGTCCCCAAACGTTCGGCCGACTGATTGATTTGCCCCTGCAAGCCGGGTACCTTTGCAGGCACTGTTTATGCTCCCCCCTAGTTGCTCAGCGCCATCCGGTGGCAGCGAAGTACCACTCTATACACGACTTACCACCACTGGAAATCGGTGGCGTTGTTGCGCGCTACGGATTCGCCATTCAGGATCATGTCGCGGCTGGCTTTTGCCTCGACATGCTCGATGACCCAATGCTCAGCCAGGTTTGGTGCGAAACTCAGGATGACGTGACGCTCATCTGGACGGATGGCAAGGAGGAAAAAGTCGAATTCGTTCAGGTGAAGAGCAACGATCTCGATCAGCTTTGGACCATAGCCAAGCTTCTTGAAAAAGAGAAAGTGGCACTATCCGTGGACGCCGCGACGAACGGCAAGCCAACCAAAAAGAAAGTAGCGATGAAGGTGCCTGCCAACGCCGCGAAGCCTGCGCAATGCATTCTTGAGAAGTCATTGCAATACGACCGTTGCTTCGAGTCGGTGAGTTTTCGCATCGTAACTTGCCAGAATGTGAAGAGTGAGTTAAAGGTTCTGACGTACAATCTCGATTCAACACATCGCTCGCCCAAGTCCACGAACATGGTTGAACTTGTTGACAAGCTTGTCAAGCAAGTTGGCAAGGCAAAATCGGCCAAGGGAAATGGTTGCGCCTTCTGGGCACAGCGGGCTTATTGGGTTGTCATTCATTCGCTCGAATCAATCCGAAAGGAGAACCTCTGGAAGCTAAAGAAGCTGGTTGAAGCACAAGGAGCGTACTTGGCGGCTGATCAAATTGAGGAGCTTTACGAGCGGTTGCTGACAAAAGTATTCGACGGCGGCCTCGCACGATGGGACAAGGAAGCAAACAAGAAGAAAATCCTGCGATCCGATTTACTCCAATGGTTTGCTCGCGCAGTTCAAGACGCGGTTCATCCGGGTTATCAAGGAACCGGGAAGCGTCTAGAAGAGAAGCTCAAGGATGCTGGCATCCCCGAAGACCAGTATGAGTCTATTGCGTTTATGCGTTTGCGATATCGCAGCGAAGGACTCACGCCAAAGTACGCGGAGACCAAGCAACGAAATAAAGTTGAAGGTGACATCGCTGCAAGGCTTCATGCCATGAGGGCCAATCTAGACGGGCGGGTAATAAATGACGATGGCGTATCGTTCCATGCGAAGTGCATAAACGTCGTCGATGAGATACATGGTAAGTTGCCGGAGTCGAATCGCCCTCCGATCGAGAACCTTTTTGGCTACATGTACAACCTTTCCGACCGGTGCACTCATCGATTTGTGAGGGCCAAGTCATGAAGTCTCTAGCGAATCTCACAAATCAACCTGCTGGCCTGCCACTATTGGCCGACGATGTACTGGAGCTGCACGCTGCTCGCTTGCTTTTGCTATTCTCAATTTGTGGCACCAAAACCAGAAAGACTGGCGTCACGAAGCTGGACGGGCTCACCAAAATGGCGAAGCTCGATTTCCTCATACGCTACCCTGAGTTCTACGAGAAATTAGCCAAGCATCTTGGTAAGGACAAATCGGCGAAAGTGCAAGTTGTGGAATCGAGTATGGTCAGATTCCACTATGGACCGTGGGACGATCGGTACTACCACATCCTGGCCTACCTGGAATCACGTTCATTACTAAATGTTCGCAAGGATGGTTCGACCTTCCAGTTCGCCCTTTCGCCAAAAGGTGTCGAGGTCGCAGCACAGCTTGCATCAACGGAGGCATTCGCTGACCTTCGTGATCACATCCATCTGGTGAACGAGCTTGTAGGAAAGATGGCGGGTACAAAGCTGAAGGACCTAATATACGAGGTGTTCGGCGAAGAGGTCGTCGAGCGCAGACTTGGGGAGTCAATCACGTGAGCACCAAGAGCTTCCGCATCCTCAAAGCAACCCGACGAGCGAGAAACGGCCCTTCCGAAACGCTAAGTTTTCGGCCCGGTGTGAATGTCATCGTAGGTGAGCCGAATACTGGCAAGACTCGGTGGCTCGAAATGATAGATTTTCTCCTCGGCGATGATGGGAAGGCTGAGGAGAAGCTTGGCGAAGCTGTATTCACGAAGTACGCAAATGTTGAAGTAGAGCTCCAGATTGGCGACGAGAAGATTAAGGCACAGCGTCGTTGGCATGAAGCCGGGGCGAAGACAAAGATCTTCGTCAATGAAACGGCTTACACTGTCGGTGAGTTTCGCCAATTTCTACTCGATAAAATTGGCATTCCCTCGCTACATTATCCGCAGGGAAATCCACTCGGCACACGGACGTGGCCAGAACTCGGTTGGCGAAGTCTTTTCCGTCATATATATCGCCGGCAGCGATTTTGGGGCGAAATTGCTGACCAGCAACCACTGAGTGAGCAGCACGCATGCATCCTTCAATTCCTCGGCATGGCTGAGAAGCTGTATTCCAAGGAATACGGCGAGCTCGTCGGCAATCAAAAGGAGATTATTGACCTAACCGCTCGCAAGGAACACTTTGTCGCAACGCTGAATGAGGTGTCGCGAGAGATCGTGTCTGAAAACGAGCTCGACGTTGCGGTGACACCCGAACACATCAAGCAGGCAACCGATCGGCTGAATGCGGAAGTAGCAGACTTCAACAAGAGGCGACAAGGCCTTATTAACAAAGCCATCAGCAAGGCTACTGCGAAGAATCCAATCAAGGACAGCATTAGCCGCATGACTGAGGAGTTCGCAGCTGCAAAGGAGGAAGAGCGCAAGACGGCTGAGGAACTCGAGCGAGTATCCTCTCGGATCGTTGATCTTGGCGACTTCCAATCGAAGGTGATTGCTGAAATTAGCCGGCTTGAGCGTGCTCAAAAGGCAGGCGATGTCCTTGCAAATCTAAAGGTCACACATTGTCCAGTGTGTGATCGGCAGATCAAGAAAACTATGACCGCAGATGGTACTGAGTGCTACCTGTGCCATCAGCCTACAGCCATGAACGGTGACACGTCATCTGAGCCGTTTCAACGCTTGGAATTTGAGTTGGAGCAGCTCAAGGGAGAAAAGAAAGAGATTGGGGAACTCGTCGAATCCCTGACGGCCAATAGGGAAAAGTATGCCAGCAGCATCCAATCGCTCCGCAATAAGACGGGGCGACTGACAGAGCAGCTCAATCCGGTGCGAGTGGCTACCGCGGCGATCATTCCGCCTGAAGTCGCTTTAATTGATAATGAAATCGGTCGTCGAGTGGAGCGCATTGACCAACTGAGGCGAATTCGAGAGAGCCTCGCACGGCGAGAAAAGGTCGCAGCCGAGATTCTCAAGATTCAGAAGCGAGTTGAAGACCTGACGGCACAGGTCAGCCAGCAGACTGCCGGCCTGGATTTCGAAACCGCTAGCGACGCTCTTTCTGATGGAATGAACGAGTTCGTGTCGGCTTTGGAGTTCGAAGGCAAGAAGATGTGGACCCAGAAGGAAATCCAGTTTAGCATCAAAAAGGATAGTTTCAGCGTGCGTGTAGGCCGCCAGAAGTGGGCTAGCCAGCTTGGCGGCACGATGACTATTTATTTCTTCCTGGCATACCATTATACGCTTCTAAAACTTACTCCCCACATTCAGAGCCGCTATCCTGGCTTCATCATGCTGGACTTCCCACCAGAAATTGAGGGCGAGAAGGTCGCCGACCACGAGAATTTCGTACTCGAACCGTTCGTTAAGCTATGCAAGAGTCGCGGATACGAGAACTGCCAAATCATTGCGGCTGGAAGTGCCTTCAAAGGACTTCAGGGCGTGCATCGCCAGGCGCTTAAGGAAGTATGGACCTAGATGCTAAGTACCGTTGCGCTGCGGGTGAAGTTTAGGCGATAGTTGATGCACAATCGAAGTTGATAAATGATACATAGACCAAAAGCCAAAGGGCAAGGCTCCAATATTGAGTTTGAGCGTTACGCTTGTACGCGAAACTAAGCGTCATCTTCCTCATCAGGGCTTGACTTCAGGTCCCGAACGCGAGGCTGAAAGACTCGATGAAACAATTCCAGATTCTCCCGCAGCCACTCGTACTGAGTGGGCCAATCATTGCGGTCTGAAGGATCGACCCCTGGCTTTCGCAGGATGACGTGTCGTTGTTTCTTATCAGCTGGCGCATGCCACTCCAAGGCAGTGCCAATCTCCGCCTCTACCTCCGCTTTTTGCTCAGATAATTGCTCAAAACGCGTGGTGGCATGCATTCCCCCAAGTACTAAGTGCACGGCAATGCGTTTTTCCACTGTGTTGCACAATGCCCCTAAAAAGCAGTTTGACCTGCCCAAGGCGAAGTCATTCCATACCTGGGGCAAAGGCTTGATTCCGCTCAGTTCACTCCCATGCTTGCGAAGTTCATCATGGAAACCACACCAGTAATCTAATAGTAGCTGATGGTGGGGATTGGCTTCTTTCGTTGTTTGGTGAAGTTGCGTCAGACGATCACAAAATGCGCGATGGAATTCGGTCAGACGGTCAGCAATCCACTCGTGTTGATCCAGCCAATCGAGTGAATCTCGAATGGAGGCAGACTTCAGTGTGCACCGCAATTCCGGCCCATCGCCGTCAGCCCATTGGGGGGGCTCTTTGAACTCTTGGTCCAGTATTAGTTTGTCGGCCTTTAGGGCGGCGTACATGCGTCTGCCGCGATCACGAGAAAAGGCTAAACGCACGACAAGCTCGCGTTTGGCAGGGACTAGCTTCACTTCCAAGAGCGCGTCGTAGGCTGGCAACGGAATCGATAGCGTCGAATACTCGCTTGGTCGAATCGGGAGCCATGGTGATTTGCGCTTCTTGAGAAGATCGAGGAACCGAGCCCAGTATGCGGAACGGCGTTCACGCGCGGCATTTGATTTCTCGGCACTAGCAGCCAGCGGCTTGTACTCGCCCTCGTTGGGACGTGGTAAAAGTGAGCAAGTCAACTTGGCGAGGTCTTGGCCGCGTTCCTTGATTGACTTCTCATCCCATGTCATCCTGGTTTCAAACCACTTGTTCAACGAAACCTTACTATTCAGCAGCTCCTCTTGCTTCTTATCGTACGGACGGTTGCTGAGGCTCGGGTTGTAGGCCGTGAGAGTCAAGTTTCCGATCGTATGTAGCCATCGCTCGTGAACTCCCTTCCAGCCTTCGCCCAACATGTCACGCCACGGTCGGCCTGACTTGCCCGATGGAAGTGTTTGCGGCATGACATGTTCAATCTGCAGTGGTTTTAGGACAACCGTCTCCTTGTGCTCAAACGATTCCTCCAACAGGTCCAAAAGCATCTTGCACTTCTTCGGATCACGTCGGTAAAGCGGAAAATCAAGTAACTTCTGCTGAAATGATGCGTTGTCGGGCCACCCACGGTGAAGTAGGTAGCGGCGCAAGTTCTCACTTGGCTTATCACCGAGCTGGGGAATCACCTCGCAAAACCATTTTCCGTACGCACCCGTCTGTTCACCACACACTGTTCGTCTCACGACAAAGCTTTCCACGTCTCGCACACAATCGACAAATTCCTTGGGCGAAAGTGAACCCGTGTCCAATCGGTCGAGCAGATGAAGCAGTAGGGGGTTGGCCGTCGCCGCATCGATCATTGGAAAACGGGCGAGGACCTTCGCCACCTCGGGTGGGAAGCCTTGCCCGTTGCGGAGAATGGCCAGCTCAAACCTCGCAAACCGTGATAGCTCGCCAACTACTGTGCGAGGCGTATGATTTTTCTGCTCATAATGCTGCTTGAAGTCGACGAAAGTTGTGCGTAACCGGGAGAAAACTCCATTTCGCATGAGAAAGTCGCGGCAGAATGGGGTGATTGGCACCGCCGGTAGGTCACCCGTTGCCTCGAAGAGGCGTTCATATGGTTGCCAAGATTCTTCGTGAAAGCCGTCCTGTTCATCAGCGGGCAATTGCATGAACACGAAGTTGCGAATTAGATCCGATTCCTCGAGCGGCAAGCCGGTGGAGTTCAAACTCTCAAAGATCTCATACGGGTTTTCCTCCCCAATCGTAATAACGACTAGAAAGACCCGCCCTACGATGGTCTCGTACAACTCACGAATTCGTTCGCTGCTATCGTGAGTCTCTTGCCGAATGATCTTCCGGAAGAAGTGATAGGCTTCGACGATGCCCAGCGCCTCATACGGTTGTAGCGACTGACGACGGATGATTGCCGCGAACGCTTCCCGGTCGCCAGTGCGCGGGACTAGCTTGAATTGTTGCCATCCCTTCTTGAAGCGGTGGATCAAATAGGTTTCGTTGATTTCCGTTGCCAATTCATCGTCGTGTTTTTCATGAGCCACATCTCGAAGCGCCGCCAGTACAAGCGACAGAGTGGTGATTCGCTGTTGCCCATCGATTAATTGGAAGGCATGAATTTCGCCCGGCGCCGGCTTCAGAGCCGCGCAGACAAGGGGACCAAGGAAGTGCTGTTTGCGAGTGGGGTCTTCCACCAAAGTCAGCAAATCGGCACGTAGGCGCTCCCAATTGGTTCGGTGCCAGGAGTAAAACCGCTGAAAGAACGGCACAAGAAACTGATCGCCAGAGTGCAGAATTTCTCGGACGGCTTTCGCTTTGGCATCCATTTGGTGGTAGTGCTTCTTGACGAGTTCGAACTTGTTTCACCGTGGTCTTCTCGGCCGATTTGATTCCGCGGCCTCATCGTACGAACCCAACGCATCCAGCAGCAAACCGCTGGATCATATCACGTCTGCTAGCTGACTGATACGCGACACGCCCTCGCCAAGGAGCGGGTGAAAGCGGCGGCGAGACGAAGAGAGCCCGAACGAGCCAACGCCCCAGCGCCTGACCCAAAGAAGTATCTGGAACGTCATACCAACTCTTTGAAAGTCAGGAGCACAAACATGCTGAAAGTGAATGTCGGATTGTCCCGCAAATTATCTCGGGATTACAACTCAACCGGATTCTCGGTCAACCTGGAGGGAGAAATCACCGTTCCCACCAATGATTCCGACGGCGTCATCCAGCAAGTCAAAGAACTCTTCGACCTCGCCGAAGAATCGCTGGATCAGCAGATTGAACGGACACGAAGCATCAATGCTCAAGCAAACCATGATGGAGAACCAGAACGGGGTCCGAACAACGGACAACCCCGAAACGGTCATGCCCCCAACGGTCACGGCACGAATGGACACAACGGCCGGCCATCGCACGACGATCGTCCGGTGGAACCGGCAACCAACAAGCAGATCCAGTACCTGCTGAGCATTGGTAAACGCCAGCGGTTGTCAACAAATCAACTGGAACGACAGGTTCAAGAAATTCTGCGACGCGAGGTAGGTCTCTATGACCTCAACAAGCGGGAGGCGGCTCAGGCAATCGATGCCCTGACGGGTTCTGCCGCGAACGGCAAGGCGGCCAGTCGTTCCTAGGGCCAACGCCTCTAGGGATGCCACCCGCCCTGAAATTACACCCCTTCCGACCAGTGCTGCCTGGTCCGTTGTCTGGCGGAAGTGTTGCCGCTGGTGGACCGGGCGACAGGGTGAATTTTCCGTCAGCAAAGCAAGACATTATTTGCGGCGCAGACCGACGAGACGAAACCGATTTTTCAACGAAATACCGGAGGTCAGAATATGAGCGGTCCACCCGGAGGCGAGCCACAACAATCTCCTCACCGTCCCTACTCTTCCCGGCCACATTGGTCGTACAGCCAAATCTCCCAATTCCTGCGCTGCCCGCTGCAATATTACTTTGAACGAATCCTCAAACTCCCCCGGCCCGCCGTTCCCGGTGGCATGGCACTCGGTTCGGCCATCCATTCAGGGCTGGCGGATTTTCACCGACATCTGCAACGCGGTGAAGAGTTTTCCAAGGAACAATTCCAGAAGAGTTTCCTGGATGCATTCAGTGCCGATGACACCCGGCCTCTGGAACTCAAGGAAAACGAGACCCGGCAATCTCTGACGGACCAGGGAATTGCCTTGCTCGAAGCGTATTGGAAAGAACCAAGACCGGAGAAGATCATTGCTGTCGAAGAACCCTTGCTGGTTCCACTTGTAACCAGCAGCGGCGAGGTGCTGGAAAAGCCCCTGGTCACTGTGGTGGACCTCCTCTCTCGCAGCGATGAGGAGCTTCTGATCGACGAGTTCAAAACCAGCAGTCGCAAGTACAGTGAAGCCGAGGCGGAGTCAGCCCTTCAGGCCAGTTGCTACGTCCACGCGGTGCGGGAAAGGTACGACGAGCCGGCGACCGTGCGGTATACGGTTCTGGTGAAGACCAAAACTCCCGCGATTCAACGCCTCACGACCGTTCGCACCCAAGACGACTTTCACCGAATTGGCGATGTGGTGCAGACCATACAAAAGGCGATTGACGCTCAGGCTTTTTACCCGGTCGAGTCACCGATGAACTGTTCCGGCTGCTCCTTCCGGAGCCAATGCCGGGAATGGCACGGAAGCGTCGCCCCCCCTGTGCCAGCAACTTCCCAGGAAAAGGAGCCAGTTCCATGCTAGTGGAACTCTTGGGAAAGGGGGGGCAGGTGTGCCAGGCTGCCAGGGAGGGAAAACTCCGGTGCCCACTCATCGTCCGGCCCACCAGTGAAGACGTGATTACCGGCAACGTGTTTCAGGTGCTGCGAGCCATCAATCCCCGTTGGTGGCTCCCTCAGTTTCTTAATGAAGCACTCGGAACCCGCCGCTTTCGCCAACAGATCTTTCGGAATCTCAAGATTGAACTCTGGAGAAACGCCCGAAAGTATCCGGCCGACCAGTTGCCGTGGACGGAGGGTTCCACACAGATTGACGTGACGATCAGTTGGGAAAACCCAGCCACCACGATCTTTGTCGAAGCCAAATACCTGGCGGACTTGGCGTCGCGGACCCGTGGCAATGACGGCAGTAGCGGGTTTCCTGCCGACCAACTCATCCGAAATATCCGGGTCGGCATGTGGGAAACCGGCTGGCTCAGAGAGGCAGGACTTTTTCCCATCTCCACCAGGGACTTTGCGGTGGTTGTGTTCGCTCCGCAACTCGGGAATCCACTGGTCGCTGCATATCGTGACCCGGCACTCGTCCGATCCTCAATCCCGCACGCTGAAAACAAACACCAACTTCCAGTCACCCCATTCGTGGGTGAAATCAGTTACGCCGGCTTGGTCCGGGTGCTGCAAGCCAATTGCCGCTGGTTGACGCCGAGTGAGCGGCGGCTGGTCCAGGACCTCAGCGAATACCTGGGTCACAAGCTAATCGCAGCAAAAAAGTGATGATCCAAATCCCCCCCCCCGCTAACTACGCGGGTACGGGCGTCGTCACGTCCCCACAGATAACACCAGGTGTGGAATTCTGTTATCCAAAAAAGCCGTGTGAATTTGAATTGCCGGAGCAAAAGAAATGAAATCCGTAGCTGCTTGGAAATCTATTCCCTATGGTGTGGCCGAACTCAATCCTGAGATCATCACAGCTCGGTGTCCGGCTCAACTGGTCAGGTGCTTTGTCCGCGGCTGTCCGCGGTGGTTGGCTCCACCGCGCCGAGGGTTTCGAGGGGATGTTTGTCCCATCCATCAGATTCGGTGCCACCTCTCCGGCAACACCGGTACCTACTCCTTCGCCGACCCAGTGCGAAACATCATCGTCGGAAAAGGAGAGTTTGCCGGCCACATCCTGAGAAATCCCTTCAAATTTGAAAGCCACCGATTGGGGTCCGAAAAAAGTGAAGACGCATTAACGTGGAACGTGTTTCGCTTCCTCTACGAGCAAAATCAGTTGGCCCGTGTCGCCGAGCTATTCACGGGAGAAAGACACCGTGAGGAGCCGCAACTCTTCCTGTGGGGGATCTCAATGGACGACTTCCAGCCGTGGCCGCTGCTCATTAAGGCACGTGAGCGGTTTGAAGCAAACTTACCCGTTGATCGTCCGTTGACGGAACCAGACATCGCCCTTTATCTCCCAGGGCAGTATCTCGTCCTGATTGAGGCCAAATTCACCAGTCCGAACACGTTCTACGAACATGCTTACAGAAAGAGTCCCGCATCATTGACGCTCGACGAACTCATTCACATTTTCTGGTTCCGTGAAGCCAGAATCGTTGACCCTGATGCCGCCAGTGAAGCTGTTCGAGTTCCCCAGCAACTCTGGCGGAACATGGTGTTCGCTGAATACATGGCTCAGTTGGCCGGAAAAAGCACACGAGCGTACCACGCGAATCTCGTTAGGAACTCATTTGAAGAGCAGATCGAAGACGAATTTCGCCGATTGCTGCGTCCAGAATTCACCAACCGTTTCCGAAGGCAGACCTGGGAAGAATTGTTCGCTCAAACCTGCCTCCTCCCTGAATTTAGGGAACTCAATAGCTTCATGAGAAACAAGACGGCCGGCTTGCGACCGGCCTTTCAGATCGCAAGGTGCCAGCCAGCCTAGTCCGTCAGCTGCCCGACACAGAGTGGTTCATTCCTTGTCAGGTGAGTTTACTTGTTTTCTTTTCACAAGGAGAAGGCTGATGAGATTCGCAAAGTTCGTTGACGGTTCGAACATCCGGTTCTGCCGGGTGAAGCGTCGGGGCACAAAAAACTGCCGCGTCATCTGGCAGGACACCAATGAAGAGCAATTGATGCCGATGGCAGCCGTGACAGAGTGTTCGGCGGTCGAGGCGGGTGTCACCGTCTCGGTGTCTGGTGGTGGGTCAACTGCAGGTTCTACTCTCCCCACGGGAGAGTATCCCACCCAGATTTCGGGTGAGGAATTGTGTCGGCTGATGAAGGAATACAACGTCAGCGTCAAGGATTTGGCGAACTCCTTGGGTTTGCCGACAGAACGGATTCGAGAGGCTCGCTCCAATGGCATCGATGATCCGCTGAGCACCTTGAAATGGATCACGATGATCCAGGGTCGTTGAACCTGGATTGCCAGATCAACGAGATTCGGATGATCCCCCACTGCTTACGCCAAGCAGTGGGGGGCCGTAGTGCCCCAGCGGTTTCAAACAACTGGGTATCTGCAGAACAAACAGTTCGATGTGAACTGTTTGCAACCGTTCTCAATACGGTTCGTTTTACCGACTTGCATAGCAGGGTTCGACCAAAAATCGGCTCGACATTTTTAGGGCTTTATATGACGACCGTAGGGAGACCGTCATTGTTAGCCTCTTCTGGCCACCCCAGCCAACCACTTTCAGGAGATACCAAAATGCGGTTCTGTTCATTCCTGCTCGGACAAGTCGCCGATTCGGCCACACAAGAGGACGTGGCAACACTAATACTGGGGGATTGGGCGGGCCTGAACTGGCTGCGAGGATTCGTGCTACTCCTCCTCGTGATGGCCTGCTGTGTACCCCTGTATCGTGGCCTCAACATCATTCAGCTGCTGAACTGGTTTTGCTTTCCGTTCTGGCTCAATGACCGGCTAGATAAGTTCGATGACTGGCTCGATAAGAAGTGACTGAAGCTGCCGTCCTGGCAGTGCCCTTGGTCACGCAACCAAGGGCAGCGCCTATTAACGAGTTATCGTTTCTAACGCAAATCGACATGACAATCAGACGCGTTTTCAAACGTAGCCCATTTTTGAAAACAGAATTCAAGTTGGTTACCCGATTTGGCTGATGACATTCGCCGCCCGAGCTTCGTCACGTTCTGCGTAAACCTGTGTGATGGCGACACCACGATGCCCGAGAATCACGCTTGCTGCATCCAGCCCGAATTCCTTTCGAATCCTTGTCGCGGCCGTATGACGCAGCTGGTTGGGCTGCCACCCGTCGATGCCGGCCCTCTCACAGCCCCGGGCAATAGCTCGACCGTAGGACGCTGTCGAATATCGTTCACGAGGCGAGCGTTTGGGGTGTATTTTCTTTGTCCGCTTCTGTTGACTCGGCTGCACCCTTGTCTTTCGTGACTTGCGTCGAGCTACGTTTCGCTCGGCGAGTTCGTCTTTCGGCGAAAACAGGAAGTCAGAAGGACTGCGGTTGAGCCACGCGGAAAGAATCTTCTGTGCCTTGGGGCCAATAAACACTTGTCGAACATGGCCATGATGTTCCGTTTTGTGGGACATTGGGCGATACATCCAGGGCTGCTGGGAGCGATCGATGTCACACCAACGCATCTGACACGCTTCGCCCGGTCGCATCCCGGTCAGCCTTTGCAACTCGATCATGGTCCAGACTTGTCTGGAGACATATGATTTCACCGCTTCAACGTCCGAAATCTTAACCGGCTTGATTGGCAGAGGTTCTCTGGCAGTGGTGCGGCCCCTCCGAAGTCCGGTCACCTGGCTGAGTGCATGGTGGATCATGGGAGGTACAAACTCGTTACTCACCCCCCACTTGAACATTCTCACAATCCGTCCAATACGCTTGTTGATCTCCGGTCGGCAAAGGGTATCGTTCAGCATCGCTTCACGAACATTCTTGAGTGCCAATGGGCCAAAGCGGTTGACGCTTGTCGTACCGTAGAGCCTGCGAATGTGGCGAAGAGAATACCGGATAGCGTCGTATTCCCCGGTCGGCTGCCCATTCTTACGGTAGTAACCGTCCGCAAAAGTCACGTACGCGACGATCAGTTCGCCGACCGACATTTCGGATGACCGACCATTTGCCTTTGGGGGGGCTTGGCGGCCACGCAGCATCCACTCGCCGACCATTCGGTCGTATTCATTCTGGCTTTCTGGTGAGCCATACTTGCCGAGGTAGTAGTCAGTGCCATCGAATCGAACGACGGCGCGGCGCGAAGGCTTGTGCAGGCGAAGTTTGGGAACCCGTCCTGAAGAATTGGGACTCATCACGACTCCTCTGTCGCCGAAAGTGGTAATTACCACATTCCGGGTCGAGTTGAGCCGCTTCGTCCATAGGGAACGGTCAAGCGTAAGTGACGCTCTCGGCAGAACTTAAGTTAAGTGGTCAGGGCCGGGATCGAACCGGCGACACATGGATTTTCAGTCCATTGCTCTACCAACTGAGCTACCTGACCCGTTTGTCCAGTCGTCGCGCGCGGGTTTCGGGCGAAAAGTGGAAACGGTCTATGCTAAACAGGGGCCCTGGGGCTGTCAATGAAGGGTTTTATTCACTCGTGCTGCGACCGCTAATGGGTAGATGCCGAAAAAATCAGCCGGGAAAAGAGGTGTTACCGCGGGGAAGCAGGTTCGTGCCAAGCCGGGAAGCAAGGCCACGAAAAAGCAAGCGGCGGCGGTCGCCAAGGGACTGGCGAAGGAGTATGGAGACGCGGAGTGTGCTCTAGTTCACAAGAATCCCTTTGAGCTAATGATCGCGACCATTTTGTCCGCCCAATGTACTGATCAGCGGGTGAACATGGTTACGCCGGACCTCTTCAAAAAGTGGCCGACCCCCCACGCGATGGCGACCGCCCAGATTGGCAAGCTCGAAAAGACGATTCAAAGCACCGGCTTTTTTCGGAACAAAGCGAAGAGCATCCTGGGTTGCTCGCAGAAACTGGTGGAGCTGCATGGGGGCAAGGTGCCGCAATCGCTGGAGGAACTGGTCAAATTGCCGGGAATCGGCCGCAAGACGGCGAATGTCGTGTTGGGGACCGCGTTCGGGATTCCGTCGGGGGTCGTCGTCGATACGCACGTCACGCGGCTCTGCAATCGGCTGGGCCTGACGAAGCACACCAATGCCGTCAAAATCGAGCAGGATCTGATCAAGCTCCTTCCCCAGGAAGAATGGATCAATTTCTCCCACCGGCTGATCCACCACGGCAGGCGGATTTGCAACGCCCGTAAGCCGTTGTGCGGGGAGTGCATGCTGCTGGCGATTTGTCCGCGGATTGGGGTGGTGGAGAAACAGAATCGAAAGGAGAGCTAGCCGGACGGGGTCGGGATGAGTTTTCGCGGACAGCAATTCTGGCGACGCTTCGACTTTGGTGCGAAAACCACTCCCGACCCCTTCTCCCCCAGGTGACTTTGTCCCGCTCAACCGCTATCGTCATAGCGGTCATTCACTTCTCTCCGCAGGCTTTCCATGATCCTCTCCGGCGACGAGATTCTGAAGAACCTGGGATCGAACATCCATATCGATCCGTTCGACCCGGCCCGGCTGAATCCCAACAGCTACAACCTGACGCTGCATGACGAAGTAATGACCTATGAAGAGGTCGTGCTCGACATGGGGCAGCAGAACCGGACCCGCCGGCTGAAAATCCCCAAAAACGGCCTGGTTCTCAGCCCCCAGCGGCTCTATCTCGGCCGGACCGTGGAGCGAACGGAGACGCATAACTTCGTCCCCATGATCGAAGGCCGCAGCAGCATCGGCCGGCTCGGCCTGTTCGTGCACGTCACCGCCGGCTTTGGCGACGTCGGCTTTGCGGGCTTCTGGACGCTGGAAATGTTCGCGGTGCAGCCGATCCGCATCTACCCTGGCGTTTCCATCTGCCAGATCATCTACCACGAACTCACCGGCAACATCCACGAGTACGAGAGCGACAAGTACCAGCACAACAAGGACATTCAGGCCAGTCAACTCTACAAAGAGTTAAACCCGGACGGCGTGCGGAAAGACCCGCAGCTTGCGCTGAATTTTGGGGAGAAGAAGTAGAGTTCCCAAAACTTCGCAAGCTGGCGAACGGGGCGGCGAATGGTATAATCCCCACTCGCAAATCACTCTCCAGCGAGCGGAGCTATTCCTTGAAAGACTTTACTTACGCCGCCCCGGCCACTTTGTCCGAGGCCTCGAAGCTGCTTGCGGCAGCCAATGGTTCGGCGAGAATCCTGGCCGGCGGTACGGACATTATCGTACAGTTGCGGGAAGGGCTGCGGGACGCCAGCCAGGTCATTGATGTCAAGAAAATCCCTGAGCTGCTGGAGTTGAGCTTCTCGCCTCAGCATGGGCTGCGGTTGGGGGCGAGCGTTCCCTGCTACTGCATTTATGAGAACGCGGAAATTGCCAAGGCCTATCCCGCCCTGGTCGATTCCGCCCGCATCATCGGCGGCTGGCAGATTCAAAGCCGGGCGAGCATTGGGGGGAATCTCTGCAACTCTTCGCCGGCGGCGGACAGCATTCCGTCGCTGATTGCCCATCATGCGTATGCCGAAATCGTTGGTCCCGCGGGGAAGCGGACGATCGCCGTCGAGAATTTCTGCACCGCTCCGGGGCGAAATGTCTTACAGACAGGCGAATTGCTCGTCGCGCTGGTCTTTCCGCCGATGAGGGCTCACAGTGGCTCCGCTTATGAGCGGTTCATTCCCCGGAATGAAATGGATATTGCCGTCGTCGGCGCGGGCTCGAAGGTGCAACTGAACCAGACGTGCGACAAGATTGAATTCGCTCGCATCGGCCTGGCTGCCGTCGCCCCGACCCCGAAATTTGCCCAGGAAGCGAGCGAATGGCTCGCCGGCAAGTCGCTGACGGAAGAGACGTATGCCCAAGCGGGTGAACTTGCGAAAAAGGTCGCCACGCCAATCAGTGATATGCGAGGACCGGCGGAATATCGGACGCATCTGGTCGGCGTGCTGGTCAAGCGAACGCTGCAAACAGCCGTTGAGCGGGCGAAGGGGAAGTAGTCGATGTACCTTTTCACGCGTACATTTCGCAAAGCCTCATGCACCCTACTCGCACTGCCTGCGCTCCTTTTGTCGGTGTTTCTCTCCGTTCGGGCGTTTGGCGACGACGAGAAAAAGCCGGAAGTCGCATCCCAGCCGCGGGTTGTCATCAAGGTGGACGTCACCGACGCTCCCGATCTGGCGGAGTGGGCTGAGAAGGCGAAGAAACTCTGCGAGACGTGGCACCCGATCATTGGGGATCTGCTGGGGATCAAGGACCCGCCGGTTTATCGCGAGGTGACCTTGCGATTCGGAAAGATGCGGGGGATCGCGGCGACCACCAAGAACACGGTCAACATCAGCGCCGAGTTTGTCCGGCAGCATCCGGATGATTTTGGGATGGTCCTGCACGAGTTGACGCACGTCATTCAGGCCTATCCCACCTACGACCCGGTTTGGCTGGTAGAAGGAATCGCCGATTACGTCCGTTATTGGCACTGCGAACCGGGTGAGCGGGAGTTCGCCATCACCGAAAAATCCAACTACACGGACAGCTACGGCACTACGGCCCGTTTTTTGGCCTGGGTGGCCGTCACCAAGGACAGCCGCATCGTGAGGAAGCTCAGCCAGGCATTGCGGGACGGGAAGTATAAGGAAGAGATGTTTCGTGACGCGACCGGCAAGGACTTGAAGGAACTGTGGCGGGAATTCGCCACGGCTGTGCGAGAGAAATAGGAATCGGTTCGGCTCCGGGCCATACTCCGGACGGTTAAGACCAGGACAGGAATTTGCAATCAACCAAGGGACATCATTGTGGCTAAGAAAACACACGTCTCCACCACCATCAACGGCGAGCCGACGCAGTTCCTCTGCGAACCGCGCGAGAGCCTGCTGGAAGTCCTGCGCGACACGCTGCGGCTGACGGGATCAAAGGAGGGCTGCAACAACGGCAACTGTGGGGCCTGTACGGTGATGCTGAGTGGCGTCCCTGTGAATAGCTGCCTCGTCCTTGGCGTCGAAGCCGAGGGGGCGAGCATCGAGACGGTGGAAGGACTGGCCTGCGAAGGGCATCTTCACCCGCTGCAGCAATGCTTTTTAGAGGGGGCCGCTTTACAATGTGGCATCTGCACACCGGGTTTTCTGGTGACGGCCAAGGCTTTGCTCGACAAAAATCCCAATCCCAGCGAGCACGAAATTCGCTTCAACCTCGCCAACAACCTCTGCCGCTGCACGGGGTATGACAAGATTGTGAAAGCAGTGCAGCAAGCGGCGAAGGAACTGGCCAACAAGGAACTGGCGGCGACGTAGCCAATTACCGCGCAAATAGCCGCGATCGATTCAACGAACACGACCGAATCAAGGAATTGATAATGACGACCGAAGACCTCTACCTCGGCAAAAAATCCTACACAGTTCTAGGCCAGCGGCCGGTGCGGCATGATGGAGCGGACAAGGTGACCGGCAAGGCGGTGTACACCTCCGATCTGCAATTGCCGAACATGGCCCACGGCAAGATCATCCGCAGCCCGCATGCGCATGCCAAGATTAAGTCCATCTACACGGCCGCGGCTTTGAAGCTGCCGGGGGTGCTGGGCGTGGTGACGGGGGAGGATTGGCCGAATTTGCATGAGAAGTTCGCCATCATGGGGGAAGCGGGTGCCGTCAACTTGAACCATCTGGCCAATAACTGCCTGGCAAAGGGGAAGGTCGTCTACAAAGGGCACGCCGTTGCCGCCGTCGCCGCCACCAGCATCAAAATTGCCGAAGAAGCGGCGAGGCTGATCAAGGTGGAATACGAAGTCTTGCCGTCGGTCACCTGGGTGCTCGATGCGATGAAGCCGGACGCCCCCATCCTGATGCCGGAACTCCGCACCGACTCGATGGGAAAAAAAGGGACGGAGCCGACGAATATCGCGACTCACATCCAATTCGAAACGGGAAATATCGCCGAAGGCTTCAAGCAGGCGGATGTGGTGGTTGAGCGGGAATTCCGCACCGCCAGCGTCCATCAGGGTTACATCGAGCCCCATGTCGCCGTCGCTATGTGGAACGAAGACAGCCGGCTGAAGGTCTGGACGTGTACGCAAGGTTCCTTCAATTGCCGCCAGCAAGTGGCGGAGCTCTTGCAGATTCCCGTCTCCCAGGTTTTGGTTGTCCCCTGCGAAATCGGCGGCGGCTTCGGCGGGAAGATCACGGTCTATCTGGAGCCGGTGGCCGCGCTCCTCAGCCGCAAGTGCGGACGGCCGGTGAAACTGTCGATGCAGCGGAATGAAGTCTTTGAAGGGACCGGTCCCACTCCCGGCTCGTACATGAAGGTGAAGATTGGCGCGAAGAAGGATGGCACGATTACGGCCGGGGAAGCCTGGCTGGCTTATGACACTGGTGCGTTCCCTGGCGGCGTGATTGGTCCCGGCGCGATGTGCGTTTTTAGCTGCTACGAATTCCCGAACGCCAAGGTGGACGGCTACGACGTTCTCGATAACAAGCCTCATACGCAGGCTTATCGAGCACCCGGCGCCACGCAGGCCGCTTTTGCCTGCGAGCAGGTCATCGACGAAATCATCGCGAAGCTCAAGATGGACCCCATCGAGTTCCGGCTGAAGAATGCCGCCAAGGAAGGGACCCGCCGGGTGGACGGCCCAGTCTATCCGCGCGTCGGCTTCATCGAAACGCTCAAGGCCGCTCAGAATAGCGACCACTGGAAGTCCAAGCTCACCGGCAAGAACCGGGGCCGCGGCATTGCCAGCGGGTTCTGGTTCAACATTGGCGGAGCTTCAAGCTGCTCGGGCAGTGTAAACGACGACGGCACGGTGACCCTGATCGAAGGCTCCACCGACATCGGCGGTTCTCGCGCGGGCATCGCCATGCAACTCGCGGAAACGCTGGGTATCCGGGCCGAAGATGTTCGTCCGCAAGTCGGCGACACCGACAGCGTCGGCTACACCTTCCTCACCGGTGGCAGCCGCGTCACCTTTGCCACGGGCTTGGCAGCCTACAAGCTCGGCCTCGACTTGCAGGAGCAAATGAGGCAGCGGGCCGCCTCCCTCTGGGACGTTGAGCCCTCCACCGTAAAAGTCGATAACGGACAATACTCCAGCAACGGAAAGTCGCTCACGTTCAAGGAAATCGCCGAGAAGATTCCAGGTGCCAAGCTCGACCCCGTCGTCGGCCGCGCCTCCGTCTCGCCGGAAGGTTCCACCAACGGTTTTGGGACGCACATCTGCGACGTGGAAGTCGATCCGGAGACGGGCAAGGTCACCATCCTCCGCTACACCGCGATTCAGGACGCCGGCAAGGCGGTCCATCCCAGCTACGTCGAAGGGCAGATGCAGGGGGGAAGCGTGCAGGGGATCGGCTGGGCGCTGAACGAGGAATATTTCTTCGACGACCAGTCTCGGATGAAGAACGCCAGTTTCCTTGATTATCGCATGCCGACCTGCCTGGATGTGCCGATGATCGAGACCATCATCGTGGAAGTCCCCAACCCGTCGCACCCGTTCGGCGTTCGCGGCGTGGGCGAAACACCCATTGTCGCCCCTCCTGCCGCCGTCGCCAACGCCATCCACGCCGCCACCGGCGTACGGCTGACGGACTTGCCGATGTCGCCGCCGAAGGTTTGGAAAGCGATTTCCTCGAAGTAGCGGCGGCTCGTTTTCATGCCCTGGTCCACTCACACCGTCGCCGGCCATCCGGTGGATGTCTACCTGCCGCCGCGGCGGAATGAGCACGGCGACGTCGTCATTTATCTGCACGGCATTCATCAGAATCGGCTTAACGACAAACAGCCGTTCCTGGAGCAGTTTGACAAGCATGGCCTGGCGGTCGTCGTTCCTTGGACCAAGCGCAGCTGGTGGAGCGACAAAATCTGCCGCGAATTTGACCCAAGCATCTCCGCCCAGCGGCATCTGCTGGACAACGTGCTGCCGTTCATTGAGCGCGAGCTAGGTGCCGCTGCTCCGCGGGTGCCCCTGCTGGGAACGAGCATGGGGGGGCAAGGAGCACTGCGATTCTCCTATAAGTTCCCCGACAAGTTCCCGATCGCGGTCGCGCTCTCCCCCGCCATCGATTATCAGTTGCGCTACAACGAAGGGGACGAGACAATCCCCCAGATGTATCCAGACCCCGAAGCAGCCCGGCAAGATACCGCCACGCTCCACATCCATCCCCTCAACTGGCCGCGGCACCAGTTCTTCTGCTGCGATCCCGAGGATTACCGCTGGTGGGAGAGCGCGGACCGGCTGCGGATGAAGCTGTATTCGCTCGGTGTGCCGCACGTTTGCGATTTGGAAACCACCGGCGGCGGGCACGGGTTTGAGTACTACAACAAGATGGCCCCGCGAGCAATCGAGTTCATCGTGGAGCGGTTGGGGCAGGAGCGCCGGCGAGCTTAGCCACTGCGCCCGCGCGGTGGTGAATGGTGGCAAAGTGACACCGCGTGGGCGCGGTGGCTAAGCGAGGCGATCAGCCGTCGCATACAAGTCCAATGTCTCCCGATCCCCAATGATCGTAAACGCCTCTCGAATCTGCTCCAAGCCGACGGCGAGCAAGAAGTTGGATTTGCGCCCGTAGCTCTTGGCACCCAGGATGTAGAAGTTGGGCTCGGGATTGAGCAATGTATTCAGTCCGCATGCCTTCTGATCCAGGCAATCCCCGGACGCACTGCCGGCTAGTGCCGCGGCCAGCTTCATGGGGCCGAGTGAGCCATAACATTCGTGGACCTGAAGTTCTTCATAGAGGCTGCGGTCCGGCGTGAAGCCAACGTTGGCAAGAATTCGGTCGAAAGCGTGCCTTCCTTCCTGCGGCCCAGCCAGCAGCACCTGAAACGACTGGCTTTCTCCGCTTCCGGTCGCCTCAATGGCCTCCACAGCATTCTCGGGCCAATAATTGATGCCGCTGCTGGGGTCGCTCGCTAAGGCATTCGCCGCACGGGCGAGCCGTTCACGTTCCAGCAACCGGTCGCCGGATATCGTCGCAATTGGTCCGCCGGCTGTGGCGGGGCCTTCGCGGCGAGTGATCCAAGTGACTCGTGTGCCCGGGGCATCGCGAATGAGCTGTGCCAAGGCAACCGCATTGGTCGCGGATGAATAGCCCGCGCCGATAAGAAGCGTGTGCTTTCCGGCATAACGGCCGCGATCCTTGCCCAGGATCTCCGGCAGGCGATATTCAATCTCTCCCTGCTCGCGAAGGACCATCTCACCCATTGCCGGAATGCCGCCATAGCCGCACCACTTGGGCTGGCCGGCGAATACTCCAGAAGCATCAATGACGGCATCGGCCTCTTCCAGTCGCTCGACTCCGTCAGGACCACGAAGCAGCAGGCGGAACGGCCAGTCGCCCCGATCCTCGTGTCCGGGCAACTCTTCCTTGTGAATTTCTCCCTTGCCAATTCGCAGCACCTTTGTTTCCAATCGCAGATGATCGGCCAGCAAATCGGTTTGCGAGAGTGGGCCGAGATATCGCTCCACCCACTGGCGACCGGTCAGCAGTTCGTCGTCCGCGGAAGGCGAAAAGTTTTCATCCTGTGCCCGGAGAGCGGATAACCCCAGCGGCGAGCGGTTCATGCCAAAGGGGGTAAACATCTTCACGTGTCCCCATTGCCAGACAGCATCGGCAACGCGGGATCCAGCTTCGTAGATGGCGACGTCGTAGCCCAGGAATCGAGCATAGAGTGCCGCTTCGAGTCCGATGGGGCCGGCACCGATGATGGCGATTTTAGCGGGCGTATCGACGGCCATGGGTCCCCGTGTTTTACGACTTGAACTGCTGCTGGTCGCGCTGGCCTTGCAACTGATCCTCAATCTGCTCTTCAATCCGCCTGCCGAGCGGGAAATGAAGGAGGATAAAGAGCAACCCTATACCGGCAACGACCAGGTGGACCAGTTCGGCATCTTGAAAATAGGCGAGCAAATTGGCAAAGCACGCCCCTTCGAACAGCGCGCAGCCGACAATGGTGGCCGTCTGGATGGGCACGAATGCCGCCTGGATGGCAGCAGCTTCCTCCGGTTCGTTTTTCGTGGCTTCCGTTGGCTCGACAGTCCCCCCCTTCGGCAACAGCCGCGGCACCACAAAGCCAGCAATAAACAGCGGTCCCGCCAATGCCAGGAACAGATAGTTGACGTTAGTCCCGAAGGTCTGCGGCTTGCCGGCGTTTTGAACCGCGGCAAAGATGCCGAAGACGGTGACTCCCATCACCAGGGCAATCACAATGATTCGCAGAGTCATTACCAAAGGACACAGAGTTTCACGGTCCCGTTCGGAAAGCATGCACTCACCTTGCCTTTCGAACCGCTGAGCAGTTCCTATTCGTAATGGAGCGCCTGGGCCAGATCGACGCCGGCGGCCCGCCGCGCCGGAACGGCGGCAGCGATGAAGGTGATGAGCATGGAGCCAAACAGGGCAAACGCCATCAGCAGGGGATGCAGCGTGAACTCAATCGGACGGCCGTAGGACGGCTCCATCGCGAGATTGATCACGTAGGCGATGCCGAGTCCAAAGGAGACACCCGGGATGAGGCCGACCATGCCGATAATCAGGGCCTGCGTGGTAATCGTCCGCCGCACCTGCGCGCGAGTCATGGCGACAATGCGCAAGAGGCCAAGTTCGCGAGTTTGCTCCAGGACATTCATGGAAAGCGTATTCACGACGCCGAAGGCGGCGACGATGAAGCTCAAAAAAATCAGTCCCCACAAGCAGCCGGAGATGCCGATGCTGATCTGGTCGATCCGCCTGCCGATTTCCGCCTGGGAGTTAAGCAGCACGCCATTTTTCTTGCAAATGACTTCCAGCTTGGGCTTGAGCTCCAGCAATTTGGCCCGGTCGGCACGGATGATGTAGCCGTCTACGCCTTGCGTCTTCATGAGCTTCGCGCCCGTCTCCCAATCCATATATAGGGTCAACCCGCCGACCAGATAGTCGTTAGTCACGCCGCAAATCCGCACCTTGTGCCGCCCTTCACCGCCGCCGATTTCCAGCGTGTCTCCCTGGCTCACCTGTAGTTTGGCGGCGGCGATATTTCCTATCACCACTTCGCCGGCAATCATCTGCTCTCGGATCTTGTCCGCGTTGCCGGAAATCAGGTCAAACGGGCTTTTCCCCGGCTCGTGAAACTGACGAATGGCGAGGATGATGTTGAGTTCTTCCGGAATCTCCTTGGTGGCGTCGATGGAGCCCTGGCGATCAATTACCTTGGCCTGAGCCTCCACCATCTTAGCGCGGTCGAGAAAGGCAATTTCCCCTGACCTTTCCAGTTCCGTCAGCGGGGCCTCGAGTTCCTCGGGAAGATCAGCCGACAGACCCGTCGCCATGTCGGGAAGCATGGCCCGAATGTAGTAGTCTCCGATGAGGGCCCTTCGATACCAATCCTTGAGGTTGCGGACGTTGTCCAGAATGGAATGGGCCATCGCCACGCCAGTAGCCCCGGCAATAAAGAGCACACCGACCGTCAGCGAAGTTCGTCCGCGATGCCGGAGGATTTGCTTGAGTGCCAGGCTGGTTTCAACCCGGCGTCCCCAGCGCATGGCAAGAGATGCGAGGTGGGACAATGGCGACAACACCAAGGGATACATGAGCACGACGCCGATGAGCAGCGCCACGGCCCCGTATTGCGGTATTTCGATGGAGATCTTTCCCGCGATCCCCAGGGCGATGAGCACGGAGCCCGTGACCGCGACAACCAGTCCGATCAGGATATGAATGAAGGGAACGGTCGTCATGTCCTGTTTCGAGACATGGCTCAGCCCTTCCAGTGGAGAGACTCGCCAGGCCCGAATTGCCGGAAATACCGCGCCGACCACAGAGATCGAAAATCCAAACAGCACAGCCCACACATACGGCTGCGGGGTAACCATGTATTTAATTGGGGAGGGCAAGGAGATATCTAAGAGTTGCGACAAGGCCGAAACCAGCACATAGGAAATCCCCAGTCCGAGCAGTATTCCAAGCACAGTTCCAATCGTCGCCAGGATCAGGCTCTCTCCAATCAACATCCCGGCAATCTGATCCCGCGTTGCTCCCACGGCCCGCATGATGGCCAGTTGCCGGCGGCGTTCACCCACATTCATCAAAAACGTGTTGAGGATGATGAAGCCGGAAAGCAAGAGTGTGAACGCAGTCGTTAGGGTCAGCCCCTGTTCCGTGGAAAGCAGAGTCTCCTGGAGGACTTGCGCCCCTCCTTTCGGTTCACGAACTTCGACGCCGTCGGGAAGCAACGCTTGAATTTTGGCTTGCAGAGCGATCAAATCCGCCTCGGGTTTGGCGACGATTTGAACGGTGCTGATTTTTCCCTTGCCGACAAACCGCAAAGCAGCTTGCTTGAGCGGCAAGAAGACCAGGCCCGTTTGGGTCAGTGCGCCGCCATCGGACATATTGATGAGCCCGACGACCTGCATTTTGCGGGGACCACCTTTGTTCGCCAGCAGCTTGACTTCGTCGCCGACTTTGAATTCCAGGTATCTTGCAAACTCGGTTTCGAGCAGTATCTTGTCCACGTCGTCGGCAGTGAGCAGTCGCCCCTCCACCACTACCATGTCGCGAACAAGCTTGTCCACATTGGGATCGATGCCCAGGATTTGCAGGCGGACTCGCTGCTCTCCCTTGGTAAGCGAGCTGGGGCGCTGGATGAGGGGGACCGCCCCTTCGACCCCGTCCAAAGCAGCTACTTTGCCGACCAGGTCCTCAGGAATCGGCCCCGTATTCTGGGCCACAACTTCCAGCGAGGTCTTTCCCCGAACTGCCGCGAACATGACCTGATAAGACTCCCGCGTGGTCGCGGTGACGACGGTCACCGAGACGACGGCGGCCACGCCGATGACGATGCTGGCGATGGTCAGAATGGTGCGGCCGGGACGGGAAAGCATGGCCCGCTGGCTGAAGCGGCGGAGACTCATCGAGGGCGGGCCTCCGCGAGTTGAGCAGTTACGCTCCGCCGCTCCTTCAGGATTTCTTCTCGCTCCACCTGTCCATCGAGCAGGTGGATGATCCGGTCCGCCTGGGCGGAAACCGCCGGGTCATGCGTCACCATCACGATGGTCTGGCCATGGTCCTCGACCAACTTGCGGAGGAGGGACATCACCCGCTTGCTGTTGACGGTGTCGAGGTTGCCGGTCGGTTCGTCCGCTAGCAGGAAGGTGGGCTCAATCGCGAGGGCGCGGGCGATGGCCACCCGCTGCTGCTCACCGCCAGACATTTTTCCCGGGATATGTGTTTTGCGGTTGGCCAGTCCGACCATCTCCAACTTCTCAGTGGCTCGCTTCTTGGCCTCGGCGGTGGAAATGCCGTCGAGTTCTAGAGGCAACGAGACATTCTCTTCCGCTGTTAAAATGGGAAGAAGATTGAATTGCTGAAAGATGAAGCCGATGCGGCGGCGGCGGATTAGGGTTCGCTGGTCGTCTGTCATCGTCGCCAGATCGACCCCCTCTAGCAATACCTGTCCGGAGGTGGGGACATCGACGCCGCCCAGGAGGGTGAGCAGCGTACTCTTGCCGGAGCCCGAGCGGCCCATAATGGCCAGCAGTTCCCCCTGCTGAACGCCGAGATCGACCCCCCGCAGGGCCTCGACGGCGGCTTCGCCTTCGCCAAATGATTTTCGCAGGGAACGGGTTTCAAGTACAAACATGATGCCGCCAATGAGGAGCGAAACGGAGGAATACACAGTTATCCCCCAATTGGAAAGCATTGAAAAGGGTCCAAAATCAATAGAGGCCTCTTTCCTGCCGAAAAATGGGAAAGATATATGGTCTATAGCGACCTGCTCTTGCTTCCTTCGATATTGGCATACTCCATGCTTGTGACGTGTCGTCTGCGCTCTCGATGCCAATTCTGGAGTGCAGCACTCGACGAGTGGACCCCGACTTTGTTCTACTGGCAATTATGAAAGCAGACGTTCCAGAACTTCTCAAAGACTACCCCATCGTCCTCACCTTACCCATTTTGTGGGGTGATCAGGACGCCTTCGGGCACGTCAACAACGTCGTCTACTTCCGCTGGTGCGAATCGGCCCGCGTCGCCTACCTCAACGACACCGGCCTTCAGGACCTGTTGACCAAGGACAATCTCGATCCGATTCTGGCATCCGTCAAATGCGACTATCTGAAGCAACTCAACTTTCCAGACACCGTTCAGATTGGTGCTCGCATTACCCGCATCGGCAACAAAAGTGTCGCGATGGAGCACGCGATTTATTCCGAATCCCTGCAGGCGATTGCCGCCAAGGCCGATTCCGTGGTGGTGGTTTTTGATTATGCAAAGCAGAAGTCGTGCGCGATTCCAATGGAAGTTCGTGATCTCATCGAGAAGATCGAAAATTCTCGTTCGACCCCCCCGGCCTGAGTCCGCTAAGCTTACTCCGCATTTTTCTCGGCCTTCGGCTGTTCGACGGGAGCTTTCTTCGCGGCGGGTGTGCTAAATAGAACTGCGAACAAGACCAATGAGACCATGACCCCAATCATGGGGATCATCCAGAACTTCTTCCAGTCGGTAACCCGCTTGATTTCTCCGGTCTTAGGATCGCTGACTTCTGTGGAGGCGAAGTGATTCACCCAGCCGGATGCCTCCGTCCCAATGTACATCCCAAGGCCATAAGTCAAAGCCGCGAAGAGCGCTTGTCCGCTGTTGCGAATGTCCGCCGGAGCCGTGTTTTCGACGTGAATGAATCCCGCTGCGAAGAAGAAGTCAAAGCAGATTCCGTGCAAGGCCAGCCCAAATAGGATGAGCGGGAATGGTTTGCCGGCTGAGAAAATCGCGTACCTTGCTCCCCAGGCCAACATTCCGACGAGCAGCACCGTCTTCATGCCAAATTGCCCTAGGAACCACGGCAGGGCCAGCAAAAAGATAATCTCCGACCATTGGCCAATCGTCATGAGGGGGCCGACATTCCCCGGCTTCACTCCAACCTTTTGCTCCAAAAACAGCGACGTAAAGCTGTAGTAAAACGCCAGGGCAATTGTGATCAAAAACGAAACTCCGTAGAACACTGCAAAGGACGGCTCCTTGAGTAAGCCGAGCGCCTCCCAGAACGGAAACGGATTCGGGTTGGCCGGCGGCGGCGTATGCGGCTGAAAGAAAGAGGCCACGCCAAGGACGGCCGAGAGCCCCGCAGCCATCAGAAGCGGACGATTATTCACCGGCTCTCCTGGCTTGAGCAGCACCTTGAGCATCAGGTTGGCCGCTATCCAACCGATGGTCCCGAGCACGCGGATCGTGGGAAAGTCGCGCGTCGCATCTGGAATGTTCCCGAAAATAATCGCGTTCGAAAGCGATAGCGTCGGTGAATAGATGAGAGCGTAGAGGAGCGCAGCACAATAGAATAATCCCGGCGTTTTGATCGTTGACATCCAGAACAAGACCAGCGCTCCCGCGAGGTGTAACGCCCCCATGACTTGCTCGCTGGCAAAATACCGGTCGCAGACCGCGCCGACAATAACCGGCGCGACAATGGTTCCGAGCGACATCGTCGCGTAAATGCTGCCGATTTGTTTGCCGGTGAATTTGAGATTGTTGAGGTACTGGCCCAGCACGACAAACCACGATCCCCAAACCGCAAACTCCAGGAAATTCATGATGGAGAGTGGCAACCGCACGGACATTGCCATCGGCGGAGCCTCGGGAGCAGCGGCAAGCAAAGAGAACATATCCACGGAGTGACCTCTAGCGTGTTAATAATCGTCCAACGACCTCAAGAGAGATGAGGGTGCGGCCATTCTAAAGAAGTGTCTCTAGGAATGAAAGCAAGCTACCCGCTCAAGGCTGAATTTCCGTCCCCAACTCCCGCAGCAGCTCAAACGTGAAAATGCCCGTGTCGTGGCCGTCGCTGAAGGAAATGGTGTAGGCGTAATTGCCGACCGGCTTCATCCCCTGGATGCGAAGGGGCTGCAGATCGACCTTGGAAAGGAGCGGTAGGGCGAAGGGGTCGGCGGGGGGGGCGTTCCGCTTCTCGCGGCAGGTGGCGCAGGGGCAAGCGTCCCGCAGTTCGCGGACGCGATAGGCCTTGGTGACCAGGTCGCTCCAGGTGATCAGGAGGCGATGGTCGTCGGTGAGCTTGAGGCCGGTGGGATATTCAGTCATTTCAAAGTTGACGCAATTCAGTGAGTAGCCGCTCCACTTCTTCCCCCGTATTGTAATGGACAAGGCCGACCCGCAGCATGCCGTGCGGTTCGTTGCCGAGCTGCTCGCTGAGGTTCAGGGCGTAGTAGTTGCCGTGCCAGGCGAAAATGCCGCCGCTGCCGAGGTGCTCGGCGAGCTGGGCGGAGGTGAATCGGCGATGCGTAAAGGAAACGGTAGCGACCCGCTCGCTCAGCCGGGACTGGTCGGTGATTCCGAAGATTCGTATCTCCGGCATTTCAGCAAGGCCCTTTAGCAGTTTGGCGACCAGCGACCGTTCATAGGGAACAATGGATTCATAAGCCCTTGTCAGGGCGTGACGCCGCGAAAGCGACGAGTCATTTGCCAGCGTCCTGCCGATTCCGGCCAGGTAGTCCACTGCCGCCAATGCCCCCGCCATCGATTCGTGGCTCTGCGTACCAGTCATCCATTTGCTGGGAAGCGACTCGTTCGCCGGCCGCAACTTGTACGCTTCCAGCGATTCCATGAATTCCCTTTTGCCCCACAGCACGCCGATGTGCGGGCCGAAAAACTTGTAAGCCGAGCAGGCTAGAAAATCGACGCCCAGTGCTTTCACATCAATCAAGCCATGCGGTGCGAAATGAACGGCATCGGCAAAGACCAGCGCGCCGACTTCATGCGCCCAATCCGCAATCTGCCGGACGGGATTGATCCCCCCCGTGGCATTGGACGCACATCCCACGGCCACCAGTCGCGTACGGCTGTTAATCTTGGACCGAAAATCTTCGAGGTCGAGCGTGCAATCCTCGGGGCGGAAGCGGACGTACTGCACCTTGATGCCGGCATCTCGGGCAGCGAGCACCCACGGAGTGACATTGGCGTCGTGATCCAGCAATGTGACCACAATCTCGTCCCCCGGCTTCCAGGTGCGGGCGACTGCCCGCGAGAAGGCGAAGGTCAGCGACGTCATGTTCTGCCCAAAGGCAATCTCGTCCGGGTCATCGGCTCCCACAAAGTCCGCCAGGCCGCGATGAACCTCGTCCAGCAGCGCATCGCTCTCGCGCCCGGTTGGAAACAGACCCCCGTGATTGGCGCTGCAATGGCTCAGGTAATGGGACATCGCGTCGATGACCACCTGCGGCACCTGGGTACCGGCGGGGCCATCGAGGTAGACAGCGGGTTGTCCGCCTTCCCGACGTGCGAGTGCCGGGAATTGATTGCGGAGCGAGGGGACGAGTTGCTCGATCGAAATCGACATTTGAAATTGCCACTTGTTGATTGAAGGTGTGACGCACACACTGTTGTATTATTACCCAAGTCAATTAACACTCCCCCTACTAAACGACTCGTCGTTGGCCCCAATTCAGCTATGCGACTAAATTGTCTATCGACTGCGTGGATAGCTTTGGCCGTTCTGACCGGCTGCGGCGGGCCAGTACTTTACCCCGTCTCCGGCAAAGTCCTGGTCGATGGCGAGCCGTTGACGAAAGGATTTGTGGTATTTCATCCGGACGACGATCGGCCCATTGCCGGGGCCGATTTGCCGCGCGGAGAACTCAATAAGGAGGGAGTCTATGAGCTGCGCAGCGGAGAAAGAGTCGGCGCTCCACCGGGAAATTATCGAGTCGTCATCGTGGCGCAGGATATGAACAGCCGAGCCCCCGATGCTCGGAGCGCGGTCCACCCCGAACCCAAGCCGCTGATAAACCGCCTGTATTTTGACGCGGAAAAAACACCGCTAAGGGCCGATGTCAAGAAAGATGCCGCCCCAGGCGATTACGACCAAAAAGTTTCCACAACTGCCCCAGAGCGCAATGCCACAAAGTAGGCAAGTCCTCTAGAGCCACTCGCCCACCTTCTGCGATAATGTTCCCTGGCGGAGAAAAAGGAACAGGGCAAATGTCTCACCGATTCAAAAACCGCATTCGCGGATTCACACTGATCGAGCTGCTCGTCGTCATTGCCATCATCGGCATTCTCGTCGCCCTGCTTTTGCCTGCGGTTCAGTTCGCCCGCGAGGCGGCCCGGCGAGCAGAGTGCCAAAGCAAGCAGCGGCAGATCGGCTTGGCAGTGCATCTGTTTCACGATGTGAACCGCCAACTTCCGACCAATCAATACGGCGACTACGACGCTCCCACGGCATTCGGCGGCTATAGCCAGGCGTCGCAGTCCTGGAGCTTCCTTTCCCGTTTGCTCCCGTATCTGGAAAACGAGCAACTGCTCCGGACCGGCGGCATTCCCACCACGGCTTTGCAGAACAGCCCCGCCCTGGCCCAGGGAATGCCCATGTTCCTCTGTCCCAGCGATACAGCCGCATCGCTTAAAGTCCGCAGCGAAACGAGCCACTACATGCTCACGGGGATTCCCGTCGGCCTCACCAACTACAAAGGGGTAATGGGTTCCAACTTCTGCTACGGAGCCTGGTACAACACGAGCGCTGCCGGCGATTGCGAATGTTGGTATCGCGGTGACGGCATGTTCTACCCCATGGACTGGCAGCAACCCAAATCACTCAGCTCCGTCACCGACGGGACCAGCAACACGTTCATGATTGGGGAAGACACCTGGTACGAGGCGAACAACTATGGCCAAGGCTTCGCCTGGGCCCACGCCGTGGAGACCTCGCTGACCTGTGCCATTCCCCCCAACAACCGCCGCACGCCACCCTCAGTACCCTCCGACTTCGCCGAACTCCTTGGTTTCAAGAGCAAGCACCCCGGCGGCGTTAACTTCACGATGGTCGACGGCTCCGTCAAATTCATCCCCAGCACCATCGCCCTGCGGGCCTACCGGGCCATGGGGACGATTGGGACGAATGAAGTGACGCCGGCTCCCTAGCGGCTATTCTGCGGCCCAATCCGGCAGTCCCAAAAAGTTGGAAGATTTTTGGAGGGACATGCCCAAGAGTTACATGAACATGTGTATAATATCCATTGGCTCGTGGGCGACTTCAAGGGTTGGGGTGGGTGCGCGAGTTGCAACCAGAGAGTGATTTCGACGTTTTGTCGGGCGACAAAGTCGGAGAAAAACGGTTATCAGCGCGCGATTAGCGAATGAATCAGAATCGCGACCATGAATCAAACTTACGTCCACGATTCATATCGTAACAAATGTATACATATCGACTTGCGACGAGAGCCGTCGCCGTAAGTCCCTGAAAAAAAGTGGCCTGAATCATGAATCAAACACACCCTTCGGGGGGTGCCCGGCTGGTTATGACCACTTATCGCGGGATGAGCGGTCGCGGGTTGATGCCGGCACTCTCCCCTGCGAAGATGAGCGGCGATCGAGGCGAAACCAAACTTGGAGAAACATCATGCCATCCCTGGCAAAACACTTAAGCACCAAACTCCTCCTTGCAGTTGCCGTTTGCCTGTTGGCCCTCTGGGCAGGCAAGGGACTGGTGAGTCAGGAAAAGAAGCCTGTCGAGACCGACGCCGCGGATAAGGACTATGCCGCCGAGTTGCCGCGGATTCCGGCCACCGAGGCGAAGGATGCCGTGAAGACGTTTACCGTGGCCAAGGGGTTCAAAATGGATCTCGTCGCCGCTGAACCGCTGGTGACCGACCCGATTGCCCTGGCCATCGACGAAAACCTGCGGATGTACGTCGTCGAGATGAACGGCTACAGCGAAAACCGGGACGACAAGCTCAGCCGCATCCGCCTGCTGGATGATAAGGATGGGGACGGCAAATACGAGACGAGCAGAATTTTCACCGACAAGCTCAACTGGCCCACGGCGATTGCCTGCTGGGATGGCGGCATCCTGGTGGCGGACGCCCCGGACATCCTTTGGTTCAAGGACACCAATGGGGACGACGTGCCCGATGAAAGGAAGGTCCTCTTCACCGGCTTTGGCCTGAGCAACGTCCAGGGCCTCATCAACTCGTTCAATTGGGGGCTCGATAACCGTTATTACTGCTCCACCAGCAGCACCGGGGGAGAAGTGATCAAGCCAAGCGACCCCAAGTTCAAGCCTCTGCCGCTGCGGGGGCGCGATTTCGCCCTCGATTGCCGCAACATGGCGATGGAGCCGACGACGGGTGGAGCCCAGCACGGGCTCACCTTCGATGACTGGGGGAACCGATTCGTTTGCCACAACAGTGATCACATCATTCAGGTGATGATCGAAGACCGCTACCTGGCCCGCAATCCGTATCTAGCCGCGGCCACGCCGAAAAAGAGCATCGCCGTCGACGGCCCGCAGGCCGACGTCTTCCGCACCAGCCGCGTGGAGCCCTGGCGGGTGGTCCGCACACGGCTAAGGAAGAAGGGGATCGTTCCCGGCATCGTGGAAGGTGGAGGGCGGGACTCGGGATACTTCACCAGCGCCACCGGCGTCACCATCTATCGCGGCAGCGCGTGGCCGAAGGAATTTCACGGCCTCGCCATCGTCGGAGACGTGGGAAGCAACATCATTCACCGCAAACGACTGGAAGAAAACGGACTGGAGTTCAAGGCGGTGCGGATTGACGAAAAATCAGAGTTCGTCGCCTCCACCGACAACTGGTTCCGCCCCGTGCAGTACGCCAACGCCCCCGATGGCTCGCTCCTGGTCTGCGACATGTACCGCGAGACCATCGAGCATCCCGCCAGCCTGCCGCCGGCGATCAAAAAATACGTCGATCTGACCAGCGGACGCGACCGGGGCCGCATCTGGCGAATCGTTCCCGAGAACTTCACCCAGCCGAAGCTGGAGAAACTCGCTAGCAAAACGACCGAGCAACTCGTGGCATTGCTGGAAGACCCCAACGGCTGGCACCGGGATACAGCGGCGCGACTGATTTATCAGCGGCAGGATCAAAAGGCCGTCTTGCCACTGGTGAAACTCGCCACCAAGTCGGCTTCCGCTTTGGGACGGATTCATGCCATGTACGCCCTCGCCGGCTTGAATGAATTGGAAGCCGAGATGGTGTTTGCCAATTTGGAAAACGAGAATGCCCATGTGCGGCAACATGCCGTGCGCCTGGCCGAGCAGTTCATCATTGATGCTCCGGAAATTCGCAAGCTGCTGACCGAGAAACTGCCAAAGGATGACTCGCTCCAGGTCCGCTATCAACTGGCTCTCTCGCTGGGCGAATTCCCGGCAACAATTGCCACTCGCAATGTTGCCCTGGCGGAACTGGCGGTCAAGGATGGGGCTGATCCCTACATGCGGACGGCCGTTCTCAGTTCCGCTCAGGAAGGGTCCGGCGATTTGCTCCTGAAGTTACGTAATAAGGCCGATTTCCGCGTCACCGTGCCAGGCCGCGAGATGATCAAGCTCCTCGCCACGCAAATTGGCAAACAACAAGATGCATCAGATGTAATCGCCGTGCTTCAGGCGATTATCAAGCTCGATCAAGAGGACCCCCCGACGTTTCAGGCCATCATTCAAGCTCTGGCGGCCAAGCCCGGCAGCAACCTGGCCAAGGACCTGGAGCAAATCACCGGCGGAAAAGCGGCTGAAGTGATGAAAGCAGTCTTCACCAGTGCTCTCAAGACCGCGGCGGATGACACGCAGCCGGTTCCCAAACGGGCCGCCGCCGTCAAGCAGCTTGCGACCGGCCCGCTGGCCGATTCCTCGGAGCTATTGACGAGCTTCCTCGTACCAACGCAGCCGGCGGAACTTCAAGCCGCTTCGCTCGGCGCGCTCGGCTCGTTCGATGCTTCTGAGGTTGCCGGCCTGCTTATCGACCGCTACGCCGCCATGAGCCCGCGACTCAAGTCGCAGGCAGCGGACGTCCTGTTTTCCCGCGCGAGCTGGATTGTGACTTTGCTCGATGCCATCGAGAAGGAGTCGATTTCGCTTGGCGACGTCGATCCCGCCCGGCTCAAGCTGCTAACGGACCATGGCGATGCCTCCGTTCGCGAGCGGGCCAAAAAAATCGTGGCCAAATTGCAAGTCACCAAGCGGGGAGATGTCCTCGCCGCCTACAAGCCGGTACTGGAAATGAAGGGGGACGCTGCTCGCGGCAAAGAGGCGTTCAAAAAAACCTGTGCCGCCTGCCACAAGCTGGAAGGGGTCGGCTTTGAGCTCGCTCCCAACCTGGCGGCCATGAAGAACCGCGGGCCGGAGGCAATTCTGCTGAACGTCCTGGACCCCAACCGCGAGGTGAACCCGCAGTACCTCAACTATCTTGTAGGCCTGAGCGACGGCCGCAGTTTGAGCGGCATCATCTCCGCTGAAACCGCCACCAGCCTGACCCTCAAGCGAGCCGACAACGCCACCGACACCGTCCTCCGGATCGACATCGACCGCCTCAAAAGCACCGGCCAATCGTTGATGCCCGAAGGGCTGGAGAAGCAAGTCGACAAACAGGCGATGGCCGATTTGCTGGAGTATTTCAAGTCGCTCGAATGAGATCCAACAACTTCCTCGCACACGCCATGGCAAACGACTCATCGTTGATATGGTTATCCAGCTCCACCAGCTCGACGGCCCCATGCGCGCGGCGGATGCCGACGTAGAGGGCGGTGCGCGCGGTGGGGTCGTCGAAGGACTGGCCGGTGCGGTCGATGGCGGAGACTCCTTGCAGCGGCAGCAGGATGCAAGCGGGGCCGGTGGAGGCAGCGACCTTGCGGCCGATCTCTTCTCCAAGCCGGGCGTTCTCTTCCGGCGTTGTCCGCATCAGCGTGACCGACGAATTGTGAATGTGGAACTTGCGGCTCTTGAACTTTTCGGGAACCGTCGCCGCCGGGCCAAAGTTCACCATGTCGAGCGCTCCGACCGAAACCACCTGAGGCACGCCTCGCTTGCCAGCCGCTGTCAGCCGGTCAGGTCCCGCGGAGAGAACGCCGCCGACCAGCTCGTCGGCCAGTTCCGTGGTGGTGATGTCGAGCACCCCCGCAATGAGGCCGTCTCGAATGAGCGACTCCATTGCTTGACCGCCGTTTCCCGTGGCGTGGAAGACGAGGACTTCGCAGCCTGCTTCCTCAAGCACCTGCCTCGCCTTTTGGACGCAGGGAGTCGTGACCCCGAACATGGTCGCGGCAATCAGAGGCTTGTCGGCTGTTGCTTTCGTAGGATGGGACTCCAGTCCCGTCCGTTCGGATTCCGGACGGGACTGGAGTCCCATCCTACGGGTCTCTGCACCGAACTTCGCCATCCCCGCCATCGCCGCCGCCGCTTCATTCAGTATTTTGCGACTGATGCAGTTGATGCCCGCGATATCCACTACTGAGTTCAACATCAGGATGTCTTTGTCGCCGACATAGGGCCGCACCTGGCCGGAGGCGAGTGTGCTGACCATCAGCTTGGGAACACCGATGGGAAGCTCTCGCATCGCCGCCGTGCCAATGGCCGTTCCCGCCGAGCCGCCCAGCGCGAGGACGCCGCTCACCTTGCCGGCAGCGAAAGCATCGCGCACGACCTTCGCCGTGCCCTTGGCGGCTTCAGTGACTGCCGCTCCGCGATCATTCTTCTTTACGAGCTCATCAAGCGACAAACCGGCGGCGGCGAAGACCTGCTCGCGCGTTACATCACCGACGAAAGCCGGTGTTCCCAAGCAGCCGGCATCGACGGCTGTTACGTCCAGGCCGAGTTCCTTCAAGCGGTCCCGGACGAAGGCCGCCTCGGGGCCTTTGGTGTCGAGCGTGACGAGCAGGTAGATGGACATGTTTGCAACAGCCTTCCACGGCAGCAGCGGAAGCTGACACGCCGGCCGCGTGTAGCTACGTTAGTACCGCGCCATGTCCTTCTTGCTCCGATCCGGATGCAGGATCGTGAGCGTCTCTTCGGCCTTCTGCGACATGAACCGAAGCTCACTGCCGACGGCGAGAAACTGCATTCCCTGCTTGGCTCTCTCCAAGCCATTCTCCGGGTCCATCGCGTGAATGCCTGTCGGGCAACCGACTTTCTTACCGACTTCGATGACCTTCTGAATGGCCGCTTCGTGCTCGGCTGGGGTGGGAAAGGTGCCGTCGGGCTTGCGCATCTGGAATCGCAGGTCGTTGGGACCGATGAAGATGGCGTCGACGCCTGGGAGGCTATATATCTCCGGAGCATTCGCCACGCCGCGGGGACTTTCCGTCTGTAGCACTACCAGGATGTTGTCGTTAGCCGCCGTGTAGTAGTCGCCAGCACTGGTATCAAAATTCATGGCGTGCATTCCGCCGCCGACGCTCCGATTGCCGATGGGGGGATAGTACGCCGCAGCGATTGCGATCTTGGCTTGCTCGACGGTATCGACCATCGGCACCACGATGCCCCAGGCCCCGGCGTCCAGCACCCGTTTGATGTAATGGTGGCTTCCTTCCGGCACTCGAGCCAACGGCACGCAGCCCCCTTCCGCCACGGCAGCGAAAATCATGGCCGCTTGCGACCAGTCGATTGCCGAGTGCTCGATGTCGAGCGTCAGCCAATCGAAACCCATCCGGGCCAGGATGCGGGTGGCGTACAAATCGCCAAGGCTCAGCCAGGTGCCAAAGCTCACTTCGCCCCGCTTCAGTTTTTCCTTCACGTAGTTCTTGCGCATGTTGTCAGCTTGCTGATGGAAAGCTCTAAGATTCCTAACTGGTCATTTAGCCTAGCGACTCCCCAGCCAAGCGCAAAGCCTGCGAGGTCAGCCCTTCATTTCCAATTGTCGCCCCGCCCGCGTCCATTTGGGGAACCGCACCCGCTCCAACTGATATCCCGCCAGCCGCACGAGACCGAGCGACATCAGCATCCACCCCAGATACACTCCATTCATCCAGGCAAACATCATGATGCTGCGGGGAAGGACCAGTCGTTGCGAAGCGAACCATTCCAAGAGCGTGATGACCACGGCCAGGCCCAAAGTGATCGCCAGGTTTTTCAGCCAGCCGCGGGGAACCCAGTAGATGGTCACAATAGTATTGGCGAGCAGCAGGTTTCCCACGGCGAGGATGCCAGTAAGAATCAGGTTGTCCTCCGTAACGCTCTGCCAATCGAAGACTGCGTCTGTTGGCCAAACCAGTCGGAACGCTCCCAGGAACAAGGAGACGGCGGCCATCAGTGCGAAAAGTTCCCAAAGACGAAACTGGGCCTGCCGACGAACTTCCGTTTTTTCGCCCTCAACGCTCCGCCATTCGATCCCGAAGGCCCGCGCTGCCATGCACATTCCTTGGATCAAAAGGCCGTGCAGGATAGCACCGCTCAGAGTCATCGCAATCTGCTCGAACGGAACAAACTGCCGGCCCGGCCAAGATCCAAACGCACTCAGCAGCACCGTTCCGGCCAACAGCGAACCAAGCAGCGCGAGCGGCAAGCGCAGGGCCAGCGTCATTCGCGACCACGCCGCCCAAGCCGCGATGACGGCAATTTCTCCATGCACCAGCCCGGACGCTATCCGCAGCCGGCCACCAATGCGGCTGATGGGCCAGATGCCGTCAGGGAGCATAAACAAGAGCCCCAAGCCGGCCACATGCAGCAGGATGAGCAGCACGAACGGGAGCACACGAATTGGAGTCGCTGGACGATCAATCTTCGTCATCACTTACCACACATCCGCTTTGGCAACGCCAATGGCGGCAGCGAGTTCAGTCGTCTTGGGTGTGAGTTCCAGGCCGACGTAATCCTTGTAGCCAAGTTCCTGAGCCTGACGGAGGACCCGGTTGTAATGGATCTCGCCGGTGCCCGGCTCGTGCCGGCCCGGATGATCCGCCAGTTGCAAATAGCCGACCTGATCAAAGCCGTCTTTCAGCCGGCCGCAAAGGTCCCCTTCGGATATTTGCATGTGGTAGAGATCCCAATTGATCTTCACCATCGGCGAGTCAACCGCGCGGCAGATCTTCACGGCATCGACGCTGCCATAGAGACAATGACCGGGATGATCGACTCGGCCGTTCATCGGCTCCAGGATGAGCATAACCTTTTCGCGCTCTACGATGGGAGCAGCGCGTTTCAACGTCTTGATGACTTGGGCGTGCATCTGTTCCATCGACATTCCCTTTTGAAGGTTGCCGGCTACGACGCACATCTTGTGGACGTTAAGTTTGTGTGCGACCTGGCAGGCCTCTTCAATCTGCGCGACCACCTTGTCTTCGTTGGCGGGATTGTTCATCCCCGGCTCAAAGGGCCAGGCCGTGAACTGGCTGATGGCGACGCCGAGCTCCTTGGTGAGCTTGGCAATTCCGTCAATGTCCTTACCCTGGTAGGGCCACATCTCGAAGGCTGGAAACCCAAACTCCGCCGCCTTGCGAATGCGGTCTTCGAATTTCGGCACTCCTCGCCACCACATTTCCAGATTGACCGCGAATTTGGTGTGCGGCGTTTTGCCCAGTTTAGAGACATCGACCTTTTCCTCCGCTGCTTTGTCCTCGGCAACGGCGCGGCTCGGCGGCGTTGCAGCCGCGAAGCCGGCGGCCGTGGCGGCGGAGGTTCCGAGGAAGGTGCGGCGGGAGAGGGACATTGGGAAGCCTCTGTTAATGGTTGGGTTGCCGGATTGTGCAGGTCATTATAGTATTGCCGGCCAGTAAATTGGATGGCATGGCCATGGCTTTGCGTGGCCATGAGACAACTGGATCACGCCCACGCAAAGCCGTGAGCGTGCCACCCAGTCCATGCAACTGATAAGGAGATTCGCATGGTTCGCGGTTGCACGATTGCCTTTGTCCTGTGGTTGGTCCTGGCCGCCGGCTATTGGTATTGGCTGGACCACACGTTCGATCCGCCGGGGAGCATCATCGCCGGATTGCTCGTGGGGCTGGTTGTCGCGGGGTGCATCGGATCGATCATCAATGCCCGAATCGCCTGGCGGGATTGGACCCTGGCTTTGGGATCGAAAAATGGACTGCCGCTGGTGGACCGCCGAATCGTGGCGGTCAGCGGCACCATCCATCCGCTTGAGAAGCCGCTGATCGCCCCCTTCAGCGGCAAGGAGTGCGTGCTTTGCGAGTACGACCTGGGTCGCGCCGCCGATACGTCAAAAGGGCAGAACAGCGCCGGTTCCGACTTTGCCGGGTTTTTGATGACCCCCTGCGTCGTTCGCTCGCACCAAGGAGACGTCAAACTGCTCGGCTTTCCCGTCCTGGAAGGTTATCCGGATTTGCTGTGCGACGGATTTACGGCCGCCAGCAACGGATATCAATTCTTGAGGGGGACTGAGTTCGAGGACCGGACTGGGCTGAAGCTGGTGACAATCCTCTCGGTGTTCGACGAAGTCTGGTCGGATGACGATGGCCTTGTCCAAAAAAACATGCGGCTGGGAAAGGTGACTGCCGACTCTCTCTTTCCGCTCGACCTGTTGCAAGACCTGGCAGCGCGAGACGAGGCCCGACTGCTGAAGCAAGGGCCGGACATGGACGATGCAGATGAAGAAGACGAAGAGGAGGACGAAGACCTCGCTGAGGATGAGGGTGACGATGAGGCGGAAGAAGACGACGGCGAACTCGACGAGGACTTTTCCCAGCCGTTCGCGGTGCTTCCCAAGATGACGGAGAAACGCGTTGCCGTGGGAGAGACAGTTTGCGTGATTGGAATCTACAACGAACTACAGCGCGGTCTGCTGCCTAAAAAGGGGAGCAGCACTCCCAATCGCCTGATTCGTGGGAGCGCGGAGGAGGTCGCCAAAAAGGCCCGCAGCGCGATCGCCAGCCAGTTTTTCGGTGGACTGATTGTGCTGGTCCTGGCGAATGCCGTCATCTTTGGGGCGATGCAAATTTATTTGCGATCCCCCGAAACCATCCGTCGCCGGCAGCGTGAGGCCTTTCAAGCTATTCAGGAGGACAGACCGGCCAAGCTGAGGACCTTGCTGCATCGTGGTGTCAATCCGAATTCCCAAGATTCCAACGGCCGGACACTCTTGAAGAAGGCCAAGGAACTTGGCCGCGATGAACTAACAAAAATCCTGCAAGAAGCGGGAGCCAAGGATTAGCTTTCAGCTTCCCGCAATCAGTCCCTGCTCCCGCAGCGTCACGAGTTGCAACAGCCAGCGGTTGTAGAGTTCATAGCTCGCCTCATCGAAGTCATACGGCCGCCGACCGGCCACCTCCGGGGGATGTTCCTTGCGGTCGGTCAATATCAGCCGCGTCTCCGGGCTGATCTCTGCCCACTGGCACCGGAGCACAAGGTCGTCCAGCAGCAACAAGTACTTATCAAAAAGGGATGCCGCCAGCCCACCTTGCGGCACCTGCTGTTTGTGGAGCCGCTGAGCGTGCAGCCGAAAGTGCAGCATCTTTCCGGTGGCGGAGAGGCCGAGGACTTCAGTGATATGCTCATGCTCTACTTTTCGCTCCACCTTGTATTCGGTCACAATTACTTGTCGTCGGCCTTGCGTCTCCCGAACTTCCTGAGGCTTTCTCTTCTCCACCTCCTTCGCCACAAAGCCGCTGCTGATGACGAAGACATTGGCCCACGGCACAGTCTCTGTCCGGCCATAGTAGTCCGCTGGCACAATCATTCCCGGCTCGCTCACTTGCAGCCAGTGGACCGAAACCGGCGGCGTCAGCTTCATCATTTGTTCGGCGGGGACGACGAGCGTTTCAATCTATTGCCGGCCAAGACTCCCCCGCGCCCCCTCGGCCTGCTTGTGCGTCAGCCGCTCCGCCAGGATGCCGCGGCACCGATGGGCGGCGCGGACGGCGTCCGCCTTCGGCAGCCTCGCACCAGCAAGGAGGGCCTCCTGCAAAACAGCCGGCTCAATCCGCTCATGGCGGGTTTGGAGCAACGCAAAAAGAGGTTCAAGAGACATGAAGAGCTTGGGAAGATGCCAGACTGACTTCGTTTATCCTAACCGAGCGAAACTGTTCCAGGCAAATCTTGCCGCCAGCCACTAGCTCAGAAAGTCGAGCAGTGTAAAATTCTCTGTTTGCGAATCTGGGCAGGCTGGAAGCCTACCCCACTGACCTCTAACCTCTAACCTCTTTCCATGTCCTACAACCCCAGCAAACGCGAACTGCTCCAAAACACCGTCGAACACATCGACATCAAAAGCCACAACGTGGTGCCGCTGGTGGAGGCGATGCAGCAGATGGCATTCAGCGCTCGCGACCTGGCGCGGGCGGCGGACATTTATGACCGGATGCTGCGGGACACGGAATGCGGCGTCATTCTCTGCCTGGCGGGCTCGCTGATTAGCGCCGGCCTTAAGCAGATCTTCATCGACATGATCCGCAACCGCATGGTGGACGCGATCGTCAGCACCGGAGCGAACATTGTCGACCAGGACTTCTTCGAAGCCCTGGGCTACAAGCATTACATCGCCGCCGAGCGGCTGAAAAGCGGCATGGACGATGGGATGCTGCGGGACCACGCCATCGACCGCATCTACGACACGCTGATTGACGAGGATGAGCTGCGGATTTGCGACGAGACGGTGCGGAAAATCGCCGACGAGTTGCCGCCGCGGAACTACTCCTCTCGCGAGATCATCCAGAAAATGGGGGAGCATCTCGAAACGAATGCCAAGACGGATTCCATCATCCAGGCCGCCTACCAGTGCGGCGTCCCCATTTTCTGTCCGGCGTTTTCGGACTGCTCGGCGGGCCTGGGGATTGTCGCTCACTACCACGAGCGATTGAAGGCCGGCCGGGGCACGACGGCCTTCGACAGCGCCAAGGACTTCTACGAGTTGACGCAGATCAAGCTCAGCAACCCGGTCACGGGACTGCTCATGATTGGCGGCGGTGTCCCCAAGAACTTCGCCCAGGACATCGTCGTCTCTGCCGATATCTTAACCGCGCAGGACGGCGGCGATGCGCCGCAGATGCACAAGTATGCGATTCAGATTACCGTCGCCGATACCCGCGACGGGGCGCTTTCTGGCAGCACGCTGAAGGAAGCTTCCAGTTGGGGAAAAGTGGACACAACCTACGAACAGATGGTCTTCAGCGAAGCCACCATCGCTGTGCCACTTATCGCCGGCTATGCCTACCACAAGCGGGGCTGGGAGCAGCGACAGGAAAAGCAGTTTGCTCGGATTTACACCGAGGCGGAACAGGCGGTCGGCTAGTTCGGCTAAGGCGATTTAGGATTCTCTTTCAGTGTCACGCCTCGGCTCTTGAGCGCCGTTTCCAATGCGGCGCGGTTGGTCTTTTCCTGGTCGATGAGCGCCGTTACCAGTCCTTCCTTGAAACTGGCCGTGGCCTGTTCAACTCCTTCGATCTTGTAGACCGACTCGTAAGCCGCGAGGCAACAGGCTTTGCAATCGAGGCCAACGACAGGGATCTCGACCAACGTCAACTTGTTTTTCGGCGTCGTGCTGAGCGGCTCAATCCCAAAAGTGTGGTTGGAAGCCGGGCGGAGCAGGTCATTGAATCGCTGGGGGATTTCCTCGGGCTTAGGGCGATTGAGAAGCTTGTCGGCGTCGTATTCAAAGGTTGCCTCCGCATTCTTGAAGTCAATTCTGAGCAGCTTGACGTCCGAGAGCTGCTTAACGGCTTCCCGCAAGTCTCTCTCCCGCTCGGGTGAAAAGAGACCGGTGATGCGGTGCCGCATCGGCTTCGGCTGAATCGGCTTATCCTCCGCCAGGCAGCAAAGTCCCAGTAAGCCTTGGGCTAGGGCAACGAATAGGATGTGCAGCTTCATAGGTTGTTATTTGGTTTGAAACAGCGGACTTTGGACAAGTTCGTGAATCAGGGAGCGGATACCGCCGCCATTCTCTTGCGTCCGCGCAGCGAGTGCCGTCAGCTCATCGCGGTCCGTGAAAGTCATGGGGCGGCCGGACGCATAGATTGCCAGTTGCTCCGCAAGGTTGCGGAGCAATCGCTGCGAATCGGCAGCCAGCAGTTCTTGAAGCTCGACGAAATCCTTGAATTGGCGTTCGTCGGGCAATACTCCGGAGGCATCCACTTTTGGCCCAAGCTTGAAGCTGATGCCGATAAAGGGATCGATACTGCCTCGCGGGGCCGCATCCCCTTCGCCTATCGAGCGATAACGCTCGCGCCAGCCGCCGATAACGTCAAAGGATTCCAAGGCAAAGCCGGGCGGGTCCATTTTGGCGTGGCAGGCGGCGCATGTTGCGTCGCTACGGTGCTTGTCGAGTTGTTCGCGAATGGTCTTCGCGCCCCGCACATCCGGCTCGATGGCGGGAATGTTGGGCGGCGGCGGATCGGGCTCTTGGCCGAGCAGCCGGGCCATCACAAAGGCTCCGCGGGGGACGGGGGAAGTGGTGGTGCCATTGGCGGTGATCTTTAGGACCGACGCCTGGGTCAAGAATGGGCCGCGGGGATTCCCCTTCGGCAGTTCGACGCGGCGAATCTGCGAGCCGCTCACACCGGTAATTCCATAGTGGGTTGCCAGCTTCTCGTTGAGCATCGCGAAGTCGGAGCGAACCAGATGGGTGGCTCCCAGGTCCTTGTCGATCATTTCGCGGAAAAAGGCTCGGGTTTCGGCTACCATCGAATCTTGCAGGTACGGATTGAACTCGGGATAGAGCTTCTTATCCGGGTCCGTCGCCGCGATCTGCCGCAGCTTGAGCCATTGGCCGAGAAAGTCTTCGCCGAAACGCTGCGACTTTGGGTCCTTCAGCATTCGTTCCACTTCGACTTTCAGGACAGCCGGCTCGTGTAGTTTTCCCGATTCGGCGAGCTTCGCGAGCGCCTCGTCCGGAAGGCTGTTCCAGAAGAAATACGACAGGCGGCAGGCAAGGGCGTGGTCGTCGAGTTTTCCCGTGGGCTCTACGTGATAGAGGAAATCAGGAGAGCAAAGAGCCGCACGATAGGCCCAACGCATTGCCGTTTCAAAGCAGTCTCCTGACTTGATGCGCTCTTCGACTTTGGCGACATAGCTCTTGCGGATTTCACCATCGATTGGGCGGCGGAAGGCCCGCGGCAGAAATGCGGCGAGCAGGCGGTCGGCGTCTACGAGCGGCTCTTTGCTGGCTACGGTCCACAAGCCTTGCGGTGGATCGGGACGGTTTCTGCCGGCTCCGAGTTGGCGGATTTGCAGGCGTTGCGGCGGGCGAACTTTCGGTTGAGCCTCGGGCTTGAACTCCGCAAGAGGCAATTCGCCGAAGAGAACCTGATGGCTCCGCGGCGGCCAGGCTTCGTGCAGCGGCCCTTCAATGTCGAGCCAATCGCAGGCGATCCCCGGCCCAGTGAACGCCATTGCCCGCCCTTTGCGGTTGTAATTCGCGACCGGAGCCAGCGAAGCAACATTGAAGCCGATGATTTCGTTGTGGTTCAGCCAGGTGACCAACTCGTGTTCTTGCGATTTGATGGAAGGTGCGTCGAAATAGCCGAGGACATAGCTGGGATGCTGCCCCCCGCGGCCGTCGCCGGTGAGTTGCACAACCGACAGCCGGGCTGCTTCCGTGCCGCGGGAGGGAAGGACTTGTCCTTTGTCCCATTGAAAGCTCCACAGGGATGTTCGGACTCGGTAGCGGCCGGGATAGATCGTCACATGCTCGATGAAGTAGGGACTGAGGGATTCATCTTCATGACGGAACAGGCCGACACTCGCCCCATTACGAAACGAGCCCATCCTTTCGTGAGCCCCTTCATCGAGGTGATTCGTTTCCCCCGCGGGCGGAAAATCGGGGTCGGGCTTTTTGTCCTTCAGCAGCACGCCATCCCCGTTCATGATGACATGCGCCACAAAGCCGCCGCTGTTGGCGAGCGAGATTCGCCGTTTCTGCACGGTCGGCGGCTTGGGCTGCGTAGCGATGGCTAGGTTCAGGATGTGGTCGGCGGCTTGCACGTACTTGGCCATGTTGACGTGCGAGATGTCCAGCGCGTCGCTGTTCTTGTCAAACCCGTGAGCCGAGCCGTCCGCCGGCAGGATTCCCTGCAAGGCGATTCCCGGCATGTCGAACAGGTCGCGAATGGTGTTCTCATACTCCACCCGCGTCAGCCGGCGAAGGCCGGTGCGAGGTCCATCCCCTAGCTTCACCTTTTCGGCCTCGACAAGCGAATTCCGCAGCGACTTGAGAACACTCGCTACTTCCGCCTCTGGAGGCCGCGGCTGCTTCTTCGGCGGCATCTCGCCTCGCTCAATGCGGTCGTGGATTTTCACCCAACGGGCAAAGTTGTCGGCGTTTACCAGATCGAGCTTGAGGGAGGTGATGTCGAGATTTCCTTCGTGGGTGGCGGAGTCGTGGCACCCGTGGCAGTGTTGCTTGAAGAAATCAGCAGACTCACCACGGGCAAATTCAGGTGAAGTGCCATTCAACATGAAGGCTAATAAACAGTACAGTGGCCAACGCATTTGCCAAAGCCTCAAAACAGCGAAATTAGCAAGCGTGACGCTGGCTTTTAAGAAACGTCGATGACTGGAACTAATCATTTTCCCCGAGCATGCCGGCATCTTGATAAATCCCCTCTTCGTCAATTCTGTGTTGTTCGGCAAGACTGCGGCGAAACTCTTCTTTCACTTGTTCCTCGGTGAATTCGGGAGAACGTACCCGAATCTCTTGGTAAGCGTCCTCGCGTTCAAGATCGAATAGACGCCCGCCCAAAAGCATCTTTTCGCTCATCGACATTTTCCTCGATTCGAGTACCTTTTCCTCGAATGTGAGCTTGTCGAACCACTTTTTCCATTCTCTCAGCTGGTCCAAAGTGAGTTGATCGGTTGTCATGCTCGTCTTTCCTCTTGGTATGTCTACGCCATCTCCAACCCCCGCAGCGTCCCTCTCCCCGTCGAAAACTCTCCCGCTTCGATGCCCAGGCGCTGAAGCATGGAGACGAACAAATTGCTGAGGGGATAGTTGTTGTCTTTGTCGAACACCAAATGCTGGCCGTGCTTGAAGCCGCCGCCGGCGAGGAGGACGGGGAGGTTGTTGTTGGAATGTGAGTTGGCGCTTCCCATGCAAGTGCCGTAGAGAACCATCGTCCGGTCCAGGAGCGGCTGGCCTTCTTCTTTCGTTTCGGAGAGGGCGGTAAGGAAGCTGCCGAGGGCGTCGAACTGTTTTTCTTCGTGACGGCGAAGTTCGGCCAGTGCTTCGGGGCGGTTGCCGTGGTGGGTGATATTGTGAATAACCGTGGTGTCGATGAAGAGCGAGATAATGCGGGTCGAGTCGGTCTCCAGGGCTAGCTTCATCACATCCAGCATCAGCCGCGTCTTGGCCACGAACTGCCGGGCGTCCTCAATGTCCTCCGGCGGCTGGGCCTCGACTTTGGGTTTGGGTTTGTATTCCCATTCTTCGGATGCGTGCAGCCGCTGCTCTAGTTCGCGGACTGACGACAGATACTCATCCATCCGCCGCTGGTCGGCCTTGGAAAGGGAGCGATTCAGCCGTTTGGACTGGTCGCTGACGAAGTCGAGCATGCTGCGCCCCTGCTTCAGAGCCTCCACATTGGCCGCAACCTCCTCGGGCTTCCCCTGCACGAACAGCGTCTGAAACAGCTTCTTCGGACTCCGTTCGGCGGAAATAGGCGCTCCGCTGCGGGTGAAGCTCAGCGTCCCCCCTTCGCTGCTCATGGCGAGAACCAATGACGGGAACCGGGTCTTGTTACCGACATGTTCCGAGGCAAATTGATCGAGAGAAACGCCGTTGCGAAAGCCCCCTCGCTCCGGATGCGGCGTACCGGTGAGAAAACATCGTTCTGCCGCGTGTCCACCGGTCACACCCGGCAAGCTGGTTCCCGAAAGGACCGTGAATTTCTCACGATGTGCGGAGAGCCGCTCCAGATAGGGACTCAGCTTGTACTCCTTGCCCGCTGGCTCGGGAAAGAAGAACTGCGGCAGAATCCCCATATTGGTTTCGATGGCAACCATGCGGCGAGGCAGGGCGTCCTTCTTCCCTTCCGCTCCAAACGCCGGCCGCATCGCATCGAGCAGCGGCAGCGCCAGGCAAACACCGGTTCCTCGGAGGAAAGCTCTTCGATTCAGGGAATGGGCCATCGGCGTTCTTCTCTACAAATTCCGCTAGGTGATTGATGTGATCCTATTTTACTCACAGATTCCGGGCCACGCCTATTCCACGAGAAACTTCCGGGCGATTCTCACTGCGTGAAATCCATTTGCAACTCCACCATGTGGCGATAGCGGCCGGAGCGGGCCATCAATTCCTGGTGCGTGCCGCTTTCAACGATTCGCCCCCCTTCCACCACCACAATTTTGTCGGCCCGGGTGATGGTGCTGAGCCGGTGGGCAATGACGACGGACGTGCGGTGCTGCATCACCTGCTCCAGGCTGGCGTGGATCAGCTTTTCGCTTTCGCTGTCGAGATTGCTGGTGGCTTCGTCCAGAATGAGGATCCGAGGATTCGCCAGAATGGCCCGGGCAATCGCCAGTCGCTGCCGCTGACCGCCACTAAGCCGGACCCCTCGCTCGCCAATCAACGTGGTGTAACCGTTTTCAAATTGGCGGATAAAACTGTCCGCATTCGCCGCCCGAGCCGCATCCTCGATCTCCGCCTGAGAAGCATCCCGGCGGGCGTAAGCGATGTTCTCGGCAATGGTGCCGTCAAACAGAAAGACGTCTTGCTCGACAATGCCGAGCAGGCTGCGATATTGCCCGAGCGGAACTTCCCGCAAATCCTGCCCGTCCAGGGAGACCGTTCCGGCCGTCGGGTCATAAAAGCGGGCGACCAGGTTGCAGAGAGTGGTCTTGCCACCACCGCTGGGACCGACCAGCGCCACCATCGCGCCGGCGTCAATTTCCAAGTGGATGTCTTTAAGAACGAGTTGCTCCGACCCAGGATAGTGAAAGCTTACGCCCGCGAAGCTGATGCGTCCCTGAACAGCGAGCGGGTCCAGTGACCCTGTCGGGACAGTGTCCGCAGCCTCCTGCGGCTCGGCGAGGAGATCGAGGACGCGGTCCAGGCCGGCGAGGCCATTTTGAAACGTGGTCGCACTATTTGCCAGGGTTTCCAGCGGCCCCAGAAGCATCGTCAGGTAAACCAAAAACATCGTGACATCCCCAATGGTGAGCTCCCCACTCAAAACCCGGCTGCCGCCATAGATCAGGAGACCGATCGACGCCAGTGGGATCAAGACTTCCCAAATGATCTCGATGACGCGAGTCCACCACCAGACAAAGAGCTGCTGACGGGTCATCAAGTGATTGGCTGTGGCATAGCGAATGTTCTCGCTCCGCTCGCGGCCATAGGTCCGGACGACACGCATCCCGCCGAAGGTCTCGGTCGTCTGGCCATCGAGGTCCTGCCGCTTCGAGCGAATGTCCCGATAGAGAGGCCGAATGCGGTTGATCCAAGTCCGATGTGAAAAATAAACGGCCGGGGCCAGCAGTAATCCCCCCAGCATCATCCGCCAGTCCACCCAGGCAAGGACGAAGAGGCTCCCCAGCAACTGAATGACCGCCCGCCACGGATTGTAGAGGAGGCTGAAGACCAGTTCTGCCACGCCGCCTGCATCGTCTCGCAGCAGACTGGTCGCTCCGCCCGACTTGAGCTGATAAACCCGGTGCAGCGGCAGACGGACGGCGTGGGCGAATACGCGGCGGCGAATCGAGGCTTGCAAGCGATTGACGGCTTTGGTGGCAAACCAGCGGCCGACCACATGAATGAGCGTGGCCACAATCGAGAGCACTACAATTCCCGCCCCGACGAGATACACCACCTGATAGCGGTCGGTCGGCAGGTGCCAGCTCTGTGACCACCATTCCGGCATGGGTCGGTCGGTCAATACGTTGTCAATCACAATTTTCGTCGCCAGCGGCGGACCGAGGCGAACGATGGTCGCCAGGGTGAGCGTGGCCAAGGCAAAGGCCAGCGGCCAGGTCTCCCCGCGTAAGAGTTGCAGAAACTCACTCAGCAGCCGTCCGGTGGAGCGAGTCTTGGCGGTTTCTGGGGCGCGCGGGGTTTCGCCAGCTTCGGGCTGGATTCGACTTTTCTTCTTGAGACTCTGCCGGTACTTGGCAAATCGCCGTCGGCTGCTTTTCAGGCCCATAATCCGCTTTCGCCGCTGATGCTCGCGGCTTACCGGCCGCTCTCTTCCATCATTGGCGATTAGCGAATTGGGGCAAGGGACCCTGGCAGTGGATTAACCCTTCACTTTCGGCAGTGGGGGAATACCCGCCATGTGCCGAGGGGCGGGGGAGTAGTTCCAAATGCTATTCAGGGCGAAGACCACCGCGAGGGCAATCAGGCAAGCCCCGACGCCGACCATGATGCCGAGGGCCAGCGGGGCGATGGTGAATCCGCTGAAGATAGCCGGCTGCGGCTCGACCAGACAGCGCGGCGCCTGGTAGGACATGTTGATGGCCGTTGCTGTCCGACCCGCTTTCCAGTCGGCGGGAATTACATCGTCCCCCTTGCCGCTGAGCCGCTGAGCCGCTTTGACGAGCTCCATGAACTCCGCCCGATAGCCGTATTTGTCTTCGCCCTTCGAGGCCGCGGCAGTTTCGAGAACAGCCGCGAAGGAAGTATCCCCCTTGAATTGTGAGTTGCGAAGGAGCATTCCAAAAGAGGCGACGGCGGTGGCGAATTGAAAGTCTTGCGAAGCCGCACCGAACTTGGCTTGGCTATCTTTCACGGGGAAAGTCAGAAGTGTGCTCTGGCCGCCAGCCGGAGGCTGATAGCGCATTTTCAGCGTCAGCAACTCGTCCATAAATTTAGTTTTTGCGAGGTCGGTTTGACCCTCTTTCACCGGCGCAGTCGCTTCCCCTTTTTTCTGATACTTCAGCGGATCGACTTCGGGAGCAACCGGCTCCGCGCCGGGCGGCACAATCTCGTAGAGCACGGTGACACTGTGCCCCGCCCCTATTTCTCCGGCATCCTTCTTGTCGTCATTGAAATCGCGATCCGCCAACTTGCGGTTTTCATAGCCGATGAGGCGGTAAGACGCGACCTGAGCCGGATTGAACTCGACCTGGATCTTGACGTCCTTGGCGATGGTCACGAGCGTGCCGCTGAGTTGCTCGACCAAAACTTTGCGAGCCTCGGCTTCGCTGTCGATGAAGGCGTAGTTGCCGTTGGCTTTGTCGGCGATTTGTTCCAGCATTTCGTCGTTATGGTTGCCATTTCCGAAGCCGAGCACGCTGAGGAAAACACCGGACTTCGATTTATCGACTGCCAGGCGGACTAAGTCGCCCGTGCTGGTGGTTCCGACGTTGAAGTCGCCGTCGCTGCAGAGGATAACCCGGTTCACCCCACCTTTAATGAAATTCTGCTCGGCAAGTTGGTATGCCAGGTGAATCCCTTGGCCGCCGTTCGTCGAGCCGCCGGCGTGGAGTTGTTCCAAGGCACTGATAATTCTCTGATGGTCCTCCCCACTCGTTGGCGGCAGTATCATGCCCGCTGCGCCGGCGTAGACGACCATGGAAACCCGATCATTCTCGCCCAGTTGATTCACCAGCATCTTCATTCCGTAGATCACCAGCGGCAGTTTGTTGGGCTGGTTCATGGAACCCGAGACGTCGAGCAGAAAAACGAGGTTGCTGGAAGGTCGCTGCGAGTCGATTTTCTTCCCTTGAATACCGAACCGGACCAGGCGGTGCTGCGGCTGCCAGGGGCAAGCGGCGGTCTCGATATGGACAGCGAAGGGATGGTTGTCCGTCGGCGGCGAATAAGAATAGTCGAAGTAATTGACCATCTCTTCGATGCGAACGGCGTCCGCCGGGGGCAAGGAATGATGCTGCAGCAGGTAAGCCCTGGTCTTCGAGTAGGAGGCGGTATCAACGTCGATAGAGAAGGTAGAAAGTGGCGTGTCCTTGACGTTCAGGAAGACATTTTCCTGCGTGTAGGCGAATTTGTCGCCGGCCTCTCCGGGGCCAATTCCTTCCGTGGGATGATCCTGGAGAGGATGTGGGCCGCCAGCAGGCATTCCCGCACCAGGAAGCGCACTGGCGGGAGTGGAATAACTACCATTGGCGGCAACTTCCGCCTTGGATTCGGCAGTCGTGTGCGATTCACGCGATGGACTCATTTTCATCATTGCTTCCGCGGGACTCGACTCAGCATAGCGCTGCGGTGCCATACTCGCATCGGCAGCGGTCGTCTTGGCAGCTTCGCCGCTGCGGACCACTGCAGGCTTGCTGGCGACACCTCCCCCCCCACATCCGGCGATGAAAAGAGCGAAACCGAAGAGTCCACAAAGAGCCAGAGTTTGATGAGTGCGCAGCATGAAAACAGCCTCTAGGCAAAGCAGAAGAGAGCCCCACAAAGAAGAACCGTTTGGGGAGCATTTTGTTACAGACCGAGCCGGCAGGAAGCGCCAGCCATTGATAAGACGACAATACCCCCCTGATTTATTCCCTCGGGCCGAAGATTTTTTGGGAAAGTTCTGCAGCAGGGGCGTCTGGTAAACTGCTGTCATGCCGCATTCCCGAGACAAACTGCAGACTTACGGAATCGCCTTCTGCGGCGTCTGCCTTGTGCTGGCTGTCGGCATTCACTGGCTGACGGCAGATGCTCCGCTTCGCCGTGTACTGGCGAATACAGTACAGCTATGCGGCGGAGCGGCTGCGATTTCGGTGCCGGTCGGATTGTTGCTTGCTTTGCTACTGACGCGGACCGACGTTGCCGGCAGGAGGCTCGCCTGGCTGACTCTGTTGACTCTCCTCTTTCTCCCCCTCCATTCCACGGCAGCAGGATGGGTGACTGTCTTCGGCAAGCTTGGCTCTCAAGCTCCCGCGTTTTTTCAAACCGCACAGCCGCTCGTGGACGGAATGCTGGCGGTGATATGGATTCATGCGATGGCAGCCATTCCATGGGTGACTCTCATCATCACCCTCGGCCTGGCGGCAATTCCCCAAGAAGTGGAAGAAGCGGCACTGCTCGACACCTCCCCCGCTCGGTTCTTTACAGGGATTGGCCTGCGCTACTACGCGCCGTTCGTCCTCGCCACCGGGTTGTGGGTCGTCATCACGACGGCAGGAGAAATGACGGTCACCAACCTGTATGTCGTGGCGACGTATGCCGAGGAACTTTACAACAGCGTCGCGCGGGGGGGGGATGCACGGACTGCGGGGCTGAAGGTACTTCCTGGGATCGTCGGAACTATCTTCCTGGCCGGAGCGGTTTGTGGAATGGTCGCGGCTCTCCTCCCGGCGGGCCTGGGTAAGCGCTTCGCCCAGCCGCGGGTTTATTCGCTCGGTGTTTGGCGCTGGCCGTCAACAATTATGAGTTGGTCGGTAATGGCTCTCATCTTTGGCGTCCCGCTGGTGAGTCTGATTTACAAAGCCGGGTTGGTCAAACAAGTTATCGGCGACGAGCAAGTCCGCTCCTGGTCGCTCCCGTCGCTCCTCAGCCTGCTGGCCACCATGTCCTATCGATTCCGCGGGGATTTTGGCAACTCCCTCTTGTTTGCCGCCGGCGGCGTGGGAGTGGCCCTCATTATTGCGCTGCCACTGGCCCTTCTGGCAAGGCGAGGAGGCGTGCGAAGTCTCCCCGCAATTCTGGCCGTCGCCCTCTGCTGGTCGCTGCCGGGGCCGCTGGTGGGAATTTCTTTAACATGGCTGCTCAACTGGAATTTTGCCCCCTTAATTTTCCTCTACGACAAGACCCCTCTAGCCCCGGCCCTGGCGCTGGGAATCAAAACGCTCCCCATTACGATTCTCATTCTTTGGGGTGCCTTCGCATCGATTCCGCAGCAAACGCTGGAGGCGGCACGGCTGGATGGAGCGGGAAACCTGGCTTTGTTCCTACGAATCATCATTCCTCAGAGAGCCGCCGCTATCGCCCTGGCTGGAGTGGTTGCTTTCGCCATCGGGCTGGGGGACCTGGCCTGGTCGATTCTGCTCATCCATTCCGACACCGTGCAACGTCGCGTATTCGGGCTCATTCACTATGGCGTGGAAGAGCAAGTCGCTGCCGTTTCGCTCGTCACGCTGGCGATGTTCTTCCTGCTAGCACTCGGTCTGCAGGTCGCCCATCGGCAAATGAGGACACCTCGCAAACCGACATAGGCGATTTTCCCCCTTCTCCGCTAAACTACCCAGTCGTTCGCCAGCACCGTTTGCATTTGGGTTGCACGGAGGTAACCATGTCGGGCCAATCGTTTCGATTTCTACACGCCAGCGATTTTCATCTGGAAGAGCCACTGGGTGGACTGGCGGAAGTGCCGCCGCATTTGGGGGAGCTATTTCTTGATGCACCCTACACAGCCGCGGAGCGGGTGTTTGATACGGCGGTCCGGGAGCGGGTGGACTTCGTCATTCTCTCCGGTGATCTGCTCGAGCCGACGCTTGCCGGTCCGCGCGGCATCAGCTTTCTGCTCAACCAGTTCGAACGGCTCAACACGCATGGCATCGCGGTCTACTGGGCCGGCGGAAAATGCGATGGTCCGCAGGACTGGCCCAACGCCGCCAAGCTGCCGAGTAATGTGCAAGTCTTTCCTGGATACAAGTGCGAAGAGTTGACGCACCTCCGCGGCGAGAAGGCCATCGCTTGCATCGTCGGCCGAAGCTGGCACGGCAGTTCAATTCAAGCAGCCGACTATGCGGTCGACGCCGGCAATTTGTTTTCCATCGGAGTCGGATTTGGTCCTTTGGAACTCGGCAAAATCTCGTCGCTCCGCGTCGACTATTGGGCCATGGGTGGCCGGCATGAGCGGCAATCCATCGGAGGCTCGCCGATTTACTATCCTGGCACACCGCAGGGACGCTCTCGGGCAGAATTCGGTCCCCACGGCTGCACGCTGGTGCATGTCGCCGACGACCAGACCTTTCGCACGCAGTTCATTCCCATTGATGCGGCTCGGTGGCTCGACGAGACCGTTCAAGTCGAAGAGGGCGAGACGCGGACCGACGTCAAACGCCGCATTGCGGAGCGAATGAAGCAACTGCTGATCGATGCCGTCGAGCGGCCGCTGCTGGTTCACTGGAATATCTCCCTCTCGCATCGCCTGGGCTCGGTCACCAAGTGCCGCGAGTGGGGTGCCGAATTGCTGGAGTGGCTGCGGACGGAATTTGGAAGTGGCAAAGCCCCGGTTTACACATTGGCTGTGGAAACCGGCGACGAACAGCCGCTGGCAGCGGAATGGTTCGTAGAAGAGTCGATGCTCGGCGATTTCCTGAAAGTGATGCGGTCGCAAGACAGCGACGACGCGATTCCGCTGGACCTGCTGCCATATGTGCCGGAGCGAGCCCGCACCACCACGCTCGCGGCAATCGCGAGTTGGAATGACACCGAGAAACGCTCGTCCCTGCTTCGCGAAGCGGCCCACTTGGGTGCGCGGCTGCTGGGGGCGGAAGAGAGAGTCTAAGTCACAGTGAGATTCGCCAGGTGGGCGGGCCGCGGAGTGGCGGCCACCTTTGGGCAAGGAGAGCCGATATGCGGATTAAGGATATTCAGGTTGATGGCTTTGGGGTTTGGAACAACCTGAAGCTGGACGAACTGCCGCCGGGCGTGACGGTGCTGTACGGGCCGAACGAAGCGGGGAAGACGACCCTGATGCAGTTCGTGCGAACCGTGCTGTACGGCTTCTCCCCCCTCCGCCGCAACCGCTATCTGCCACCCGTGTTCGGTGGCCAGCCGGGCGGCCGGGTGCGAGTGTCGGATGGCTCTGGAGAGTTCCTGCTCCAGCGGTATTCCTCGCCGGAAGATGGCGAGGAAGATCGCGGGCATCTGAGCGTCGTCGATGGTTACGGCTTGCCCCGCGATCCGTCGCAACTCAGCCTGCTCCTTTCCGGCGTCGATGAGCCAACCTACAGCAATGTCTTCGCCTGCGGCCTGCGAGAAATTCAGGAACTCGGCTCGCTGGATGACACGAGCGCGGCCGACCACCTCTATAAGCTGACGACGGGGCTCGACCGGGTCTCTTTGGTCGATGTGATTCGGGACATGGGAGAATCGCGGGAGCGGCTCCTTTCCACCGACGACCGGCCGTCGCAAATCGTGCAGCTCGTGCAGCAGCGGGAGACACTGCAAGGGGAAATCGAAGAACTATCCTCCACGACTCGCCGCTGGTGCGAATTGGCCGCGCAGCGGTCTGCTTTGGCCGAAGAAGCGGAAGAGCTGGAAGGTTCTCTCTCCAAGAACGATGGCAGCCACCGATTGTTCGAAGCGGCGCTCGAAGTGCAAGGTTCCTGGAATCTACGGAGCGACCTGGAGCGGCAAATTGCGACTCTCCGCGACATAAAACAGTTGCCGGAGCGTGCCGTTGAGAAGCTGGAAGCGCTGAACCAGAAAGTCAAGACTCTTCGCCGACAGGTTAAGAAGATTGCGGTTCGCGGCAAGCAATTGCGGCAAGAAGCCGCGGAGATTGTCGTCAATCGTCCTTTGCTGGCTCAGGCCAACCGGATTGAGGCCCTCGGCGAGCAGACGCAATGGATCGTCGCCTTGGAAAGCCAGATCCAGAAATTCAAGGACGACATCCGCCGCCTGGATGCCGAAATTGAACACCAAATCGGTGCCACCAAGGGAAACAAGGACGAACTGTCCGCCGAGAACTACTCGGTTCTCAAGAAACCCGCAATCCAACTGCGAGAAGCGACTGAAAACCTCGACTCCGCGAAGCAGGAAGCCGAGGTGGCCCAGAGGGAATTTGAAGTCCTCAGTGGCAAGTTCACCGCCAGCGCGAAAAACCGGAAGGCCGAGGACCTGCACGAGGGAGTGCAAACAGTCGGCCAGCGCGTCGCCGCACTTCGCAAGCGAATTCAACTCGAGGAGAAGATCGACCAGCTCGCCCGGCGGCGAGAAGAGTTGGAATTCGAAGGGGAGGAAATGCAGGAGTTCACCGAGCTGCCGGTGAGGATCACCGCGGCACTCGGACTGATTTTTTCCGCCGGCGTAATGCTACTGCTCATCGGGATGGTCGGAGGATGGAACAACTGGGTCTCGAGCAGCGGACCGTATCTGCTCTTTGGACTGATGCTCTCCGGTGGCGCAGCGGGAATGAAGCTCTTTCTGGAGCGGAAGTCTGAAGACGACATCTCGGACAATCGTCGTCAGCTTGAACAAGTGAAAAACGAAACTGCCAGGGCCAAGCAAGAGCGGGACGAACTCGATGCCGACCTTCCGGCTGGCGGCGGTTCGCTCGATGTTCGCTTGCGGGAAGCAGAAGCGGAATTGCGGGAACTCGAACGGCTGTCACCACTGACCACGGAACGCCTCGGTGCCGAGCAACGGCATCAGCTTGCTCAGCGAAAGCTCGCGGCTGCACAAGAGACTCACAAGACGATTCGTGCCCGCTGGACAGAAACTCTACGCGGCGTTGGCTTGCCGCCGGATTTCCCACCCCAGAAGGTCAAGCACGTCGTGAAGAACAGCGACCAAGTGCAGGAGCTTCGTCGCCGCCGCGAAGAGCGCCGTGGCGAGATCGAGCAGCGCGAGCGGGATGTGCTCGGCCTCGTTGGCCGCATCCAGCAACTCTTCACCGATATCCGCATGACTCCCGCCAGCGACAAGCCGCAGGCGATGCTTCGGCAACTGGCTCAAGCACTGGTGCAAGAAAAAGAAGTGCTGGAATTGCGGCAGGGAGTGGTCAAGAAGATCAAAAAGCTCAAGACGATGCGGTCTCGGTTCGGAATCAAAATCCGCACGGCCTCCCGCAAGCGGAGTGCCCTGTTGCAACTGGCCGGCGTCATCGACATGCCCGCCTTTAGCCAAGTTGCCGCGGAAGCAGCTCGCGCGAATGACCTGCGGAAGCATCGCGAGGAGCTGTCGCAAAAGATCCAGACCGCGCTCGCGGGACAGTTCACCGAGGATCAAATTGCCGGGCTCTTCGCCCGCGAAGGGCGGGATTTGCAAGCTCGCTGGGACCAGCGGATGACGCACTTGCACGAGGTCCGCACCCGACTGGCCGGCATTCACGAACGCCGCGGAGCGTGCACGCATGAAATGAAGCTCTTGGAAAGTGACCGCAAGTTGGCGGGGGCCAAACAGCTACTCAGCCAGGTCGAAGAGCAACTCAAGGCCGCTGTTCGCCGCTGGCAGGTTCTGGCGATTATCGGCCGGGCTCTCGATTCCGTCCGCAAAACGTACGAAACCGAGCGCCAGCCGCAGACGTTGCGGGAGTCGAGCCACTACCTTGCCCAACTCACACTCGGTCAATACCGCCGCGTCTGGATGCCGCTCGACCGCCGCGTGCTACTCGTGGAAGACGAAGACGCCAAGTCCCTTTCGCTCGACGTCCTCAGCCGTGGAACGCGGGAAGCAGTTTACATCAGCCTGCGGCTAGCACTGGCTTCATCGTTCGCCCGCCGCGGGGCGCTGCTCCCCCTCGTCTTCGACGACGTGCTGGTGAACCTGGATGCGGCCCGCGTTCGGGCTGCGGCCCAGTTGTTCCGCGACTTCGCGAAGGAGGGTCAGCAAATCCTGATGTTTACCTGTCACGAGCACATCATGCGGATTTTTGAAGAGGCTCAGACGGAAGTCCGGCTGCTCCCCGCTCGCCACGGAAAGCTAGTGGAGCCTGTTGTGGTTCTCCCCCCTCCGCCTCCCGAGCCCGAAAAGCCGAAACGGAAGAAGCAACGGCCACCGGAACCGGTCGTCGAGCTTCCACCACCACCGCCGCCGGTCATCGTCCCCGACGAGGCACCTCAGCGGTTGCAGTGGCCGGACCCCAACGACCTTTTCTCCAAGGCCGAGAAAGAAGAAAAGTGGTTCTATCCCACCAATGAATTCGAAATCCCGGTTGAAAAAGAGCCGGCACCGGTCGTCGTCATCAGTAACCTGCCCGATTACTGGCCCGTTGCTCCGATTCCCGCGCCGGTAGTTGTTCAGAAACCGGCACCGATTCCCGCACCTGCCCCTGAGCCGGTGAAAGTTGCCCGGATCGATCCTCCCGCTCCACCCAAGGTCATCCGTCGCAGACGGCCTCGGTTCACTTGGGGTTCGCCGGAGCTTTACTGGGACGAGGAGGAAGCCGTTGTTTCAGAAACGGTGACAGTCGGTCGCCAGAGCCCGAAACAGGTTTCGAGCGTTCCGCTTCTGGAAGATCCGTGGAGCGGCTGGGACCTGTAGAAGGCAAAGTTATCTCGCCCGAGTGTTCCGCCGATTCAGCTCATCCCGAATCTGCGCGGCTAGTTCGTACTTCTCGCTGGCGACGGCATCGGCAAGCTGCTCTTGCAGGGTGCGGCCAACGTGGAAGTGCTGGCGGAGCGATTCGCGGAGCTCCATCAGCCGGCTGACGAGTTCGTCGTCGTCGAATTCTTCCTCGGCTTCGTAATCGACGAAGACCTGCTTGATTTCGTCTAGCCCTTTGTTGAGTTCTTCGACGGCTGCTTCCGCTCCCTTGTCCCCCAGGGCGGCCAGGGCGGCGGCTTGCGTCCGGTGGAACATGACGAACGGGCGGTATTGCTCGTGGCTCATCGTCCACTGCTCGTCCGGCGAATGCTGGCGGCAGAAGTCCATCAGCTTGAGCGTGTGCTGGGCGTCCGCCATCGCCAGACCGAAATCTCGCAGGGCCAGCCAGCAGATGCGGCGGTGGTAATACTGCACGAACTCCCGGTCCGCCTCGTCGCACTCCTCCTCGGTCATCTTGTACTCGTCGCCGTCTTCCAACGTGCGTTGCACGAGGTAGTCGTAGAACGTCTCGCTGTCGTGCGGGCGCGTCCCGTCCGGACGGCCGCTCACTTCGAGCTGCAACAGCCCCAAGTCCAGCCGCATTTGCAGCACGTCGCGGCCGTCGGTCCCTTTCTTTTTGCGGACGCTGATTCCGCTGGGATCGTAGGGCCATTCGCGGAGCAGGCGGTCAATATTATCGCGTCGTGACATCACCTGGCGGCGGAGCCGTCCTCAGGGTGGTTTTTGTTTCATCGAGTACGCAGTGGATTATACCAACGGAGTTTCCCAAAGTGCAGGCTTGGAATTCTGATGATTTTGGGGCTTTGGGAAAATCGTGGACGGACCGAACTAAACGGTTGACAACAAAGCCGCCAGCAACTCCGTCCTCGGCTGGGGACTCTTGCTATCTGCGTCTCGCTGGCGGCGATGTATACTGAAAATGCAGGGGGCTCGCTCACCAGTCGGAAGACACCACAACTATGTTTTCGTTCGCACCTTCTGGGCGGCACATCTTCGCTGTGCGGCACATTGTGACAGCCAGCCTGATCCTGTTGGCGCTTGCCGCGTTTGACTCCGCGTTCGCCCTTGATTTCGTCACTCTCGACAAGAATGGCACGAAAACGGAACTCGAGGGCCGCATTGAGGTGGAAGCCCAGGACGGCGGTGTCCTGATGGTTACCCGGGACGGCGTCCTCTGGCCCATCCCCAAAGAAGAAATCGCCGGCCGTCGCAAGGACGACAAGCCGTTCGTGCCGTTCACCAAAGAAGAACTCGCCAAAAAGCTCACCAACGACCTTCCCGGGTTCAAGATCCATCAGACCAAGCATTACATCTTTTGCTACAACACGTCGACGGGTTACGCCCAGTGGGTCGGCGGACTCTACGAACGGCTGTACGGAGCTTTTTACAACTACTGGGAACACCGCGATTTCAAATTGCACGAACCAGAGTTTCCGCTCATCGGCTTGGTCTTTGAAAACCAGGAATCGTACGCCCAGTATTCCCGCAAGGAACTTGGCGAGGCGACGAAGTCGATCATCGGCTACTACAGCCTGCAATCCAACCAGGTCAACATGTACGACCTGACCGGCGTGGAAGAACTGCGCATCAAGGGGGACCGCAACTCGGCGGCCCGTATCAACGCCATCCTCTTAAAGCCGGGGGCGGAGCGGACCGTGGCCACCATCATTCACGAAGCCACGCACCAGCTTGCCTACAACAGCGGAATGGAAGCCCGCTTCGCAGACAATCCGTTCTGGGTGAGCGAAGGAATCGCCATCTATTTCGAAACACCCGACCTGCAGAGTTCCAAAGGCTGGAAGAACATCGGCGGCGTCAACCGCGTGAACCTGCTCAACTTCCGTAAGTGGCTTCGCGACCGACCGACGGAATCTCTCACCACGCTTCTCTCGGACGACAAGCGCTTTCGCGATCCCACCACCGCCAGCAACGCCTATGCCGAAGCTTGGGCTCTCAACTACTTCCTCCTCCGTACTCGCGAAGCGAAGTACATAGACTATGTTAAGGAGCTCGCGAAGCAGCCCCAACTTGTCGATGAAGGAGCCGAGTTCCGCCTGGCCATGTTCAAGAAGCACTTCGGCAATGACATGAAGGAACTGGACACGGAGTTCCTGCGCTACATGCGAAGCGTGCAGTAGGTTACCATTCAGCCCGATTCTTTTCCCATGAAGCTCCTTCGTCGCTGGTTCACCTGGCCCCGCGCGGTTGCGGCCTGTGCCTTGATGCCCGCGATTCTGCTGGGGACGTGGGGCTTTTATATCGATCTGACTCGCAGCGGTCGCACGGACACCGACTCGGTCTGGTTCTGGCTATCCATTATTTACTCCACGCTGCAATTGTTCGTGATGGAGTTCAATGTCGCCAATGAAAAGGCAGAACTCCCTTGGCAATTGCACGTTGCCCGCCTGCTGGCGGCCCTGTTCCTGGGACTGGCGATTTGGGAAGCGCTGTCACGCTTGTTTCAGGATCAGTGGCAGGAATGGCGGCTGTCGCGGCTCAAGGGGCATGCGATTGTCTGCGGGCTGGGACGGAGGGGAGCCCAATTGGTTCAGGGGCTGTTGGCCCATAGGTTCGAAGTGGTGGCCGTGGAATTGAACGATACCAACGAGCACCTGGCATCCTGCGCTGCGCAGGGTGCGATTGTGCTGATTGGCGATGCGGCAGATCCGGCGCTAATTACCCGGGCCGGAATTAGACGGGCAGACTACCTGCTGATTGCCTCCGAGAGCGACCGCGTCAATCTCGAAATCGCGCTGCGTGCCAAGGAAGCCGCCGTCACGAATTCGCGCCGCCGCGAGCAGGCGCTGAAATGCCTCGTCCATGTCTCCGAATGGGAGGTGGCCGAAATTTTCCGACAGCATCGGGTATTGACCTCTCCTGATTTGCACTTCGATGCTCAGCTTCTCAGTTACTTTGAAGAGAGTGCTCGTCTGGCCCTTGCAACTGTCCCGCTGGATGTTGCTCCCGCCCGCAACGTACGCCTGGTGATCGTTGACTTCAGTCCGATGGGTGAGGCGATCCTGCTGCAAGCGATTCGCATCGGTCACTTTGCCGGCGGAAGAGGGGTCGAAGTTGTCGTGCTCGATGCGCGGGCCATGGAGCGCGAACGGGAGTTTATGGTTCGCTATCCGCAAGCGCCCTGCGCCGGCCACATCCGGTTTCTGGCGCAATCGCTCGAGGACGCGGAAACTCGCCGGCACCTGATCGATTGGGCCACCGACCCGGCAGCCCATCTCGCCATTGCCATTTGTCGTGACGACGACATTCTCTCGCTCGCTCTCGCCCTGTCGTTGCCCGCTCAAGTTCTGGAGCAACCGACCACGGTATACATCTGGCAAAACCAGCCGCAAGATTTGAAGCAAATTCTCTCCGGCAGCCGGGGGGGCGGCGCGCGTCTCGTCCCCCTTGGAGCCGAAGAGCCCATGGCCAGCGCGGCAACAATTCTGGAGGATCGCCTGGATCGGCTGGCCATGGCCATCCATAACGACTATGTACAGGCCCGAATTGCCGATGGCAGCCACAACCCGGCCGATCTAACGCATCAAGAGTGGTCCTATCTTGGCCAAGGCTTCCGCAACTCCAACCGGGCCCAAGCGGACCACTTGGACGTAAAACTCCGGGCAGTCCACTGCCGTCGCGTTCTCACTGCCCATCCGGAGAAGACGGTGACCGTCTTCACACCCCGCGAGGTCGAAATGCTCGCCGAGATGGAACACGCCCGCTGGTGTGCCGAGCGATTCCTGGCCGGCTGGACATATGGCACTCCCAAAGACAAAATCCGCAAAATCTCCCCGGACCTCGTCCCCTGGGCCAACCTCCCCGAGCCGATCCGAGAATACGACCGCCAGGCTGTCCGCCGACTGCCGGAACATGTCGCGCTCCTCGGCGAGGAAATCGAGCGGCTGTAATGCTGTCGGCTCGCGTAACGACTCGCGGCCCACTCTTTCCTGCGGAGATGCAGGTTCGCTAGAATGTCCACGGGCTTTCGCAACTTTCCACAGTCGTGTCAAGTCAAAAATATTTCTTTTGTACAGTGAACAAAAGAGTCTTCCCAGGCGTCTTACGACAGGGAACTGATGCGCGCGGGGGCTGCCGGCGGTTCTGCGGGAAACAGCGCTCTTTGGCAACCTGGTTGTAAACTAAACTCTTGGACAGTACCCAAGAGATGAGCAAGAGACTGCGCGAAAGCTGGGCGGCGGGGACGAGTGGGTGCGTCAGGGTCGTCTGAAAAAGGGTAATATTCGCCGCGGCGCAGGGGTGAATCAGAATGCGCAGGGTGAATCAGACTTACGACCCTGATTCACTCTAGAACATATGTTCACATAACGAGTTCCGGCCGAGCGCGTCGCCGTAAGTGCCGAAAGAGAGAAGCTTGAATCGGTGAATCAGAATCGCTCTGCCGGGGGGTTTTGCGAGGTTATAGACAAAACCGCCGGCGAGGAGATGATTCGCGGAGCAGTGACTGCCTGAGGATGTGGCAGAGGCTGCTATGCGGTGGCGCTGCCGCTAGATTTTCCATGAAGGTGTGTTACGGACCGGATCCCCAAAACCTCACCTGGCCCTTCCAAGGGGAGAGGAAGATGTCATGCGAACTACTTTTTTCTCGGTCTATTTATTGGCGGCAATTATTGCGTTTCCACTCGCGGGCAATGCCTAGTGGGGCGAGTGGCCCAAGGGGAGGATCAAGATCAAGGTGGAGCCCGGAGGTGAACAAGGTCGAAGTGATCAAGTTCATGTAAAGCGTTCCTGGCGGGGGGAATACGGTCCACAGATTACGCAGATTTCGCAGATGGATGGGGAAATCCAGAGGCAGATTTGTAGTTGGAGTTTCTGGATTTCCAAATCTGCGTACATCTGCGAAATCTGTGGACCTCTTCAGAAGGATGAGGTGGGGCTGGGGGAGCTAGCGAGGATTCACGCCTCCGGGACGCTTCGGGAGTGGTATTCCGGGCCTTTCGGGACCGAGTTATCTGTAGCGGCTGGCACTTCGATTGCCTACAATGGAGGGTGCGGAGAGAGTCCGCGAGGAATGTCTTTTTGGAAGGACGCTGGTCATGGTTCGTTCATTCTCCCAACTGATTTTTTGCGCTGTTTTGGTGCTGGCTATCGGCGTTGTCGGCCCGCTGGCGGCGATGGGGACGGCGTGCCCCTTCTGCTCGGCGACTGCGCAAACCTTTTCCGAGGAAATCACCACCATGGATGTGGTGGTGATCGCCCGGCTGGTGGCGACCGCTCCCAAGAAGGACAAAGCAGAAGAAGGATTCGGCTCGGAGGTCCCGAAGGCGAAGTTCGAGATCGTGCGGATCGTTAAGGGGGAAGGGCTGGCCAAGCCCAAGGAAACGATCGAGACCCTCTACTTTGGCGATGCCAAAATTGGGACCGCGTTCCTGGTGATGGGTATCGACCCGCCGAACGTGATGTGGTCCACGCCGCTGCCGCTATCGGACAAGGCCCAGGATTACCTGGGGAAGATCATCAAGCTGCCGAAGGAAGGAGCCGAGCGATACACCTTCTTCCAGGATTACTTGGAGAGCGACGACGAGATGCTGGCCCGCGACGCCTATGACGAATTCGCCAAGGCTTCGTATGACACGGTAAAATCCCTCAAGGAGCAGATGGACCACGAAAAAATCATCGGCTGGATCAAGGACCCAAACATCCCCGCCAGCCGCCGCCGGCTCTATTTGGTGATGCTCGGAATTTGCGGCAGCGAGAAGGACCTGCCGATGCTGGAGAAATTCATCAAGTCAGAGGACCGGAAAGAGAAGCAGGGGCTGGATGCTTTGATTGCCTGCTACGTCACGCTCAAGAAAGAAGCGGGCCTGCCGCTGATTGAAGAGCTGTTTCTGAAGAACAAGAAGAGTGACTATGCCGATACCTATGCCGCCATCATGGCCCTGCGATTCCATGCCACCGAAGGGAAAGTCATCGAGAAGAAGCGGCTTCTGGAAGGGTTCCATTACATGCTGGAGCGGCCGGAGCTGGCGGACCTGGTGATTCCAGACCTGGCCCGGTTCGAGGATTGGGCTCCCATCGACAAACTGTTCGACCTTTACAAGAAGGCGGACGAGAAAACGAGCTGGGTGCGTGTCCCCGTGGTGAACTACTTGCGAGTCTGCCCGCTGCCGAAGGCGAAGGAGCTGCTCAAGGAGTGCGAGAAGATTGATCCGCAGGCCGTGAAGCGCGCCAACACGTTCTTCCCCGCCACGCCGAGCACGAAACCGGTCGACCCGGCGAAGGCGTCGCGGGCGAATTTCCCAAAGAAGTTGCATGAGAAGTCGGGTGGTTATGGCGATGCCCAGCAGGTTGCCTTCCAGGCCCCGATTCCTGAATCGGACGATGAGGTTGCTGGATCATCGACTAATTCAGCCGCTCCCCGCACTCTGCCCGCTGAAGACGCAGCTGCCGTGGCGAGCATCAATAAAGGTGCCGCTCCGGCCAAGGCCCTGCGGCAAAATCCGGCTGAAGCACTGAACCTGTGGCAACTGATCGGCGTACCAGTTGGTGCGGGGCTGGCCCTGCTGTTTGTGCAGTGGTCCATCCTGCGGGGTGGAGTTCGGAGGAGATAGAGATGAGTGGCACGCTGGATCAAATCAAGCCGGAAGTCGAGTTGCAGCCCGCTTTTAGCGAAACGATCTCCTATCGCACGATCAGCCGCTCCGCGGTGGTCGCCCTGATTCTCTCGATTGTTTCGCTGCTCGCGTTCATGGTTTCGTGGCTCTTGGTTCTGCCCGTAGTGAGCCTGGTGCTGGGACTGACGGCTCTCTCCACGATTCGCCGTTATCCGGAGGAATACACGGGCGCTGGGACGGCACTCGGGGCGATTGGTCTATCCACCGCCACATTTCTGCTCGCCGGAACCTGGCACGCGGTGGAATACGCCACGGAGGTTCCCGAAGGTTACTCGCGCATCAGCTTTTCGGAGCTTCAGCCGGACATGAAGAATCCCGGAACGCTGATCCGGAATCTGGATTCGATCCTCCCCAAGCGAGCAGAAGAACTGCACGGCCAGCCGGTCTTCATTAAGGGATACATGCACCCCGGCGTGGAGACGATGGGCAAAGTGGATCATTTCATACTGGTGCCGGACATGGGAACCTGCTGCTTCGGCGGCCAGCCCAAAGCGACCGATATGATTGAAGTGAAGATCAAGCCGAATGCCTCACGGGTAAAATACTCCACCCGCACCATCAAGCTGGCGGGGAAGTTCGTCCTCGCCCCACGCTCCTCCGATTTCGGCGAGCTGCACTCAGTCGTCTATCATCTCGAAGCAGACATGGCGAAGTAGCCGTGGGAACTTGGAAATCTCAAATCTCAAACAAATTCCAAGGAAGAAATTCGAACCCGGAAATCACTAAGTCGGAACTCTCGCTTCTGAATTCTTCAGCTTCTCAACTCCCATTTGTTTGAGATTTGGGATTTCCCATTTCCTTTCGTGAGTATCACTTTCAGTCTTGGCCCAATTATTGCTCGCGGGTATTCTTCACTCAGCCACTTAGCCACTTTCGCACGGAGGCGAACATGTCCGCGCTCACATTCCCGGCAGCGGCTGCCGGTTATTCATCCGTTCCGCTTATTAACCCAATGCCTTCTCATCGAATCGACCTGCTGGAATACGGTATTTTTGCCCGCGGCGTCCTGCGGAATCCGTCCCGGGCTCTGCTGTATGAGGATGCGGTGCGGCACGACGAAGGACTCATCACTTCGGCGGGCGCTATTGTCGCGCGCTCGCACGCCAAAACGGGGCGCAGCCCCAAGGACAAACGCCTTGTGGAGGAGCCGGGAAGCTCGCAGGACATTTGGTGGGGGAGCGTGAACATCAAGTTGTCGCCGCAGTCCTATCGCATCAACCGCAAGCGGGCCCTCGACTACCTCTCCACCTGCCCCCGAATCTACGTCATTGACGGCTTTGCTGGGTGGGATCCGGAGCATCGCATCAAGGTGCGGGTCATCTGCTCCCGGCCGTACCACGCCCTGTTCATGCAAAATATGTTGATGCGGCCGAGCGAGGAGGAACTGGCGAACTTCGGCAAGCCGGACTATGTCATCTTCAACGCTGGAGCCTTTCCCGCGGACGAAGAAGTGCCTGGGGTAACCAGCGAGACGAGCGTCTGCCTGAACTTTGAATCGGGGGAATTCGTGATTCTGGGGACCGAATACGCCGGCGAGATGAAGAAGGGGGTCTTCACCATCATGCATTACTTGATGCCCAAGCGCGGCGTCCTGTCGATGCACTGCTCGGCGAATGAAGGGGCAGCCGGCGATGTAACGCTCTTCTTCGGACTTTCCGGCACCGGCAAGACCACGCTTTCCGCCGATCCTCGCCGCAAGCTGATCGGCGACGACGAGCATTGCTGGACGGAGAAGGGAGTCTTCAATATTGAGGGAGGGTGCTACGCCAAGTGCATCAATCTGTCGGCCGACAAGGAACCGGAGATATTTTCCGCCATCCGATTTGGCACGGTGCTGGAGAACACGACGCTCCATCCCGACACAAGAATTGTCAATTATGCCGACGCCAGCCTGACGGAAAACACGCGGGCGAGCTATCCCATCGAGTACATTCCCAACGCCAAGATTCCCTGTCTTGGCGGGCATCCCAAAAACATCATCCTGCTCACCTGCGACGCTTTCGGCGTGCTGCCGCCCGTCAGCAAGCTTTCCCCCGAGCAGCTCATGTATCACTTCATTAGTGGCTACACCGCTAAGGTGGCGGGAACCGAGGAAGGGGTGAAGGAGCCGGAAGCGACCTTCAGTGCTTGCTACGGAGCGGCATTCCTCGTTTGGCACCCGATGAAATATGCTCAGCTTTTGGCGGACAAAATGAAAACGCATTCCGCCGGCGCTTGGCTAGTGAACACCGGCTGGACCGGCGGGAGCTATGGCACTGGTCACCGCATCAAACTGGCCCACACGCGGGCCATTATCGACGCTATCCACAGCGGTGAACTGGCCAAGTCACCAACGCTGATTGAGCCGACCTTCGGTCTGGCGATTCCCACAGTCTGCCCCGCCGTCGCCAGCGAGATTCTCGCTCCCCAGAATTCCTGGAAGGACGGCAAAGCGTACGACGCGACCGCCGCCAAGTTGGCCGATTTGTTCCTTAAGAACTTTGCGAACTACGCGGACCAGGCCACGGAGAAAGTGCAGGGAGCGGGACCGAAGTGATGTAACCTCCTCAAACTGCCTTTCTACCTCAGCACATACTGCCGACAGACTTCGACGACCCCAGCTTCATCCTTGAGGTGGCGCGTGGGAATGCCCGCGGCGAGGAGGGGGCCCGAGGAGTGGGCGAATTCGTCCTCATCGTAGACGTTGATGACGGCAGTGATGGCGTATCCCTGGCGGCGGAGTTCCCCCAGGCCGATGGCAGTTTCCATCGTCACCTTCGGCAAGATGACGATCACCGAGGCGTCCCGCGGCATGCGGCTGGTGCTTTCCACAATGAGTTGCGGCAAAGTGAGGCCGTCGGTCAGCTCGACGCGGGCCAGCGTTTCGAGAATCGTTATCAATTGTTCGGGGCCGCGGCGCGTTTGCACGATCAGGGGCTGTAGACGGTCGCTCTTTTCCTTCATGCCGGCCGAGGTCTTGGCGGCGGCGCGGGTCCGGACGTCGCCGGCCCAGCCTTCGGCGCGAATTCGGTCAGCGGCGTCCCGCCCGTTGGTGACCAGGCCAATTTGCTGCCCCATCAAATAGACAGCATTGGCGATGGAGGCCGCCGCGGTGATGGCCAACTCGCTGCGATGCGGCTCGCCTCCCTTGGCGTGCGATGACTTGTGAAAATCGAGCAGAATGGTGGCCCCCACGACGGTCGAGGGCTCGTAAACCTTGCTGTGAAGCTGGCCGGTCCGCGCGGTCGCTTTCCAACTGACGCGGTTGAGCGGATCGCCCCGCTCGTAGGCCCGGACACCGGCGATGCGAGTGGGGTCCTCAAAGAGGCGGTAGGTCATCCGGACCTCGCCGATGGGCCGCTTGGAGACAACCTCGTACCCGGCCAGCGGCATCACTTTGGGGAGGACCATTAGGAACTGCGGCTCGGTGGCAACGCGGTAGCGGCGATGCAGGCCGAACAAGTCGCCGGTCTCCAGCACCAGCGGCCCGATCTGGTAATAGCCGCGGCGGTTGCAAATGAGTTGATAGAGCATGGTCTTGATGCCCTGCGGCTTCATCATGGTCAGCTCGATGCGGCGGCCGGTGACGGCGAGATTGGGCGGGTCGTACATGATTGCCGCGCGCGGCAGAAGATCTTCGAGCAGAACCCAAGCGATGGGGAGCTTGCCGTGGTTCTCGATCGTCAGCTCGACCGAGATGGTGTCTCCAATCTCAGCCGCGAGCTTGTCCACCTGCCGCTTAGCCGAAAGGCTCGCCGCCCAGGAACGGGTGAGCCAGCGGCTAACGAGCAGGACGCCGAGGAGGGCATACATGGCGTACGCCAGCAGGCTCAGTTTGAAGATGAGCGCGAAGAGGAGAATCAGAATCGCGCCGGCGTACCAGATCATTTAGTTGGATAGAAATGGGACATGGAAAGTGCTGAGAAGAGATGGCCGCGAACAACACGAAAAGACACAAAAACAGAAGAGGTCCTGAAGTGCAGGTCTTTCTCTTTGTGCATTCTTGTGTTTTTCGCGGCCATCCCCTCTCCATCTTTCTATTGGGCCGCTGCGGTGCCGGATTCGCTGATGGCGGGGACCGCGATGTCGGCGACGATATCGTCGACCACGGAGCCGGGGGTGATTTTGCGGAGGCGGCTTTCGGGCTTCAGGATCATGCGGTGGGTGAGGACGGGGCCAGCGACCCGCTTCACGTCGTCGGGGAGGACGAAGTTGCGGCCGCGGAGGGAGGCCATCGCCTGGGACGTGCGGAACATGGCGATGGAGGCCCGCGGGCTGCCGCCGAGGCTGATGTCCTCGTGACTGCGGGTGTCGTGGACGATCTGCATGATGTAGCGGCGGACTTTGTCGTCCACGTAGACTTCACGGCAGGCCTTTTGGCAGGCGACGAGTTCCTCGGATGAGACGACCGGCTCCAGCGAGTCGATGGGGTGGGAGTGCTGCAGCATCTCCAGCATCTTCAGCTCGTCCTCCATCGTCGGATAGCCGAGACTGAACTTCATAAGAAATCGGTCGAGCTGGGCCTCGGGTAGCGGAAAGGTTCCTTCGTGGTCGACGGGATTTTGCGTGGCGATGACGAGAAACGGTGGCCCAAGTTGGTGAGTGGTGCCGTCCACGGTGACGCGGCTCTCACCCATCGCTTCCAGCAGAGCGGCCTGGGTACGCGGCGTGGTGCGGTTGATTTCGTCCGCCAGCAGGACATGAGCGAAGACCGGGCCGGGGCGGAACTCGAACTCTGTGGTCTTCTGGTTGAAAACTGAAGTCCCCGTAACATCCGTCGGCAGCAGATCGGGGGTGCACTGGATCCGTTTGAAGGTGCAGCCCATGCTGCGGGCGAGTGCCCTGGCGAGCATCGTCTTGGCGACGCCGGGCACGTCTTCCAAAAGGATGTGCCCTTCACAGAGCCAGGCGACCAGCGACAAGATCAACTGCTGCCGCTTGCCGACGATGGCCTTCTCGACGTTGGCGATGATTTTTTTCGCAGTCTGATTGATGTCCGCCACGAATGCCTCTTGTTGTACATCTCGGACACCTTGTTCCCACGCTCCGCGTGGGAACACACTGCTTTGACGCTTCGCGTCTCTTCCGCATCTCCGCCCGCGCCGGTGCACCAGAGGGACGCAGAGCGTCGAAAACGTGCGTTCCCACGGAGGACCGTGGGAACGAGTACGAACTCAAACCGGCTGAAGCCGGTTACTACCGACTCTATTCCGGAATCTCAAACGTCAGCTTCACTGGCTCGCTGCTGCCGCCATCGGCGATGCTGAGCGGGACGGTGAAAATCACTGAGCCGGTTTTGCAAACGCCGTCGTCCCCCTTTTCACAGTAATAGTAAGTGATCGAAACGGCGACCTCATCCTCACCGCTCTCCTTCACCGGCACGGTCACATCAAATTCGGCTACCGGCTTTTCGAGCTTCTTTTTGCCAAAGGCGGCGCGATCGGCCGGGCCGGCTTCCTTGGGGGAATCGAGCCAATAGGACATAGGGGCTTCGGCATTGATCTTCCAGCCGTTAGGAACTTTCAGTGAAACATGAAACGTGACGTTCCCATTTTCGGCTTTGACCTTAGCCTGTGCGATCTTCTCATTGGCAGCCCCCTTGAAGCTTGGTTTCTTCTCGACCTTCGAGGCAACAGGAGCTTTCAAGCCAGCAATCACCAGAGTCCCAACATTGCCGCTGGCGAGTTCAATCGTCCTGATAAGGTGATTGTTGGTGTCGGCGACATAGAGTTTTCCCTTGGCGTAGGCGAGGCCGGCGGGCTCTTGCAGCGTGCCGTCCTTGTCGCTGCTGCCGGGGTTCTTGCGTCCCTTGCCGGCGACGGTTTTCACCGCGCCGCTCTTGGGGTCCACTTCGCGAATCTTGTTGTTGTAGGTGTCTGCGACGTAGATCTTTCCCTTCGCGTACGTCAGGCCGATGCAGTGCTGTAACTTGGCTTTGTTCTTGGGGCCGTCGACGTCCCCAAACTCAAACAGCCGGCCATACGGCAATTCGGCGGTGCCGATCACGGTTCCGACTTCTTTGGTCGAGTCGAACGGCACGGCTCGCACAGAACTTCCTTCGCTGTCGGCCACATAGAGCCATTCGCCGTCGGACGAGAGGCCGCTTGGCTGAGCGAAGGAGGCGAAGCCCTTGGCATAGGGTCGTTTTGGCAGCAGTTGACCATCGACGATGTCTTCCCGTCCGTTGCCTGAGTAAGGACCGATCTCCGCTTCGCTCAGCGGCATGATCCAGATCTGATGCGAGCCAGCCATGGCGATGTAAAGGTCTTTGTCGTGAATCCAAAGATCCCACGGGCTGTTGAGTGCTGTCATGAGCGGCTTGCCCACGAATCGCTCGGGAAGGTCGCCGGTGAGTTCTGCTTCGTCGAGCCCTGGCCACGAGTGTTTCGCCTGCTGACCAACTCCCGCGATGGTGGTGACCGTTTTAGCTTTCAAGTCCACTTTGCGTAGCATGTGGTTTTCGGTGTCGGCAACGTAGAGTGTATCCTTATCTAGCACACACCCTTGCGGATGGTCGAATGTCGCTTTCGCGTAGCTGCCATCATCCCGCCCAATGGCTCCCGAGCCGATGACGTCAATGAGCTTGCCGTCGAGGCCGGCGATCACAATGCGGTTGTGGTTGCTGTCGCTAATGAACAGACGGCCGCCCGCTTCGTCGGCCAGGATTTTGCCGGGATATAGGAGCGGCGAAGTGGAGCTGTAGACGTTGTCGACCGGGAACGGCTTTTCGTCGAGCAGGCCCTCCCCTCGGTAATACTCGATGGCCTTGTCTATTACTGGAGTAAGGTCAGCCGCTTTGAACTCGCCGCTGTGACCGCCGAGGACCTTTCCTTCGGGGTCGATGAGCATCAAAGTTGGCCAGCTGCTGACTCCGAGGCTGTCCCAGATTTTGTGATCGGCATCGTTGACGACGAGATGTTCGATTTCGTACCGCCGCATGGCGTTGCGGATGGCCTCGGTATCTTTCTCGGTATCGAATTTGGCGGAGTGGACCCCAATGACCACGATTTCGTTGGGATATTGTTTCTCCAGGATCTTCAGCTCGGGGAGGATGTGCATGCAGTTAATGCAGCAGTAGGTCCAGAAGTCCAGAATCACAATCTTCCCCTTCAGGTCCTTCTTCGACAGTGGCTTTTTGGAGTTGAGCCAGTCGAGTCCCTTGGGGAAGTCGGGAAAGTCGGTCCGATTGCGGAATGGATTGGCTTTGCGAATCGGCTTCTTTTCGTCCCCTTCATCCTTCTTATCTTCTTTGGCAGCAGGCTTTTCCGCGTCGTCGTCTTTAGGGGCTGCCTTGTCTTTCTGCGCCTTTCCGGCCTTCTTTTCGGCCGCTTTCGGGTCTTCCGAGTTCTCGTCCTTGGCCGGCTGGGTCTCCTTCTCATCCTCCCCCACCGCCGTCAACTGAACGGCGACGGACGGCTTAGACGCGACATCGGCCTGGCCAAAACAGCCAGCCAGGAGACACGAAGCGGCGGCTCCGGCCAGGAGGAAAAGGTAAGGCAGCGGGCGAGCAAACTTCATGTTGCCGTCTCCCTCGGGGAAGAAAGGTTGGAACAAGGGTCGCAGGTCATCGTACCTTACTACGGAGCCAAAGTGAACCATGTTTAGGACTTGGGCGATCCTGGTGGCCAGTCCAGCTATGCGTGGGCGCGTTCTAACCTCAGGCCAGTCAGCATTTTCCGTTTCACCTTGGCAATTCCCCTCGGCTATAATGCGGCCATGTTTCCGGCTCTCCACAACCCGGCGTCCACACGGCGGCAGTTCCTCACCCAAGCCGGCGGTGGTATGGGCGCGCTGGCATTGGCCTCGTTACTTTCCGACTCCGTCCGTTCTTCCCCAGTCCCCAGCCCCCAGCCCCTAGTCCCGGCCCGCGTCAAACGCGTCATCTGGCTCTTCATGCACGGCGGCCCGAGCCACGTCGATCTACTCGACCCCAAGCCGGAACTTATCAAGCTCGCGGGCAAGCCGATTCCTGAAAGCTTCGGCCCGGTGATGACGCGGCGGAAGGTCGCGCAGAATCCGCTGCTCGGTCCCATCAAGCCGTTTCAAAAGCGGGGTCAGAGCGGCCTGGAGATTAGCGACTTTTTGCCACACTTGGCGGAGTGTGCCGACGACCTCTGCGTCATCCGCAGTTTGCACGGCGACAGCGTCAATCATCCGCAGTCGGTCTATCAGATGAACACCGGCAGTATCCTGATGGGGCGGCCGAGTGTTGGAAGTTGGGTGGCGTATGGGCTCTCCAGCGAGAACCGCGACTTGCCGGCCTTCGTCGTTCTCCCCGATCCCGGCGGCGGCGTGAAGGGTGGCCCGCCCGCCTGGGGAAGCGGTTATCTACCGGCGACGTTCCAAGGGGTCACAATGCGCCCTGGCGATTCTCCCATCCTGCATCTCAAGCCGCAGCCGGGGATTTCGAAGGCCCAACAGCGGAACACGCTCGATTTAGTCCAGCAGCTCAATCGCGAACACTTGGCCTCCCACGACGATGACGACGGCGAACTGGCCGCCCGCATCGCCGCCTACGAGCTCGCTTTCCGCATGCAAGCCGCTGCCCCGGAGCTCGTCGATCTGCAGGGCGAATCTGCGGAAACAGAACGGCTCTACGGCCTGGACGACAAGGAGACTCGCGAGTTCGGTCAGCGCTGCCTCCTCGCTCGGCGAATGATCGAGCGGGGCGTCCGCTTCGTGCAGGTCTACTCCGGCGACACCAACGGCTGGGACGCTCACAACGACGTCCTCACCAACCACACCCAGCTCTGCCGCCGAACGGATCTACCCGCTGCCGGCCTGCTCCGCGATTTGAAACGTCGCGGCCTGTGGGACGACACGCTCGTCATCTGGGGTGGCGAATTCGGCCGCATGCCGATGAGCGAGCAAGGAAAAGGCCGCGACCACAACCCCTGGGGCTACAGCGTCTTCCTCGCCGGCGGAGCCGTCCGCGGCGGCTTCGCCAATGGCGAGACCGACTCCGTCGGCCTCAAGGCTGCTGAAAACAAGGTCCATGTCCGTGACTTCCATGCAACGCTGCTGGAACTGCTTGGCCTCGACCACACGTCATTCTCGTTTTTGCACAATGGACTAGAAGAGCGCCTGACGGGTCCGGGAGAAGCGCGAGTGGTGAAGGAGGTGATGGCGTGAGGACGTTTGATGACAACAAGTGGAATTACGCCGACTTGGCTTCAATAGTGAAGTCGCTGGATGAAATGCTGGCAGACGAGGAAGCAATGAAGGAGTTCCATGCCATCGCTGATGAGTTTAGCGTCGCTGAAGGTGACGGCTTGGAGACGTACTAATGGCCGCGCCGCAATTCGACATAGCACTTTCTGCCGAGGGCCGTTCAAGGTCCTTTGCTTGGATAGGCCCGGCATTTATGCCGGGTATTAGCGTCAAGAACAAACCTCTTTCCTCGCCCGCCGCCGCTCCGCGGCGGCGGGAGAGGAAAGAGAGAGGGGTACTACGTTCACCAGTGTTAAAGAACGGGCCTAGAATGTCAAAGCCCGGTAGACCGGGCTTCAAAGCCGCGGTATTGGTAACCCTGATCATCGGGAGTTTGGCTACCACACTCTTTGCCGGCGAAGCCGACTATCAAGAGCCGCCGCTCACACAAACTGAGCGCCAGCACTGGAGTTTCAAGCCAATTTTGCGGCCAAAACTACCAGAGTTAGCGGACGCCAAGGGATGGTGCCGGGGTGGGATTGATCGGTTCATACTGCTCCAACTCGACGAGAAAAAATCAATACCCGCCGACGAAGCCAGCCGCGAGACTCTGCTGCGAAGATTGACCTTCGATCTGACCGGTTTGCCGCCGACGTTTTCGGAAATGGAAGCGTTCACGAACGACAACGAGCCCGACGCCTGCGAACGGCTGGTGGATCGATTGTTGGCGTCGCCGGCCTACGGGGAGCGGTGGGGGCAACATTGGCTCGATCTGGCCCGGTTTGCCGAGACGGATGGGTATGAGCATGATCTGGTCCGAAAAGAAGCGTGGCGGTATCGCGACTGGGTTGTCGGGGCACTGAACGCGGATTTGCCCTATGACGAGTTTGTGCGGCAGCAGGTGGCGGGGGACGAAGAAGGAGACAGGGGACAGGGGACAGGGGACAAGATTGAATCTCAAGCCTCTGATTTCAAATCGGAAATCTCGGACGGCTCAAAGCCAAAACAGACGCCGCTCACTCGCAGCTCCATTCCGACCATGTTCTGCCTTTCCGGCCCGGACATGCCGGATATCAATTCCCAGGAGCAGCGGAAGCATGAGTTGCTCAATGAAGTGGCAGGGACGATCGGCTCGGTCTTCATGGGTTTGCAGATCGGCTGTGCCCAGTGTCACGATCATAAATACGATCCGCTCAGCCAAGCGGACTTCTACCGGCTGCGGGCGTTCTTTGAGCCGGCGGTGAGTTTGCAGAAAGATGTCTCGGTCATTGCCTTGCTTACCGACGATAAATTCAAAAGCCCCGCCCGGATCTGGATCCGCGGCGACTGGCAACGGCCGGGAATGGAAGTGCAACCGGCGATGGTGCGAGTCCTGCTGCCGGCGAGCGGGGGGCGTGAGCCCCCTGATACTACATCCGCCGACATCGAGCCGAATCAGAAGAATCAGGGGGCTGACGCCCCCCGCTCGCCCAGAACCAACCTCGCCCGGTGGCTCACCAGCCCGGACCACCCCCTCACCAGCCGCGTGATGGTCAATCGGCTCTGGCAGCATCACTTTGGCAAGGGAATCGTGGAATCGCCGAGCGATTTCGGCGTGATGGGAACCGCGCCATCGAATCCCGATCAGCTCGACTGGCTGGCCAGCGAATTGATGTCCAACGGCTGGAGTCTGAAGAAGCTCCATCGGCGGATGGTCTGCTCCGCGACCTACCGCCAGGCATCGCGCAGGCCCCGCCGTTTGGAAGGAGAAGCGATTCGCGACGCCATGCTCGCCGCCAGTGGCCAACTCGACTTCCGACGTGGCGGACCCGGCGTGATGCCGCCACTGCCGGAGGAATTGACGAAGACGCTGCTCCCCAACCACTGGAAGGCCAGCAAAAACCCCGCCGATGCCGTCCGCCGCAGCATCTATATCTTTGCCCGGCGAAACCTCCGTTATCCGCTGTTCGAAGCCTTCGACCGCCCCGACCCCAACGCCAGTTGCCCCCTCCGTAGTCGCAGCACGACAGCCACGCAATCGTTGCTGCTGTTCAATTCGGACTTTTCGCTCTCCTGTGCAAAGCATTTGGCCGCCGAAATACTTCGCGATGCTCCGGAGGGCGTAACTTCCCGGATCACCGCCACCTGCCGTCGCATCTGGGGGCGCTCCCCTAGCGATAGTGAGCTCAAGACATTGACGGCCTTCCTCGCGCAGCAAGAAGAGCTGCTCAGGAAAGCAGCAAGCGCCCCCGACGCTGCTCTCGTGGATCTCTGCCTCGCTCTCTTCAATACGAACGAGTTTCTCTATCTCGATTGAAGTCTTGTGCCGAAATACCCTCTCCGCTCTTCGCCCCCCTGGCACTTTCGCCTCGCCAAGTGGCTCATCCGCAACCGCCTGCGCGGAGGCTATCGGCTCATCGAGCTGGCGGAACGGCGGGGTTGGCTCAACTGCGTGGTGGAATATGAGCTGTCCGCGGACGTCAAACTGAGCGTCCCGCTCTGGCGGCGGGAAAACCAGTGGGCGCTGCCGGATTTGCGGGCGTATGAAAGCGAACTGGTTACGCAACTCATCCCTCAAATCATGTTAGGTAGAATGATCTTTCCCGATCTTTGGATCGACGTGGGGGCGGACATTGGAGTCTTGTCAGCTTTGCTGGCCAGCAAGGTGGGCTTTTCCGAAGGAATTGTCTTAGAGCCAAATCCTGTCTCGTTCGAGTTCCTGGAACACAACGCCGCAAAGCTTCCGTTTCCGGTTCGCGCCATTCAGGCTGCTGCGGCCGATTTCACGGGGAAAGGAACCCTCGCCCATTCGCCGAACGACCCTTCGGACCATGCCCGTTTTCTCGCACCCGACGAAGGGGGCGATCTGGATGTCGTCCGCATCGACGACCTCGGTATTCTTGCCGGCGGTAGCATGGTGATGAAGGTGGACGTGGAAGGGGGGGAACTCGCCGTTTTGAAAGGTGCCGCGCAAACATTGGCGAATGCCTCCAACTGGTGCGTCGCTTTCGAAGCCCATCGCGACGTTGTTGCCCGCACGGGAATCGACCCTTGCGAGTGCGTGCGTTTTCTGGCGGGCATCGACGATCTCTTCGTCAGCGTGGCCGAAAGGAACATCGAGCTCGATATGACCCGCCCTTTTTTCGACCAGTTCAGCGACAAAATCACGAATGTCATTTGCACGGCTCGGGCGGGTTCTGCCGTCGGTCGAACGGACTTCAAGAAGGGGAATTGGCCACAAGACACCTAATTTTTGAGCAAATCCCGAATGTCAATCCAGTGCCACTTCTTACAATGTGGACAGCGCTCGTACCGCTTCATGCCGGCGTTCATGCCAAAGATGGGCTGCGAGTAAAGCTCGCCGCAATCGGGGCATTTGACTTTGGCGGTGAACAGTTTCTTGAGTGCGGCGGGGCCAAAATACATTCCGCCGAGTAGGACCAGCGAGAAGACCGTGAACAGCGCGACCCACAGGCCGACGAGCTGCTGCCAGACCGGTTTGCCCCAGCCGAAGGCGTCGATATGCATCAAATAGATCGGAAAGTTGCCGAGAAAGTGGAGCGTCATCGCCCCGGCCAGGCCGAGCACGAACCAGCCCGGCCCGCGGCGGAGGCCCCAGACCGAGAGCACCACGAAGCCGCTGTGCGTGAAGCAGGTTTGCAGCCGTTCGCCGATGTAGCCGCCGAAGAAATAGAATTCATGGGCGGGGACGTTGGCCCATTTGCCTCCGGGGGCCAGATCGGGAGAATCGGCGATGAACTGGAAAATCAGCCACATTTCCCCCACGGCAAAGCCGAGCCCGAGCGTCAACGCCATCGCCACGACGTTCTCCCGCGTAAGCCGGCCCCAAAACGTCGGCACCAGCAGCACGAGGAGCGGAACCAACTTGACAGGCTCTTCGGTGAGCGGAGCGTAACACAGTCTCGCGGCTGTATTGAGATGAGAATCTTTAGCCAGCCTGGCGTCGACGGCTCCTTTGATCGGCAAACGGACCAGATAGTAGGTTCCCGCGCTCAAGGGAAGGGCGAGTACGAACATCACGACGAGCAAAAGGTAATCACGCTTCTGAGCAATCTGCGCGACAAGTCCGCCGCAAACCAGGATTCCCAGTAGCGAAACGAAGATGGCGGCGGTAAGGAGACCAGGCATAATCGAACTCTACGGCGCCCGCTCATTGCCGGCCCAATCGTCACCGAAAACGTCCTCCATCCAAATCGCGTAGTCTCCCAGGAACTCTTCGCGGGCCGGCCCGCTACGCTCGTCGTCAAACGCGAGTTGGGCGGCAGCGGCGAGAGCGTCCTTCTCTTCCGAAGTCGCGAGAGCCAGCATCGCGGCGATCGATTCGAGCGCGCGGGCGTCCTCAGCTTTGTCAATTTGCTCCGAATCTCGGAGATTGATATACGTCACGGCGTAAACAAGGGCATTCGCAAGTGCTGTCAAGGGAGTGAGTTCCTCTACTTTTTCATGAGCTCCAGCGTGGCGGAGATCATACTGTGGGCGGCAGTGATGAGGGTTGGTTCGGCATCGGGATAGAACAAGGGTGAGTGAAGCGAGGGGATCGCGTCCAGTTTCTTGAGCCGCTCCAGCCGGGCCGGTTCGACGGTGCCGACGCGGAACATCAGGATGGGAACGCCGGCGCGGCCGTACTGGCTGAAGTCTTCGCCCCCCATCGAGGGTTCGCCGGGGATCACCTTCTCCTTGCCGAACTCTTTTTTGAAGATCTCGGACATCCGGGCCGCCAGCTTCTCGTCGTTGAACATCGCAGGAGTCCCTTCCGAGATAGACACGAGCGGCTTTTGGGCTCCGGCAGCTGTGGAGATGGCTTCGGCTTTGGTCTGGATGGATTTCAGCAGGTGAGCTCGGACATCATCCGAGTAGCTGCGGACGGTGATCTGCAAGACACAGGTGTCGCCGATGATGTTGTGCTTGGTGCCGCCGTGGATGGAACCGACGGTGACGACGGCCGGGTCGGTCGGCTTCATCTCGCGGCTGACGATGGTTTGCAGCGACAGGATGAGCTGGGCAGCGGTGACGATGGGGTCCACGGTGGTGTGCGGCATGGCCCCGTGCCCGCCGCGGCCGCGGATGGTGATGTCCACGCTATCCACGTTGGCCAACATGAACCCACCGCGGCAGCCGACCATGTCGCTGGCGAGACTGGAATCGCAGTGCAGAGCCAAAGCGAAGTCGGGTTTGCCGAACCGCTCGAACAGCTTGTCGTCGAGCATCTTCTTGGCCCCACTGCCGCGCTCCTCTGCCGGCTGGCCAAGGAAGATGAGCGTGCCGGCCCATTGGTCCTTGTGCGTGGAGAAGTAGCGGGCCATCCCCACGAGATTGGTGATATGAATGTCGTGGCCGCAGGCATGCATCACGCCGACCTCGACGCCGGTTGGGTCTTTGACTTTGACTTTGGAGGCGTAGGCCAAGCCGGTCAGCTCGGTCACCGGGAGCGCATCGAGGTCCGTACGGAGCATCACGAGCGGCCCCTTACCGTTCTTGAGCACGCCGACGACTCCGGTGCCACCGACTCCCTCCGTAACTTCCACGCCTACGGCTTTCAGTTCCATCGCCACCCGAGCTGCTGTTTCCTTCTCCTGGAAGGAGAGCTCGGGATGCGTGTGAAAGTACTGATAAAGCTGAACCAGCTCCTCAACATTCGAAGTCGCCCATTCGCGGGGAGTCTCTGCGTGAGCCGTAATTGAGGAAGCAGAGATTGCCGCGAAAAACGCGAGAAAACAGGCAGCGAGTGGGAGCCGTGTGCCAAGGCATAAACGAGTCGTCATGTGTTTCTCCGAGTCGAGTCTTACTTCGTTGTCAGAATCTGCGAGATCTGCTTGCCGAAAAGGGCGGGATGAATATACTCACTGACGGTTCATCTTTTGTTCTCTTCATTCGCAGGTTCTTGCATTTTCATCGCGGGAACCTGCATGTTCTTTTCGCCTTCTCTTGGCGAGCGGGGTGCGTAAGCACCCTGATATTACACTCTTCGTTGTTTGCGGGCGTAACACTGCGCGGATAGTATCAGGGGGCTGACGCCCCCCGCTCGCCTAAAGCAGTGACAGCGGATTCACTCGCGTCTTGAGCGGCCACCGCACGGGTCCGCCGGTGCGATGGGATTCGAACACGGCGCAAATCATCTCGATGGTGGTCTTCCCTTCGTCCAAGCTGCACTCGGGGTCGCGATCTTTTTCAATCGCGATGATGAGATCACGCACGGCGAGGTAATTTCCTTCGTCCGCGCTCCCATCTTTGAGCGGCTCTGGCTTGCCGACTCCGGCGCTGGAAATGGGAACCCAAGCTTTGCCGCTGCGGCCGGCCGACCAGGCGGGGTCAGGAAGATATTGCACGCTGGGGAGCGTGCCGGTAAGGATTTCCACGACCCCCTTGCTGCCGAAAATGGTCAGGCCAAATCGGCCGCCGGCGGCGTTTCGCTTGGAACCGAAATAGGCGGTCGCGCCGCCGTCCATTCCATACATCGCGCTGACGCTGTCCCCGGCGAGTGGACCGAGCCCTTCGGGGCCATCCTTTACATGCGCCTTGACGACCGGATTCCCGTCCTGTCTTAACTGGGCGAAGCACCATTTGGGATCGCCGCCAAAGAAATTGATCAGATTCATGATGTGGCTGCCGAGCACCCACAGGTCTTCCGAGCCGCCACGCGCGTCCTCCTTTCCCCGGCCGCGTAACTCCAGAAGTTCACCCAGATTTCCCGCCTCGATGAACTCCTTGAGCACCTGCAGCTTGGGACTGTAGCGTGTTTGATGGGCGAGGGCCAGTTTTACGTTGTGTTTCCGGCAGGCAGCGGCCATCTCATCCGCCTCAGCCGGGCTGCGGCAAAGAGGCTTCTCCATATAGATGTGAATCCCCCGCTCCGCCGCCGCCAGCACCATGTCGCGATGCTGGTCCACCCACCTCGGCCCGATCCCGACAATCGTCGGCTTCATTTCGTCGAGCATCTGCCGATAGTCGGCGAAACTTTTGGAAACGCCAATCCGCTTGGCGGCTTCAGCCCGCCCGGACTCGTCCGGGTCGGACACCGCGAGCACTTCGCAACTGTCCTTGAGACGGCTCCAGACGGTGTCGATCCCGTGACCATAGTTTCCGCGGCCGGTGTGACCAATGACGACAACGCGATGTTTGGCTGGCATGGTTTGCTCCTGAGACTGTGATGCCGCATTGTAGTCCAGGAAAAAGGCAAAGGGGACTACTCCAGTCGCTTCACCTTCTTCGCCGTCGTGGGATGCATAGCGTCCACAGAGAGAACTCATTCACGATGATCATCCCATAGTGCTGCTAGCAGCCAAGGCGTGCCGCAATCAGAGGAAGCTGTCTTGCGGAATTTCGCCAGCCCCGGTATTCCTTCCTCGATTCTGGAAAAGGTCTGTTTGGACTTCTAGTTTGATTTGAGACCTCGATGAGCCTTTCACGCGTGCTACTCCTGGCAATGGCTGCTCTAACCGCATGCGGCTGCGCGGGTGGTCCTCAACAGGCCGCCAAACAACACTCCGTCCCGCCGCCATCTCTTACTTCCCTATTCCAGCCGCTGACAGGGAGGAAGCCGAGCAACGACGGAAACTGGATTCCGGAACTAAAGGTTCTGGCCCATGCGAATTTTGAGCAGGACAAGGTCACAATTCAGAATGTGCGGAATTGTGAGTTCCTAACCTATCGTGACTGCCTTGTCGATTATTACGACAAGACCTACGACCTGACGCAAATCCAGTCAGTGGACTTCATCGTGGTCCCCTTCAGCGAAAACAAAGCCATTGCCCACACCATGCTCAGCTTTGGATTCGCCAATGGCGACCACGTCGGCATCAGCGTGGAAGTGCGACTGGAGAAAGGGGAAAAATACGACGCCACTCGCGGCCTGCTTGGAGAATACGAACTAGTTTACGTCATCGCCGACGAGCGCGAGTTGATCCTGGCACGGACCGAACACCGCAATTGTGACGTTTATCTCTACCGCACCACTGCTACCCCCGAATTGGCCCGCAAACTCTTCACAGATATGCTCAAGCGGGCCAATCAGTTGCAGGACTATCCGGAGTTCTACGATACGCTCAGCAACAACTGCACGACCAATATCGTCGAGCACATCAATAAGCTTGTCCCTGGCCGCGTCCCCTACGATCTCCGAGTGATTCTTCCCGGATACGCGGACGATCTCGGCTATGAACTCGGCCTGCTCGACAACAGTGTGCCCTTCGTGGAACTTAAGAAACGCTCGCGGATCAACGAAATCGCCCACCGGTTCAAGGAGGAAAAAGGGCCGGCATTCTCGGCAAAAATCCGCGGGGAAAAACCGAAGGCGAATTAACCACAGAGACACCGAGGCACAGAGAAAACGGAAACCATTTCTGCAATGGCCACTCTTGAGCATGTGGTGGCCTTTAAGATTTCGAGGCTTTCTTCTCGTCCTTCTTCTCTGTGCCTCGGTGTCTCTGTGGTTCTTCCCTCTTCTTCGCAAGAGCTAGGCGAATCCGCAAACTCGACACCGCGCCGCAAGCTCTTCTTAATCTTCGCACTCTTCCTGCTCAAACAACTTGACAGTGCTAGCCGATAGTTACTCTTGCTGACACTTGCCCCAGACTGCCCATTCTTCCCGCCCCGCAGTCTTTGTCATCCCCGATTACCTCTTCTTAGGAGCTTGCCAGGAAATGTCGGCTGATTCCCTGCAAATTCAAAACTTGAGCGAACTTCGAAATTACGTCCATTACACCCTGTGCGAACAAAATGAATTGGAACGCGGCGCCTTTGATATTACGGAGCGGATTCTGGTCCGCGGCCGGAAGGCGTGCGGCATTTACTTCTGCCTGCATGGCCCCCGCAGCGTCAAGCTGACGGCCATCTGGGAAACCGAGCGGAACACCATCCTGTTTTATGCCTCTTCCGGAGAGCGGACCGGCAAAACGCAGTTGGAAGCCGCCCCCACGTTGGACCATGCCACCCTGGCGGAAGCCGGCCCGGTGGGCGCGGCCTAGACCCGACTTCCCCCGGTTTTTCGGCTACTGAACAAAAAATTCATCCAGTCGTCAATTCCGGCATTGACAATTCGACCATTTCTGTACAAAACACCATTCATAGACAGAACATCATAATTATTCGGAGGATTTGAACCATGCTTGTCCTATCCCGCAAAGAATCCGAGCGGATCCGCCTCGGCAACAACATCGTCGTCACTGTGGTCCGGGTCTCCGGCGACCGAGTCCGCATCGGTATCGAAGCCCCGCCGGACGTCATCGTCCTCCGCGACGAGCTCCAGCCGCGGCAGGCGCTGGCCAGCGGCGAGGTGAAGTCACTCAAGGAAGCGGGATAGGGCATTACAGATCGGAAGCGTTTCGGTCGGCAGGATTGTCCAGAGCGGTATTGAAGAAGGCGTCGGCTTCACTCCCCCCCCAGAGCGTATCCACAGAGTTGTCGTCACCGCTGGAACCGAAGCTGCCGAGGCTCGCCAGCGAAGGAACCGGCCCCCAATTCAGCAACAGGGCCAGCAGGGCGGCATCGGCGGCATCCCCCTTGGAAAGGCTGCCGCTCGCCGCGCCGTTGGATTCGTCGCCGACAAGCGCGTCGCTCCCTTCATGGCCGTTTACCGTGTCCGCCCCCAAGCCGCCAATCAGAATGTCGTTACCCGTGCGGCCGAGGAGCGTGTCATTTCCGCCATTACCGGCGATGACGTCATTCCCCTCGCTGCCGCTGACAATGTCATTTCCCGCGCCGCCATAGATTCGGTCGTTGCCGGCTTGGCCGTCGACCTGGTCGTTTCCTTCTCCGCCGTTGATGTAGTCGTCACCGGCCCCGGTGTAGATGAGATCGTTGCCACCCTGGCCGTAAACGGCATCGTTGCCGCCGAAAGTGTTGATCTGATCGTTCCCGCCGAGAGTTGTTTGCGAAGCCACGTTCGGGTCGTCGATAGCCGGGTTATAGACGTCCCCCCAAATCTCGTCGTTGCCGCCGACTGCCGCACCGTTGACCCGATCGTTTCCTGCTCCTCCGACAAGCAGGTCATCGCCGTAGCCGCCGGTGATGACGTCATTGCCATCTTCGCCGAAAAAAGCGGCGTTAAGGCGAGTGTTGTACATCGAAAGGGTGTCGTTGCCGTCGCGTCCGAAGAGATTCATCCGACCGGCACCCGCTCCGCTGGTGATGTAAGGCCCATAGGAGCCTCCGCTGAGCGGAAAGTAGGTATTGCCGATGCGGAGACGGATGCTTGGATTGACTTCCCCAGCGGTGGTAGCTTGTACGAAGTCCGCGCCCGGTGTGGTCCGCACATACATATTTCCCAGCAGCACGTCGCTGAGAGTCGGATCCACGACGGCCACGAATTCAAAGCCGCTGAAGCCGCCAGTGGGGTCGGAGCTGGCATCGACTTTGCCACCGCGGGTATCCACCACCAGCGGAACGGCAGTGCTGGCGTCTTTGATCACCAGCTTGTCGCCAGGGGTGCCGGATGCGCCTCCATCGACGACGATCCGCTTGCGAAACGGGCCTCCGGAGTAGTCGAGCGTGATCAGGTCGTTACCCCCGGCGGCGTTGAGATTAATCGCTCCGGTAATCAAGCTCAGCGGAATGGTCAGCGTCCTGTTCGCATTCGAGAGCGTTGCGCCCGGAGGGGCGGAGATGAATTGCTGGCTGGCGTCCGTGATGACCAGGTTGGTGCCGATTACCTTGGCGGTCAGGTTGTTGTCCTTCCCGGGGAAACTGAGATCCGTGACCGTCAGGGCTCCTCCAACAAGGGTCGCGGAAAGGTCGGCCAAAACGGTTCCCGGTGAGCCGATCTCATTCGGGCCGTTCACCGCAATGAATGCGCCATTGACGCCCACGCTGCTCAGTTGCGAGATGACGGCATTGTTGAGGCCAACCGCATTATCGAAGGTTCGGAAAGGCGCGCTGGAAGGCGAAGCGGCGAAGAACACTTTGGCATGCAGCACACCGCTGCTTTCGTAGAGGTTCACGGCATCGCTCGTCGTGCCCAGGCCAACTCCCGAACCGCTGTAATTGCCAATCCGCAGATTCGCCGGCGGGCTCGCGCCGAACCAATTGGACAGGAAAGCGACAGTCTTGCCTGGCAAGTCCGTGGTTTCGATGAAGATCACCGACTCGCCGGCGGCGATGCTGGTGATGCCATTCAGGGCCACTGCCGCCACGAAGGATTCCGAGTTGTCGTCCACCTTCCAGCCGGTGATGTCCACGGTCGTCGCGCCGGTGTTGGTCACCTCAAACCAATCGGCACCAACGAGGGGGCTGTTGCCGCTGGACCAAGGCGCTACCTCGGAGATGACCAGCTTGCCCGTGGTTCCCGGCGAGCCAGTCTCCACTCCGTTGAAGGCGAGGAACGCCCCATGGGTCCCCACAATGCTTAAGGTCGAAATCGACGGCAGCGGGAGCGCGGGGCTGCCCAAGCCGGCGTGGTTGTCGAATGTGATGCCCGTGGTGGTGGTGCCGAAGCTGACCCCCGAAATTCGATTGCCGCCGGCGTCGAAGAGGTTTACCGCATCGCCGCCGGTGCTCAGACCAATGCCGGCACCACCGTAGGCCCCAATGAGGAAGCCGGCGGGCAGGGTCGCAGATCCAAACCAGGCGGTCGAAAAACTGGCGATCTTCGCTGCATCAGTAGAACCGTCGGCAAGGCCCTCGAAGAAGACCGCCGATTTGCCGGCTGGGATGCTCGTTAGGCCGCGCAAAGGAATCTTCGCTGAGCCATTCGAGTTATCATCCACGCTCCAGCCGGTGATAATTACCGCGGTGCTGCCGTTATTCGTCACCTCGAACCAGTCGGCCGAATAGGAGGTGTTGCCGCTGCCCGAGGGATGCACCTCGGAAATGAAGACGGCAGGTACGACAGGAGTTTCGTTCACTATATCGGTGACCGTTAAGGTGTAGCTCGTCGTCGCATCCGGATTGCCGCCGAGAGTTGGGTCATCGACACTGACGGTGATGCTGTAGGTAATCTTGGTTTCGTAATCGAGAACGGTCCCGGCCTTGATGTATAGACCGCTGCCGATGATCTCAAAGAAAGCGGCGTCCGTTCCACCCACCGTCAGGTTGTTGGCACCCAGCCCATCATCGGTGACGACGATGTCGGCGACCTTGATGGGAGTGACGGTGGTGGTGTTTTCCACGATCGAGGTGATCACGTTGTTCAGCGCGATCGCGGTGGGAGCCTGGTTGGGGACTTCGGACGGCATGTAGACCCACAGCTGCGGATGATCGATGTCACCGCCGCCATTCTCATTGACGACATAGAGAATGCCGTCGCGGTCCATAGTGAGCCCTTCGTGCTGCTGGTCGGGAGCGGAGAGCGGGCTCCCTAAATCGGCGACGATCTGCAGTGTGCTGGAGATGTTGCCGGAGCGGTCGATTTCGACAATCCTGGCCGAGGCCTGGCTCAAAAGCAGCAGATTGCCGGAGTCCGGCTGCCCGTTCAGGGGCGGCAGGTTCGACAAGGCGAATGCGTCCGCGAAATCCAACATATTGGCGAGCGCCGGATTGAATAGGTCAATCGAGTTCACCGTGGTTGGCGAACCATTAGTCGCGGTGCCAGCCGGGAAATTGACGCCTGTTTGGAAGATGCCCATGGGCGTGATTTCTTTGACGACAATATAGCCCCCCGTCTGCGGATCATAGGAAAGGCCTTCGGTCCCCGTGTTATCGACGAAGGTGCCAATCTTCACGGTCAACGCGCCGCTGCGGGAAAGCGTGGTGCCGGCGACGTAGGTGAACAAGACGAGCTGGCGGTCACGCTCTTCGCTCATCACGAATTGGCCGCCGCCGATGTACGTGATGCCTTCGATGTCATAAAAGTCGGTCCCTTGGGGGCTGCCTCCCAGGGCCAGCGTCATGGTGTCGATCAAGGCCCCAGTCTTCGATACTTGAGTGACCGATTTACCGCCATCGCCGACGATGAACAGCGAGTCCGTGTCCCAGTTGTAGGCCACGCCCGACGCTTCCTGAGCCAGCAGATTGTTAGCCGGCGCTGCCGTCCGTGTCGGTTCCGGCAGATCAAAACGGCCCACCCGGACATACGTGGATAGGTCCACCGTGATTCCTCGAGTGCCTGGAGAGCCCGTCTCGGCGCCGGCAGTGAACGCGCCGTTGACCCCCGCGACACTCAAGGTCGAGATGGGGGCGTTGTTCAGGCCCACCGTATTGTCAAAAGTTATACCCGCTGTGGCCGCACCGAAGGTGACGTTGGCCTGCAGGACACCAGCGGCATCATAGAGATTCACCGCATCTCCCGAGCCGCTTAGTCCCACCGCCGTTCCTCCGTAGGCCCCGATGAGGAAGCCGGCGGGTGGGGTCGCGGATCCAAACCAGGCCGTCGAGAAGTTGGCGATGATCGTCGCGTCGGTGGTGCCGGTGGCATTTCCTTCAAAGAAGACCGCCGATTTCCCGGCGGGAATGCTCGTCAGGCCGCGAAGCGCGACCGAATTGGCGAAGAGATTAGTGTTGTCGTCCATCTTCCAGCCGGTAATGTTCAGAGCGCTATTGCCGGTATTCGTCACCTCAAACCAATCGGCTGCATAAGGTCCGCTGCTGCCGGTCGGATGCACCTCGGAGATGAAGACGGCCAGCATCTCGCGGCCCTCGAGCGATTCGAACGTCCGCGGACGCTTGGCGCTTTGCAGGAAGCGGCGCTGCTTAGATAGACGCCGGCTGACCGAGGACAGAATCTGGCGAGCAAATGGTCGAAACACGAGTATTCCTTCTCAGGTAGGAAAGTCCGCTGGTGAAAGTGACGACGCCAAAGAGACGTCTCGAAATCAAGTTGCCCCTGGGTTTTTGCCGAGCCATGTAAACAATAGGAAAAGTGCTGGTGAATCTTTCGAGAAACATTCCATAAGCGGGCATGAAGATTACGCGAAAATCTTCATGGCACCCCAAGGGCAGCGATTTGGAAGCGGTCCATCTCTCGCAAGTGAAGATTCAAGGAAGTGTCGCTGTAGATTGGCGACAAGACATCGCGGCAGCACAGCGACAATTCAATAGAGAATGGCGCGGACGCGTTAGAAATTCGGCGTCGGCGGCCGGTAATGGGCCATGTTGATCGACCGGAACCAGGCAATGGTTTTCGCCAGGCCCTCTTGCAGCGGCACTTTTGGTTCCCAGCCGAGCCGGGTTTTGGCGAGCGTGATATCGGGCTGCCGGCGCGTGGGATCGTCCGGCGGCAGCGGCTGGTGAATGATTTTGGACTTCGAGCCGGTGAGCTGAATCACCTGCTCGGCAAGCTCGCGGACGGTGAACTCGCCCGGATTGCCGAGATTGCACGGCCCCTGAAAATCGTCCGGCGCGTTCATCATCCGGATGATGCCTTCAATCAGATCATCCCGGTAACAGAAGGAGCGAGTCTGCTGGCCGTCGCCAAACAGGGTGATGTCTTCGCCTTGCAGCGCCTGGCGGATGAAGTTGGAAACGACGCGGCCGTCGTAGGGATGCATCCGCGGGCCGTAGGTATTGAAGATGCGGACGATCCGGATGTTGACCTTGTTACTCCGGTGGTAGTCCATGAACAGCGTCTCGGCCGCCCGCTTCCCTTCGTCGTAACAGGCCCGCGGCCCCAGTGGATTCACGCTGCCGCGATAACTCTCCGGCTGCGGGTGGACTTCGGGGTCGCCGTAGACTTCGCTGGTGCTGGCCTGCAACACTTTGGCCTTGCAGCGCTTGGCCATGCCCAGGACGTTGATTGCCCCCATCACCGACGTCTTCATGGTCTTGATGGGGTTGTACTGATAATGGCCGGGAGCAGCGGGGCAAGCGAGATTGTAGATCTCGTCCACCTCCAGCCAGATCGGCGTGGTGATGTCGTGCCGCACCAACTCGAAGTTCGGCTTCCCGAGCAAATGAGCAACATTCGTCTTCTGGCTGGTAAAAAAGTTGTCCAGGCAGATGACGTCGTGCCCTTGTTCCACCAGCCGTTCGCAAAGATGCGATCCGAGGAATCCCGCGCCGCCGGTGACGAGAATGCGTTTGAGCATGCGATTGAACTTGGAGTTGGCACTCGGGACTCTAACCCGACGCGCCAGCGAGGAAGTACGACGACGCATCCGCAAGCGGACGCTGATTGCGATAATATACCTTATCGTTCCACGCCACTAACGGGCCTCCCATGACGACCGATACAACCGCTACCTTCCGTGCCCGCTGGGTCTTCCCCGTGGAAGTCCCGCCGCTGAAGGACGGTGTGGTCCGCGTGGTCGATGGACGAATTGTCTCGCTGGGGCCCTACCAACCAGGCGAGACGGCCGCCGACCTCGGCAACGTCGCTCTTCTTCCGGGGTTCATCAACGCCCACACCCACCTGGAATTCAGCCTGCTGAAGCAGCCGCTGGGTAGGCCGGGGATGCCGTTCGCCCAGTGGATTGGAGAAGTCGTCTCCTTTCGCCGTGGACTGGCTGCTGAAGGAACGGACCTCGCCGACTACGCGCGGCAGGCAACCGAAGCAGGTCTACGTGAGTCTTCTGCGGCAGGAGTCGCTGGCATCGGAGAAATTGCCACCTCCTTGTGGCCCGCCGAGTCTTTCGAGTCTTGCCGCGACATCCACGGGACCGTTTTCCTGGAGCTCCTGGGCCTCGCCCCCGAACGGATTGAGCCGCTGCTCTCTGCGGCGGAACGGCATGTAAGCGGCCGCCATGAATCAGGCTTCCGCCGCGGCCTCTCTCCCCATGCTCCGTACACCGTTCATCCCGATCTACTGCGGAAAGTCTGCGAGCTCTCCCTCCAGAAAAAGATCCCGCTCGCCATGCACCTGGCTGAATCGTTTGAGGAACTCGAACTCCTTCGCTCCCACAGTGGCCCGCTCGTCGAGCGGCTGAAGGAACTCGGGGCCTGGTATCCCGGTGCCTTGCCACGAGGAATCCGGTCCCTCGACTTTCTGGAAATGCTGTCCGCGGCTCATCAGGTGCTGGTGATTCACGGCAACTTCCTGAGCCGCGAAGAAATGGCGTTCCTCGGAGCGCGGCGGGAGAAGATGACCGTCGTCTACTGCCCCCGGACCCAGGCGTACTTTCCCCACGGCCACTATCCGCTAACCGAGTTGCTCGCGGCTGGCGTCCGGGTCGCAGTTGGAACCGACTCGCGAGCGAGCAACCCCGACCTTTCCGTCTTCTCGGAACTACGGCACATTGCGCAGCATCATCCTGGCGTTCCCTCAGATGAGATCCTGAAGATGGGGACTCTCCACGCCGCCGAGGCGCTCGGTCTGGCGAATCAACTCGGGAGTTTATTCCCAGGCAAATCGGCCAACTTTGCCATAGTGCCGCTGTCTGAAGTGGAAGGGGAACCATTGGAACTGCTCTTTCACGGTTACTAGTTGTTTGTCTTGCGCGCCGCTCGACCCAGACTCTATCCTGCCGCCAGCGGGGCGAGGAACTCGCGGCGGCGCTGCTCGGGGAGTTTCCGTTTCTCGCGCTCGCGACGGAGCTTTTCGAGACGGGCGGCATCCAGCGATATGGAGGCCTGCTCGTGTTGTAACGGGCTCGGTTGCGGCTTCTCTGTCTCGACAATGGATTCTGCTGCATCGGGAATCGGCGACACTGCGGAAGCGGTTGATTCTTGGGCTGCTTTCGCGGCCTCTTTTTGCCGCTGCTGCTCGTCGTACTCCTTGCTCCCCGCGTCGAGGATCGCCAGCCTCCTCTCTGCCGCATCGCGGAAGTCGGTGTCGGTCCAATGGGCCCGCTGGGGGCTCTCCCGCAAGAGTTTTATAACCGTTTGGAGCATCTTTTCGCGGTCCTCGGGGCTGTGCTCAACGACATCGGTAACATCCTGCTCCGTTTGGGTTTGCGGCAACTCGCTCGGCGAGAATCTTTCCGTTTTCGCCGATTTGCTCATAACCGGATTCTCCGAGTTGATTCCCACGGGATCCCGGCGAACATTTCCGCTGCTCTTCGCCGCCCCAGTGCAAAGCCGAGAGCTGGCCATGACGGCGCGAAAAGCGCTATTGATGAATCCCGGCTTACGGATCTGCGTCGTGGAGGACGTCTCTTCCCAGGCGACATCCCCCCGCTTTCCTTGTTTCACAACCACCTTGTCCTCCCCGCTGGCGTCAAATGCCGCCAGGGCTTTGTGATACAAGAACTCGAGTCGGGCCTGGACCAGCCAGAACCCCAGGGCGAGCTGCCCCTCCGGCCGCTCCTTCGCGGCCGACTCGGGGAGGACGCGGCAGAGCCAGGCCCCCACCTCCGTCAGAATCTTGGAGACCCGCGGCTGGCTGATGCCGTGCTCCTGGGCCACCTCCAATTGCCCCCGCCCCTGCACCAGCACCGCCTCAAAAATCAGCCGATCCCGCGGAATCGGCGGCTTAAGATCCGCCAATTCCCAGTTCAAACTCTGCAAATCGCACGTCATGGCACACCTCCGAAATGTCCTGAAGAACCCCCACAAACACATAGACTCTAATGTTCAGTATACATGCGTACCCATTAAAATCCAAGCCCTCGCGAGAAGAATATCGAAGATTTTTTTGAGGTAGGGTCGGGAAGGGTTTTCGCAGTCACCAAGTCATGAAACGGCAATAAAGCCGGCCGCGAAAACCTTTCCCGACCACGTTGGCGCAGCGAGTCGGTTGGCCATGATCCGCTATACACGATCCGTGGTCGGGAGTCGTTGGCCTAAGCGAATAGTTCGTTTCGGAAGTTGAGGATATCATTGACGCTTGACCTGGGCTTTACTCTAGAGAAAGCCAGTCATTTGCGTCAGTGCGTTGCAGAAATCATTTGCTGCTCACAGTTTTTCAATTTAAGATAAGCGCTCGAAACCGATCCGTTAAACCTTCTGGTGAACAACTGCGAACACTCTTTGGCCTAATCCTGTGTGCATTATGCGGTGGCGCATTTATTTTCGCACAAGAGGAACCCTCGCGGCCAGCACCTCCGAGCGCAGAATCTTCGGAGGCTCCAACGCCACATGCGTTGGACCCGTCGGATGCGCCCTTTGACGCTACCAGCGATGTATTAATAAATCCCTCCTTGTGGACCGTTGAGTCGGCCAAAGACTTGGGGATTTATGACTTCGAACCCAATATGGTGGAGGCGGCTCAAATTCTGTCAAAATATATGAAGGAGGGCGGAAAAAAGGTGGCTGGAACGGCTCCTAAAGAGCTTAAGAATCTTCCCACGCAACAGCGCGACTCCTTTCTCGCAGAGTTGGAAAAGACGTCTAGGACCGAGGCGAATCTAAATGCTTGGAAGAATTTTTGGAACGCGTGGAAGATAAACTTACTTCCAAAAGTTAGGGGTAAAACCACCGCGGAATACAAAGCTGTCCTGGAAAGAGCCTTCCAGCAAAGCGCGTTGGAAGCGGTGGATTGGGGACGAAAACTTGAGGAGGAACATGACAGGTCTAATGCCGGAGCAGGAGGTGGAACCGCCCCCTATGTGGCGTCGATCATTGAAACACTCTCCGCGCGGGATAAGTTTTCGAAAGCAAAAGAGCGCGTAGCTACCGTATCTTTGGCACAAATGCTGGGATTCGGCGTGCTTGTTTTTACCGTCATTGTAATCGTGGTGCAGTGGCACATCATGATCAGACGCGAGCAGCGATGGAATGGAGCCACATTCAGGCTCATTGGACTTACGCTCATATTGAATGCGGGGGTATTTCTTACAGTCGTCGACGTTGTCGATCCTGAAACAAGAAACCCCATGTTTGGGCTTCTGGGGGCACTTGCTGGCTACATTCTTGGTCGGGATGTGTCTTCCGAAAAACGTCGAAAGAAAGTTCGTCAAACAGGCGATGCAATTGTCGCTCCCGGAACGGTCTCGCCCGGTGGTGCTCCATTGGCGGGCACCAATCTCACCGACGGAGGGAGTACACCAATCAACGGCGGCCTGCCTATCAATAGTTCTGCCGGTTCAGGGTGACTTCCGAATGCCGGCCACACACGGCTTACGGCGATTCCTCACTTCGATACGGCAAGAACTGCCCGTCCCGCAGATAACACTCGTGATACTGCTGCAACTTCTCTTCGTCGATCTCGATTCCCAGGCCCGCCTGTTCAATTCTTCCCCACTTCGGGCCGGTCGAAATCGGCAGCGGAGTCTTGAGGATGTCGTCGGCCATGATGGAGGCCGTTTGCTGAGCGCCGCCCGTGGCGTTGGGAATAGCGAGCAGCACGTGCTGGCCGGCGGCGGCGGCGATGCCGAGCTCGCCGTGGGTGTGTTTGCAGACTTGCTGTCCTTCCCAGTGGGCGGCCCAAGAGAGATTCAGAAAGTTCCGCAGTGAGCCGACCCAGTAACTGCTGAAGCAGAGGACGTCGGCACAGCGGGAGCGGATCACGCGGAGACAATCCTCCACGCGGCTCAGCCCTTCGTTCGCGCAGAGGGCCACTGGGACTTTCGCTCGCAGCTCGCGATGGTTCCCACGGGGTCGATGGGGACGGGCGCTTCGGCGAAGTCGATGCCGAAGTCGGCGTTCCACCGGGTCAGCAGCCGTACCGCTTGGGGAATGTTCCAGGCCTGGTTGGCATCGACGCGGATTTTTCCTTCGGGGCCGATGGCGGCTCGCAACGCGGCGAGCATTTCGGTCTCGGCCCGCTCGTCGAGGCCGACTTTCAGGTAAAAGCAAGTGTAGCCCCGAGCCACACCGTCAGCCGCTTGCCGCGTGATTTCTGCCGGTGTGCCACGAGCCAGATAGTAGAAGTAATCCACCTCGTCCCGAAGTGCCCCGCCGAAGAGCCGATAGAGCGGCTGGCCGGACTCTTTGCCGCAGAGGTCCCACAGGGCCTGGTCGATGCCGGCAAAGGCGAAGTTGCCACTGGGGGCTCGCAAATCCCAGAGGGCCGTTTTGAAAAAGTCACGGGCAATCGCTTCACTCTGCCAAGGATCTCGCCCGAGGAGCAGCGGCCGGAATGCCTCCACCGCTTTCTCAATCGAGGCCGCGTTCGGTCCCGACGTGCATTCCCCCCAGCCGACGAGCCCATTATCGGCCGTCAGCTTCACAATCGTGTCCGTCACTCCGCTCCGGGCCACGCGGCTGCTGATTTCGTCGTGCAGATAGGGGACGCTAACCGTCCAGGTTTCCAAACGAGTGATTTTCATCACCCAAGCTTAGCCGCCGAAAACGCCCTGCGCAAGTGCGACCCACATTTCCCTCGCTCGCGCGTCGGGCTAGTATTCTCTGTCCCCTGACTCCTGTCCCCTGACTCCTATCCCCTCATGCCTCTTGGCTTTGACATCCTGCACGAAGACGAAGACTGCCTCGTGGTGGCCAAGCCCGGCGGACTGCTGACGCAAGCGCCGCTGGGGATTGATAGCTTGGAGGTGCGGATCAAGAAGTTCCTGCGGGAGCGGGACGCCCTGGAAGGGGATGTCTACCTCGGCGTCCCCCATCGGCTGGACCGGCCGGTGTCGGGGGTGCTGGTGTTTGCCAAGCACCGGAAGGCGGCCCGCAAGATTTCCAATCAGTTCGAGCAACGGCGCGTGGAGAAGACCTATTGGGCCCTGGTGCAGGGGGATGTTCAGCCGGTGTCGGGGACCTGGATTGATCACCTGAAGAAGGTGGAAGGGGATCCGCGAAGCGTGGTGACGGATGCGAGTGACCCGGAGGGGCAGAATGCTATATTGCACTATCGCGTGGTGAAGCGCACAGAGTTGGGCGCGGGTCTCCTGATCCCGCCCCCTGGGACGACCGAAGGTCTCCCGCGTGCTAAAGAGGAGACCTTCGGTCAGGCCTTTCGGCGGGGTCAGGAGACCCGCGCCGAACGCGAGGATGACCTCGCCGAACTACGGGTAAGAGTGACTCTGCTGGAAATCAAGCTCGAAACCGGTCGGACCCATCAAATCCGCATTCAGTGTGGGTCCCGCGGGCATGCTCTGCTGGGGGACGAGATGTATCGGAGCCCGCACCACTTCGGTCCGCCTACAGACGACGAGCGTCAACGGATGGTGGCCCTGCATGCCCGCAGCCTGGCCTTCTGGAATCCGGTCTCGCGCGAAGTCATGACGTTCGTCGCGCCGCTGCCGGAGTATTGGCCGAATGTGGAGACAGGGGAGAAATAGGAAATCTCAAATCTCAAACAAATCTCAATTGGGAATTGGGAATGAAGAAACAAGGGAACCGATAACGTCCAATTCCCAATTCCTTGTTCGACCTTCCCATTTGTTTGAGATTTGAGATTTCTTTATTAGACCTCCGGCCAACTATTTTCCGCTCATCTCGCAACTCAATCCGCCCGCAGCCGGAACGTAGCAGGTGCGGGCGTAGTCCATCACCATGCGGTGGGCGGAAAACCGCCAGGCCAGCGTACTGATGGAGTTCATCATCCGCTTGATCCACTGCCGCGGGAGGCCGTCCACGTCCCGCTCGTAGTAAATCGGAACGACCTGATCTTCGAGGACCTGGAACAGGGCCTCGGCATCCCGCTTGTCGGTGATTTCGTCGTTGGCGTGGCTTTGGCCGTGGCCGATGGCAAAGCCATTCGTCCCGTCATAAGCTTCCGCCCACCAGCCGTCGAGGATGGAGAGATTGAGCCCGCCGTTGAGGACGGTCTTCTGTCCGGAGGTGCCCGATGCTTCGAGCGGACGCCGCGGATTATTCAACCAGACGTCCACGCCCTGAATCATGTGACGGCAGACGTTCATGTCGTAGTCTTCGACGTACACGATTTTGCTGGCGAAGCGCGGGTCTTTTCGCAAGTTGGCGATTTGCTGGATGAGTTTCTTGCCGGGCTCATCCTTGGGATGGGCCTTGCCGGCATAGACGAACTGCACCGGCCGCTCTTTGTCGTTGACGAGGGCCGCCAGACGGTCGGGGTTCGACAGGAGCAATGTCGCCCGTTTATAGGTGGCGAAGCGCCGCCCGAATCCGATGGTTAGGACGTTGGGATCGAGGATATTCCGCGCGGTCTCCACCACATCGTCGCTCTCTCCTCGGCGGCGGCATTGGCGGCTGAGGCGGCGGCGAACGAACGCCAGGAGCTGATTCTTGAGGGCGTTGTGCGTTTCCCAGAGCTCGCCCGGATCGACGTTATGAATGCTCTGCCAGACTTCCGGCTCACCCATTCGGTAGATCCAGTTGGCGACAAAGTGCCGGTCATAGAGCTGCAGCATCTGCTGGGCGAGCCAGGTGGGTATGTGCACGCCGTTGGTGATATGGCCGATGGGGATTTCTTCCTCCACCTTCCACGGCCAAAGCTGGGCCCACATCCGCCGCGAAATATGGCCATGCAACTGGCTGACGGCGTTGGCCCGGCGGGAGATTTTCATTCCCACCACCGTCATGCAGAACGGCTCCGTGTTGTTTTGCGGCTCGACGCGCCCCAGCCCCATGAGCTGGTCATAGCTGATGCCGAGCTGGTCCCGCAGGGGGCCGAGATGCTCTTCCACGAGCTCGCCGCCAAACCGATCGTGGCCGGCAGGAACCGGAGTGTGCGTGGTGAACGCCGTCTGCCGGGCGACTTCGCGGAGGGCGTCGGCAAAGGGGAGTCCGTCGTCGTGCATCCGTTCGCGGATGACTTCCAGCGGACCAAATGCACTGTGCCCTTCGTTGAGATGATAGACGCCGGGACGAATGTCGAGCGCCCGCAGCGCCTTCACGCCGCCAACCCCCAGCACCAGCTCCTGACGGATGCGAATTCGCTCGTCGCCGCCGTAGAGGCGGCTCGTCAACTCGCGATCTTCGGGGCTGTTACCATCAACATTGCAATCGAGCAGGTAGAGCTTGACTCGGCCGACGGTCATCATCCAGACCTTGGCGAACAGGGCTCCCTTGCGAGTGTCGACGCGGATGGTGATTGGTTTGCCATCGGGCGAGAGAGCCGGATCCATCGGCACGTTTTCGACCTTGGTATCCAGATATTCTTCCCCCTGCATGCCGACATCATCGAGCTGCTGCTTGAAATATCCCTGGTCATAGAAGAGGCCGATGCCGACCAGGTTCACACCCAGGCCGCTGGCGCTTTTCACATGGTCGCCGGAGAGAACACCGAGGCCGCCGGAGTAAATCGGCATCGACTCGTGCAGGCCGAACTCCGCTGAAAAGTAAGCCACGGGCTTGTTGCCGAGCACGCCGGCGTGGGTCGCCGCCCAGGTCTGTTTGTTGGCAAGATATTCCTTCAGCCGCCGATGCGCATAGTTGATGCGGCTATGCATCACCATTTCGCCGGCGCGGGTGGCGAGGCGATCCGGCGAGAACTCGCGGAGCAGGGCGACCGGATTGTGGTCGAGCTGCCGCCAGCGGATCGGATCGAGATCGCGAAAGATGCTGGTGACTTCGGGGTGCCACGTCCACCAGAGATTTCGGGACAGGGCAAAGCACTTTTCATAAAGTGCCTGGGCCGAGAGTTCGCCAGCCATGGGCGTTGTGGATTCAGCCATTGCGGGGACTTCCAACGAGGACATCGGGAACTCCTTCTCCGCCGGTTTGTTGGGGCCGACATTCTGCCGGTCCAGACTGCCGGACGACAACCGCTTGTTATCGCCATTGAACGGGCCATGTCAAGAGTTCTGACAAGATTCCGGCCCTAGGTGGGGGGAAAGGAACCGTTAATGGCGTACATCCGTCCGTTAAACAATGCCGAAGGGGAAAGCTGGGTAGCTCGGGAACCCCGCCTTCCGCGAAATTCGGGAGCTACGGGAGCCCAAACATTATGATGATGCGCCCACTTTTTTCCGTTGCCCGGCCAAGTCGAGTCGCAAAACACGAATCGCCGTCTGAGGCACCACCTGTCGCCAGGTTCTTTCATGGCCGGAAAGCGGGGTCAACAGTTATTGCCCTAGCAGGCAGCACGGGACCAGCCAACCGCTCTTTGCCACGGCACGCTGATTTTTCGCGTCACAGTTGAAGCCTGACCTAATTTTTCCCAGGAAAGAAAAAAGTAGCCCCCGTTTTTGCGCATGATGAATAAGCCGCGAAGAAGCCTTGCACGGTTTCCTCTCGTGGTTCAAGATTCCTGCATCACCAAGTCGTCATGGACGACGAGCCGCTGCATCGAGCATGGGTTTACTCAAACCCGGCCTTGTGGCTCGCTGTGAATGAGGAAGCGCCCGCTGGGAAGAGAAGATCCGGCGGGCGTTTCTATTTCTTGTCGGGAAGCGACGAATCGAGGCGCAAGAAAAACCCCGGTGTCGGCGAAACACCGGGGCTGCCGCGTGCCATCACGCGACCGATTGGCAGATGGAAATTTAGCGAAGCGGCCTGGACTTACCAGAGCAAAAGTGTGGAGAAACCTGGATACCTCAAATCTTAACCCAACCTTCCCAGTAAAGGTGGTGAAGTCAGAGTGTTCTCCCAACGGACGGAGAAACAACCATGAAGCTGAGCACGAGGGGCCGGCGTTTAGCGTCACTTGCCGGCGGGGGAGCCTTGGCTGGCACCCTCGGAGGCTCGGTTCTTGATGACCTTGGTCTCTTTCGTCGAATGAATGTAAGAGTAGCCCACCATACATACAAGAATGCCCATGCCGATGCCCGCGGCAATGAGAAACCAGAGCGCGTAAGAGACTCCTTCTTTCTCCTGGGTGGCCACGAAGCTCTGAACAATCTCGCTCCAACTCCTGGTTGATTTTTGCTTCGGCTGGGTTGCCGTTGCGGGCATCACGGCCGGGGCCAAAGTCTGCTGGTTCGCCTGAAACGGGTCGGACCAAGTATCATCGGAAGTTGAAAAAAAGTCGGGGCTGCTGAGCGGAGGCGATCCCAACGAAAGGGGCGGCAGATCATCGAGCAGGACTCCTCCACCGGAACCAGCAGCGTCCTCCGCGGCAGCAACGGCCTTCGCCGGGCTCACCTGTCGCGACCCCAATTGAGCCTGGGGACCGCGGCCGGAGTGGGAAGACCGATTCGCCTTGGATGCACCGTTGCCGACAGCCTTGGGGATCGCTCGTAAGTCGTTACGAGACCCTGTCGCCTGCTGAGCCACCTTGTTAGCCGTTGTCGGCGCACGTGCTGCGACGGCACTATGCCCTCTCTCCGCGTGCGTTTCATTGCCATCCTCGGCGAGTGTAAGCTCTTGGTCGTTGACTCGTCGCTGGCCCGCTGGGGAGGGGGCAGGCGAAGCCCGCAGCGAGGCCGGCGATCCAGCGGGGGACCCTCCGAGTGGAGTGGTTTCTTCCTGCCGCTGCAGCCAATCCGCCAGCGCGGCAACGACCTCGGCAGCCGTCTGAATCCGGTCGTCCGGGTCTTTTGCCAGGAGCTTGTGGCACAATTTCGCCGCCCCGGCAGGCACTTCAGGTCGTAACTCCCGCACATCAATCGGCGGCTTGATCTGATGGTCCAGAACCCGTTCCACCGTCGTTCCGCCGACAAAGGGGGGTCGGCCCGTCAGGAGAAAATAGAATGTGCAGCCTAAGCTGTACAGGTCTGCTCGATGGTCGATGTTGTGGCTGTTTCGCGCTTGCTCGGGTGCCAGGTAATCGACCGTGCCGATCATCTTGGCATCGTACATCAGTGTGAGCGAGGACGCGTCATCTTCGTTGACTCGAGCCAGGCCCAGGTCGAGAATTCGCACATTGCCCTGCGAATCGACGATCAAATTCCCGGGCTTGATGTCCCGGTGCACCAGTCCCGCGTTGTGAATGGCCTGTAGCCCCTCGGCGGTCTGGCGAATGCATTCTGCTGCGAGGGACACGTGCATGATGCCGTCTCGCTCGATGATCTTGTGCAGGTCTTCGCCGTCGACGTACTCCATCACGATGAAATAGAGGTCGGGGCCGGTATCGAAATCGAACGCCCGGACCACACGCGGATGCTCGACAGTGGCTGCGGCCCGGGCTTCCTGCTCGAATCGCTTCAGGTAGGCATCGTTCCCGACGTGGCGCTTGGCCATTGTCTTGATGGCCACGCGGTGTCGCATCACGCGATGCTCGGCCAGATAAACTCGCCCCATGCCCCCCACGCCCAGCGGTGCGAGAATCTTGTAATTGCCCAAAAAAAAGCCGCGGTGCTTGCCCGCCAAGAGCTTATCACTCTGCCAGGAAGTCAGCAGTCCCTCAGCGACGAGCGCCTCCGAGAGTGCGTTTGGGTCTGCGGTCGAACCATCATCCCGCGTCAGGAACTGCTCAAGGTGATCCTTGGCAATCAGGCCGCTCTTGCCGATCATTTCCACGAATTCTTCACTGCTCGCCACTGACACGTGCTTGCACCTGTAACGTGGAGTTGGTTCCACCGAACTGCATACGTCAACCGACGGTCAGACCGCACCACTTTGACTTCCTATTAGTCTGTCCCGCGGCGCGAAGTTCGTGGGAAGAATGTGCGAAGACTTGCGTCCCGACGTCAACGGGCTGCTAGAGCGTTGCTAGAGCGGCATGCTTCTGACCTTGCTCATTAGGGGGAAGAAACCGCTCGATTTCGGCAGCGGCCGAGGAGGTGCCGTCGAGTTTGCCAGCGAGAAGTCCCGCGCAGGCCGCGTGCGAATCCAATCGGTCGAGAAAGCGGTTCACATGGGCGGGTTCCACCTGCTCGGCGGTCACCCAGTCGCCGGCCCCCATCTGTCGCAGGAAGTGGGCGTTGATGAGCTGCTCGTAATGTTCCCCTTCGGGTATCGCCAAGACCGGTTTGCCCAGATACAGCGCCTCGCCGAGCGATTGATTCCCCGCCGCGCCAATGAGTGCCGAACAGCCGGCCAGGTCATCCACAAACTTGCGTTCGTGCAGCGGAAAGAACTTGAGGCAGCCCACAGCGGGCCGCTCCCCCAAACCGTAAACGCGCACCTCGCGTTTGGCCCCCTGCAAGGATTCCAGAATTCGGGGCGAGGCGTTAGGGCGGAGATACGAAAGGACGTAGTCCCCCTGCGACGGGCGTGCGGTCTTCAATTCGGGCCGCAACAACGGACCCACTTGCAGCACGCTTTCGTAACCGCGGCGGAGGGGCGCTCGAAAGAAGGACGAAACGATGGTCGCTCTCTGCCCCCGATGATGCGCCCAAACGCCGACCCGCATCATTTCGGCCCAGCGCTGCAGTTCCCACGGCAGGCTCGATAAGTCGCACGCCACGAGGAAATGCTGATGATTCAAGCTCAGGAAGGGAATCTGGCAACTGCGCGCGGCGCGCGGCAAAGCGGGTTCGAAATCGGCGATTACCAGATCGGGCCGCTCCTCGCGGATGGTACGCTTCAAGCGACTATTCAGCCTCGGCCAGCGGCACAAATAACCCGCGGCGTGCCAGGCCGTTTTGGTCAGATTCATGCGGCCGTTGTGGTAGTGGAATCGCAGGCCCGGAATGCGGCGGACCTCAATCCCCGGCGTCCCCTGAGGATACCGCGGGGCGAGAAAATCGTGGGCCTGTTCGGGAGCGAACAGCACAAACTCATGTTGGCCGCGGAGCGACTCGACCATCGCCCGCACGCGGGACGCATGGCCGCGCCCTTCGCCGCACATGCTATAAAAAATTTTGGCCATACATTCAGTCTCCCAGGGTGGATTTGGAGAATTGACCAACTGGATTTGCAGGAATTATGTGGCCGCGAAGACGGCATCCGCCTCCTGGGCAATTGGTTCCCGCGCGGGCAGGAAATCTGGAGCCAGCTCGTCATCCGGCAGCCGGGCAGGGCGGGGCCATTCCACGCGGCAGACGTCGCTCTGGGACCAGGGAAGATGCTGCAGTTCCCACGAACCATCGCTGAATTCCACAAGCGCCGTGCAGTTCTCGACCCAGTCTCCCGTGTTGAAGTACGCGATGCCGTCGATCTCCTCCCGCTGCGGCGTATGAATATGGCCGCATACCACTCCCTGGCAGCCGTTGTCGCGCGCGTAGTGGGCCAGGCGGTTGCGAAAATCGCTGACGAACGTAACGGCACTTTTCACCTGCCGCTTGACCCAGCCGCAGAACTGCACCGGCTCACAACCCAGCAGCCGGCGCGCGGCGTTAACCCCGGATTGGACTGACATCAAGGTGTCGTAGGCGACAGCTCCCACCCAGGAGAGCCAGGCCGAGTGTTTCTCGACGACGTCGAACTTGTCGCCGTGCACGACGAGCATCCGCCGGCCATCGACCGCTTCGTGGATGAATTCATCGGCGAGTTCGAATACGCGAAAATCGCGCAAAAAGGGGCGCAGGAATTCATCGTGGTTGCCGGCAGCGTAGTAAATCTGCACCCCCTCGTCAGCCAGATCGAGCAACTTGCTGATCACGCGGCTATAGGTGGGGGTCCAGTGCCATCTTTGCCGCAACCGCCAGCCGTCGATGATGTCTCCGACCAGATAGATTTGGTCGGGGCGCTGAGTCTCAATAAACGCCAGAAATGCCTCGGCCCGGCAGTGCCGGCTCCCCAAATGCAAATCACTGACGAATAAAGTGCGGGACCGCCGCCGTGACCGTCCGTGTCTGGTGGACATGGTTCACCTCGATTTTTCGGGGAAGGAACCTATCATCCGGCCCCGCCGAATCCCTTCGGCTCGACTGTGCCGGACACTGCCTGGGCAGTGGATTACCTGTTGATCATCTTCGCCACTCTCTGACGAGTTTGTATGAACGCCTAATGAATTGCCCAAGAAGTTGATGCTAGCGTGCGCAGAACGCCAGGGATCCACTCTCTTCGCGGCTGGACATGCGAATCCATTCAAGGGGATGCGGCAGCGAAAAGGGAGTTGCCACGAGTTTTTCGCGCGGCCGCCGGTGGCCCATTTCTTTTTGCCTTCAGATATCCGACAATCTTGGGACCAACCTCTCAGCGAAGCGGCGACCTGCTAAGGCGGTCTCTCGCTTCGTTCCCACCGCTGGATCTGCCATCATGAAGCTCACACTCCCGGTTCTTGCTGCCATTTTGGCTTTGTCGTCGTCGGTACTAGCCGCGGATGTTCCCCTCAAGGAACTGCTGGCCAAGCCGATTATGGAGGGAGAGACAGTCCAGAACGAAATTCAGGCGTTCCTGGATGCCCGCGTTCCCAAAATGCCGCAGCCGGCCTCAAAGGAAGAGTGGGAGAAGCTGGCGACGAAGATGCGGGCAGAAACACTGGAGAAGGTGGTGATTCGCGGCGAAGCGGCCAAGTGGCGGGATGCGCCGGGAAAGGTGGAATGGCTGGAGACGATTGAAGGGGGCGAAGGGTACAAAATCAAGAAGCTGCGGTACGAAGCGATCCCCGGAATGTGGATTCCGGCCTTGCTCTATGAGCCCGTGAAGCTGGACGGGAAGCATGCCGTTTTTCTCAATGTGAACGGGCACGACCCGAAGGGGAAAGCCGCCGACTACAAGCAGACTCGCTGCATTAACTTCGCCAAGCGGGGGATCATCACGCTGAATGTCGAGTGGTTCGGGATGGGACAACTCCGAGCGCCCGGATTCAGTCACCCGATGCTCAATCAGATCGACCTCTGCGGCAGCAGCGGACTGGCGACGTTTTATCTGGCGATGAGTCGCGGCATCGACCTGCTGCTAAAGCATGAGAACGCGGACACGGCGCGGGTCGGCGTATCCGGGCTGTCCGGCGGCGGCTGGCAGACGATCATCATCAGCTCGCTCGACACGCGGGTGACGCTCACCAACCCTGTCGCCGGATATTCGAGCTTCCGGACGCGGATTTTCCATCATGCGGACCTGGGTGACTCGGAGCAGACGCCGGTGGATCTGGCCACGACAGCTGACTATGCCCAATTGACCGCTATGCTCGCCCCGCGCGTCGCCCTGCTGACGTACAACGAGAAAGACAACTGCTGCTTTGCCGCTCCGCACGCTCTACCGCCGCTGCTCGAAGCATCCGGCCCGATCTTCAAGTTGTTCGGCAAAGAAGCCAATCTTCACTCGCACATCAATTACGATCCCGGCAATCACAACTTCGAGAAAGACAACCGGCAGGCGCTCTACAAAGTGATCGGCCAGCACTGGTATTCCGGCAACGCCAACTTCTCCGCCGACGAGATTCTTTGCGACAAGGAAATTAAGACCAGCGAACAGCTCCAAGTGGAACTGCCGGCGGACAACCTCGATTTGCATCAACTGGCCCTCCGCCTCGCCTCCGGCCTGCCGCAAACGCCGCCGGCTCCCAAGGAAGGGAAGGAACTAGCCACTTGGCAGGCGGATGCCCGCAAGCGGCTCTCCGCCGTCATTGCCTATCATCCCTGGGACGCTGAGGGGGCCAAGGTGAGTGATGAAACAAGCGGCGACGTCCAAGTCACACGCTGGAAAATCAAAATCAGTAAGGAATGGACAGTCCCCGCGATTGAGTTCGCACCAGCCGATGCAAAATCAACCGTTCTACTCATCGCCGATGGCGGCCGCGCGGCGGCGGAAGCAAAGATCAAAAAGCTGCTGGATGAAAAGGTCCGCGTCGTCGTCTTGGAGCCTTACATGTTCGGCGAGTCGAACGTCAAGAATCGGGCCTATCTATTTGCCCTGCTCGTTTCTGCCGTCGGTGAACGGCCTCTAGGAGTGCAAGCCAGCCAGGTTGCCGCAGTCGCCCGTTGGCTCAAGAAGGAAAATGGTCATAGCGTCCAACTGGAAGCAATCGGCCCGCGCACTTCGCTCATTGCCCTCGCCGCAGCCGGGTTGGAAACCGATTCCATCAGTGGCGTCGGCACGGAAGGGGAACTAGCATCTCTCAAACAAATCATCGAGCAGAATAACACGGTGGACCGAACCCCCGAGCAGTTCTGCTTTGGACTGTTGCAGCAGTTCGACATCCCACAGTTGAAAGCACTATCTAGCCGCCCGTAAAAACGGGTGGCACGCCCAAATTCATTCTCCAAAAAAACAGTATGCGCAAGCTAAGCCTGCTTTTCGTCTCCTGCTTCCTATCCATGCCATCCTTCGCCGCCGATTGGCCTCAGTTTCGCGGACCAACGGGGAACGGCATCTCGACCGAGAAAAATCTCCCCCTCGAGTGGGACGAGACCAAGAACATCGCCTGGAAGCAGGAAATTCCCGGTAAAGGCTGGTCCTCTCCTTCTCTCTTTCATAACCGGCTCTACCTGACGACAGCCGTGCTGGCAGACGACAAGCTCTCTCAGCGGGCGATTTGCCTAAACGCCCATGACGGCAAAGTCCTTTGGGACACCGAGATTTTTTCGCAGGATGCGGCATCAGCTCCGAAAATCCATACCAAGAACAGCCACGCCAGCCCGACGCCACTGGTGGAAAGCGGCAAGGTATACGTCCATTTTGGCCATCAAGGGACGGCGTGCCTGGACCTCGATGGAAACGTCATCTGGAAGACCCAGGAACTGTCCTACCCGCCCGTGCATGGGCAAGGTTCTTCGCCCATTCTGGTAAATGGCCTGCTCATCTTCAGTTGCGACGGAGCCAAGGATCCGTTTGTCGCCGCGCTCGAAGCCAAAACGGGCAACGTCCGTTGGAAGTTCGCCCGCGAAAGCGACTATGCCAGGCGGTTCGCTTTCGCCACCTGCGAAGCCATTACCGTGAACGGCAAGACGCAAATCATCAGCCCTGGCGCGGGAGTTGTGAACGCGATTGATCCCGAAAACGGCAAGGAGATTTGGCGGGTCAAATACGATGGCTATAGCGTGATTCCGCGGCCCGTTTTTGGCCATGGAATGGTCTTTCTGAGTTCCAGCTACGACTCCCCCAGCGTCTATGCAATTCGGCCCGATGGCCAAGGGGATGTGACCGATACGCACGTCGAATGGACGCTGAAGAAGGGTGCACCGCATACTCCGTCTCCGCTGCTCATCGGCGACGAGTTGTACCTGGTTTCCGACGGCGGCATTGCCTCCTGCGTCGATGCCAAGACCGGCGATGTGCATTGGAGCGAGCGAATCGGCACCAAGTATTCCGCTTCTCCCGTTTATGCGGACGGCAAAATCTATTTCCAGGATGAAGAGGGGAAGGGAACGGTCCTCAAGGCCGGCACAAAATTCCAAAAACTCGCCGAGAACGGATTCAAAGAGCCGACGCTCTCTTCGTACTGCGTGGGGGATAGCGCGATCTTTGTGCGGACGGAAAAGCGGCTTTACAAAGTGTCGGAAGAGAAATAATCCGGCCGCTCCGCCTGGAAATTTCGCGGCAATTGTCCTCGATTGCCCGCGTCTCGCACTTGGAGTTTCGGCTCCGCGCCGCTAAAATCCGGAGTGCTTGGTGCAGCCGCTCGCGCATTCCTGGGGAGCTTTCAAGAACGTGGATCTCGACCGATTTTTTGCACCGTACAATCCTCCGCGCACGTCGCTGATTGATTGCCTCGCCTATTGGAGCGACATTCAGCCCGACAACATCGCTTATCGGTCCACCGACGGCGAAGGGGAAGAAACGGTTCTGACCTATGCGCAGCTCGCTGCCAAAGTGGCGGCTGTCGCGTCCCGGTTGACGGCTCTGAAGATGCGGGGGGAACGGGCGCTCCTTCTGTATCCGCACGGGCTCGATTTCCTGATTGGCTACTACGGTTGCCTGGCCGCGGGCGCGGTTGCCGTGCCGGCGTATCCGCCGCGGCGCAATCGAAACATGGCCCGCATCCAGGCCATCTCCGACGACGCCCAGGCCAAAGTCGCGCTTACGCTGCATGAAGTCTCGGAACGGAGCGCCGACTTGCTGGACGAAGCTCCCCGGCTCAAGGAGCTGACGTGGATTGCCACCGACCAGATCGGCGACGATGAAGGAAAGTCCTGGAAGCCGCGAAAGATTCAGCCCGCCGACCTGGCGATGCTGCAATACACGTCGGGCTCCACCGGCACCCCCAAGGGGGTGATGCTGACGCATGCCAATTTGATGCACAACTGCCAGATTATTTGCTGGGCGTTTGAGCCGACGCGGGACAGCAGCGGCCTCTCCTGGCTGCCGATGTACCACGACATGGGTCTGGTCGGCGGGTGCCTGAAGGTGATGTTTTACGGCCGCCATGCCACGTTGATGTCCCCCATGGCGTTTCTGCAAAAACCGGTCCGCTGGCTGCGCGGGATCAGCAAGTACCGGGTGAGCATCAGTGGAGGTCCGAACTTCGCTTATGAGCTTTGCACGCAGAAGATTACCGATGATCAGCTCGAAGGAATCGACTTGAGCTGCTGGAAGGTGGCCTTCAATGGCGCGGAACCGGTGCGGGCCGAAACTCTGGAAAAATTCACGCAGCGTTTCGCTCCCTACGGCTTCAAAAACACTTCCCACTACGCTTGCTACGGCATGGCGGAGACCACGCTGATCGTCACCGGGAGTTATTCCGGCCGCGGGCCTGTGATTCGCTCCTTCGATAGCAAGGGGCTCGATCAACGGCAGGTAATTCCAGTCTCGGGCGATGCCCCGGACACGCGGGCCTTGGTCGGCTGCGGGCGGATTCTTCCCGAAGAGCAGGTTGCCATCGTCAATCCTGAGACGCACGAGCGACTCCCTGCTGACCGCATTGGCGAAATCTGGGTGAACAGTCCTTCAGTCACTCAGGGCTATTGGAACAAACCGGACGCGACGGCTGCCGCCTGCAATTTCCTCCTGGCGAGCGGGGAAGGGCCGTTCCTCCGCACGGGCGATCTTGGTTTTTTCTTTGAAGATCAGCTCTATGTCACCGGCCGCCTCAAGGATCTGATTATCGTCCGCGGAGTGAATCGTTATCCGCAGGACATTGAGATGACCGTGGAGAAGTCGAGCCCCAAGATCCAGCCCAGCGCCGTCGGTGCGTTCGCCGTGGACCTGCAGGGGCGCGAGCGGTTGATCATTGTTGCCGAGGTGGAGCGAACGCGTCGAGATGATTGGAGCGATGTGATCGCGGCGGTCCGAAGAGATGTTGCTTCCGAGCACGAGCTTCCTCCCGATGCCGTCATCCTGGTCCGTTTCGGTTCGATCCCCAAAACCTCCAGCGGCAAGATTCAGCGGCACGCCTGCCGGGACGAATTCCTGAACAGCACTCTGCAAATCATTTCGCAGTGGCGAGGCTGGGAGGATGCTTCCGCGGAGTCTAGTTCGCTGGCAACTGCGCCGGCCCTTGCTCCCGAGGCTGCCGGCGAGGAACTCACGGGTCATCAGGAAGTCAATCAGGCGGTTGCGCACGAAGTGATGACGCACGTTCGTCAGATTGCCAAGGAGCGGGCCAAGAATCTGACCATCGATTCCAACATCGTCACCGAACTGGGGCTCGATTCGCTGGAGCGGCTGCAAATCGCCAACACGCTGGAAGAGACCTTCGGCGGCCGCTTCCCCGAGGACGTGCTGGCCGAAATGTGCACTGTGCGGGAAGTGGCCCTCGCCATCGAGAAGTACATCGGCGTCGAGCCGCGCGTGCAGCGGACGTTCGACACGGCCGGCACGCCGCTGATTGAAGGGGGTGAAATCCCGCCCGAGTGTTACGACTTCAGCCAGATGCCCGAGTACCGCAAGCTCAAACAGACCATGCGGCTATTGCAGGCCACGGGCATTCCCAATCCCTACTTTAGCGTGCACGAATCGGTCGCCCGGGACACGACCCGCATTGCCGGCCGGGAGCTAATCAGCTTCGCCACTTACAACTACATCGCCATGTCGGGCGATCCCGTCGTGAGCGCTGCCGCCAAGGATGCCGTGGAAAAATACGGCACCAGCGTCTCCGCCAGCCGACTCGTGTCCGGCGAAAAGCCGATCCATCGCCAGCTCGAGCAGGGCATTGCCGATTTTCTCGGAGTAGACGACTCGATTGTCTTCGTCGGCGGCCACGCCACTAATGAAACAACCATTGGCCATCTCGTCGGTGCGGGTGACCTCATCGCGCATGACGCCCTGGCCCATAACAGCATCATTCAAGGAGCCCTCCTCTCCGGCGCTCGCCGCCGCCCTTTCCCGCACAACGATTGGCAAGCCCTCGACACGCTGCTGACCGAGACGCGGCACGAATACCGCCGGGTGCTGGTCGCCATCGAAGGGGTCTACAGCATGGACGGGGATTTCCCCGACCTGACGAAATTCATCGAGATTAAGCAGAAGCACAAAGCGATCTTGCTCGTGGATGAAGCCCACTCCATCGGCACGATGGGCAAAACGGGCCGCGGCATTGGCGAGCACTTTGGCGTGAATCCCCGCGACGTCGACCTCTGGATGGGAACGCTCAGCAAAACCTTCGGCAGTTGCGGCGGCTACATCGCCGGCTGCAAGGAAGTGGTCGAGTACCTCAAGTACACCGCCCCGGGTTTCCTGTTCAGCGTCGGCATTCCGCCGGCCAGCACCGCGGCGGCTCTCGCCTCGCTCCGCCTCCTGCAAGCCGAGCCAGAGCGGGTGGCCAAAGTCCAGGCCAACTCACAGCTGTTCCTGGAACTCGCCAAGGCCAAGGGACTGAACACAGGAATGAGCAACAACACCCCCGTCGTCCCAATCATTCTTGGCAACTCCATCCATTCCCTGCACCTCTCCCGCGCCCTCTTCGAGCGGGGAATCAACGTCCAGCCGATCCTCTATCCCGCTGTGGAAGAGGAAAAAGCCCGTTTACGCTTCTTCATCACCTCCGCCCATTCCGCGGATCAGATTCGCACCACGGTTAATGCGGTCGCGGAAGAAGCTGCCAAAATCGACCCGCGCTATGTGGGATTTCGGTAGAATTGAGGACTGGACAAGAGCATCGCCTGCTACTGTTTCGCGAAGATTAGTCGCGCGCAGAAGAAAACCCCCGCAACTCTAGGCAGAGGCGGAGCTGAAAAGAGCGGAGGGCACGAGACTCGAACTCGCAACCGGTTGCCCGGCACCACATTTCCAGTGTACGCGAACGACGCCACAAAGCCAAACGGGTTGCCAAGATAGGGCGTCGGTATTTGTCGGGGTGCCCACAGTGGTGCCGAGATGTTTTTCGGTGCCAAAGTGCCCCGACTTTGAGTGGAATAACGAGGCGTGGCGCTTTCGGAACAGTCGTCAAATGCCGAGTCCACGATCGTCGGATCGAATTGCTGCAACGCCACCCTTGGCCAACTCGACAACATTGGTCGCTATAATTCGACGAAATGCTGAAACTACGGAAAGGGTAGGATCATGATTCTGAAGGCGAGCACTCTCGCTGGTCACGGACGCCATAACGCGGTCTTAACGTGGTACCTCACATTCCTTTTCAAATGAATCTCTGGAGCGTTCGACTAGAGAGGCTACCGTCGTCTCGCTTTCGTAGCAAACCCTTTATGCACCGATTCTGAACGAGTCGTCCAGTCGTCGCTACCAGTCAACTGATGGTGGGTGGGGCAATGAAGGCAACTTTCCTCGTCCTGCGATTTCAATAACAGGAGATGCTCCGGTGAAGCCAATGGTCGCTCTGCTTGTATTCGGACTCATCGGTGACGAGGTCGCGTCTGGTCCCGCGCCGCCGAAGCCAAGCCCAACATGGAACAAGGATGCTGCAAGCGTTCCCAGTCCGCGCGACGGCGCGGGATATGTTTCTCTCCATGCCAAGCTCACCTGGCAAGCTGGCCCCGATGCCGTCTCCCATCGCGTCTACTTTGGATCGGATTACGACGGGGTCAACGCGGCAGAGCCAGGTATGTCGCCGGCCAATATCTATCAAGGAACTCAAGCAAGCCACTCCTTTGCTCCAAGCGGACTCCAGCCCGGCAAGTCCTACTTCTGGCGCATCGATGAGGTTGGAGCAAAGGAAGACGTCGTCAAAGGACCTGTCTGGTCCCTTGTGACCGCCTCAACCCAACAGGGAGTGATCATTGCCGCGTCAGATGCGACAAATGCGGCCGAGCGGCTCAAAACCTTAATCACTCAGGACACGGGGCTGACCTTTACAGTCATTACCCCGGGTCAGAGAGATTCCAGAGGAGACCTCCAATTCGTGCTGTGCACGAAAGCAACTCGCTCCGAAGTGAAGGACTTTCTGCCCGTTGCCGCTCTGAGTATGGATCTCCAGCCGCAAGGCTTTCTGATTTCAACCGATCCCCAAACGACTCGGGCCGTGGTGATCGGTGGCGATCCGGACGGTCTGCGCTACGGCGTGGGGGAACTCTGGCATTACCACTGTGTGCTGGACGGCATGAGAATCGTGCCACAGAAATCGCTGGAGCTTCTCAAAGCGCCGGCATTTTCCAAACGCATGTTTTGGAACTGGACGCACTGCACGAACTGGGACGACGATCTGGGGAGGGTCCATCAGACCAAGCATGTGGACGCGGGCGGCACGCTGGAACCGTACCTCGCGCAGCCCAATGGCTTTGTGGACACTTTTCAGAAAGTTGTCGATTTCCAGGCGGATCATAAACTCAACGGACTGATTGTCTGGGGCTTCATCAACGACGCTCATGGCGGGCTGGCGACGGCACAGTCGGTCAGCAAATACGCCAAAGCCAACGGAGTGAAGATCCTGCCGGGCATCGGCACCATGGGTTATGGGGGCTTCTATTTTGGAGGCAATCATTCCTACAACATCAACACATTTCTTTCCAAGAATCCGCAAGTCCGTCTGATGGTGCAGGCCGATGGCAAAGACATGGCCGGCACGCCCTGTCCCAGTGATCCGGTCTTTCAGCAGTGGCTCCGCGACGGTGCCGAGTGGTATTTCACAACTCTCAAGGATATTGGCGGCGTGAATTTGGAGCATGGAGATTTTTTTCAATGCCATTGCCCGCGCTGCCAAAAGCTGAGAGCTCTGCCGGAAAACGACCCGAATTACTACTGGGATATGATGGTGACGCAGGTACCTGTGATTCAGAAGGGATTAATGATCCATCCTGAATTGTGGTATGTGTATGCCAGCTACGACTCGTACAACTCCGGGCTCTTGAGCAGCCCTCCCAAGTTTCTCGGCCAATATCCGAAGAGCGCTATTACCCAGTGGACTTATACCAAGATGCTCGTCGATCCGATTTTGAATCCGGCAGGCTCCTGGCCCCGCAATCTCCGTCCGCCGGCCGGAACAAATCATTCGGTCGGTTTATTGCATCAAGGGAGTCACTGGGATGTGAAGCGTCAATGGTGGGGGGAATCCGACAAATCGGCCGTGGCCTTCGGTGGCACGTACTCGCTCGTAAGCGATTTGATCCAGCAGACGTGTCACCGAGCGGTTGAGGACCAGTCGGAAGGGCTGCAGATCGTGGGGCAAATCGGTGTTGCCAGTCCCCAGAATGAGCTCAACTACCTGGCTCTGGAGGCCTTTAGCTGGAACCCAAAGCTCGATTATCAAACCTGGATCGATCAAGAACTCGCGCCTCTATATGGAGGGCCAAAGTTGTCCCGAAGGTACTATGACATCGTCAGCAGTATTACCAAAGACCCGCTGGATATTGCGAATCACCTGCATGAAGCCGAGCAAATCCTCGCAAAAACAGCAGATCCAAGGCAGGCCCGGCGATGGGGAAACGTTGTTTCAGAACTACGGCGGCGACAGGCGTTAGTCCGGTAATGAAGGTTCATTGAGTAACATGATGACACGATCTCCACAGCCCGGCCGGACCCCAGTCATGCGATTCCTTGTTATCCCCAGGGCAAGCGCATCTTAAATCGCGGCTTTTAGCATATTGAGGAGTTCGGCTTCGTTCCAGGCGGCCCGTTTTCGTTTGCGGCGCATACTTCCTTTCGATTTGTCCTGTTTCAGGATGTTGAAGGC
>JBJXFF010000133.1:0-31436 GCA_046153945.1 Pirellulaceae bacterium
AGCACTATCTTCCGCTCGCGGAGCGAGCGGCCCACGCTTCACACTCGCGGGGCCGAACGCTTCAAAATGAACTTTGTCCGCGGAGACACCCCATTCTTCCAACCCTGAGACCATCGATTCCATGAAGGGACCTGGTCCGCAGAGAAAATACTCATAGCCGTTGCCGCGCAGACACTTCTTAATGACCTCCAGGGACAAGCGGCCGCGAATGTCGTAGTCCCGCCCCATAACGTCGCCGGCAATAGGATTGGAGTAAACAGTGACAAGCTGAAAGTTCTGATGCTGCTTCGCCAGAGCGACGAGCTCACTCTTGAATGGATGATTCTCACCGCTACGGAATTGCAGGAAGACAACGACTTGCCGGTTTCTATTTTGCGGTTCTTCGCTGGCTGCAACCGCTTGCAGCATGGAAAAAAGCGGCGTCACACCGATTCCGGCACCGATCAGGACCACGGGCGCTTTCTCCGTCACATCCAGCGTGAAATTGCCATGCGGAGACTTGAGATCCACCAGTTCCCCCTCCGCCAGGCGGCGATTGACATGCCGGCTGGCTTTGCCGAAGGGGAGTTCGGGGCGGTCGCTCGGGGGCGGAACTTCCTTGATCGTGCAGCGGTAGTAGCTTTCTCCATGAGCATGCGAGAGGGAGTAGCAGCGGATGACCGGCTTTACTTCACCGGGAATACGAAGCGAAAGCGTCACGTATTGTCCTGGCAAAAACCGCGGCAGAGCCCGGCCATCTTCCGGTTCAAAGTAGATGCTCGTCGTGTCCACCGTCTCGCGGACGAGCCTGGCCACTCGAAATGTCCGCCAGCCTTCCCAGTCGGCCACACCGGTCGCCGGCTTTTTGGAAATACCCTGCAGTTCCGTCTCCAACTTCTGCCGCTTGAGCCGAAACAACTCCTCCTCCCGCCACTGCCGGCGGAGCAGGGCCGCAGTCGCCACGGCCAGTTGCAACGCAACCAGCAGCGCGAGCGCGAGGCCGAGATAGAGGGAGATATCCATGAGAGTTTTAGGTCGGGCAGGAGTGTTTCCATAAGCTACATTACCGGGGCGAATCTCCAAACATCATCCGTAACTGCCCTAGATCACGGATAAACCGCTACAAACGTTTCCCTACAACCGTCCGCTAGCACAGGCCCTCCCATGCCGGAAATCGCCATTTACAGCAAGCACCAGCACGAGCAGTTTTCGCTCTCGCCCGGCGTTTGGATGCTTGGTTCAGGGGAACAAACCCAAACCGCAGCGAGTGCCGGGACTCGGGGAACAGATGCTCGCCTTGTGATTCGCGATCCCGATTTGCCAAAGGACCAATTGCAGCTCGATGTGCGGGAGGAGGGGACCATTCGCTTGAGCAACCTGGGCCGCTCCCTGACGATGGAGGGGGGCCGCCGAATTCGGCAGGGTGAGGAAGTGACCCTCACCCTGCCGACCCGTCTGTTCGTTGCCGGCAGCGTGATTTCATTGCACGACCCGCTGGCCGCGGCCCCGCTCGACCAGTTCCTCAAATCGATCGTTCACTCAAGACACGCCGGCGAAACCTCTCCCTTCTCTCTCGATCTCTTCGGTCGTTCCCCCGCGCCGGAGACCATCGTCCGCTGGTTCGAGGCACTCGGAAAATTGCAGCAGGCGGCTGCCGGCTCGGCGGAGTTCTTCAGCGACGCCGCCCAGGCAGTCATCGATACCGTCGGCCTCGATAGCGGCATGGTCCTCCTGCGCAATGGCAAAAACTGGGACATCGCCGCCAGCCGATTGGGCTCGCCAGAGAGAGGGGTCATCAGTTTTCAGCGGCAGATTGTGGAGTTGATGGCAGAGCGAAAATGCACGCTGTTTCATGATGCACAATCGATGAACGGCTTGGAATTCTCCTCGGCTGAAACGGTCGTGGCCGCCCCCATCTTCAATGACCGGGACGAAGTTGTTGCCGCGGTCTATGGCGTTCGTTCGCCGGGACTAAAAAACCAACGGGTCGGCGTGCGGCACTTGGAAGCTCAACTCACCCAGCTTCTCGCCGAGACGATGACCGTCGGCCTCGAACGGCAGCGGCGGGAAGCAGAGGCAGCTCGTACGCGCATCCTGCTCGAGCAGGCATTCTCCCCCGAACTCGCCAGCCAGCTTCAGCGGAACCCAGAATTGCTGGAAGGGCACGAGCGGGAAATCACCGTCCTGTTTTCGGACCTCCGCGGCTTTTTTGAAATCTCGGAGCGGCTCGGCCCGCACGAAACGTATCGCTTCCTCGGCGACGTGATGAATCGGCTGACGGAATCGATCATGTCCGCCAGTGGCGTCATCATCGATTACTATGGCGACGGCCTGGCGGCGATGTGGAATGCCCCGACCGATCAATATAACCACTCCGAGCTCGCCTGCCGGGCCGCCCACGCCATGCTCGAAGAGCTGCCGGCTATTAACGCAACCTGGCGGGAAGCGCTGGGGCAGGACCTGGCCCTTGGCATCGGCATTCACACCGGCCTGGCCCGCGTCGGCAATGCCGGCACTCAGCGGCGGATCAAATACGGCCCGCGAGGAGCCACCGTCAACCTCGCCAGCCGAGTCGAAGGAGCGACCAAGCGGCTCGGCGTCCCGCTGCTCATCACCGAGCAGACCCGTCGACTGCTTCCTCCCTCGATCTTCACCCGCCGCTGCTTGCGCGCCCAACTTTCCGGCGCTTCCGCTCCGGTCGATCTGTACGAAGTCCCCCGCGGCCCTCTTTCTTCAGAACAGATTGGCCGGATGCGAGGATACGAAGAAGCGCTCACTCTCTTTGAATCGGGGGACTTGGCCTCCGCCTCGGAACATCTCGTCGCCATGATGCAAACGCCGCACGACGAAGACGCTGCCCTCCGCTTTCTTCGCCAATATGTGGAGGGACTGCGTCTGGAAGCGAGTCCCCTTGTCGCCGGCAGTCGGCGGCAGCGGGCGGTCGTTGAACTGCCGAAGTAGGCCGTCGCTGGCCTTTCATCTTTGTCCCACTTAAGCGATTGACCAGCGAGCACCCCAAGACCGCCAGAAAATGGCGCTTTGGGTGTAGATAGGGACCTGTCGCAAGAGTATGCTGTCGGCACTCGGGGGACAGCTCACAAGCAATCAGGCCGTCCGGTCGTCGACACGTTCAGGAGCGCAGCAATGTCAAAGCAGGTCAAGAAACTTCCTCGTCGCCAATTCCTATCCACCGCGATAGGTGCAGCCGGAGCCGCCGTTGTGGCACCGATGATCATCCCCAGTTCGGCTTTGGGGAAGGATGGCGCAGTCGCTCCCAGCGAGCGAATCGTCGTCGGAGGAATCGGCATTGGAAGCCGGGGAGCGTATGACATGGGCTGCTTCCTGGAGCAAAAGGACGTGCAATTCGCAGCCGTCTGCGACGTCAAAGAAAATCGCCGTCTGGCCGTCAAGAAGCAAGTGGACCAGTTGTACGGCAACCAAAGCTGTCTGATGTTTCGGGACTATCGCGAACTGCTCGACCGACCCGACATTGATGCCGTCCTGATTGCCACGGGTCCGAACTGGCACGCCACAATGTCCATGAATGCTGCCAAAGCCGGCAAGGACATATACTGCGAAAAGCCATGCACCAAGAACATTTCGCAAAGCCTGATTTTGCGAGAGACGATGAAGCGCACAGCTCGGATCTTTCAGGTCGGGACGCAGCGTCGAAACTTGCCGCACTTTGCCTTTGCTTGCGAACTGGCTCGCACCGGCAGGCTTGGCAAACTTAAGAAAGTCTTCGCCCACCCACGTGGAATGTTGGCCATCACCAGCGGCTGGTTCCCGGCGGAGCCGGAGCCGGACAAGAATGTCGTGGACTGGGACACCTATCTCGGCCCCGCGGCCTGGCGGCCCTACAACGTAAAGCTGCTCGACGGCTTCAACTTCGAAAAGGGCGGGGGCATGGTGGGTGGATTTGAGAAGGACGAAAAGGGGGTCAAGATCGGCGGCGGAGTCCTGGAATGGGGTTCGCACTGCGTCGACCTTTGCCAATGGGCCGTGGCCGACTGCCCGCCTCCCGTCGAATACGACGCCCCCGCTGACGGTGTGTTGAAATGCAAGTATGAAAGCGGGATTGAGCTGATTTTCCGTGAAGAGGGCTGGATTCCGCTAGGCTCCTGCCCTGTCCGCTTCGAAGGAGAAACCGGCTGGGTCGAGGCCGGCGACAGCGGCAAGATGGTCCTTAGCTCACCGGAATTGCTCGCCGGCAGAAAGGTCGAGGAGGTTCCCAACTACCCCGCGACTTTCCATGTTCGCGATTTTCTCGACTGCGTCAAAACCCGCAGCCAGCCCAAGGGCAATGCGGAAGCGGCTTGCAACGCCCACCTCGTCTGTCACGCAGCGAATGCCGCTGTCTATTTGAACCGAAAGGTGAAATACGACATCGTAAAAAATGAATTCATCGACGACAACGAGGCCAATCGGCTCCGCTCCGAGGCCCTGCGGGAACCCTATCGGCTGTAAGGAACGAATCGGCGAAGCGAGCGAATATCCAAACAAAAACAAATCACGGGTACGGTAACATGCGTCACACATTTCAATTTTCAAAAGCCGTCGTTTGCCTTGCGGCCTGGCTGGCGCTCACGAGTTTCCTCGGTAAAGACGCCTCCGGCCAATCTTCATTGCCCAAGACTGAGAAGGAGCTTATCGCCATTCTTCGTTCGGACGCCCCGAAAGCGGAGAAGGCCCTCGCCTGCAAGAACCTGTCCGTCTACGGCTCCAGCGAGTCCGTGGCAGACCTTGCCAAATTGCTGGAAGATGAACAGCTCGCCTCGTGGTGCCGCACTGCCCTCGAAGCGATTCCAGGCGAAGCGGCTGACGAAGCTCTGCGGAAGGCTGCGGGGTCGCTCAAAGGCAAGTTGCTTGTCGGCGTGATCAATTCGATTGGTGTCCGCCGCGATGCGGGGGCTGTCGAACTCTTGTCCGGACAATTGGAGGATAAAGAAGCAGACGTCGCATCAGCCGCGGCCGTCGCGCTTGGAAAGATCGGCAATGAGGCCGCTGCCAAATCGCTGCGACCAAAGCTGACCGGCGGCTCCCTCGTTGTCCGTTCCGCGGTGGCGGATGGATGCATCCTTTGTGCGGAGCGGTTTCTGGCCGACGGAAACGGAGCCGAAGCGACAAAGATTTATGACGAAGTCCGCAAAGCCGAAGTTCCTCACCAGAGAATTGTTGAGGCGACTCGGGGAGCAATTCTCGCCCGCGGCAAAGAAGGGATTCCCCTGCTCGAGGAGCAGCTTCGCTCTGCCGACAAGAAGCTGTTTGAGATGTCCCTCAGCACGGCCCGCGAGTTTCCAGGGAGTGATGTCGATCAAACTCTTGCCGCGGAACTGGAAAAAGCTCCTCCCGAGCGGGCTGCGCTCGTCATCCTGGCGATGGCCGACCGCAAAGAAACTGTTAAAGTGGCCCCCATTCTGAAAGCCGCTGAGAGTGGCAACGGTCAGGTCCGCCTCGCAGCTATTGGTTCTCTGGGACGAGTCGGAGACGCGACCTGCCTGGCTCCACTCCTGGAAATTGCCCTCGAGACCGACCCTGAACTTTCAACGGCAGCCAAGGAAGCCTTGGTAATTCTTCCAGGCGAGACAGTAGATAAAGACATCGCCGCCCGCCTCGCGAAAGCGGATGCCAAGTCGTATCCCGTGCTCATCGAACTCGTTGGACAACGGCGGATTGACGCGAGCGACGCTCTCCTCAAGGCAATCAAGCATTCTGACAAGGGAGTCCGCGCTGCCGCTTTGAAGGCATTAGGAAACACCGCCTCTCAAAAATACCTTTCCGTCCTCATCAATCAGGTTGTGACTCCTGCTTCGGCCGACGACGCCGAAGTGGCTCAGAAAGCCTTGAAGACAGCTGCCATTCGGATGCCCGATCGCGAAGCGTGCGCTGCCGAACTGGCAGATGCCTTGGAAGGTAAGCCGCTCCCCACCCAGACAGCCCTGCTGGAAATCCTCGGTGCGGTGCAAGGGACCAAGGCCCTCGCTGCGGTAGGTGCCGCGGCCAAGGGGACCGATCCCGCGCTCCAGGACCTCGGCAGCGAACTGCTCGGCAAATGGACGACCATCGACGCAGCGCCGGTCCTGCTGAGCGTGGCCAAGGGAGGGGGCAAATTCCAAACTCGCGCCCTGCGTGGCTACATCGGCATCTCCCAGAAGTTCACCATGTCCGAAGCGGAACGGGCCCAAATGTGCACGAACGCCTTGGAACTCGCCCGTCAGCCGGCGGAACGGAAGCTGATTTTTGACGTCCTGAAGCGTTATCCTAACCTGGAAATGCTGAAGGTGGCCGTAAAAACCATGGAGACTGCTGATTTGAAGAAGGATGCCTCCGACGCGGCAGCGGCTATCGCCCTAAAGCTTCCGAAGACCGACGAAGTGAAGGCGATTTTGTCCAAGGCTGGTCTGGATAAGTAACGTCCACAATAGTCATTGAATCCACCATGCTGCCACTCGATGGTTCCCGACGTACTTTTGTAAAGTCATCGATCGCTCTGGCGGGGACAACGTCACTCCTGCCTGGATTGCTCCAGGCACAATTGAAGGACGCCTCGGGTCCACTTCTCGCCTACGTCGGTACCTTTAGTTCTCCGCTCAAAGATGTGCTGCCAACGCAAGTAGACTTGCCTCCAGGAAATGGTCGCGGCATTCACCTCTTTGAGGTCAATCGCGCCACTGGTGCAATGACCCCCGCCGGCATTCACGAGATGGGTACAAGTCCGAGTTGCCTGGCGCTGAACGCAGCGGGGACCCGGCTCTATTCCGCCAACGAAACAGATCGGGTGGGGGAGAAGAAGGACGGAACGGTCAGTGCCTTCGCGATCCATAAGGCCGACGGGAAATTGGAGCTGTTGAACAGCGTTGCGTCGGGAGGCACCGGCCCAACTTATGTGAGCTTGCACCCGTCGGGAAAGTTCATTTTGGTTGCCAACTATTTTGGCGGCTCCGTCGCGGTGCTGCCGATCCTTCCGGACGGTCGTTTGGGAACCGCCACATCCGTCAAAGCAACCGCGGGCAAACTCGGCCCCACCAAGGCGACCAATGCACCGCCCGGCAGCTTTGCCTTTAGCGGTCATGATCGGACTCACGCGCACATGATTCAGGCCGATCCCGCCGGCCGTTTTGTGCTGCATGTGGACTTGGGCCTGGATAGGATCTTTGTCTGGAAGTTCGACGAGCAGAAAGGGGAGCTGACTCCGGCTGAGAATCATGCCGTCTCACTGCCACCGGGCGATGGGCCGCGACATTTCCATTTTCATCCCCAGGGCGACTGGCTCTACTCCATCCAAGAGGAAGGCTCGACCATCGTCCTGTTCGATTACGATGCCGCCACGGGCGGGCTGACCTCCCGGCAGACGATCTCCACTCTGCCAGCGGGTTTTGCCGGCAGCAATTTCTGCTCCGAGATTCTAGTTTCAGCCGATGGCCGGTTTGTCTATGCGGGCAACCGGCTTCACGACAGCGTCGGAATTTTTTCCATCGGAAAAGATGGAACACTAAAACACATCGGAGATGAGTGGACGCGCGGAAATTATCCGCGCAGCTTTGACTTCGACCCCTCCGGCCAGTTCTTCTATTGCTGCAATCAGCGAGGCGATAACATCGCCGTCTTCCAGGTGGATCGCAAGTCCGGCGGCCTCAATTTCACCGGACATTACGCCCCGGTCGGCAATCCTTCGTGCATCAGCTTCTTGGATCTTTCCAAGGCAAACTGAAATCTCAGGTCAGAATTGCCTGCACCGCATTTCCCTTGGACAGGGCAAACGGCCGATTGAGCTGGTCGTGCTCTTCGCGATGTGGATCGATGCCAAGGAGGTGATAGATGGTGGCGACGAAGTCGGCGGGAGTGGTGGGATTGTCCGCGGGGTAAGCACCGATTTTGTCCGAGCTGCCGTAGATTTGCCCTTCCCGGATTCCGGCTCCGGCGAAGAGGACGGTGTAGCAATCGGGCCAATGTTCGCGACCTCCATTCTTCAAAGTGACCTTGGGGGAGCGGCCGAATTCGCCGGCTACCACCACCAGGGTCTCGGCTAGCTGGCCGGTCTCTTCCAAGTCGGTCATCAGCGCGTGAAAGGCCCGGTCGAACGGCGGAATGAGATCTTCCTTGCAGGCGGAAAAATTGTTCCAGTGGGTATCCCACGCAAAGCCGTTTTTTCCTTGCGACCGTTGCCAGTTGCACTGCACCAAGCGCGTACCGGCTTCTAAGAGCCTCCGCCCCAGCAGCACGGACTGACCGAATTGATTGCGGCCATAGCGCTCGCGCTGCGCGCGGTCGGCGGAAGAGAGATCGACTGCTTTCCGCACGGCGTCGGAGCTGACGACGCTCAGAGCCTTCGATTGATTGTCCTTGAGCGATTCGGCCAGCGAAGTCTGGCGGAGGTAATCGACCTGACCATCGAGTTGCTCGACCAGTTTCAAGCGGCGGCGAACGATTTCCGGCTCGAGATTCGGCGCAAGAGGAAGCTGTTCGAGCTTGTAGTTCTCGTCGTTGGGATCGCCGCCGGGGAGGAGCGGGTCATATTTAGGACCGAGCATGCCGGCGAATTGACCAACGCGTCGGCCGCCGGCAACGTCCATCCGATGCGGCACCATGGCAAACGGGAGCAGCCCCTTGCCTGGGGCGATTTTGGACATGCAGGAGCCCATGTGCGGCATGTCCTGCCGCGACATGTTGTTAGCATCAGGCACCGAGCCCAGGTAGGGATAGCCTGTGAACATCCAATACGAGCCGCGGGCGTGGTCGTTGTGCGAATGATACATCGACCGAATCTGCGCGACCTTGTGCATCAGCTTAGCGGAGAGGGGGAGGTGTTCACCCACTCGGACGCCGGGAAGCGAGGTTTCGATGGTGCCGAACTCGCCCCGAATGTCGGCTGGAGCATCCGGCTTGAGGTCCCACATGTCCTGCTGGGGGGGACCTCCGGAGAGGTAGAGGATGATGCAGTTCTTGGCCGCGCCGAAACTCTTGGGGCGCGAAGCGGCCTCGGACTCCGCCCGAGCGGAGCGTGCTATCAGGCTCTCCAGCGTCAGGCCGGTCATCGCCAGCCCGCCGACTTGCAGCAGCTCGCGACGGCTGAGGTTGTGCCGCAGATCGGGGCCGAAGAGGCGGAGCATGAGGGATTCCTGGTGGACTGGTCGGCCGATTTGAGGCGGTGTGCGACAAATCAGATTTTCGCGTGACAAACATCAATGGATGTTGATATGCTTAGGTTACTGAAATTCCCGCCTGCACGCAAGATTTTTCCCCGCCTACGTTGCCATTCGCCCCTTTTTGGCCTCCATCCCACCCACCATGAGCCGATTGGTTGCTGTCACTTTCTGCCTGGCATCCCTAACACTTGCTTCTTCGGCGTGGGCAGAGCCGTTAGTGGAGCACGTCGAGCCGCCGTCGGTTTGCCGGGGGCAGCAGAACCAGATTGTCCTGGTCGGAAGAGATGTGGACCGGGCAATTGGAATTTGGACCTCGCTGCCGGCGGAGAAATTCAAGGTCGCGGCGGTGACGGCTTCGGCGAAGGAGCGATCGGAGTTCAAAATTGACGTGGCGGCCGATTGTCCGCTGGGAATCTATGGACTGCGGCTGGCTACCGAGGACGGGCTGAGCAATTTGCACCTGTTCGTGGTGGATGACCTGGCACCTCGCATGTCGCTGGCAGATCCGCAGGTGGAGTTCCCCGTTGCTGTCGCATGTCAACTCCGTCCCGCGGCTGTGGATCGGCATCGGATTCAGGTATCGGCCGGCCAACGCCTCTCGCTGGATGTGATCGCGAGTCGCCTTGGTAACGACGCCGATCCGCTGGTGACGATTTTCGATCCCGCCGGTCGCCGTATTGCTCAGCGGGATAATGACCCTGGAATATTCTTTGATTGTTCCTGGGAACAAACATTTGAGCAGGCCGGCATTTATACGGTGGAAGTGCGAGATTCCCGCTATCTCGGTTCGCCCCATTGGCGCTATTTGCTGCGGATGGGGAGTTTTCCCACGGCCCGAGTGGCGATTCCATCTGCCGTGCTGCCGGGAGAGTCGGCGCTCCTAAAGTTTCCCGAACTTCCGGGAACGCAAATCAGCTTGGATGTTCCCGCAACCCAACGGCTGGGAGGCTTTTTTCATGCGGTGCGCCGCCCAGGCGATAAGGCGAGCAATTGGATACCGCTGCTTTGTACATCTCTGCCAAGCGCACTTGAAGTTGAGCCCAATGAGACCGTGGAGCAGGGAACGCCCGCTTCTGCCGTGCCGGTCATCTTGCACGGCAACTTTGCGCAGCCCGGGGACAAGGATTATTTCCAGCTCAATTTGACGAAGGGCCAGCGGCTGATGGTGCGAGCCGAGACCAAGACGCTGAACTCCCCCGCCGATGTGGAGCTGAGCATAGTGGATGCGATGGGACGCGAAATTCAGCGTGTAGATGATGTCACTCTGCCGGGCGGAGCGCTCGACGAGGGTTCGCTGACGTTCAATGTGGGACAGGACGGAAAGTACTACGTGCTCGTTCGCGAGCTCACGAAGGCCGCCGGGCCGGACTTCAGTTATCGCATCACCGTGCAGCCGGTCGCTCCGCGATTTGAAATTCTGGCGGAAGCGTCTGCACTGACGATTCCGCAGGATTCGTATCAATCGCTCCCCATCACCGTTACGCGATATGAATACACGGGGCCGATTGAGCTGTCTCTTGTTGGCGCGCCGGCGGGTTACAAGCTGGAGCCGTCAATCATCCCAGAAGGGGATAACGGCATTCTCTGCAAACTCTCGGCGTCTGGCACCGTTCCCCAGGGGCTCTATCAATTGGAACTCATCGGCAAGGGGAAGGGAGGCGAGGTGGTGACCACTGCGCCCGTCACCACGCAGCCGCTGGTCGATCGACAACTTGTTAATGTGGATTTGATCAAGCACGCTCTCCGCGACAATCAGCGCTGGCTGCCGCCGTCGGTTACAGACAAACTGGCTGTGCAAATTACGCCGCCGACGCCGTTCAGTGTTGAACTCGCCAGTAACAACGTCACGCTGCCTCGCTATCAACAGGCGGACGTTCCGATTCAAGTCGGCCGCATCGGAGGCTTCGATGGCGCTGTCGATTTTCTCGCCACCGGCACCCAGCAATTGGGCCAGGAGGCACAAGGGCGACGACAAGTCTTTGCCCGCTTTCCGACGGCGACGCCCGACAAGCCGGCCATCACGGGAACGATTCATTCCCGCAGTCAGGCCAATGAAGGAACCGAACGAGTGGACATCCGCGCGACTGCCAGGCAGGGAACTCGCTCGATTCAACTTGACCGCTCCGTCATGCTGGCCATTAAGCCGGCGTTTGAGATCGAAGTCGAGCCGGCCAAGTTGACGCTTGCGCCGGGGGGCAAGATGACGGTAAAGCTTGTCGCCGTGAGATTGCCTTCCTTTGCGGGAGCCGTGACGATCACTCCCACGTCACCGCCGGGCATCACACTCCCCGCCTCGGTCACCATTCCCGCGGACAAACCCAGCGCAGAAATTGAAATTGCCATCCCCGCCAGCATGAAGCCCAACCGGGAACGGATCCGCTTTCTGGCCACCGCGCCGGTCAACGGCTTTCAGGAGGAGCCGCGGGCGAAAGAGATGGAGATTGAAATCAAAGAACCAACCCCCGCAGCGACGGCAACGAAATGAACATTCGCCCTTTTGCTACGACGACGAGAAGACCGTTGAGGCATTCTTGTCGCAGTTTGATCCCCCACTACTTCTGCGGGTTGATTTACAGCGCGCTCTTAGTTGTCGCAGCCTCGGCTGCGGAGCCGCCGGTGCCCAAGAGCATCTCGGTCGCACCCGCGGAGAGCCTGCTTCGTGGCTCGCGGGCTCGTCAGCAGTTGCTGGTTTCCGGTGATTTTGCCAATGCTCGCATGGCGGACTTGACCCGAACCACAACCTATGAAAGCTCTAATCCAAAAGTCGCGACAATCTCACAAAGCGGCCTCGTCACGCCGCTCAGCGATGGAACCGCGGAGATTAAGGCGAGTATTCAGAATCTCTCCGCTGTCGCCACGGTAAAAGTTAGCGGCATGGCGGAGCCGGCAATTACGGATTTCCGGACAGACGCCATTGCCGCCCTCAGTCGGGCGGGATGCAGCCAGGGTGCCTGTCACGGCTCCCCGCAAGGCAAAAATGGCTTTCGGCTGAGCCTGCGCGGGTATGATCCGGATGTGGATCTACAGTTTCTGACGCGGGAATCTCCCGGCCGCAGGACTAACCCGCAGGAGCCGGACACCAGCTTGATCCTGCTCAAGGGGAGCGGCCGGGTGCCCCATCAAGGAGGCGTGCGGTTTAAGCCCACGGATGTTGCCTATCAAACTCTGCGATCCTGGATTGTCGGTGGCTGCAAGGATGCCAAGCCGGGACGACAACTGGTTACCCTCGAAACGATTCCCTCCCAGCGATTGTTGCCTGCGTCCCATCCGCAGCAGCAGGTCATCGCACTGGCCCGCTTTGCGGATGGAACTGTCGAAGACGTTAGTTCCCTCGCTGTCTTCACGACCCGAAACGATCCCGACTATTCCGTCTCCACCGAAGGACTCGTCTCTTTCAACAAAACGGCGGAAGCGACAATTCTGGTGCGCTACCTGGAGCAGGTCCGGAGCGTGCGACTGACCTACGTGCAGGAAGACCCCACCTACGAGTTTCGCGGCCCCGAGCCGGTCAACGGTGTGGACCGCCATATCTTTGCTCAGCAAAAACTCTTGCAGCTTCAGCCGGCAACGCAGGCCGGCGATGGGGCCTTTCTTCGTCGGGTTTATCTCGATGTCATCGGAGCGCTCCCCACGGAGGCTGAGGCCCGCGAATACTTGGACTCCGCAGCGCCCGATAAGCGGGCCAGGCTCATCGACCGGCTGCTGGAGCGGGAAGAGTACGCTAATTTCTGGGCGCTGAAATGGGCCGATGTGATGCGAGGCAACCGGACCACCATCTCGCAGCGCGGAGTTCATAGCTTTCACCGGTATCTCGTGAACCATTTCTCCCAGGACCGCCCGTTCGATCAACTCGTGCGTGAGATTCTCGCGGCTCAGGGGAACACGCTGCACAAGCCAGCGGCCAACTTCTATCGTATTTCACCTACGCCCGACGAAGCCGCCGAGAACTTCGCTCAGTTGTTTCTCGGCATCCGGATGCAGTGCGCCAAGTGCCACAATCATCCGTTTGAATCCCTTACTCAGACCGATTACTACGGTCTGGCCGCCTACTTCGCGCGGGTCAAGATCAAAGGAAAGCAATTTGCCCTGGACGACGAAATCATCTACCTGGATCGCCAGGGGGAAGTGCAGCACCCGCTCACGCGCAAGAACTTGGAGCCGGTGGTGCTCGGTGTGGCTGCGGGAACATTAACGCCCGAAGACGACCGCCGCGCGCGACTAGCCGACTGGCTCACCAGCCCTGACAACCGCTACTTCGCCCGCTCTACGGTGAACCGTATTTGGTATCACTTGATGGGAAAGGGAATCGTCGAACCGGTCGATGATTTCCGCGATACCAATCCGCCGTCTCATCCGGAACTGCTCGGCGAACTGGCACAGGAATTCGTCCGCGGCGGCTTTCGCGTTAGGCCAGTGCTCCGCATGATTCTCAACTCGCGAACTTATCAGCTCAGCGCGGAAAAAGTCGCCAAACAGTCTCCCCAGGCCAGCAATCCCAGCCGCTATTTTACGCAGGCAACCGTGCGGATGTTGACTGCGGAGCAAATTGTCGATGCCGTCAGTTCCGCCATCGGCGTTCCGGAGGAATTTCGCGGCTATCCCCGCGGAACCAAGGCTGTGGAACTGGCGGAAGGGGAGGTCGAGAACCATTTCCTGATGGCCTTCACCCGCCCCATTCGCGACGCCGCATGCGACTGCGCCCGCGAGGACGATCCTTCGCTGAACGAAGTGCTGCATCTCCTCAATAACGCGGACCTCGTCAAAAGGATTGCCTCCAAGGAAAGCTGCCTGGCGGGTTGGCTCGCCGCTGGCAAGACGACTCCCCAAATCGTGGAATCCATGTACCTGGCCACCCTCAGCCGCCGCCCGACGCCGGCGGAGATCAAGCTAATCGACGAGCACCTCGCCCTGCATGCGGATCGCGAGCGCGGCTTGCAAGATCTGCAGCATGCGCTCATCAATTCCAATGAGTTCCTGCTTAGGCATTGACTGTTAAATAACCGCTTTGCCTGTCCCCAACTACATCCATGCGACCAAAAAAGTCCCCCATGCCTCAACCATCATGCTTTCCCAATACGGCAGCATGCAGGTCATCACGGTCGCGACTAGCAGGTCAATCAGCGACCAGGATTTTCGATACTGATACCACGCCAGGCCGATGGCGATGGGCATTACGACGAGTAAGAGCAACGCGACAGCAAACAGGCCGATATATCCCATTGTGAAAAGCAACGTGTCCAGCGTCGCGGCAAGAATAACGCCCACCCAGGTAGGAGAATCTGGCTCAATGGGTACTGGTGACTGGTAGGGGTTCATACGGTCGAAGTGAAAAACCGCCCGAACAGTGGCGGGGCCTCATTCCTCGCAGTTTAATCCTCGGTCTCGGTCGGTAAAGGCGACTGCCTTCTATCAGCGAACATCTTTTCTTTCCAAGTTCCTTGGGTTCGCTTGGAGTCGAATGTAATCGAGGCCGACCATGTGCGCGGGGACTGCTGCTGGGTTTGTTCCAGCGATCACAATCGTCAGCTTATGGGGGCCGGCTTCGAGCTTCCATTTGCCCAATGTAATTTCGCCGCTCGTCAGGACATCCGGGTAGTTGTAGAGATCCAAGGGATTTCCCAGCGCCTTGCCATCCAGTTCGACCTGGATGATGGCGTAGTCGGCGGCCATGGTAAAATTCGCAATGATGGAGAACTCGCCCTTTTCCGATGCTGAGAATTCCAGTTCCATCCGGTCCCCTGGCTTCCCCCCTGCCCAGAAAAGTTGCTTGCTGCCGCTCCACCGGTCCTTCGCAAAGCCTTGCATTTCCTGCACAAGAGTCTTGCCCGCCGAAGTGCTGAGAACTTTCAGGTCTTCGGCTTCGATGGCTCCGGCAACTTTGCCGGTCTTCGCTTCGAACTTGGCCGGCGGTCCACGTAAGGTTTCCTTGTCTGGCGTTTCAAGGGCCTTCGGCTGGGCTTCTTGAAATTTGGCTTTGTCCACTTTGGCAGCGCGATGGGTCAGCACATGGGCCCCCTTCATGCCGCCGACCACGATGTCGGGAAGCTTATCACCGTTGATGTCCACGATGCTGATCTGCCGGCCAATACCCGCTTCGCCATCGGCTTTGTAGGGAACCCAGTCCACTCCCTTTTCGGTTCGCGTCAGCCGGAACCAGTAGACGACCGCGCCGGCGTCCCACATCGGGCTCCCTTTATGGTGCGAGTAGTAGGTCTTGCCCGAGATGATGTCCTTGAGGCCGTCGCCGTCGATGTCGGCGAGAGCCACCGAGTGGGGCTCGCTAAAGACAAGGCCGTACCGGTTCTGGGAAGGCTTGCTCCCCATGATTAGGTGCTGACGAAAGACCGGCTCAGCTCCACTTCGATCTTGCTCGTACCACGCCAGGCCAAAATCGTGAGCCGCCAGGCTGGTGATGACGTCGTTGTCGCCATCCCCATCGACGTCGTAGGCGTACATTTCGGCTCCGCCGTAGGCGTTCGTGAACGCCGCCGCGTGGAATTTCCAGACTGAGTCCAGCGGCCCTTTCGCCGGCTGCTCAAACCAGCCGGAGGCGAAGATGATATCGGCGAGTGAATCGCCGTTGATGTCGCCGACTCCCAGTCCATGCCCAAACCGCTCGGGAGCCGCCTGATCGGAGACGCGGTGAAACGTCCAGGGCTCAAAAGGGCGGTCCCAGTTGATGGTGGCGAAGCCGAATGCCCCCTTGAGCGTGCATACGAGTTCGGGCCGCTTGTCACCAACGATATCGATCAGTTGCGGCGATTCATTGGAAACCGATTCAAAAACCTGGTGCTTCTTCCAATGCTTGGCTAGTCCTTCACCCTTGGGGTTTTCGTAGACGTAGGCGGGCGTTCCCGGAAAGCCGACCACGAAGACGTCGCTCGCCCCGTCGCCGTTGAAGTCATAGACCCAGTTGAAGAAGTTGTCCGCATAGCCTTCCACGTTTTGCGGCTTCGGAGCATAGATCTCGTGCTTTTTCTCAAACCCCGGTCCCTCGAACCAATAGGGGCCATAGACCACGTCAGCTTTGCCGTCGCCGTTGATGTCACCTGCATTGGCACCTTCGGAAAAGTAAGTATCGCTCAGCCGCTGGGGCTCGAAGGTGTGCAGCGAGAAGTCCTCCGCTCGGGCCAGGTTCTGTGCGATCGATACGACCATAACGGCTGCCAAAAGCTTCGTATTCATCTTCCGCATACTCCCTCGAAAGCCATGTTCGTCCAAACAAGAGACTCAATTCAGCTAACGTGCGCCCCTTGGGTCTCCACATAAACTGCATAGAGGGAAGTGCTCCCCGTCATAAACAGCCGGTTCCTCTTGGTTCCGCCAAAACAGACATTGCTGCAGATCTCGGGGAGCCGGATTTGCCCGATGCGATTGCCAGCGGGGGCGAAGATATGGACACCGTCATAGCCATCACCCACCCAGCCGGCGCTCGCCCAAACGTTGCCATCCACATCGGCCCGAATCCCGTCCGCAAAGCCGGCCTTATCAAAGCCCTCCAGCGCCATGGAGGCAAACTCTTTCCCCTTAGCGAGAGTTTTTCCATCCACGACGTCCCAGACTTTGATATTCCGAGGTGCGTCGGGATAGTGGGAGGCCCCTGTATCCGCGACATAGAGCTTCTTGTAGTCCGGCGAGAAGCAGAGGCCGTTCGGCTTGAAGATTTCGTCCGTCACCAAATCGAGTTTTCCGCTCTTGGCGTCGATGCGATAGACCGCCTCCTTGATCTCCTGCTTCCCTTTGACCCCTTCATAATTCATCAGGCTGCCGTAACCGGGGTCGGTGAACCAGATCGCGCCGTCATCAGGATGGACGACAGCGTCGTTGGGGGCATTGAGCTTTTTCCCTTGCCAGTTATCCGCCAGCACCGTGGTTTTGCCATTGTGTTCATATCGCACCACGCGGCGTGTGCCGTGTTCGCAGGAGATTTGCCGGCCTTGATAGTCAAACGTGTTGCCGTTGCTGTTGCCAGCCGGATTGCGGAAGACGCTGACATGGCCATCCTCTTCGAGCCACCGCATTTGCACGTTATTGGGAATGTCGCTCCAGAGCAGGAATCTGCCGACGGCACTCCAGGCTGGCCCTTCAGCCCACAGCATTTCCTTACTGTGATAGAGTCGCTGGATGGGAGTATTCCCCAGCTTGTACGCTTCAAATTTCTTGTCGAGCGCCACGATATCGGGATCGGGATACCGGACCGGCGGGGCATTGGGGCCGTAGTCGCGCCCGAGCGCTTCGCCCATGCCGAAGGCGGCTGTTGCGCCGGCGAGTGTTGCCAGGAAGGAACGTCGCGGGAGCGAAGTGTTTTTAATTTGGTTTGAGCGGGCAGTGCATTCTTGAATCGCTGGAGCGGTGCGGGGGTTTAACATGGCGGGTGACTCCTGATGAAGAACAGAGGAAGAGGAATTGTGATCAACCCATTCCTGAGGAATTCGGGCAATCGACATCCAACAACTTAAGCAAGTCGGACCGCGGAAACAACTGTCCGCCGGATTGTGGAAGTCCCGATCCGGCCCGTCTGGCGCCGCCCGCGAGAGCATTTGCCAGGTCGATGGTTTTTCGGACCAGTTTCGCGGGTCTATTTTCGCACGAGCTTCCAAACGTCCGGGGCCATGTTATTGCCGGCGACCATCCATAGGGCGCGATCATGAACGAAGACCCCCGCAGCATGTCGCGGGAGCCAGGGAGTATTGGGTAAGGGGTGCCAGTTCACGCCATCGGCGGAGTGCCAGACATCGTTTCGATTGGCCGGCTTCTTTTCCGGACCATAGCCCTCGAGCACCCACATGCGGTCATCGAACACGGCGACTTCATGATATTGACGCGGCTCCCAGGGCGCTTTTTCGACATGGCGAACCCAGTTGACGCCGTCAGACGAACTCCAAACGTCATTCCAGAACTTCCGCCGCGGTGTTTCCGGTGTGTCATAGGTGCCACCGCCCAGAATCCAGATCCGATCCTTGAAAACCACGCTTCCGCCAATCATGCCACGCGCGGACCAGTAAGGCTCCCGCGGCTTGACCTGAGTCCACTCGGCACCATCGGTGGTCGTCCAGATGTCGCGATAGAATGCCTCATTCGACTGAATGTGATTCGGCATCGTTTGACCCCCCATCACCCAAATCTTGTCGGCGTAAGCAACCGTGTAGTGCAACGCTCGCTGACCCCACGGCGCAGCGGGAGTGACCAGCTTCCAATCCTTGCCGCTCGCCGAGTTCCAGACGTCGGGCTGAAAATGGCCTTGGTTCGAGTCGCCACCAACGATCCACATCTTGTCACGATGCACAACGCACCCCGCCGTGTGCCGGCCCTCCCAATCCATTCGGGAGTCGAACTGATTGTCCTTGAACGTATTGGGCTTTTCGAGAATCCATGCCGCGCCGTCCTGGGAACTCCAGACCTCATTGTTGCAGATACGGGGGAAGTTTTTCTTGTCGTTGGGGTTCCAACCCCCCAACAGCCACATCCGTCCATGGAAGGCAAGTGCTCCGAGTCCGTCGCGAGGTGCAAAGGGGGCTGCTAGTGTTACCTTAACCCATTCGTAAGCTGGAACGTCCTCGGTCGGAATGATGGAAAAAGCTCGATCGCACTGAGCAACCAATTTTGAAGAGTGGGTGGAAACACGCATCTGGCATTGGGTTGACGGCGTCTTGGCTGCCTGCCAAACGAACTCGCCCCTGTTGGGTGCGGATGGAGTGATCTCCTTCCATGTTTTGCCGTCATCCCCGCTCCATTCGATCCTCACGAGATCGCTCGCGCTGACTTTTTGAGAGGTCCACCGGATGCGATGCCAACTTCCGCCACTCAGGCTCTCGCCCCCGCGAGGCGACAGCAGTGTTAGAGAAGCTGGGCCGGGGGGTTCAATAATGTCCGGCAGATACGAAGCGCGGCGCTCGATTTCGACCTCGGTCAGCGCCCGCTGATGGATGACTAACTCATCCATCAAGCCGTTGAACGGCCACATCCCCTTGCCGATGGCACCGACGAGCAGCGGCCGGCCATTGTCCGAGGTTTCGACTGCTTCCCGCTTTACAACGCCCACTCGCGCCCCATTTCGGTAGAGAGACAATTGCTGGTCGTTGATGGTGATCGCCACATGGATCCACTCGTCCTTGTCCATCAAATCGTCATCCGCCGTGACCAGCACTCGTTCCCCCGGTTGCCGCCCCATGTAAGCGACGAGCCGTGACCCACTCATCCAGATCGCATAGGGGGTGTTCGCCGCCGTCCCATTCGAGGACATGTCCAGAATGCCCCCATTGCCACAAACCTTGGCCATCACCCACGCCTCGACGGTCATCTCACCGCTCCCTCCCTGTTTTTTGTCGATTGGACAGAGAAGCTTGTGCGTGGCAATCTCCACGACGCTGGACTTGCCATTGAATCGAATCGCTTTCTTACCCGCCCAACGGCCCTGCTCCCAACTCCCATCATGAATGGCTGCGTCCAACGCGGAACCCGTCTTGGACTTGTTTTTCAGGACCGTGCCCGCCCCCTCCTGAAAGTCGTAATAGGCAACGACACTCTGGTCGTCGAGCAGGCGCTGGTGCTCACTTTTCCACCTATCAAACCCTCGCTTGATCGGCTCCGGCTTGGCTGTCTCATCCGCCGAAATGCGCGAAGCCGGCGACGCAGGCTCTTCAGCAAACCCCTGAAACGTCAACAAACAAGACAACGGGACAACAAGTAATCGCATGACTGGGTTCCTTTGGGCCTGCAGAGGTCGTGTCGTCATGCTACTCACTTAGTCGCACGCCGTGTTGCGGGCATAACTCGCGGACCACGGCGGCGCTGGGACCGTTAGCCGTCCAGGAGTTCGGTGATGGTCGCCGCATCGCCGGCACCAGAGTTCGTTCCTCGCCAGGATGCTGTCCATTCGCTGATGGGCCGGTCGTACTCGACCCGGCTGGCCTTAGAATTCCAAGGCCCCAAATAGAAATCCTTGCTGTTCAGGGTTTCAAGGGCCTGCCCACTGGCTTTGTGGCGGCGATAAGAGGGGACCGACTTCGTGAGACGCGGCATTGTGCAGCCTCCAGGGAAAAATACTCAAAACGGTAAATACCGTTTTGGCTTTCTGGAAATGACCGCACTGCCGAACGTCGGCAGGTAACTTAAGTTGTTGTTTCGGCTGAATTTACTTCAAGAGCGGCGGACGAGAGTCGAACTCGCGACATCCAGCTTGGGAAGCTAGCGCTCTACCACTGAGCTACCGCCGCAATCAATTGTCTAGAGACATTATAAGAGAGGTGATGACGAACGCAAGCAGCACCTTTGTTTACTTCCCTGGGGTAGTCACCTCATAAGTTCCTTCGTCGCGATAGGTCCAGCCAAAATCTCGTCAGCCGGGTAGATTATCTGCAAAGGACCTACCACAGTCCAGACATTCCTGCCGGTCGTCGGGTTCACTCTCTTGTTCATGGCTTTCTTGAGACGAGCGGCGTTGAATCGGAGGATTCCCGCATGAAACTAGGCCGTTACCGCTTGGCGCACGGCGGTAGTTTCGGTCGCGCCGCGAACAATCCAGGCCGATAGTCGATTGAGAAGATAACCCACCATCGGCAACAGAACCGTGCCCGCCACGGCGGCGGTGATCCCTGCGCCTCTCGGAATATTGAAATTGAAATGCAAGACCAACTCCATCATCCGCGGGTCCGTTTGCAGCAAATAACAACCTGCGGGGAGAAGCGGAATAGCGACCATGAGGAATAGTGTGGCGGGGAGCAGAACCACGATAAACAAGCCTCGCTTGATGCTGCTGCGAACACCGGCGCGAGAAAGGAAGCTTACGGCACCAGCCCACATCGTCAGGACGGCAAACGAGAGAAAGGCCAAAAGCATGAAAAACGAGCGTTGATACTGCACGCCGACATATTGCAGGCAAAATCCCAAGCCGACTTGGAACTGAACGAGCAGCCAAACGAAGTCGATCAGGTGAAATCGCGTTGGGGCCTTTAGCTTTCCTCCAGCCCGGTTGACGGGCCCCAGGACGAGATGAGCGACGATTGGCGCTAACAGCAGCGTCAACATGAAGGAAGCGATGCCAAGGGCGCGGTCGCGGGCATTCATGAGTTTTCAAGAAATGAGGAGGAATCCGTCCTTGCCGATTATGGCAGCAAAGAACCGCCCTTGTCCATAAGTTCCGCAAAGATTCGTGGACCGGCAACCCAGCTGATCCAGATAGGCGCGGAGAATCTCAATTTCTTGGCACTACAAATGGCGTGCTGCAAACCACGCATGCCGCGTTGACGGCGGCCCCGTTTTCAACAGCCGACCGCCACGCTATGCCGAGTCGGCATGCACAACTCGCGGCTGCCAGCTCGAAGTCGAAACTTTGGAAAATTCGCGAGGCAAGCGAGAGGAAGATGAGCTTCCGGTGGAAGCGAGTCCAAGGGCGCTCTTGAGGGCAGCGACTTGGCCGGGTTCCAAGCGAATGGTCCCTTGGGTAAACCAGCCGATCCCTTCCCCAAACGACTGCTGACGCATTTCGACGTGGCTTCCGCCGCCGGGGTTTTGCACCAAAACGACGAGAATTCGTTCGTTTTCGGCGGAAGCTGGCAGGGCAGTGAGGGTCGTTGCGGTGGGGTGGGACATAGCAGTTGCTAAGGCGGGAGTGAAAACCAGCGGGGCGAAATCCAACTCGCGTTTACTGAGAATCAGTCTCAACTCCATGTCATTGTACAGGTGGGCAATCGGTTGTCAACCATTATTCCAGTGCAATTCGCCTGTGAGCGTTTTTCGCTCTCTCCAGCAACCATTAGCGGCTCTAAAGCATCGTATTCCCGGCACCCGCAGTCAGCTACGATGAATGGTCGGCGGACAACAGCGAGAGAATATGACCGCGCTCCACGTACGACTGCTAATTAACCCCGTTCAAATCCCAAAGTACGGATTTTCGGCGTTACTCTTTTCGCTCGTCGTACTTCTAGCGTTTGTCCCTTTGGCGAGTGCCCAGTCCCGCCCTTACCTTGGTCGCTTTGCGGCAGACTTTGCTGACGGTGCCCGGGTAAAGGATGCGGTGATGTCTTCCTGGCCGCTCCTTGGAGCCGGCATGCCAATTGGTGGCAAGGACCTTTTTGCCGCCGCCAATCCGGTTCGCCTGATTCGGGACCAGACAGCGGAAGTGGACCGTGAAGTGCCGCTGGTCATGCTGGCGAATGGCGACGTGGTGAATGGCTCTCTCGTCGGCCTGGTCGATGGCGAAGGGGGACCGAGGCTGAAGGTGCAACTGGAGACGCCACTGATGCCGGTGGCGGGAACGCATGTGCTGGTCAGGCCGGATCGGATTCGAAGAATCGTGGGAACCACGGCCGCACTGCGATCTCAGCCGGAAGAAGGAACCGTCGTGCTAGCGGACGGCAGCAAGCTATTGGCCCGGAGCATTCGCTGGCGAGAATACGGTCTGGCGATTCTTACGGAAGGTGGCGTAGTGGAGTCCACCTATGCCAATATCGCCGATGCAGTCTTTCCCAACGTAGACCTCTCCGTTGCCGTGCTCGAAGACAACCTCTTCGCCAGCGGTACATCGCCCGGTGCGATCAGTCGCTTCACTCTCACCAGCGGGGCAACACTTACCGCCAGCCGTGTCAGCCGTGAGGTGGAACGGGTCCGCACGGGACGATCCCGAAGCGCGCCGCAGGTCTATTACTACATGCAGCCCGCCTGGTCCTCTCACGCCATCGCGGTTCCTGAACAAGAAATTGCCTGGTGCAGCTATCGCGGGGCGGACGAAGCTCCGCTGTCGCTGCTTCCGGCCGAAACCAAGGCCAATCGCCGGCTCCTCGGACAAGCGGAGCCATGGCGGCGAAACGAGACTGCCGCAGGAAAAATTCTTCTGGGAGCTGGTGGCCGTGAAGCTGATTTGGGGATTGCGACACATTCCTACAGTGAGGTCGCCTTTTCATTGCCCTCCGGTGCCAAGGCTCTTTCCCTTTCCGTCGCTCTGGATCGCGCCGTCGGTGACGGTGGCTGTGTCCGCTGCCGCATTCTTGCTGACAAACAAGGCGGCAAGGAGTTGTGGGAAAGCGATATCCTCCGCGGCGGCGATGAAGCAAAATCCACAGGCGAACTCGACGTGGAGGGAGTGAAGCAAGTCATTCTCGTCACCGAATACGCACACGACGACCGGCCCGATGGGGCAGACCCGCTCGACATTCGTGACGAAGTCCTCTGGCTCAACCCCATCGTGCGGCTCGACTGGACACCGCAAACCGGCAGCGACTTGATCCGTGCGGCCCTCGCCGGCCTTGGGGGCTGGGAAGCGGCGGGTGAAGGGTGGCAGAAGTCCCGCCTGGCGACGCAGTGGAACGAACCCGGCAAATGCTGGGACCCGGTGCTCGTCGTCAGCAGGGAAGCCGAGCTGGTTCTCACTCGTAAGGTCCGCATTGATGAGACGAACGATGTGGTGCAACTGCTGGCGGCAGTTCCCAAGAATCTGGAAGAGCACCTGATTCATCTGCGGGTCGATGACGAAGCGGTCGGCTGGACGACTAGCACCGACCGGGAGCGGATGCGGCAGATGTTTCTTTACGCCCGCCCGCAGCTCCGCGATCCCTTCATGAATCGCCGTGGTTTTCGCAATCCGCAGCCGGAAGTGAAGGAGCCGTCAGACACTCTCGCCTACTGGTGGGATCTGCAAAAATGGCGCGGCCGGGAAGTGACGCTGGAACTGACCATCCGCGGCAACGAAGAGCGGAATCAAATCGCTTGGCGCGGCCTGGCGCATCGCTCCGCCATCCTCAGCCCCCCCAAAGGGCAGAAATGGGTTGAACCGAAAATCTCTCTATCGTCGTTAACGCCGCGCAGCCTCTCTCCGCCGAAGGAGCGCGGCGGACCCACTAAGGATTCCATCCCCTTCAGCCGTACGCCGACGCCGATCAAATTCCTGGGCCAGGAATTCAGCGGCGGCTACGCGATGGTTCGCTCCAGCCAGGTCACCTTCGACCTCAAGCCCGAGTACAAGCTCTTTACCGCCCTCGTCGGCTGCTGCGAAGGCGAATGCCGCCGCGTCCGCATCCTCATCGACGGCCGTGTCGCCTGGGAAAAGGCCAGCCTCTCCTCCCTCGACCCCGCCCAAGCCGTCGTCATTCCCATTCCCCCCGGCTCAAGCTTGCTGACGCTGGAAACCGGGCCGGATCAAGGGACGATGGGGATTGCGGCGTTTGCGAAGGCGGGGTTTGTGAAGTGAGGGGAAGGATTAAGGATGAGCGAAAAAGATCATGCCTGAAACGAGCAAGTACCGCTGGTTGCAAGTTGGGTCGATGGCCTTACCGGCAATACTCGTGTTGGCTCCGTTTCTTGCACTTGTGGTTGCGGGTTCCAGCGAGCGGGAATGGGGCGGCCGTGCGAAGAAAGGCTGGGCGAATTGGGAGACCTTTGAACACGGATGGCCGTTTTCCTTTCTTCATCGGACCGTTCACGAGCATCGTTCCAGACGTTGGTCTGTCTGGAAGGGTAAGAGGAAATGGTACCTTGCCGCAACGGCCGCTGATGTAGCGATCGTCGTTGGCGTGGCAGGGCTCGTCATCCCACTTAGCATTCGACGGGCACGGCAAAACCGCGTTTGGCGACTGACGCTTCGCGAGTGCCTCACCGCGATGTTGCTCATCGGCGTCGTTGCGGCGCACTTCGGTTGGTGCTTGCGCCGAAGTGAACGCGCTCACGAAGTGGGTCGCCGCCTCCAAAGCATTCAGGGGCACGTTGGATATGAATACTGCGGACCAAAGTGGCTCGTGCGCCTCCAATGGAAATGGTTGTACGGCTTGATTGACGATGTGCCACTGGAATCCGTTTCGTGGGTCTCCCTAGGAGCGATCGAACAATCGGAGATGAAAGCCGCTTGCAGTTTGTTAGCCGACGTCGATCGACCGCGCGACGTAATCTTCGAAACGACTGAAACGACCGAGCCCATGCTCCATTTAATGCTCGAAAGCCTGACAAAATGCCAGCCGGAGGAATTGTCGCTCAGTGGTATCTTTCTGGAGAGCGACCGGGAGGAGCCGTGGTCACCAGCATTGCTCGAGCCACTCGCTAGAAACCCCCGTCTGCGGAGATTGAAACTTAATAGCACTGAAATCGACGATGCCGGGCTCGCGCCACTCTTACAATGTTCTCAATTGCGCTGGATCGAACTTTGCTCCACAGCAGTGACGGCGCAAGGAGTGCAGAGTTTGCTGACGCTCCCAAACCTGGAAGAACTTGTCATCAGTGAAGCGGCAATGAGCGACGAACTTCAAAGACAGGCCGACAAAGCGGGTGTGCGACTGACTGTCCCCGAGCGACTCCCGAGACAATGAGAGGCAAATCCCCATGGACGGGGCTCAATTCCCTACATACTTCGCATACACGCTTCTCGCCACCGCCACGTCTTCCGTCCCTCCAATCACCGCCCGGCCGTCGGGGAAGATTGTGAGCAGATAGGGTTCGATGGCAGCGCGGACGAGGTAACGATTCCGAGTGACGGTGCCGACGGCAGCAAGCTTCGCGGCGAGGTCGTCGAGCGAAAGGGCGGCGCGGCCGGGGAAGCTGAGTTGGACGCTGTTGCGGCCGCAAAGGATGGCGGTCTGGCTGCCGCGCTGGCCCGAGAGCCAGGGAAATTCGCGGCCGCTGCATGTGGGGCAATCTTTTTGCTCTTGGAAAGAATCGAGCTTGATCTGCCGGGCCGTGTTGTCCCATAGGTCGAAGACGTTCCAAGTGCGGCTGATGGCTTCGCGGTGGCCGGAGAGGATTTTGAGGGCTTCGTTCGCCTGCATGGAAGCGACGACGCCGATGATGGTCCCCAGGATTCCGGCACTGTCGCAGGTCGGCGTACTCCCCGGCGGCGGCGGCTCGAGCATGAGGCAGCGGAGGCAAGGAGTCTCACCCGGCAGGATGGTCAGCGTCTGCCCTTCCGCCCCGATGCAGCCGCCGTAGACCCAGGGGAGGCGGAGCTTGAGGGCGGCGTCGTTGATGAGGAACCGGGTCTCGAAATTATCGGTCCCATCGACGATGCAATCGACTCCTTCGCAGAGCTTCACGATGTTCGTGTGCTCGACGTCGGCGACATGGGCCTCAATCTCAATCTGCGAATTGATCTTGCTCAGTCGGTCCTTCGCCACGATCGCCTTCGGCAGCCCCGCCGCCACATCGGCCTCGTCATACAGCACCTGCCGCTGCAAGTTATTGAGCTCCAAAAAATCCCGGTCCACCAGCCGCAGCTTCCCCACCCCCGCCCGCGCCAGTGTATTGGCAATCACCGACCCCAGCGCCCCACAGCCGACGACGAGGGCGCGGGACGCGAGGAGCTTCTTTTGCCCTTCCACGCCGATGGGCGGGTAGCGCATCTGGCGGGCATAGCGGGAGAGTAGCGGATCGGAATTGGTCTCTTGGTCGGACATTGTTGAAAGTTAGACGATGTAGCCGGCGAATTGGCCGTAAGGGGCGAGATCGGCTTGGAGTTTGTCTGCGGCAGCACGGGCCTCGGAAAGCGAGCTCTTCGCGTGGAATTTCGAAAGAACAATTGGCTCTGCAGTTTGTAAAGCGACCTCGGCTGTCTCTTGTGGCTCGCCAGCCGCGATGTGACCAAAACTCGCCCAATGTGGTAATGGGTATTCCTGGTCGACAATTCCATAGAAGAAGAGCAAAACGTTGGGCGCAACTCCCTTCAAGCCTGATCCTCTATCTGGGTAACAAGTACCGAACGCGAAAACTGCAGGATGGTAAGATACTCGACGTAGTTCGCTCTTTAGCCTGTCGGCATCGGCAGCCAGCATACAATAAACCAAGATGCCTTTTTCTGAGGCCAATCGCAACTCGTCACTCGACGGGACACCAACAAGCACTGCTCCTTGATCTCGCCAGGCGAATATGTCGGTTTCTATAGTTGAATTCACCTGCTTGATGCCACGCATCACCCACGGCTTTCCTTCCCAAGTAAAAAACCGCCCGGAGATTCCCAGCGGCTTGAACCCAATTTGTCTCACTTCGCTGGCGATAATGTCTTGGCCGCGGCGGAGCTCGACGGTCACATCGTAGATATTCGGTGTTTCTGGTGACCAATAGCAGGGGTCGGGGACAAGAGCCTTTGCGACGAGTGACGGACCGGGCCCGGCGTCTGACAGAGGATACGTTGATAGCAGGGTCGTCGAGTAAAAACAGCGGGGCCCACGGACAAAGCCGGAAAGCGAGAGTCCGGTAGCGTTTTCCAATCCTTCCAGCCGCGCGTAGACCGTCGCCCGAGCGGGAGTCAGCTCGCCGTAGAAGACATCGAGGTTGTCGAGGAGGTTGTCGGGCATCCCTTCATAGTAGCCCGCACACTCCGTGTGCGGGAATGCCGCAAGGTTGGCGTAATGACTCTAGGGCCAACGTCGTGAGACGCCGGACGATCAAGCTCAGCAGCGCCTGGTTCGGCCGGAATTCTGGCGATTCTCTAACCGTTTGACCCATCCGATTCGTCTGGCGTCTCCTTAATGCGGTACCACGCGTGACGCTCGGTGAACGGGTGAGAGTCGCAAAAGCCTTCCAGGTTGTCCGGCAGCGCTTCCACGACACACATGGCGACCGACCCTTCCCGAAGTGTCCAGGCGGGGTAGTCGCACCCATACCTCGCGAACAAGACGGCGTAGCGCCCTTGGAGCCCCGGCATGTCGATCGCTTCGTAAAACGCGATGAGCGCGACCGGCGTCAGGTTCTGGTTCTTACCCAGGCGCTCGAAACGAACGAATGTTGCTCCGCGGCATTCCCGACCACTCAGCCACCAGGGGCGGTCTTCGGAAGAATAATATTCGCGGCTGCCCACCAGTTCCAAGCAACACCCCGGGCGCAGCGGCGAATTCCGCCGGAGGTGCGCGATGTCCCTGCTCAACTCCTGGTTCCGCACAAACGCCTCGACGTCCACAACTGCGCTCTGCACCCTTTCGCTGCTGTGACCCGCCAGAGCGCCCAGGATCGACTCTTTCTCTCCCGCGGGGAAGTTTACCAGGGCCTCCAGCATGCAATTGAAAAACTCGGACCGAGTGATCAACTCCCTTTCCAGCAATCGGACGATGCGATCAATCTCGTGCGCCATGGCATCCCCTCTGATGACACAATCAACTGCTCGGCCGAACGTAATACCGTTGGACCGGACAAGTTCCCCAACCGCGGGGTAACAACCGTGTAGACTCTGCCCGCCAGTATTGTACTCCGCGCTGCAGAATGGAGTCGATGGTATCTGCTGAGGAGATGGCGCGCAACCGCATGTCAACGCTCCACTGCCGGGGTGGCGACCCAGCCCGGCTGACGGTACAGCGGGTTCCGAGCCAATTGCTCACGGGCGTTTGCCCGCATCGCCTCCCAGCGGCTCATACCGCCAGGCAGGCTCTCAGACCGCTGCTGGGTCGAGAATCACAACGGCAAGTCCGCGGAAGTCCGGCGCATTAAACGTAAGCAGCCGCGTGATTCCATAACTTTGCATTGCCGCCACGAGGCGGACGTCGTGCGCCCGGAAGCCCGTCACAACGTGCCGCTCAACCAGTTCCTGCCAAAGCTCGCACAGCTCCTCGCGGTCGGGAAGCAGCGTGAAACGGCGTCGAAAGAAGCGTAACCAGTGTCCGGCCTGCGCGGGGATCATCCCCAAGCCGTTGCGTCCCGTGGGGGGCGGGCCCGGCGGACGCGTCGCCACTGCCCAGAACTCGTACAGGTTTTGGGGGACGACGATCAGCCGCTCTCCCCTCCGCAGAAGCGTTTGAATCGCCGCGCGCGCCACGCCGGACTGGGGATCATGCGACCGGGTCATCCGGGTAAGTAGATTCGTGTCCAGGAGAATCATTCGCCTTCCATCCGCGTGTAGACCGCTTCACGCGAGTCGTCCACATCCTGGGCATCGACCATGAACGGACCCATTTCGGCAAAGATATCCTCGGTGCCGTGCGGCGATGCTTCCGCCGCCGGTGCCGGCTCCGCTTCGAACACAATTGCCTCGCGAACATCGCCGCGGATGCGGACAAGGCAGTCGGCAATCTCCTGCTTCGACCCCTTGAGTATGTGCGTTTTCATCGATCACCTCGTTTGGACTTCCTGACGCTATTATAGTTCACGCGGCGCGCAACCGGAATGTGGCCCCATCGGCCGGTTCGCCCTAATCGATACCATGACCTTGGTTCGGCCGGCGGGGTGGCACTGGCAGATGAGCCGGCGAAAGATATTGCTATCTGTGCAAGCTCACCATCGGCTCGTCAGCCAGTGCAGCGTCCGAGTGGAGCAACTTTACCTGGAAACCACTGGCGATGGGGCGTCTTTTCGCGCATCAGCACTGGCTGTCAAAGGGCGACAGCGTCTTTTCAAGGACAAAAATCTCTCGCGCCCTTTGACTGCCGTGCCACCCCTTCGTGTGATGACGCCGAACGATCGGCTGGGTAATGGTGAATAGCCCCTCTTAACAGACGCCTCCAGGACCTAGTTTTACTAGCATCTCCTTCGCCCATTTCCGCCTCCATTCCTCAGCGTCGCTGTTGGCGATTTCAACTAGTCGAGCCACCACACTCCGCTCTGTATCCGGCATTTCGGGGAAGCGCCCCAACTTGCGCCCTCTCGCCACTTCGCTCCAAACGTCTAACCAAAAATCCAGTTTCGTTTCGTCCATGAGGCTTTTCATGGCATTTTCGCCGCCAATTTTCACAAGAGCCAGGGCTACCGTCGACTTCGCATAGTTGAATTCGCATTGGAGCGCCTCCTGGAGCGCGGGCACGGCTCGCTCGTCACCAACTCGGCCCAGTGACGCGGCAGCCCGAGCGCGGATGAATTCGTTGCCATCTCGGAGGGCTGCCAAAAGTCCGCCAACATCGTGGTCCTCTTCGAGTCGCTCGGGATATGGGCCGAAGAAGAAGGTTCGCAGACTCTCGTAGCGAAGGCTCCCGTCGATCTTCTCGTTTACGTCGATGATGAACTTCGGTGCCACCACACACGCGGCAAGCCCGAACAAGGTCGGGAGCCAACGGAGTAGTTGGCCCGCCGGTTCGCCGAGCCCTGCCGCTACATACCATGCAACTCCGACGGACGTGCCAATCACCAAGAAAACGGAAACCAGACACGTTAGCTCGGGGTAGCGGTTTCTCAACCCCCAACGGTGGAGGCGGCCCAGAAGACGGAGTTGCACCCAGCAAAACAGGTTGACCGCAGCGAAGAGACCAAGAATTGTCACCATAGCGACAAGGATCACTGCGAGGGCGGGATTCACCATGAGCCCGACTTGGGCTAGGACGTAGTTAAGGACACCGATGACCGCGAAAAACGTGGCGAGCAGAAAAGCTCCTACCAGCGTGGACAGGACGAGGGAGCCGGCGGCGATCACCGAAGCGAGAAAAGTGGAAAGAACCCCAGACGCCGCGCCGGCACTCACTGATCGCGAAGGCTTTCTCATCTTTTCAGCCCACCTTCACGATAAGGGTTCTCTGCGAAGAAGCCGAGGTTAAACGGCCGGACGATGAAGCTCAGCAGCGTGGCGGCACCCGGAGAGCTTGAAGTCCCGGAAACGAATCATGCCCCGCCGTCTGCTGCAGCGCCTGGTTCGGCCCCCAGCCGGCTACTTGTCGAAACTGAAGGTGGAGCCCTGGAACGTCCGCCACGGCGTTCGACGGATGGCAATCTCCCCCTTCCACTTCAACTCAACCGCCGTCCCCAGCTCGACCTCGATTGTCTGTTGCTTGCCGTCCCGCGACTTTAGGACCACGTTCGCCTTTAACGACTTGTCGTCCTGCTTGCCGATCTCGACGGAGGCCAGGTCGCTGATCGGGACGATGAAGGTCTCGCGTCGGTCCCAGAAGTGCAGCTGCTTGGCGTCCTCGAATGCGTCGGGGTGGATCCGGACCCCGCGGACGAATTCGAACTCCTTGACCTGCCCTTTCTCGTCCCGCACCGTGCCCGGTCGCAGGCGAACCGCCTCCGGCTTCGCGTCGTCCCCCTTCTTCGGCTCTTGAGCGAGGCCGGTGGAAAACGCTAGCAGTACGGCCACGATGACGAATGCGACTTGCCTCATCCGCGTCCTCCCTTCACTTTCAGACCGCGCCGCCGAACCATTGTTTATACGTACTACGTCCGCATAGTAACAGGCTCAAATCGCTTCGTCAATCAAAACGCCTTGGGAAGCTTGACATTGCCTTCATTCAAATGTACACTACTGAACGGAGTAGACGGATGACGCGTCTGCTGCGCGCGACACGTGCTTTGTCCGTCTAACGCGCTTTTTGACGGACAAACGCAGACAGGAGAATATCCATGAAGCTCCTCGAACAAGTGCGCAGCTGACTTGGCCCCGCGCGTCGGGCGTTTTCCAGCTCGGGCAGGCGTTGGAGTCCCGGC